>DATJTI010000085.1:0-41087 GCA_035503615.1 Allostellaceae bacterium | reverse complement strand
GTCGGCAATCGCCCGGCGGTCAAGCGCGGCATGGAGACCGGCAACAATCTGCGGGTCGATCCCTCGACCCTCACGGCCGCGGAGCGCGAACAGATGCGCAAGATCATGTACAACCAGCGGGCGATCCCGGCGCCGGCGTAACCCCAGTCCGGCGTCATCGCGACCCGTCTGGCGTCATTTGTGACTCCTCTGGCGTCATGGCGAGAAGCTGGCGAGGCAAACCAAACAGACGCTTCCCATTCGTTCGTCGCCCCCGCGAAAGCGGGGGTCCGGGGTAGCCGCACGTCGCTTGCCCTGAGTGCCCACTTTCGCGGGCGTCGGCCCGTGGCCGTTCGCAACGACCGCACCTACAGACGTTGGACTTCCCGGTCAGCCACGGGCCAGTTTTCGTTCGGCGAGCCGGGCGAAAAGGCTGGCACCGAGTGGCAAGGCCGCGTCGTTGAAGTCGTAGCCGGGATTGTGCACCTCACAAGCGCCCCCACTCGCTCCCGCGCCGCCCCCGCCCGCCCCATCGCCATTGCCGATCTGGATATAGGCGCCCGGCCGCTGTTCGAGCATGTAGGAGAAATCCTCGGACGCCATCACCAGATTGCCGTCGCGGTTGACGTTGCCGGCGCCAACCAGTTCAGCCGCCGTATCGGCGATAAACCCGGCCTCACTCTCGTCATTGACGAGTGGCGGGAAGATCAGGCGGAAATCGAGTTCGGCGGTGGCACCAAAGCCGCCGGCCACCCCCGTCGCGATCCGCGCGATATTGCGCTCGATTAGCGCCATCGTCTCGCGGCTGAAGCAGCGCGCGGTGCCGCGCAGCACGGCCTGTTCGGGGATCACGTTGTAGGCCTCGCCGGCGTGGATCTGGGTCACGCTCAACACCGCCGTGTCGAGCGGGCGCAGATTGCGCGATACGATCGTCTGCAATGCAATCGCGATATGGCTCGCGGTAACGACCGGGTCGATGCCGGCCTCGGGGCGGGCCCCGTGAGCGCCGCGACCAGTGACCCGGATATCGAAATAGGCGCCGCCGGCCATCATCGGTCCGCTGCGCAGCTGGAACTTGCCGACCGCGAGCCCGGGCCGGTTGTGCATGCCAAAGATCGCCGCGCAAGGAAATCGTTCGAACAGCCCGTCCTCGACCATCGCCTTGCCACCGCCGAGCCCTTCCTCGGCCGGCTGAAAGATCAGGTGCACGGTGCCGTCGAAATTGCGCGTCGCGGCGAGGTAGCGGGCCGCGCCGAGCAGCATCGCGGTATGCCCGTCATGGCCGCAGGCATGCATCCGGCCTGGATTCCGTGAGCGGTAGGGCAGGTTGGTGGCTTCCTCGATCGGCAGGCAGTCCATGTCGGCGCGCAACCCGATCGCACGCGCCGAGCTGCCGGCGGACAACCGGCCGACGACCCCGGTCCGGCCGACACCGCGGAACACCTCGCAGCCGAATTCGGCGAGCTTGCGGGCGACAAAATCGGCGGTGCGGCGCTCCTCGAAGCCGAGTTCGGGGTTGGCGTGGAGATCGTGCCGCCACACGATCATCTCGTCGTGAAACGCCGCGATTTGCCCGACGGTCGCCATCCGCACCTCCTGCTGTCCGATCGCGATACCCTCGCCGACCCGGCGGGAACTGGCAATCCGGCTCGCGCCGCCCGGCAAACGCGCTATAATGCGCGCAGATTTCTTGCGGGAGGAGTGACGAGATGGCGGCGACAGAGGGCGTGGAACTCGATTGTCTGGCCGGTGTGCGGGTGGTCGACTTTACCCAGTTCGAGGCGGGGCCGTCCTGCACCGAGTCGCTCGCCTGGCTCGGCGCCGAAGTGGTCAAGATCGAGAACCCGGGCCGCGGCGATCCGGGCCGCCGGCTGCGCCCGGGCCAGCCCGACGACGACCCGTGGTATTTCCACCAGTTCAACGCCAACAAGAAGTCGCTGACGCTGAACCTCAAATCGCCGCGTGGGCTCGAAATCGTCAAGGAGATGCTGAAAAAGGCCGACATTACGGTCGAGAACATGGCGCCCGGCACGATCGAACGGCTGGGCCTCGGCTATGACGAAGTCAAGAAGCTCAACCCCGGCATCATTTATTGCCAGGTCAAAGGCTTTGGCAGCGGCAGTCCTTACGAGAAAAATCTCGCCTTCGACATGATCGCGCAGGCGGCGGGCGGCCCGACCAGCGTCACCGGCGAAGCCAACAGCCCGCCGGTCAAGCCGGGCCCGTCCTTTGGCGACACCGGCACCGGCATGCTGATGGCGATCAGCATCCTTGCCGCATTGCGCCAGCGCGACCGCACCGGCCAAGGAAGACGGCTGCAGGTCGCGATGCAGGACGCGATGATCCACTACATGCGGGTGCCGTTCTCGCGCACCCAACTCTCGGGCAAGGCGCCGGCACGCGGCGGCAGCGCCCGCTCGCAACCCGGCGGGCTGGTGCCGTCGGCGCTCTACCCGTGCAAGCCGGGCGGGCCCAATGATTATGTCTATGTGTTCTGCAGCCGCGGCAATCCCGATCACTGGCAGCGCCTCCTGAAGGCGATCGGCCGCGAAGACCTGAAGGGCGACGCGCGCTACGAGACGCAGAACGCGCGCAGCCAGCACGCCGCCGAGGTCGACGAGATCATCGCCCAATGGACCCGCCAGCACTCGAAGGAAGAGGCGATGAAGCTGATCGGCGAAGCAGGAGTGCCGGCGGGTGCCGTGTTCGATACGGTCGAACTGATGAATGACGCCTCACTCGCCGAGCGCGGCATCATGCAGAATGTCGAGCACCCGACAACAGGCAAATACAAGATGCCGGCCTGGCCGGTGCGCTTTGACGGCGCGCCGCCCAAGGTCAAGCCGTCGCCCTTGCTGGGCCAGCACAATGCCGAGGTGCTGGGCTCCTGGCTCAACATCGGTGCCGCCGAAATCGAGGCGCTGAAGACCGAAGGCATCATCTGACACTGGCGCGACCGGCGGTGGCGCCGCGGCGCCACCGTTCGCGATCGGCGGCAATCTCAAAGAGCGCAAACCGTCCACCGGGATTGCCGCATCCATGCGGCGGAGTTTACGGGTGACGACAGCACCGCCCGCCAATTGAACTCCTTCCCGGAGCCGTGAGACAGAGCGGCCCGGAGCCGTGAAACAGAGCCGCCCGGAGCCGTGAAAGAGAGCGGCCCAAATCACGGCTTCGAGATTGTGTCGTCGCCGCGTTGCTTGCGATCACAAACGTCCGCGTCGGCAATGGAAACGCAACGGACTATCTCTCGATACCCGCGCATCGGATCCCGTCTCATTCGTGTCATCCGGCGGCGATCCCTAAAACGGAATTTTCGGCCCGCTCGACTTTGTTGCAGCAATAGTTTTCGCGGGCATTCACAGGGGTGTGGAATCGAGCGCATCCGCCAACCCGAGATATGGCGGGCGAGATATGGCAAGGCCAAGCGCCCGCCGGATCAAGACGGCGCTGCGTAAATGGGCCGCGGCGTCAGCGTCCGGTCTTCTGCTGAACAGACCCTGGCCATATGATCGTCTCGCAATTAAACGATATGCTTGGTTCTCCCGACCAGGTCACCAGCCCGGGAGTCACTGCACATCCACATGCCAACTGGGGTGATAACGGTGGTAGATCGTTACCGGGAACAGGACGACCTTCGGTTCATCCATCTGCGCATGCGCGAGGAGCGCCGGCACTGCATCCGTGCGCCAGTTCGGGGTATTCACAGCCGGGGTGGACGCGTGGGGCGCCACATCGGCAGTGAGATGCCGGGTTTGCAGTTCAGCGGTCACGGCCGGCGTGGACACGCAAGCGGACGCGCGGGGCGCCACGGGGGTAGCAAGTCTGGACACGGGATCGCTGCGTTGTGGCGTCGCGACGCTTTGCGTCATCGGCACCTGAAAGCTGTCGGGATATTCGTTTATTGCTCCTGTCGCTGCGTCGACCCCAACCCCGATGAGTCCTCCAAACAGTAAATTTCCAAACGTCCATCCTTCGAAATTTGACGGGATCGATGCGGCCGCTGAGTTCCAGCCAGGCTTGTCACAGCGTATCAGAATATTATTCTTGCTCTTTCCCACTGAAGCGACACCGGGCGAAATTATCTGCCAATTCCCTTCGGGACTCGAAAGGTCACAGACTGCGCCGATTGCCGGCGGTGTCGAGATCGCAATCGTCTGCGTCGTTCCTCTGATGATCGAGGCGCATCCGCCGGTAACGCTGCAGACGGCAAAAAGGGCAACGATCGCAGCAAACCGTTCCATCACATTCCCTCGCGATTCTCGTGCGATCACAACAAACCGTCGCCGAACAGCACGCGAAGATTATGCGAAGGTCGTAAATTTACGGTTTCTCTGGCGCCGGTTTCCTAGAATCAATGCAGCGCGACGAATGGTGGATTGCAAGATTCGATGGGGCTGCTCTCGTATGAGCGCGCGATACGGGGGATCGGCCGCAGGAGATCGTCCGCTGGAGATCGTCCGCCGGCCAAGCAACGACGCAGCTGATCCAGACCCCAGCGATCATTGTGCAACGGCAGAGCGTGATGCGGTCAGGCGCGGGCCAGCGTCTTGGTCATCATGAAGCGGGTGTGGCCGGGCGGG
The DNA here is from genome assembly GCA_035503615.1 of Allostellaceae bacterium. Classification (GTDB taxonomy): domain Bacteria; phylum Pseudomonadota; class Alphaproteobacteria; order ATCC43930; family CGMCC-115725; genus AP-15. The sequence continues at coordinate 36,525 of DATJTI010000085.1, read as the reverse complement.
TCGCAATCGATCCGGCCCAGCACCTGCCAGCCCATGCGCTCGTAAAAGCCCGGCGCCTGGAACGACAAGGTCGACAGGATCGCCCGGCTGCAGCCGCGCCGCACCCCCTCTTCCTCGGCCGCCCTGATGATCCTGGTGCCGAGCCGCTGGCGGCGCAGCCCCTCGGGCAGAAAGAAGCGGTCGATATAGAGGAGCCCGAACGAGGTGCGGCCGAGTAGGCCGCCGACGACCTCGCCGCTATCGGGATCGCGCACTAGCACGGCGAGCGGCCGCTGGTCGCGATAGCCCGCCTTGTCGAAATTGTAGGCGCTGAGCCCGTCGCGGATCGTCGCCTCGGCCCGCTCTCCGGGGGCGTCGGTTACGACGACAAGATCGGGTTGCCCGACATCGCTTTTTGGTGCCACGTCATCTCTCCGCGCTGGAGCAGGATCGCCGGAAATGGAAACAGAGCTTCCGGTTCAAGCGTGAATCCTGCTCTCGATTCCAAGGACGAGACCGGTGAACCATAGCCGGGGTCGACAGCAAGGCGAAGGGGCATGACCCGACCCGATGTATCGCAAAGCTCCGCAGCCGGCTCGCTGAGGATCGCCGAGATCGGCGATCTTTACGTGCTGCCCGGCGCCCGGCGGCGCGGCATCGCCGCACGCCTCATCCGGGCCGCGACCGAATGGTGCCGTTTGCAGGGGTGCTCGGCGGTCGAGGTGGTGATCACCGCCGCGGGCGAGCAAACTCACGGCCTCAGCCGCTTTTATCAAAGGCTTGGGTTTGTGCCGACCGGCCGCACGATGTCGCTGCTGCGGCTGTAGGCTGGCCCCGTTGCCGGTCGCGAGGCCGACGCGCCGCCGCTCAGTTCACCCGGTGGTAGTGCTTGTACCAGGCGACAAAGCGGCCGAGCCCTTCCTCGATCGAGATTTTCGGCTCGAAATCCAGATCGCGCCGCGCGGTCTCGATATCGGCAAAGCTCTCGGCCACATCGCCGAGCTGCATCGGCAGCAGCTCCTTGGTCGCGGTGCGGCCCAATGCGCGCTCGATGACGGCGATGAAATCGAGCAGCGGTTCCGGCCGGTGATTGCCGAGATTGTAGAGACGGTGGGCCACCGCACCACCGGCAGCCCCGACCGGCGGCGGGCGATCATATGCGGCGATCGTCCCGGCGACGATATCGTCGATATAGGTGAAGTCACGGGCCATCCGGCCTTCGTTGAACACCTTGATCGGCTCGCCGGCGAGGATCGCACGGGTGAACAGATAGGCCGCCATGTCCGGCCGTCCCCATGGACCGTAAACCGTGAAAAAGCGCAGCCCGGTCGTGGGCAGACCGTATAGATGGCTATAGCTGTACGCGATCAGTTCGCAGCTGCGCTTGGTCGCGGCGTAGAGTGAGACCGGCTGCTCGACCGGGTCGTCGACGCTGAAGGGCTGCTTCGTATTGGCGCCATAGACCGAGGATGAGGAGGCATAGGTGAACGCCTTGAGCCGGTCGATCCGCCGTGCGGCTTCGAGCAGCACGATCGTTCCCATCACATTCGAATCAATATAGGAGTATGGGTTTTCAAGCGAGTAGCGCACCCCGGCCTGCGCCGCGAGATGGATGATCCCAGTCAGATCGGGATGTGCCGCAACGAGCGCAAAGACACCATCGCGATCGGCGATGTCGAGCCTGGCGAAGGTGAAGCCTGCTGACGAGGCGAGTTCGGCGAGCCGCGCCTCCTTCAACCGCACGTCGTAGTAATCGTTGAGGTTGTCGATCCCGACGACTGTCTCGCCGCGCGCCAGCAGCGCCTTGGCGACGTGGAAGCCGATAAACCCGGCGGCACCGGTAAGCAAAGTGGACATGTGTCTCCTGGCGGACGGCAACAGCCTGCCCTAGCGTGTGCCCGTGCCGCCGGCAAGCGCCTTTTTTGAGGCGTCGATGCGCGCCTTGACCCGCCGCGCCAGATGTTCGAGGCGGAAGGCAAGGCGAGGCTGCTGCACCACCTGCCACAACATCGGCTCGCAATCGGTCGCAAAACTCGCCTTCAGCCGGTTGTGGCCGGCCATGAAATCATAGACCTGCAGCCCCGCGCGGCAGGCGTGCCGGATTGCCAGCGCATGGCTGACCGCACCCGGGCGCTCGCGCGGATCGGCGTCGGCGAACCCGCTCTGATACGCATAGACCCGGCCGGCATGGCGAAAATTGTAGAGGTAGCCGATGACCTCCTCCCCGGCACGGGTTTCGATCAGCTGGATCGCACCCTCGGCAAAGCCGCGTGCGATCAGGCGGCGGTGAAACGGCTCGAAAAACGGGCGGCTGAAGGAATGGGCGATGCCGCGCCGCGCCCATGACGCGCAGTGCAGCGCCTTCAACCCGGTGAACCAGTCCTGTGCTTCGGCCTCGCTCGCCGCCTCGCGCAAGGAGAGCGCGCCCTGCGCCTCGAACCGGCGCAACGCGCGGCGCAATTGCTGGCGGGCATTGGCGCTGAGCACCGGATCGAGAAGCCCATCGCTGTCGGCAAGCCGACCGAGCGCCACCGAATAGGATGGCACCGCGATCGCGCGGCACAGCAGCCGGTGCCTGGCGAGGGCGGAAGCGGGCAGCCGCCGCAGCGCTCCGCCAAAATGGAACTCGCCGGCGCCGCGCTGCATCGCAAACCAGCCGAGCAATGCTTCGAGCAGCGCGGGCTCGGCATCCGGCCGGGCGAGGACGCCATTGTGCTCGACCGTCATCACGTCATAGTGCGGGTCGCCGGTTTCATTCAGGTGAAGACTGCGCGAGCGCACCAGCCCATGCCGCCGGCGTGTCACCGCGCGACCGACAAATGCCAGCGCCACCGTGTCGCCGCCGACCCGGCCGCGCAGCAGCAGCGGCCGGCGTGCTGCAGGCAGTGCCGCGAGCCACGTGCCGAGCCACACCCATGACGTGAAAAAGGACGGACGGGCGACGGCTTCGAGCGCACGCCACTCAGCCTCGAGTGCGGCGGCGGGCGGCAGCTCCGCGCAGTCGAACCCGATAGTGCCGGCCATCGCCGCTCAACCACCCGCCGTTAACGCGCCGCTCAGCTGCTGCGGCATAGGCTCGTTCCTGCCGCAAAGCTGGTATATGGCCGGCGCCGGCAACAGATGCGCCGGCAGCAATAGATGCGCCGGCAACAGATGCGATTGGGAGCGATGCGCGTTCTGCACATACTCGATCATTCGCTGCCGCTGCAGAGCGGCTATGTGTTCCGTACCCTCGGCATCGTCGGCCAGCAACGGGCGTTCGGCTGGGAACCGGTGCTGCTGACCAGCGGCAAGCATTATGCGCCGGGTCCGCCGCGCGAGCGGATCGACGGGTGGGAGTTCCTGCGCACGCCAATACCGCATGGGCACGGCGCCGGGCTCCCTTGGGTCCGCGAGGTCAAGATCGTCGGCGACCTGCGCCGTCGGCTCGACGAGGTCATCGGCGAGGTGCGCCCGCAGATCCTGCACGCCCATTCGCCGGTGCTGAATGCATTGCCGGCGATCGCCGCGGGCCACCGCCACGGCATCCCGGTCGTCTACGAGGTGCGCGCGCTGTGGGAGGACGCAGCGGCAAGCCACGGGACGCATCGCTCGCAAGGGTTGCGCTACCGCGCCACCCGCCTGCTCGAAACCCGTGCGCTGCGGCGCGCCGACGCGGTGACGACGATCTGCGAGGGTCTGCGCGGCGAGATCATCAGCCGCGGCATCGCCGAAACCAAGGTCACTGTGGTGGCCAACGCGGTCGATCGCGCCGCCTTTCACGGGCCCGGCATCCCCGATCCGGCGCTCGCCGCCCGGCTCGGCCTCGCGGGTCGGCGGGTGCTCGGCTTTTTCGGTTCGTTCTATTCCTATGAGGGGCTGGATTTGCTGCTGCGGGCGGTGCCGCTGATGCAGCGTCGGCGCCCCGAAATCGCCGTTCTGCTCGCCGGCGGCGGGCCGCACGAAGCAGCACTGCACAGCTTGGCAGGCGAGCTCGGGCTCGGCGGCAGCGTGGTGTTCACCGGGCGGGTGCCGCATGACGAGATCGTCCACTACTACGATCTCGCCGATCTCTTGGTCTTCCCGCGCCGCTCGCTGCGCCTGACCGAACTGGTGACGCCGCTGAAACCGCTCGAGGCGATGGCCCAGGACCGAGTCGTCGCCGCCGCGGATGTCGGCGGTCATCGCGAGCTGATCCGTGACCGCGAGACCGGCTATCTGTTTCCCCCCGACGACCCCGCCGCCCTCGCCGCCGGGGTGCTCGCGGCCCTCGACGACGAGGCTGCGTGGCCGCGCATCCGCACCGCCGCACGGCACTTCATCGACACCGAGCGTTCCTGGCCGCATACCGTCGCCCGCTATGCCGAGGTCTACGACCGGGTGCTACGGCGATGACCGGCCGCGGCTCCGGCGGCATCGTGCTCGCCGCACCGGGCGCAGATTTCGCCGAACAGCGCGAGCTGGCCCTCGGTCGTGCTGTGCCAGCCGAAACCTTTGGCGTAGGCGCGGGTCGCGGCCCGGTCGAGCGGGGTTGCGAGCAACTCGCCAATTGCCGCGGCAAGGCGGGCCGGGGTGACCTCGGTCACGATCCGGCCGGCCTCGGGTGCGGCCACGATATCGGCGATGCCGTCGATGTCCGAGACCACGACCGGGGTCCCGCAGGCCATGCTTTCGAGCAGCACGTTGGGCCAGCCCTCATGGGTCGAGACCAGCAGCGTGAGGTCGGCCGCACCGTAGAGTTCGGCAAGCCGGTCCTGTGGCATCCGGCCAAAGAGGCGCAGCCGGTCCGAGACGCCGCGCGCCCGCGCCAGCGCAGTGATCGCCGCCCGTTCGGGGCCTTCACCGACAATGACCAGCTCCGCATCCGGGAGCAGCGCCAGGGCCTCGACCATCAGCCGGTGCCGCTTCAGTGGAACGAGGTTGCCGACCGCCAGCAAAGTCGGCCGCGACCAGCCGAGGGCGCGACGCGCCGCCTCCCGCTCGCCCGGCCGGAACAGCGCGAGGTCGACACCGTTGCGCAGGAGCCGGATGCGCTGCCGCGGCGTTCCCAGCGCCGCCAGCCGGTTGGCGAGACCGGCCGATACCGCCACAAGCCCGTCGGCGTGCCGGGCGGCCCATTGGATCCACCGCCGCGGCACGGCATGCCGGGCGATCAGGTTGAGGTCGCTGCCGCGCGCGGTCACGACCACCGGCCGGCCAAGCGCGCGACCGAGCAATACCGCGGCCACCCCGTCGGGGTAGAAGTAATGCGCGTCGATCAGCGCGAAGTCGCGACCGGCGGCGATCTGCCGGCGCAGCCGCGGCAGCATCGCCCAGAACAGCATCAGGGGTGCCGAACTCATGCCGATCTTCGGCAAGAGCGGATAGCGCGGGTGCTCAATCTCGATCCCGTGTCGGATTTCCCGCTGCGGCACCCGCGCCATCGCCGCATAGCCGCCAAAATGCCGCGAGGTGAAGGGAAACCACGGGCAGGGTGCCACGACGCGGGCTTCGACACGGCCGCTGCCGACCAGCTGTCGCAGCCGCGTCTCGACAAAGATGCCGTGGTGAGGGCGCACGGCACTCGGATATAACGTCGTAAACGTAAGGATGCGCAATTGCCGGACCAGTCGAAAGGTGCCGCGGCCGGTGCCGGGTGACGGGCCGCCCGATGTCAGTCTACCGCAACCCCGATTTCCTGCGATTGCCGGATCGGCTCGCCGCGATGTTCGCGCATTCGGCGCAGGATTCGTTTTTTGCGCTGCCCGGCTGGTACGAATTGATGGCGCGCCACGGCGTGCCGCCGGAAAGCGAGGTCCGGCTCTACAGCAACGAGCGGCCGGGCGCCGCCGCGGCGCTGGCGTTGCGGGTCGTCAGCGGACACTCGGGCCGCCGGCTCGCGAGCCTGACCAATGCCTACAGCGTCGAGCATGCGGTCCTGCTCGCGCCGGGGGCCGATCCTGCCGCCGGGCTCGGCGCGATCGCCGGCGAGCTTGCTGCCGAGCGACCGCACTGGGACGCCATCTCGCTCGACGAGCTCGACCCCGGCGCACCCTCGTACCGGGCCGCGGTTGCGGCGTTGCGCCGCGCCGGCCTCTTTGTCGAATGCGTGTTTCATTCCGGGACCTGGTACGAGGAAACCGCAGGCATGGATTTTACCCGGTATCTCGCCCTGCGGCCCTCGGCATTGCGCAACACCTGGCGCCGCAAGCGCCGCAAGCTCGGTTCGGGTGGGCGGCTGAAGATCCATTTTTTCACCACTCCCTGCGGCATCGACGAGGCGATCGCCGGCTATGAGGCGGTCTATGCGCAAAGCTGGAAGCGGGCGGAGGCGTACCCGGCGTTCATCCCGGCGCTGATCCGCTTCGCCGCGGCGAAGGGGGCATTGCGGCTCGGCCTCGCAACCCTCGACGGCCGGCCCGCCGCGGCCCAGTTCTGGATTTTGTGGAACGGTCGTGCGGTTATCTACAAGCTCGCCCACGACCAGCGGCTCGACGAATATTCGCTCGGCACATTGTTGACGATGGAGATGATCGAGCGCGTGCTCGCCGAGGACCATCCGCGCGAGATCAATTTCGGCCGCGGCGACGATCCCTACAAGAGACTGTGGCTGGCGAAGCGCCGCGAGCGCTGGGGCATCGTCGCCGCCAACCCGCGCACCGGGCGCGGCCTCGGGATCGGGCTCAGAGGCGAGGCGGCAAAGCTGTGGCACCGGTTGCGCGGCGCGCCCGCCGCCGCCCGGTCCGGCTGATAGCAACCCGCCCGCGAGCCGTTGCATGCTGCGGTGGATTTCCTATTCCTCGCTGATCCCGCCCAACCTCTTCATCTTGCTGGCGATGATCGGGGTCATCCTGGCCTGGGGCCGGCGGCGGAGCGGCCTGGTGCTGGCGACGGCGGCGACCCTGTGCCTCTATCTCTGCGCGACACCGCTGGTCGGCGTGCTGCTGATCCGTTCGGCCGATGCGCTGGCAAAGGCCGTGCCGCGCTCACCCTTGCCGGCGCCGCCGGGTGCGATCGTTGTGCTGGCTGCGGAATACCGGCCGGCCAACACGCCGGGCGGCAGGGACACGGTCGGACCGATCACGCTCGAACGGCTGGCCGAGGCGGCAAGCGAGCAGCGCCGGCTCGGGCTGCCGATCCTGGTCAGCGGCGGATGGCTAGGCAAATCCGACGATTCGCTGGCCGGGATGATGGCCGACGCACTCGAGCGGGATTTCCACGCCTCGGTGCGCTGGCGCGAAGACCGGTCGCAGACGACCTATCAGAATGCCCGCTTTTCAGCAGCAATCTTGCGCCGGGCCGGGGTCAAGGCGGCACTGGTCGTGACCAACCCGTGGCATATGGCGCGGGCATTGTGGTCGTTCCACGCCGTCGGCTACCCGGCGGTCGCGGCACCGGTCGAGGACGGACGAAAGCTGTCGCACTCGCCGGCGGCACTGCTGCCGCAGGTCCCGGCGCTGCTCGACAGCTATTACGCGCTGCACGAGATGATCGGGCTCGGCTGGTATATCTGCCGGTATGGCCCCTGGTAGCCCGATGGGCGCCGGATCGGCCCGGCATGCGCATGGCCGACCGCACCAGGCGGCCGGAGCCTCAGCAGCGGCGCGCATGAGGACGAACCGCGTCGAGCAGCAATGCCGTCGGGGCGAGGCGCGGCCCTGCCCCCTGATCCACCGGTGCGACGATGGTCACGCCCCAGCGCGGCAGCGTCGCCAGCGACGCGCGCGCCTGCGGATGGGCCAGCAATGGCGCATTCAACGACGGCCCGACGATCACCGGGGTGCCGCGGCCGATCGCCTCGGCAACGACCGACAGCGCCAGATTGTCGGCAATCCCGTGGGCGAGCTTGTTGAGCGAGTTGAAGCTGCACGGTGCGAACAGCATGACGCCATGGGGTGGCCGCGGCCGGATCGCCCGATCGAAATACGATTCGACCACATGCACTCCTTCGATCTCGGCCAGCTCGCGCCCCGCAACGACCCGCGAGGCGTTTGGCGTCGGCAATGCGATGACGGTGGCAAAGCCGAGGCCGGTCAGCCCGCGCAGCAATTCGGGACCACGCGCCGCCGTCGTCGTGCCGCTCAGCACCAGATAGGCGACATCAAAACCGGTGCCGTCAGGCGGCTCAGTGCTGCTCGGATCAGGATCGTTCATTGCTCCCTCTACGCTTCCAGCTGGAATGCCCGCCGCGGCGCCGCCGCCGCGACGCGCGCATCTCCCGGTCCGGGCCATTGACCCGCCGGTCGGCGGCCACCTGCGGGAATGCCCGTCCAGCGCGTCGGATCGCCGTGGACAGCACCGCGCCCTTCGACAATTCTCTGCCCGAACATCGATGGTGAAGCCAGCCATGGCGAGCACGCACAGCCCCTCTGTCGCCGCGTTCGGCGGCAGCGCCGCACGCGAGGCGCGGTTCGAGATCAGCGCCGGGCTCGGCTGGCCGGAACGCTTTCGGCTGGCCATCGAAGATTTGCGCGAAGCCGCTGCCATGTGGCAGCTCGCCTGGACGCTCAGCCTCTTGGACATCAAGCTGCGCTATCGCGGCTCGCTGCTCGGGCCGTTCTGGCTGACCCTGTCGACGACGGTAATGATCGCGACAATGGGCTTTGTTTATTCCTATCTGTTCCGCACCGAGATGAAATCCTATTTTCCGTTTTTGGCATTTTCGATCATCTTTTGGAACTTTCTCTCGGGGATGATGCTCGATGGCTGCAATACGTTCATCCAGGCGGAAGCGGTGATCAAGGGCATGAAGCTGCCCTTTGCCCATCACGCGCTGCGCACCGTGTTTCGCAACCTGATCGTGCTGGCCCACAATATCGTCGTCGTCGTCGCGGTCTTCGTACTGTTTCGTGTGCCGATCGACCGCTTCGCCGTCCTCGCCGTCCCGGGGTTTCTGCTGTGGCTGGTCGATGGATTCCTCGCCTGCCTGTTGTTCGGCGTCATCTGCACGCGGTTCCGCGACGTGCCGCAGATCATCCAGAGCATTCTGCAGATCGTCTTTTTCGTGACGCCGATCATGTGGCAGCCGAGCCTCGTCAAAGGGCATCCGGCGATCAGCCTGATCATTGCGATCAATCCGTTCGAAGCGCTGCTGCAGATCGTCCGCGCGCCGTTGCTGGGTGATCATCTGGGGCTCCTCGCCTGGGCCGTGGCGCTGTTGTTCTCGGGCCTGCTGCTGGTCGGTTCCGTGCTGCTGTTTGCCCGCGCGCGCGGCCGGATCGCGTTCTGGATCTGACGCCGATGGTTGGCATCACCGCGCGCGATCTGTCGATCGATTTCCCGCTCTATCACGCCGAGAGCCGCAGTCTGAAGAAGGTCGTGCTGTCGGTCGCAACCAGCCGACTGGGCCGGGACAGGAAGCAGCGGCTGGTGGTGCACGCAGTGCGCAACATTTCGTTCACCCTCGATGCCGGCGACCGGCTCGGGCTCATCGGTGAAAACGGCGCCGGCAAGACGACGCTGCTGCGCGCGCTGGCCGGGATCTACGAGCCGGTCGGCGGTGCGCTGTCGATCCGCGGCCGGCTGTCGGCGCTGCTCGATCTGAGCCAGGGCATGAACATGGACCTGACCGGGCGCGAAAATATCCGCCTGTTCGCCCTCTACAAAAAGCTGTCGGCGGCGGAGACCGCGAGGCTCGAGGACGACGTTGTCGCGTTTTGCGATCTCGAACAGTTCATCGATATCCCGGTGCGGACCTATTCGAGCGGGATGACCGTGCGGCTCGGCTTTGCGCTGGCGACCGCAGTCCGCCCGGAAATCCTGATCATGGACGAATGGCTCCTGGCCGGTGATGCCGGGTTTGTCGAAAAGGCCCGCCATCGGCTCGAAACGGTCGTGCGCGGCGCCGATATCCTGGTCATCTCGAGCCACTCCGCCGGGATCATCCAGGAATGGTGCAACCGCGTGATCTGGCTCGATCGCGGGCGGATCATGGCCGATGGCCCCTGCGCCGAGGTTCTGCGATCCTATCTGCCAACCGGCGAGTCGGAAAGGATCGCCGCGGCGGAGGGCGGGGCACAGCGCCAGGAGGCTGGTGCATAGCCGGGCTCGCCCGGTGCCGCGTGAGCGCGCGCCGGCGCTCCGACAGCGAGGCCCTTGTCGCCGTGGATTGCCAAGATCGTCAACCGGCCCGGCCACGGCATCCCCCGCTGCCGCTCGCGCTTGTCTATTGGGGGCGGCGCGGTGCATTGCCGCGATTGACGCTGGAACTGGCCGGTGCCGCAGCTTCGCGCCCCGACATCGACCTCTCGCTGTCGATCGCCCGGCAGAACCTGCTGTTTGCCGAGCATGCCTGGCTCGGCGACCGGCTGCTGCCGATCGACACGTTCGGCTCGGCCGCCGCAATGGTGCGGAGCCTGCCGGCGATATCGCACCGGGTCGGCGACATCGAGCGGCAATTCCGGCAACGCGGGGTGCGCGCCGCGATCGTGTTGATGGCGCATTTGTGGACGCCGTTGTTGGCGCCGCGGCTGAAACGGGCCGGGATCGCCTATATCCCGGTCGTGCATGATGCCACCGCCCATGCCGGCGACCTCACTGGCCTCGCCAATCGCTGGCTGCAGCGCGATCTGCGCCATGCCGACCGGATCATCACGTTGAGCCGGGCCGTCGCCGCGGCACTTGTGGCCTCGCGCCGCGCATCTGCGGGGCGGATCGAGCTGCTGTTCCACCCCGATCTCTGCTATGGCAGCCGACCGGCGGAAATCGCCGGCGATGCACATCCGCTGCGGCTTTTGTTCTTCGGCCGCATCCTGCGCTACAAGGGCCTGCCACTCTTTGTCGACGCGCTCGACCTCTTGTCGCGGCGCGGCACGCAGGTGCAGGCCGGCGTTTTCGGAGCCGGGCAATTGGGCGCGTGCGGGCCGCGACTGCGCGCTCTCGGGGCAGAAATCGTCAACCGCTGGATCGACGATCGCGAGATCCCGGCGATCCTCGCCCGCCATGACGTCGTCGTGCTGTCACACACGAGCGCCAGCCAGTCGGGTATCACCGCGACCGCGTTCGGCGCCGGTCTGCCGGTCGTCGCGACCCCGGTCGGCGGTCTCGTCGAGCAGGTCGAGCATGGCAAGACCGGCCTGGTCGCCTGCCGCGTCGATGCCGAAGCGCTGGCCGAGGCGATTGCTGCGCTGGCCGAGGACCGGGCTAGGCTGCGCGCGATGGCCGCCGAAATCGGACGCCGCAGCGGGCGGCGATCGATGGCCGCCTTCGCTGACCGGCTGGTCGCGATTGCCCGCGACGCCGCCGACGGCGAGCCCGGCGCCGCCGCCCGTGGCTGCTGATGCCGCGATCGGCGCGACAGTTGCGCGAAGGGATCGGATGTTGCCGCGGCGGCTGATCGTCGCCGATCCCGGGCTGCGCGATCCGCTCGGCCACCACCTGAACTATTCGCTGGCAATCACCGAAGCGGCGCGGGCGCATGGCATCCCGGCATTGCTGCTGGTCTCGCGCGAGTTTCGCGGCAGGCTGCCGAACGGCATCGATGCCAGACCAAGCTTCACGGCAATGTATCACTCGGCCGGCGGTGGCGGAGCGCCGCGTCAGGCGCTGTTCGCGGCGGCGGGACGACTGCCGGCGCCGCTGGCGGCGCGCGTCGCACCCTTCGGCCAGGGGTTGCGCCGGGCCTTCAAGCGAGCCGCCGCCGACGGCTTTGCCGCAGAGCTGGCCGCAGCTCTCGACACGGTCGGCGATGTCTCGCGCGATCTCTTGCTGCTGCACAGCGTGTCGGCCGCCAATCTCGCCGGGCTTGCCACGGCACTGCCGGCAACAAAGCTCGGCACCATCGCCATCATATTGCGTCGCACCCCTGCGGACATGGATCGCGACGATGCCGGACCGATGGCGATCGCGGCGATTCTCGGCGGGCTTGCCGCACATCTCGGCGCGGCACTCCGGCTGTTGGCCGACACCGCACCGCTCGCCCGGATGTGGTTCGCCGCACTCGATTTGCCGGTGGCGACCGCACCGCTGCCGGTGGTGGCGCCGCCATTGCGCGATTCGCCGCCGGGGCAGCCGCCACACCTCGTGTTCATCGGCGGGGCACGGGTCGAAAAGGGCTACGGCCTGTTGCCGGACCTGGTCCAGCGGCTTCTCGGCAAAGCCCGCTTCACGATCCATAGCGGGCCGGTCGGCGGCGCCGCCGACCCGCTGCTGCAGCGCGCGCAGCGACGGTTGCGCAGGCTCTCCGGGCCGGGTCTCGAACTGCTCGAACGGGCGCTGCCGCCCGCCGAATATCTGGGTCTGCTCGATTCTGCGGATCTGTTGCTGCTGCCCTACGACGCCCGCGCCTACGGCCCGCGCTCGTCCGGCATCCTGGCCGAGGCCCGCGCCGCGGGCCTGCCGGCGGTCGTGCCGGCAGGGTGCTGGATGGCCGATCAGCTCGCCCCCGGCACCGGCCTGACCTTCGACTCGCCTGCCGGATTCGCAATGGTGGTGCAGGACGCACTCGGCCGGCTGCCGGCGTTGCGGCAGAGCTGGGCCGCCGCTGCGCCGGCTTGGCGGCAAGCGCATTCGCCGGCCGCGTTGCTGGCGCAGCTGCTGGACGAACCCGGTTGAGGCGTGCCGCGGCGCCGCTCGGCCGGTAGCGGCCGGTTTTGGGCGGCCAGCACCCTCGGCTCGGCCGGGTTTGCCGACCACACCCGTTTCTGCCTATAAAACGCCGCCTGCGGCCAAGGCGAGACCATTGACGGGGGAATTTGCATGCGCGTTCTGGTGACGGGCGGTGCCGGCTATATCGGTTGCGTGCTGGTGCCCGCCCTCTTGCAGCGCGACTATCAGGTGACGGTGCTGGACACGTTCGCGGCCGGTGAAACCTATCTCGCCCAATGCTGCTGCGACCCGAATTTCGAGCCGGTGCGCGGGGACTGCCGCGACATGAGCATCCTCAAGCCGCTGCTCGCCAAGGCCGATGCCGTGTTGCCGCTGGCGGCACTGGTCGGGGCCCCGCTCTGCGCGCGCGACCAGCTCGGCGCGATCAGCCTGAACCGCGATGCGGTGATCGAGCTGACAAAGCGGCTGTCGCGACAGCAGCGGGTGATCTTCCCGACCTCGAACAGCGGCTACGGGGTCGGCGCTTCCAATGCCTATTGCACCGAGGAAAGCCCGCTGCGCCCGGTCTCGCTCTATGGCACGACCAAAGTCGAGGCGGAGCGCGCGGTGCTCGATTGCGGTGTCGGGATCACGTTGCGGCTGGCGACGGTGTTTGGCATGTCGCCGCGGATGCGGCTCGACCTGCTCGTCAACGACTTCACCTGGCGTGCGGTCAACGACAAGGCGGTGGTGCTGTTCGAGGCGCATTTCCGCCGCAACTACATCCATGTGCGCGATGTGGCCAAGGCCTTCCTGCATGCGCTCGAGAACCTCGATCGGATGCTCGGCGAGCCGTACAATGTCGGCCTGTCCGAGGCGAACCTGTCGAAAAGCCAGTTGTGCCAGCGGATTGCCGAGCAGGTGCCGGGCTTTGTCTATCTCGAGGCGCCGATCGGCGAGGACCCCGACAAGCGCGACTACATCGTCTCGAACGCCAAGCTCGAAGCCACCGGCTGGCACCCCGATTTCGGGCTCGATGACGGCATCCGCGAGCTCGTCAAAGGCTTTCGCATGATGCGCAACAGCCGCTTTTCCAATGTCTGAACTGTCCGTGCCGCGACGCCTGAGCGTGCCGGCACCCGGGTGGATGCTGGATATGGCCTGCCGGTGCTGCGGCGCGCGGCAAGTGGAGCTGGTGATCGATCTGACCGATCAGCCGCATTGCAACCGCCTGGTGCGTGCGGATCAGCCACCGGGAAGCGAGCCGCACTTTCCGCTGCGCGTCGGCTTTTGCCGCGGCTGCACGATGGTGCAGATCGATCACACGATCCCCAAGGAGTCGATGTTTTCCGACTATCCTTACGTGTCCGGCACCACGGCGACGCTGCGCGCGCATTTCGCCGAGACCACCCGGCGGATCGGCGAGGCCTATCGGCTGGGACCGCGCGACCTGATCGTCGATATCGGCAGCAATGACGGCACCTGGCTCAAAGAATACGCGCCGTTCGGCTGCCGGGTGCTGGGGGTGGAGGCCGCCGGCAACGTTGCGAAATTGGCGCAGGACGCCGGCATCGCCACCTGGCCGCGGTTTTTCAACGAGGATTGCGCGCACGACATTTTGGCACAGCTGGGTCCGGCCACGATCGTGACCGCCGCCGGCGTCTTCTTTCATCTCGAAGAGCTGCACAGCGTCGTGCGCGGCATCGAGGCGCTGCTCGCTCGTGACGGTGTCTTTGTCGTGCAGGCGATCTATCTCGGCGGCATGGTGGAGAACACCGCCTTCGATCAGGTGTATCACGAGCATCTGTGCTATTACACATTGCGCTCGCTCGCCGCCTTGCTGGAACGCCACGGGCTCGAAATCTTCGAGACCAGCCGCCTGCCGATCCATGGCGGCACGATCGAGGCGCATATCGCACGCACCGGCAGCCGCCCGATTGGCGACAGCGTGCGCGCTTTGGCGGCAGAGGAGGCCCGCGCCGGCCTCGGCGAGATCGACACCTACCGCCGATTGGCGCAGGATGTGCTCGCACTGCAACAAAGGCTGGTGCGGCTTCTCGAAGACTATCGCGGGCGCGGCAAGAGCGTCTGGGCCTATGGCGCACCAGCCAAGGGTGCCACGCTGTTGAACAGTTTCGGCATCGGTCCGGCGCTGGTGCAGAAGGCGGTCGAGCGCAACCCGATGAAGATCGGGCTCGCGATCCCCGGCGCGAGGATCCCGATTGTCGAGGAAAGCGCCGAGGAGACGCCGGACGCCTATCTGGTGCTGGCCTGGAACTTCATCGACGAGTTTCTGAAAAATCCGGCAAATACCGCGTTTTTGCACAGCGGCGGCGAGTTCATCGTACCGGTTCCCAAGGTCCGGGTGGTGAGCCGCGACGGTACCCGCGAGGTATAGCGTGCCGGACGCCGTCATCCTGTTTGGCGCCAGCGGCTTTATCGGACGCAATCTCGTGGCGGTATTGCGCGACCGGGTCGCGCGGCTGGTCGGCGTCACCGGGACCGGCCGGCCGGTTGCCGGTTGCGAGGTGACGCTTGCGGCCTCGGATCTCGCAGCGCTGCCGGCATTGCCCGACCGCACCGTGATCATCCATGTTGCCGCGCACCGTTATCGGGCGACGCGTTTTGCCGCAGAGCAAGCGGATATCCTGACCACCAATCTCGCCCTGACCGACCTCGTCTATCGGTTGGCGCGCGAGCGCGGCATCCGCGAAGTGCGCGCCGCCAGCAGCGCTGCGGTCTATCCCGCAGATTGGGCGGTGCAGGACGATGCCCGCGCGCTCGACCTCAACGCCTGGCCGCATGGCGGCGAAGCGCCCTATGCCTGGTCGAAGCGCTGGGGCGAGATCACCGCCGAGCTGTGGCATCGCCACGCCGGCATCAACACCATCAGCTTTCGGCTGACCAACCCTTATGGCCCGTTCGACACGCTCGACGAAGCCGAGGCGCATGTGGCGACCGCGTTCGCGATCCGCGCGCTCGACGACGCGGCCGAATTCGTGGTGCGCGGCGACCCGGATGCCGAGCGCGACTTCGTTTTCGCCGGTGATGTGGCGGCAACATTTGCGGCCTCGCTGGAGCTGAGCGGGATCCACACCGCCGTCAACTGCGCGCTCGGGCAGACGACATCGATTGCGGCTCTGGCCCGGGCGGCGATGCGCGCGGCCGGGCGCGAACGCCCGCTCATTGCGATGCCGCCGCCGAACCCCGGGACCGGGGTCAGGATTCGCCGCGCCACGGCAGCACAGTTGCGGATGCTGCTGCCGGCGCTGCCCCGGTTCCGCTCCTTGGACGAGGGGATGCTCGAAACCCTCGCCTGGTACCGTGATGCGCTCGGTTGATAGCCCGACCATCGTGCTGGGCGCCGATGGGTTCATCGGCCGCCACCTGGTGGGTTATTGGCGACAGCATGGCTGGCCGGTCTATCCGATCGGCCGGGCGGCCGGCGATTTCACGAAGCCGGATGTCGTGATGGACGCATTGCGTACCGCGCCGCGGGCGGAGCGCATCCTGCATGCCATCACCCGGCAGCGCACCGGGCCGATCCAATATGAGATGCAGGGCGAGTTGCTGGCCGACAACGCCCGCATCCACCTCAACCTCCTCGAAGCCTGGCGGCGGCACCAGCCGCAAGCCAAGCTGATCAGTCTCGGCAGCTCCTGCGTCTATCCCGAATCCGATCGCCCGCTGCCGGAAACGGCCTTCCGCTCCGGCCCGCCGCACCCGTCGGTGCGCGGCTACGCGTTGGCCAAGGAGATCCTGGCGACCGGATGCGAAACCTACGGCGCCCAATACGGCCTGCGCTGGCTGCACTGCATCCTTGCCACGGTCTACGGCCCGCACGCGCATACCGAGCCGCATCGCAGCCATTTCATGGCCGCCCTGATCGCTCGCGCCACCGCCGGCCGGCGCAAGGGCGCTCCGGTTTTCGAGGTCTGGGGCCGCCCGGACACGGTGCGCGATCTGCTCTATGTGACCGATCAGATCGATGCGATCCTGGCCGCCGACCTCGCATTCGACAATACCATCCTCAATTGTACGGCCAATGCGCCGGTGACGATCGGACAATGCGCGCGGGCGGTGCTCGCGGCACTCGATTGGCCGGTGCCGATCGTGCACCCGACGGGAAGCTTCCAGGGCACCGATTACAAGAGCCTCGATTCGGCGCGTTTTCTCGCCACCACAAACTGGTGCCCGCGGGTCGGCTTGGAAGAGGGCATCCGGCACGTGTTGTCTGTCGATTTCACACCATAGCCTTCGGCATGAAGGATCGCCCAGCGTGCTGATCGTCTCGCGCACCCCGCTTCGCGTCAGCTTCTTTGGCGGCGGCACCGATTATCCGGAATATTTCGCGCGCGCCCGTGGCGCGGTGATCGGCATGGCCATCGATAAATATCTGTATATCGCTGCACTTCGCCTCTCTTCAGTGCTCGATTATCGCTATCGTCTCAGCTATTCGCGGATCGAGACTTTGGCTGATGTGGAGGCAATCCAGCATCCCGTGGTGCGTGGCGTGCTGCGCCATTTCGCCGTCACCGATCCCCTCGACCTGTCGATCATGGCCGATCTGCCGGCGCGCAGCGGGCTCGGCAGTTCGTCCTCATTTACGGTGGGGCTGGTCAATCTCGTCTGCGCCTTGCAGAAGCGGCGGATCACCAAGCTCGATCTCGCCCGCACCGCGGTGTTTGTCGAGCGCGAGCTGTTGGCCGAGAATGTCGGGGTGCAGGACCAGTATCATGCGTCATTCGGCGGGCTGAACCGGTTCGATTTCGAGGGCCGTCGCGTCCACATCACCCCGGTGCAGATGACGGCACCATGCCTCGCGGCGCTGACCGGATCGCTGTTTCTGGTTTATACCGGGATCAACCGGCTCGCCTCCGAGACCCTGGTCGAGCAGATGGAGCGCACTCGCAGCGGCGCCGCGGACCGCGATCTCTCGCATCTCCTGACGCTGACCGACCAGGCGGTCGAGACGTTGGAGAGCGAGGATCCGGAAGGCATGCTCGCCGATTTCGGTGCAATGCTGCACGAGGGCTGGGAAACCAAGAAGCGCCTGTCCTCGATGGTCTCCAACCCCGAGATCGACCGGCTCTACGCTGCGGCGCGCGCCGCCGGGGCGCTCGGCGGCAAATTGTGCGGCGCCGGCAGCGGCGGGTTTCTGCTGATGCTGGTGCCGCCCGAGCGACAAAAGGCGTTCCACGAGCGGCTGGGCGAGCCGGCGGCCATTCCAGTCGGGCTCGATACGGTCGGCTCGACGATCCTGACGGGCTGAATTGTGGAACACCCGACGCAACTTGCTTCTCCGCCTCGGTTGGCCGATGCGCCGGCGAGAACGGGACGCCGCGTCCTGGTGCTGGATTTCGACCTGTTCGCCAATGTGGGGGGCGGACAATCGGTATATCAGCGGCTGATCGCCCTGCACCCCCAGGACACCTTCTATTATTTGCGACTGCGCGAGGCGGCAGGCGGACAGCGACCCGCCAACGCGGTAGCGGTACCATTCACCGCATTCTATCACGGGCATCGGCTGCGATTGCCGGCCGAGACCGGCCATTTTTTCAGCGTCTATGTTTATTGCCGCAATATTGCCGCATCATTGCGTGCTGTACTGGGACCGATCGATTTCGATGTGGTCGATGCACCGGACTACAACCAGCTGGCACTATTCATCCGCCCAGCGCTCCAGGCTGAAGGCATGCGTGTCGCGACGGTGGCGCTCGCCCTGCACGGAACCTTGTCGATGGCGCTGGGCGCCGGGTGGCCGAGCGGCGAGGATGATGGTCCGGCATTGGCCGAGCTGCGTGCCCGGGAACAGTTGCAGTTTCGCGCCGCGGATACGCGCTACGCGATCAGCGCGACCTATGCCGCGGAATGGCGCCGCTACGCCGATCTCCCGGTCCAGCAGCTCGATCCGCTGTCCATTATCGGCGAGTTCACCCCGATGCTGCCGCCGCCCTCGACGGCAGCTCCGGACCTCGCCTTTGTCGGGCGGCGCGAGAAATGGAAGGGGCCGGATTTGTTCCTGGACCTCGCCTGGTGCCTGAACCGTGATTCGTACCGGCGGTTGCTGCTGATCGGCCCGGATGGCCCCAATCGGCTTGGCGACGGTTCCACCGAGATCCTGGTCGGCATGGCCCGGCTGCGCGGTCTGGCGCCGGAGATCACTGGAGGCTGGCCGCGCAGCGCGGTCGCCGAACTGTTCGAAGGGCGCAGCCTGCTCCTCCTCCCATCACGGCATGACACCTTCAACCTGACCGCGCTCGAAGCGATCGCCCGCGGCTGTCCGGCGATAATCTCGCGCCGGGCGGGGGTGGCGTTCTGGATCGAAAAGCGAATTCCGCAGCTCGGATGGCTGATTACCGATATCGAATGCAGCCGGGTCGCCGCAGCGCATACCGAGGCCATTCTGCGCGACTATGACGCGTGTCGCGCGCGACTGGTCGACGCGGTGTCGCGCTTCCGGCAGACCGGCGATCCGGAGGGGCTGGCGTCGATCTATCGAAGTGCCGCACGGCAGGACGTGGCGGCGCGACAGAGCACGGTCGAATTGGCCGCGCATTTCGCCTTGCAGGTCGGCGTGCGCACCTCCTCGCCGACGCGTCGGGCGGCGCGTGCCGCGCTCGCCCCGGCAACGCGAATCGGCCAGCGCTCGATCGCGCATCTGCCGCTGCCGCTGCAACGGCGGCTCGGCACATTCCGTCGCCACGCCACAGCGCTATGGCGGCTGCGGCGCCGCGGCGCGTTGCATTGGGAGGCGAAGGAGGCGCTGAAAGCCGGGCTGCGCCGCACCACCGGTCTTTCGCCGCGCAGCGTCGTTCAGATTGTCTCCCTGCGCGACGCCCGGGCAATCCGCCGCCGCATCGTCCACGATGCCGAACACAGCGTCCACGACGTCGCCGCCAAGATTGCCTATCTGTCCCGCGAAGTGCCCAACCACCTCGGCGACCGCGTCCGATTGTTGCGGGAGTTGGCGCGACTGGAGCGGCGCGCCGGGCGGGATCTCGTTGCCGCCACCTACGGGCTGCGTCTGATGCGCTGGCACGGACGCGACGTTTACGGCGATCTGCCATTCGTGTGCGCCACCCTGGCGGCGCAGGGCTTTGTGCAGGAGGCGGAGACGGCGGCCGCCATGTTCGGCGCCGGGGCGGATGCCTTCGACCGCTGTCTCGACCTGATGCAAGGCGCCTACACACGCCATCGGCGCAAGCCGGACTTGCCGCTCGCGGTGCTCGACGACCGCCGCGGCGAAACCATGCCGCGGGCCGCGGTGATCGTCTCGCTCTACAACGCCGCGGAAAAGCTGCCGACCCTGTTGGCGATGCTGCAGCGGCAGAGCCTTGCGGCGCGTGGCGAACTCGAAATCATCCTCATCGACAGCAATTCGCCGGGCGACGAGCGCGGCGCCTTCGCCGCCTTCGCCCGGCAACACGACCTGCCGATCGTCTACGCCCGTTCGGCGGCGCGCGAGACGATCCAGGCCGCCTGGAACCGCGGCATCAAGCTCGCGCGCGCACCCTATCTCGCCTTCCTCGGCGCCGATGAGGGACTGCATCCCGACGCCTTGCGGCGGCTGGCCGAGGCGCTGGATGGCGATCCCACCGCCGACTGGGCGATCGCCGACAGCCTGGTGACCAGTGTCGACCGCCGTGGCGTGTTCGATGCCGATGTGATGCCCTATGACCGGCGCGGCTACCGGCAGGATCTGGTCTATCTGGAAACCTGCTATCTGTCCTGGGTCGGCGGGCTTTATCGCCGCAGCATCCACGACCGGTTCGGCTGGTACGACGAAAGCTTCACCGCGGCCGGCGACACCGAGTTCAAGTTCCGGATCCTGCCGAAAATCCGCTCGGTGCATGTGCCGGAGATGCTCGGCGTGTTCAACAACTATCCTGAAGCGAGGACGACCCAGCATCCGCGCGCCGAGATCGAGGATTTGCGCGCCTGGTACCTGTGGCGCAGCGCCGCCGGCATGCACTATGCCTTCGCCCGCCGGCCGGCCGAGGACGCGGCACGCCTACTGCAGGACAGCCTGAACTACCGAAAATCCTTTTGCGCCCATCTGAGCACCGATTTCGACCTCGCCGACGCCTTGGCCGAGTACCTCGCCACCCGCCCGGACGCTCCCGACTGGGCCCAGCAGGCGCAACGGCAGACCGCGGCGGCGTTGTCCCTGCTGCGCGACATCGAGCTGGTGCCGGCCGGCGCGGCGTTTGGCCCGGGCGGTGTTCTGCGGTCGCTTTGGCTATACCGAAAGCTGCGCGTGGCGCAGCGGATGGCGGTGGCGCACCGCTCGTTCTTCAACCTGCCGGCGGTGCCGCACTACGAGATCTTCAACGACAATCGCTACGAGCAGCATTGGTATTCATGGAGCGGGTAGCACCGAACCACCGACCCGCAAGGCGGCTCGGGTCATGAGCTTGAAACAGCTGGCGCGCCGCCTGCCCTGGGCACGGCGGCTGGCCGCGGAACTGCGGCGACGGGTGCCGACGCCGGAACCGGCGCTCGAAATCCTGCCCGGAACACCGTATTCGCGCTACGCGATTCCGCTGGACTACCAGCCGTCGCGCGACTTCTCTCCGCGCTGGGGCGCGTCGCGCCCGGCGATCCGCCCGCTCGAAGACTGGTTTCGCGCGCACACCGCCGAATATCATGCGCTGCTCGGCGAGGTCCGGGCGAGCGCGCGGGCACTGGGCGGCATTCCGGTCGAATTCGATCCGGCGCACCTGCCGGAGCCGGCCTGGCATGGTGTGCCTTATGCACCGTTCGATGCGGCAACATTGTACACGATGATCCGCACCTATCGGCCGCAGACCTATCTCGAGATCGGCTCCGGGATAACGACCTGTTTTGCCTATCGGGCGATCCGCGACACCGGTCTGTCCACCCGGATCGTGTCGATCGATCCGGAACCGAGGGCGAGGATCGATGCGATCTGCAATTCGGTCGTTCGCGACGGCCTCGAAACCTGCGATCCCGACATCTTCTCCCGCCTGGAGGCCAACGACATCGTCTTGTTCGACGGCTCGCACCGGGCGTTTATGAATTCCGATGTCACGGTCTTCTTCATCGATATCCTGCCGCGGCTCAAACCGGGCGTGATCGTGCATATTCACGATATTATGCTGCCCTATGACTATCCCGATTCCTTCAAGCACTGGTATTGGAACGAGCAATATATGCTCGCCGTCTATATGATGGGACACATAGCGCGGCTGGTGCCGCTGGCGCCGACCGCGTTTATCTGCCGCGATCCGGAATTCGCCGCCGAATTGCACGAGCCGATGATCGATCTGGGCCCGTTCAACGACGGCTGGCGCGGCGGCGGTGCGATGTGGTTCACGACGCGGCGATAATCGCCGGCGACATGGGCACAGATCGACAGTGGCGCCGCAGGGGGAGAGCTCAAGCGCGCAACACGATCCAGTTTTGATATTGCCCTTCTCGCGGTGGAAGGAAATCGACCACTTCCATGATCCGGCCCCAATAGCGCTTGATAGTCTCCTCCTGGAAGAAGGTCTGACTGACGAACGCATCACCATAAAGAAAATACGCGTTCGGCATCTGCCGCTGATCAAGCATCCATTTAGGATGACCAGCCTGTACCCAGTCGAGATGACGGTTCTCATGGTAGAATCGCCAAGCGTATTCGCATTGCACGGTCTGGATGACCAAGCCGCCGGGCCTTAGCACGCGGCGAAATTCGGCAAGCCAAGCATCCCAAAGATATTTGGTATGGGTAAAGACTGAAATGCCGTAAATAACATCGAGTGTGTCATCCTTGAACGGAAGGTGCGGGAAGGTGGAAGCCGAGAGCACCTCGATCTCGCGCGGAAAGCTCTGCCGCATCCACTCGATAAGGTAGGCCTGAATATCGGTCCCGTGGAGGCGCCAGCCCAGCGTCTTTTGCTCATTCGTGTAGAAATGGCGCAACACGCGCCCCGACGAACAGCCCCAATCGAGGATAGACAGTTGACGATCTAGGCCACGATGCTTTTGGATTATTTCGACAATAAAATCATGGTCCGTTTTACCCCACTCAAGGTAGAACTCGTCATCATCAGGCGAATAACCAGGACGACATTGGGGAGGAGGAATCGGCAGGTCCACGCCCGGTAAAAAAATGGCCGGCTCATACTTGGGCGGATTTGATTCGATATCATAGTCCAATGGGCTCGTATAAAGATATTTCGGCATTAGCAGATCATGCTTGATTGCGGCAATGTCGTCGCCTGGGTCCGGGCGCGACGGCGAGGCCAAGTCAACGGCATGTGCGATCCGACGCAACGATCGGGCGAGAAAGCGTCGCACGATGTCTCTTCTCCCCTGCTTTCACTGCTTTGGCGGCGCCAGATCGTACCCGTGGCGTTCGTCGCCTACAACCGTCCGCAGGCCGCGCGTCCATCCGTCTTGACTGATATCGACGAGCGATCAAGTACTGCCGCTCTCCCTTTAGGGAAAAGCCAGTCATGCTCGATCGTTCGGTCTTGCTCCTGCGCTCCATCCGGACCGGTCAGGAGCTGATCAGCCAGCTGCGCGTGGCGCTGCGCCTGGCCACCGATCGCGCCGCCACCTTTCCGTTGAAGAACTGGTGGGAACCGAGTTTTTGGGAGCCGACCGTAGCACTCGCGATCCGCGACCATTGCCGGCCGGGGGACGTGGTGTTCGATGTCGGTACCAATGCCGGCGCCTTGGCGCTGATGATGTCCCGGCTGGTCGGGCCGCGCGGCATCGTTTGCGCGTTCGAGGCGAGCCCGCGGATCATCGACAAGACCCATTACAATCTGGTCAGGGCCGGCTGCCACAACGTCACCCTGTTTCACAAGGCGGTGTGGCATACCACCGGGGAATTGGTGAACATCGCCGCCGGTTCGCACCTGAACGATCATATCGAGACGGCCGCGACCGGCATGTCGGTGCGCACCGTAGCGCTCGACGATCTGGCCGCGGCCGGCGATCTTCGGCCCACTTTCATCAAGATGGATATCGAGGGTGCCGAGTTCGACGCGCTGCGCGGCATGGCCCGGCTGTTGCGCGAGGTGCGGCCGGTGCTGGTGCTCGAGCAGTCGCCCGCCGACATGCGCTGCCACGCGCTCTTGACCGAGGCGGATTACGCGGCGATCGATCTCGCCACCTATCGGCCGATTACCGGCGCGGATGATTTCACTCCCGGCACCAGCGTCGCCAACGTGCTGTTTGCCCCACGCGAGAGCACGCCGGCGAATCCCTATTTCAACGGTGCGGCGCCCGAGCCGGTGGCGACGCTTCCTGGTGCTGATTTTGCCGTAGCCCAGAGCGGGATCACGTTGCGCACGCCGTTTTCGCTCCCGCCCGGCCGCTACATCGTGCATGCCGAATTCACCGCCGAGGGAAGCGACAACGAGGTGTTCGCCGGTGTCGAGGCCGATGGCGTGGTGATCTTCCGCTATCATACCTTTACCAGCTTCATGGCCGCGTCCTATCGCGACTGGGTGATCCAGCTCGACCGGCCGGCCTGTATCAGCCCCTATCTGCGCTTTCTGCGGGGATCGGACCGCTCGTTGCAATGGAACGGGGTCAGGATCGAGCGCGTCCCGGCGTTCGATGATTGGGCGCCCCCGGTCATCGAGTAGTGCGTCGGGGATGCGCGCCGACGGGATCTGTCGCGGCGGATCGCCTTGACAGGGTTTCAGGTCGCCCCCTATATGCCGCCGGCCGGGGCGGGCGCGTAGCTCAGCGGGAGAGCACACCCTTCACACGGGTGGGGTCACAGGTTCAATCCCTGTCGCGCCCACCAGCCTTGTCAATGGCTTGACGCCAATCGGCGCCGGCATTCGGTTGGCCCATAGCCCGGTGGTGGCCGATAGGCGCGTAGCTCAGTGGCAGAGCGCTCCTAGCACATGGGAGAGGTCAGGGGTTCGATTCCCTTTCGCGCCTACCAGGTTGAAATCCAAAGCACCCGACCCTGCGATGATGCTATGAGCGATCGGTGCGCCGAGCTTGTCCTGGAGCTGCTTCGCGCCATGCGCGGCGATATGGTCGAGATCAAGCGCCGACTCGATCTCGTCGAAGCCTGACCGCCGCCTCTCGACCCTGCGCTCGCCCCGGCGTAGGCTTCGCTTCCGGCGGCGACGGAGGCGGAGGCCATGCAATCGATACGGATCGGCGATTTCGAGGTGCAGCGCATCACCGAATATGAAGGGCCGTTTATCGCACCGCAGGATTTTCTCCCCGATTTCGACCCCGAGGTGTTGCGCGCCAACCCCGACCTGACCGGACCGCGGCTGATCGACCCCGAAAGCGGCAGGCTGATCTTCAGCTTTCACACCTTCGTCGTCAAAACCGGGCATCACACGATTCTCGTCGATTCCTGTCTCGGCAACGACAAGGAGCGCCCCTCCCGGCCGCAATTCCACCGGCTGCGCAGCAATTATCTGGCCGACCTCGCGGCCGCCGGCGTCCGGCCCGAAGCGGTCGATTACGTCATGTGCACGCATCTCCACTGGGACCATGTCGGCTGGAATACCCGGCTCGACAACGGACGCTGGGTCCCGACCTTTCCCAATGCCCGCTACATCATGGCGCGGCGCGAATTCGACCACTGGCAGGGTGTGCAGCAGCGCGGCGAGGACAGCCCGCACCGGCTCGCTTTTGAGGACAGTGTCTTGCCGGTGGTGCGCACCGGGCAGTCGCAATTGGTCGATGACGATTTCGCGCTTGAGGACGGGCTGTGGTTCGAGGCCGCACCCGGCCACACCCCGGGCAATGTCGTGATCCATGCCCGCTCGCGCGACGACCGCGCGGTCTTTCTCGGCGACGTCTTGCATCACCAGCTGCAATTGGCGAAGCCCGAATGGTCGACCGCCGCCTGCAGCGACCGCGAATTGTCGCGCCGCACCCGCACACGCCTCATCGAAGAGCATGCCGAGCGCGGCACCCGGCTGTTGCCGGCGCATTTCCCGGCGCCGACGATCGGCCGTATCCGCCGCCACGGCAGCGCCTACCGCTACCAATTCGAGGAGGCCTAGCCCAGGCTACGGCGCGTTTGGGTTAACCTTTCCGACGGGAAAACGGGCCGAGGAACGAAGAATGACCAGGATGACGGGCGGCGGGGCGCTGGTCGAGATGCTGCGCCGCAACGGCGTGGATACGATCTTCGCATTGCCGGGAGTGCAGAACGACGCGCTGTTTGTCGCCTTCTACGATGCTGGCGAGGCGCTACGCGTCGTCCATACCCGGCACGAGCAGGGTGCCGCCTACATGGCCTACGGCTATGCACGGGCGACCGGCCGGGTCGGCACCTATGCGGTCGTGCCGGGGCCGGGGCTGTTGAACACCACGGCCGCACTCGCCACCGCCTACGCCGCCAACGCGCCGGTCTTGTGCATCAGCGGCCAGATTCCGTCCGACATGATCGGGCGCGGCTTTGGCCTGTTGCACGAAATCCCCGACCAGCTCGGCATCCTTGAGCGGCTGACCAAATGGGCGGCGCGCATCGCGCATCCGACCGAGGCCGGCAAACGTGTCAACGAGGCGTTCCGGCAACTGCGTGACGGCCGGCCGCGCCCGGTCGGGCTCGAGATCCCGCCCGATGTGCTCGCCCTCGCTACCGAGGTGGCGCTGCCCGACGCCGATCCGCCGCCGCCGGTGACCGAGCCCGACCCGGAGCTGATCGACCAGGCCGCTGCTTTGCTCGCCGCCGCCAGAAAGCCGCTGATCTTTGTCGGCAGCGGTGCCGCCGATGCCGGTGCCGAGGTGCTCGCCGTCGCCGAGATGCTGCAAGCTCCGGTCGTCAGCTTTGTCGGCGGCAAGGGCATCCTCAGCGACCGCCACTATCTTGCCCAGTCGGCGCTGGCGGGTCATGAATTGTGGCGCGATGCCGATGTCGTGCTTGCGGTCGGCACCCGGCTGCACCAGCCGCAACTGCGCTGGGGCACCGACCGCGATTTGAGGCTGATCCGCATCGACATCGATCCCATTGAGATCACCCGCTATTTCCGGCCGGCGCTCGGCCTCGTCGCCGACGCCAAAGCGGGTCTCGCCGCGCTCTACACCGCACTCGGCCGGCAGGCGCCAAGGCGCGCGTCGCGCCAGGACGAGCTCGAACGGCTGAAATCGGCCACCCTCGCCCGGCTCGACGAGCGGCTCGGGCCGCAATGCGAATACCTGCGCGCGATCCGCGCCGAACTGCCTGATGACGGCATCTATGTCGAGGATCTGACACAAATCGGCTATGTCGGGCGCATGGCGTTCCCGGTCTACCAGCCGCGCCGCTATATCCACAGCGGCTATCAGGGAACGCTCGGGTTTGGCTTTGCGACCGCACTCGGCGCCAAGGTCGGCCGGCCCGATCTGCCGGTCGTCTCGGTCTCGGGCGATGGCGGGTTCATGTTCAACGTCCAGGAATTGTCGACCGCAATGCGGCACGGCATCGACATCGTCGCCATCGTCTTTGCCGATGGCGCCTATGGCAATGTCCGCCGCATGCAAAAGGAGGATTACGGCAACCGGCTGATCGGGGTCGATCTGTTGAACCCGAACTTCCCGAAGCTGGCCGAAAGTTTTGGTGCCGCCGGGGTGCGGGTGTCGACCCCCGACGGGCTGCGCGGCGAGCTTGCCGTGGCACTGAAGCGTCGCGGCACGACCCTGATCGAGGTCGCGGTCGGCGAGATGCCCGATCCGTGGAAGGTGCTGATCCCGCCGCGCATCCGCGGGCTTCGCTAGGGCGCGGGGCGATGTTCGACAAGCAGAAGCTGGAAGCGTTGCGCACCAAATACGCGGATGCCAAGGAAACCGAGGTGGCGCCCGAACGGTTCCGGCGAGCGCTGTCGCTGGCGTTCGACCGCGAATATCGCCGGGCGATGCCCTATGCCGGGGTCGCGACCCTGCTCGACCTGCCGCACCGGCCAGACGCCGCCGATCTGCCCGATTTTGCCGGGCTCGATGTGGCGCTGGTGGGGGTGCCGATGGATCTCGGCGTCACCAACCGGCCCGGCGCCCGCTTTGGCCCGCGAGCGGTGCGTGCAGTCGAGCGCATCGGCCCCTACAACCACGCGCTCGGAATCGCTCCGCGCGGCGAATGCGCGGCCGCCGATATCGGCGACGTGCCGCTGCGCTCGCGCTACAGTCTCGATCAGTCGATCGCGGATATCGCCGCCTTTTATGCGCGCATCGCCAAGGCCGGGGTGCACCCCGTTGCGGTCGGCGGCGACCATTCCGTGACCTATCCGATCCTCAAATCATTGGGCGCCGAGCGGCCTTTGGGCCTCGTCCATATCGACGCGCATTGCGACACGATGGGCGAGGTCGAGGGCTCGAAATTCCATCATGGCGGGCCGTTCCGCCAGGCGGTGCTGGCGGGCGCGCTCGACCCCGAACGCACGGTGCAGATCGGTATCCGCGGCCCGGCCGAAATCCTGTGGGGCTTCTCCTACGAATCGGGGATGACCGTGCTGCATATCGAGGATGTCGACCGGCTCGGCATCGCCGGTGTTATCGAGAAGGCGCGCCAAATCGTCGGCGACGGGCCGACCTACATCTCGTTTGATGTCGATGGGCTCGACCCGGCCTATGCCCCCGGCACCGGCACTCCCGAGACGGGCGGGCTCGCACCGCGCGAGGCGCAGGCGATCCTGCACGGGCTCAAGGGCCTCGACATCGTCGGCGGCGACGTCGTCGAGATCGCACCGCAATACGATGCCACGACCAACACCGCGATGGTCGGCGCGCAGATGCTATTCGAGATTTTTTCGCTGATCGTGCTCGGATCGCGGTTCACCCGCCGCAGCCGCTGACATCGGGCGGCTGCCGAGTACGATCGGGCCGGGGCTGGCCGTGATCAGACCCGCCTACCGCGGCAGGACGGGTCCGTCTGGCGGTGGAACAAAGCTCAGTTCGGGGCGGGGCCGAAATGCGGCGTCGTGTACGGGTGGCGTGCCGGAGAATTATCCGATTGGGTCGGCTTGTAGTGCTGATCCTTCCACGAGTCGTTGATCCCCGGGTTCGGTTCGATCTTTGCGGTCGACAGCGGCGGCGCGGTGGTGACCGGGGGCGTCGCCCGGCTGGTCGGCGGCAGCGACGAGACCGACTGCGCCTGGGCGGTGATCGCAAGGCCGGCCAGCAGCGCGGCGCTCAACGCTGTCGATTTGAGCAGATTGTGCATGATGGATCTCCTAACCCTCGGACCGAGTTTCGATCCAAAGGATTAGGCGAGCTTCGGCTACCGCAACGCAAACGATAATTGTGCATCGCACTCATGCACCGCGTTCATTTTTGCCGAGCCATCCAACTGGCGGCGCCGGGTTGCGAAGATCTGGCGGCGCCGGCCCGGATCGAACTGCGGTAGAATCGCCTGCGGTTTCGGATAATGGAGGGAGGCCATGCTCTACAGCACCGATCGCATCATGACGACCCATGCCGGTTCGCTGCCGCGCCCGGCAGATCTGCGCGATCTGGTCGTGGCCAAGGCGAGCGGCACCGCCTACGCTCCCGCGGCCCTTGCCGCGCGCCTCAAAAGCGCGGTCGCCGAGGTGGTGCGGCAGCAGGCCGATTGCGGCATCGATTGTGTCAATGACGGCGAATTGTCAAAGACCAACTTTACCGACTATGTCCGCTGGCGTATTGCCGGCTATGTGACGCGGCCATCGGCCGGTCCGCGGCGGCTCAGCATCACCGCGCGGGACGAGACCAAACTTGCCGAATATTTTGTCGCCCATCCGCGGGCGCGTCCGGTCGGCCCGCCAACCATGCCGGTCTGCGTCGAGAAATTGCGCTATATCGGCCAGGACGATTTGCGCACCGATCTCGCCAATTTCACCGCGGCACTCGCCGGCGTCGATGTCGCGCAGGGCTTTCTGCCGGCCAACACCCCCGGCACGATCGAGCATTGGATGCTGAACGAATATTATAAGAGCGACGAGGAATTCCTGTTCGCGATCGCCGAAATCATGCGCGAGGAGTATCGGGCGATTGTCGATGCCGGATTTCTGCTGCAGATCGACGACCCGGACCTGCCCGATGGCTGGAACTGCCTGCCCGACATCACGCTCGCCGAATATCGCCGCTACGCCGCTATGCGGGTCGATGCGCTAAACCATGCGCTGGGCGGCATCCCGCGGGAAAAGGTCCGGCTCCATGTCTGCTGGGGCAGCCACCATGGCCCGCATCACGACGACATCCCGCTTTCCGAGATCATCGATCTGATCTTTCGGGTCAATGCCGGGAGCTATTCGATCGAAGCTTCCAACCCGTGCCACGAGCATGAATGGCGGGTGTTCGAGACCGTGAAATTACCCGATGGCGCAACTCTCG
Organism: Allostellaceae bacterium; assembly: GCA_035503615.1. Taxonomy (GTDB): domain Bacteria; phylum Pseudomonadota; class Alphaproteobacteria; order ATCC43930; family CGMCC-115725; genus AP-15. Next base: position 6,777 of record DATJTI010000085.1, on the reverse strand, counting down.
TGCCGGGAGTGGTCGGGCATTGCACCGATTTCATCGAGCATCCCGATCTGGTGGCCGAGCGGCTGGTGCGCTATGCGCGGCTGGTGGGACGCGAGAACGTGCTTGCCGGCACCGATTGCGGGCTCGGCACGCGGGTCGGCCATCCGGCGATCTGCTGGGCCAAGTTCGAGGCGCTGGCCGAGGGGGCGCGCCGTGCCACCAGGATCTTGTGGGGCCGAGCTTGACGCGGCGGCCGATCGCCCCTCGCCGCTAGGCGCTCTCCCGGCTGGCCCGCAGCCATTCGGCGGTGCGCCGCACTCCGCCAAAGGTGAAGACGTGCAGGCCGTCGAATGCGGCGCCGGGATGCTCCTCGGCAACGAGCGCCTCGATCAGCATCTGCGGGCTGGTTTCGGCAAGGATGCGGGCGAAGGCGGCATGGCCGCGGCCGAGTGCGCGCAGCGACGCGCCGATGCCGCAGCGAACCGCAAATTTCGCCAGGGTCGCGATGCTGGCCGGTCCGGCAACCCCGACCCGGACAGGACAGGCGACGCCGGCCGCGCGGATTCCTTCGATCCACCGCCGGATCGGCGCCGGCTCAAACCCGAACTGGGTGATCAGCGAGGCCTTGAGACCGCGCGCGGCGCAGAGCGCGAGCTTCACCCGCAACGCCGCGTCGAGCGCCTGGCGGTCGATGCGCGGATGCCCTTCCGGATAGCCGGCGAACACGAGTTCGCCGAGACCCTGACCGTCGACGACACCACTCGCCACCAGCTCGCGGGCGTCGGCGAACGGGCCGACCGGGCGATCCGGATCGCCGGCGATGATCAGCGCGCGCGTGACCCCGGCCTCCGCGACCGCGCGGCGCACAAAGTCACTGGCCTGGGTGAAGCTGATCAGCCGCCGGGCGGCGATGTGCGGCACCGGAACAAAGCCCGCCCGTCGCAGCCGGGTGCACGCAGCGACAATGTCGTGATGGGTCACGCTTGCCGGGTGGTTGACAAAGACGGTGGTGCCCGGTTCGAACAATGCGCGCAGCCCGTCGCCGACGAGTTCGTCGCGCGGCGACACCTCGATCGACGAAGCCGCGGTCAGGCTCGCCACCCGCTGCCGCAAGAGCGCCGCCGACCGATCGGTGGCGCTGCGGATCACGGCGCCGGCCATCAGCCGGAACCCCGCTTGCGGGAGATCACATAGGATTCGTCCCAGAACCACAAGCCGCCATGCTTGCGCAGCACCTCGCGGGTGGCGTCGAGATAGGCGCCGCTGCTGATCGCCCCCGACAGCCGCTCATCCTCGATTTGCGCGACATAGACAGCGGCGTTCCAGGCGGCGAACAGGGTCGAGGTGCCGATCGACTCGCTGACCTCGCTCGGCAGCGTGTGCATGTCGTAGCGGAACAGCGAACGGGCATCGGCATAGGCGCCGAAATTGAACGCGCGGCCGATGCTGCCGAGTTCGGTCTTGGCCGCCCGCAACAGCGCGTGCCGGTCGGTCGTGAACGGGTCCTCGCCGGGCCAGATCCGCTGGATGACCTCGAGCCCCGGATCGTGGCCATGCGAGTGGATCGCGATCAGCCGGCCGCCCGGTGCCAGCGCGCGGGCCAGCGGCGCCAAAATCCGGCGCGCCTTGAACTCGAGCGGCGCACGGGCGCGATAGGGCTGCGAGGCGATCACCAGATCATATTCGGCACGGGTCAGGCCGCGGCGCGGGCGGACCTGATCGAGCAGGAATTTGTGGTCCTCGCGATAGATCACCAGCACGACCGGCTTTTCGTAGACGGGGTTGCCGGTGGCGGCGCTGACCCGCGCCTGCCAATGCTCACCGAGAAAGGCCTGCAGGTCGCCGACCTGCTCCTCGAAATCATGCGCGGTGGTGCCGGTCAAGGCCAGCTCGTGCCAGACGAGGCTGGTCGCCGCGGTCACCGAATGCGGCGTCAGCCACGGCGCCTCGGCGTAATACATGTTGGTCATGACCAGCACCGTCGCCGGGTGTTCGAACAGCCGGTCTGGCATCTTTTCGAGGGTCAGCCGCACGTCTTCGAGACTGACCTCCTTGGCGACAATGTAGAACGGCATCGTCGCGAAGCGCTGATGCATCGCCCGCATCGTGCGCGTCAGCACGGTGCCGTCGCCGGTGCCGGCATCAAACAGGCGCAGCGCCGGTGGTTGCGGGTGGATGTTGGCGAGCTCCATGCCCACTCGCTGGGCAATTGCCCACTTCTCTCCGCAAGTCGTCACAAACAACAGATATTTCTGCCGGTTATCGTAAAACCGGAAATTGCGTCCCGCCGGCACCGCCGATGTTGGTGCCACCGCCGGTAGCACCATCGGTACGCCGTTGACCGCCGGCGGCGCGAGCCCGCCCGGCTGCGGCTCACGGGCGATGAAGGCCTGGACCCGGTCCGCGGTCTCGGTCGTGACCCGACCGCCGAGGCGCAGCCGGTTGACCAGCTTGCCGTCATTGACCGCGAGCCGGCCAAAGGTCGATTCAGCCATGCCGGCGCGGCGGCAATATTCGGCGATGTCGCGCAACAGTGTCTGGCTCATCTCGCATCCTCGCGGTCTCCCGCAATACGAGTACAACCCGAATGATGGTGTTGCGTCAACCCGTATGATGCCCACTGAAGATAGTGGGCAAACGATATGGGAAATATCCCAAAAGTGGGCACACTGGCGCCGTTATCGCAGGGCTCACGGCGGCGACACCGAGTGCTACACTTGCGGCACCGACGAGCCGGGACTGTTGATCCGCCGCCGGAGAAAAGAACCGGGAGGAACCATGCGCGCCAGCACCGACCACATCCTGACGAGCCACGCCGGCAGCCTGCCGCGCCCCGACGGCCTGATCGCCGCATACCGCGCGCGTGACGCGGGTGAGGTGGGTGGTGAAACCCGTCTGGCCGACGCGCTGCGCGAAGCGGTCGCCACGGTGGTGCGCCGGCAACGCGAGGCCGGGATCGATGTTCCCGGCGATGGCGAGTTTGGCAAGCCGATGGGCCAGCGGGTCAATTACGGCTCGTGGTGGCGCTATTCGTGGCAGCGTCTGGGCGGCATCGAACCGGGCGAGGATTCGCTCTACGAGATGCAGCCGCACCGTTCGAGCCCCGGCCATATCGTGCTGACCAGTTTTGGCGACCGCCGCGACCGCGCCCGGTTTGCCGCCGCCTATAATGATCCCCAATCCGGCATCACCACGGGGCCGCGCCCGCCGGCACCGGTCTGCACCGGCCCCTTGACCTATACCGGCGCCGACATGATCCGGGACGATATCGCTCGCTTCAAGGCGGCGCTCACCGCCGCCGGCATCGCGGAAGGGTTCATGACCGCGGTGGCGCCGGCCAGCTGCGCCCGGATCGGCAACCGGTATTACAGGAGCGACGAGGAATTCCTCTTTGCCTGCGCCGAGGCGATGCGCGAGGAATACCGTGCGATTGTCGATGCCGGGCTGATCCTGCAGTTCGACGACCCGTGCATCGCCGAGGGCTGGGACCAGGTCAATCCCGAGCCGAGTGTCGCCGAATACCAGAGGCTCGCGACCAATTGGATCGAGGCGCTGAACCACGCGATCCGCGGGCTGCCCCCGGACCGGTTGCGGTTTCATCTATGCTGGGGCAGCTGGCACGGGCCGCACGTCACCGACATTCCGCTGCGCGACATCGTCGAAATCATGCTGAAGGCGAAGGTCGGCGGCTACTCGTTCGAGGCCGGCAATGTCCGCCACGAACATGAATGGAAGGTCTGGCGGGACGTGAAGCTGCCCGACGACAAGCTGATCCTGCCCGGTGTCGTCAGCCATGCGACCAATGTCGTCGAGCATCCCGAGCTGGTCGCCGAGCGGATCCTGCGGTTTGCCAACCTGGTCGGCCGCGAGCGGGTCATCGCCTCGACCGATTGCGGGCTCGGCGGCCGGGTCCATCCCGATATCGCCTGGGCCAAGCTCGAAGCGCTGGCGCAAGGTGCGGCCCTCGCCAGCAAGCAATTGTGGGGCGACAGATCATGAGAACCAGCACCGAGCGCATCCTGGCCTCGCATGTCGGCAGCCTGCCGCGGCCGGACGCGCTGATCGCGGTGAACCGTGCGCGCGAAGCCGGTGAGGCGATCGACGAGGCCGGGTTCCAGGACACGCTGCGAGCCGCGGTGGCCGATGTCGTGCGCCACCAGCAGGAGCTCGGCATCGACGTGCCCGGCGATGGCGAATTCGGCAAGGCGATGGCGCACCCGGTCAATTACGGCGCGTGGTGGAGCTATGTCTTTCACCGCCTCGGCGGGCTCGAATTCGGCGCACCCGGCGCCTATGGCCGCACACCCAGGCGCTCGCGGCCGGGCGAGATCGTGCTCACCAGCCAGGACGATCGGCGCGACCGGCAGCGCTTTGCCGCGGCCTATGCCGACCGCGACTCCGGTGTGTGGATGGGCCCGCGGCCCTCGACCGGGCCGGTCTGCACCGGCAAATTGACCTATATCGGCCAGGAGGCGGTGGCGATCGACATCGCCAACTTCAAGGCGGCACTCGCCGCCGCCGGCATTGACGAAGGCTTTATGACTGCAGTCGCCCCCGGCACCGCCTACCGTTTTGGCAACGTCTATTACCAGAAGGATGAAGAGTTCCTTTACGATTGCGCCGAGGCGATGCGCGAGGAGTACAAGGCGATCATCGATGCCGGGCTCGTGCTGCAGCTCGATGATCCTTCAACCGCGACCGGCTGGGACATGATCACCCCCGAGCCGCCGCTCGAAGATTACAAGAAATTCACGATGGTGCGGATCGAGGCGCTGAACCACGCATTGCGCGGTCTGCCGCCGGAGCGCATTCGCTACCATCTGTGCTGGGGCAGCTGGCACGGCCCGCACACGACCGACATCGCGCTGCGCGACATCGTCGGGGTGATGCTGGCGGTCAATGCCGGCGCCTATTCGTTCGAAGCCGGCAATGTCCGGCACGAGCACGAATGGACGGTGTGGCGGGATGTGAAGCTGCCCGACGGCAAGATCATCCTGCCGGGCGTCGTCAGCCACGCCACCAACGTCGTCGAGCATCCGGAGCTGGTCGCCGACCGCATCCTGCGCTTTGCCGAGCTGGTCGGGCGCGAGCGGGTCGTCGCGTCCACCGATTGCGGGCTCGGCGGCCGCGTCCATCCGCAGATCGCCTGGGCCAAGCTCGAAGCATTGGCGGAGGGTGCGGCATTGGCGAGCCGGCGGCTGTGGCGCTAGCGCAGATTGCCGCTGGGTCGCTCGTCACGACCACAGCGGCATCTATCGGCGCAGCGGCATCGACTCCGGTGGCCCGCCGCGCAGCGATTCAGGCGATCTCGAAGCGATCGAGGTTCATCACCTTGGTCCACGCCGCCACGAAGTCTTTCACAAACTTCTCTTTCGAGTCGGCGCTTGCGTAGACTTCCGCGAGGGCGCGCAGCTGCGAGTGCGAACCAAAGATCAGGTCGACGCGGGTTCCGGTCCACCTGACCTCGTTCGTCTTCCGGTCGCGCCCTTCGTACACGCCTTCAGCGCCGGCAGACGGCTGCCATTCAGTGCTCATGTCAAGGAGATTGACGAAGAAGTCGTTCGTCAGCGTCTCCGGCCGCCTGGTGAAGACGCCATACGGCGACCGCCCGGCATTTGCGCCGAGAACCCGCAGCCCGCCGAGGAGGACCGTCATCTCGGGTGCCGTCAAGGTCAGCAATTGCGCCCGATCCACCAACAGCCCTTCGGGCGACAAGCGTTGCTCACCGCGGAGATAGTTGCGGAACCCGTCCGCGGTCGGTTCGAGCGGCGCGAAAGACACGACGTCGGTTTCGTCCTGCGAGGCGTCCATGCGCCCCGGTGCGAACGGGACGGTCACATCGTGCCCGGCGGCCTTCGCGGCTTTCTCGATCGCCGCCCCGCCGCCAAGAACGATCAGGTCGGCGAGCGAGACCTTTTTCCCGCCGGATCGCGACGCATTGAAGTCCCTCTGGATTGCTTCGAGGGTGTGAAGCACCTCCCGCAGCTGCGCCGGCTGGTTGACGTCCCAATCCTTCTGCGGTGCCAAGCGAATGCGCGCGCCGTTGGCGCCGCCGCGCTTGTCGGAGCCGCGGAACGTCGATGCCGCCGCCCAAGCCGTCGACACCAGCTGGGACACCGACAGGCCGGAGGCGAGAATTGTCGCCTTCAACGCGGCAACGTCCTCTTCCCCGATCAGCGGATGATCGACTGCGGGGATCGGGTCCTGCCAGATCAGCGTCTCGGTTGGAACGAGCGGGCCGAGATAGCGCACCTTCGGGCCCAGGTCGCGATGCGTCAGCTTGAACCACGCCCGGGCGAACGCGTCCGCAAACTCGTCCGGATTATCCATGAAGCGCCGTGAAACCTTTTCGTAGACAGGGTCGAACCGCAGAGCGAGGTCCGTAGTCAGCATGGATGGCGGGTGACTCTTTGACGCGTCGTGCGCATCGGGCACAGTGCCGGCGCCTGCGCCACCCTTCGGCTTCCACTGGTGCGCACCGGCGGGGCTCGTAGTTAGTTCCCATTCGTAGTCGAAAAGATTCCGGAAGAAGTCGTTGCTCCACTTCGTCGGCGTCCGAGTCCAGGTGACCTCCAGGCCGCTGGTTATCGCATCATCGCCTTTGCCGGTGCCGAACTTGCTCTTCCAACCGAGGCCCTGGTCCTCGATGGGAGCGGCTTCGGGTGGCGGGCCCACGAGCGACGCATCGCTGGCGCCATGCGTCTTGCCGAAGGTGTGACCGCCACCAATCAGTGCGACGGTCTCCTCATCGTTCATCGCCATGCGCGCGAATGTCTCGCGAATGTCCTTGGCAGCGGC
>DATJTI010000084.1:0-4731 GCA_035503615.1 Allostellaceae bacterium | reverse complement strand
CTCGCAATCCGCCCGCCGGGCGACGCAGCTCAGCGCAAGATTGTTCAGCTCACCTCGAGAGGACACGGTTGTGCGGCAGCGTGATGATCCCCAGGCTTGCATCCGCGCCGGGTTGCGTCGGCGCCGCCGCACACTCGGTCTGACCCAGGAGAGCGCCGCTCGGCTCCTCGGCATGAAGCGGCTCTCCTATCATCGGATCGAGACCGGTGCGCGGCGCATTCGCTTTGCCGATCTGGCGGCACTGTGCGAGCTCTATCAGTGCGATCCCGTCGAATTGCTGCAGGACAGCCGGCTCGCCGCCGCCTATGCGCATGCCGCCGGCACGATCGCATCGCGATAAGCGGCTGTGCTAGCCCATGGGTCTTGCGCAAGCAACCAGCGGCGCCTCAGAGGCAGCCGCGGACCACGCCGGCGCGCGCCGTCGCGGCACTCATCATAAACCCTAGATCATTGCCGGCGATCACCAGCCGCACCCCCATGCCGATATAGCGGCGCAACAGCGCGTCGTCGTAGATTCCGCCGATGCCGGCGTATTTGCCATGCGCCCGACACGCCTCGACGACCGTGCGGTAGGCGGCGACGATCCGCTGGTCCTCGAATTGACCGGGAATGCCGAGCTCGATCGAGAGATCGCTGGTGCCGATCAGCAATGAATCGATGCCGGGTACGGCGGCGATCGCCGCGGCGTTCTCGATCGCCTTCGGGGTCTCCAGCATGACGACGACCAGGGTCGCGGCATCGATCGCGGCGGTCGCGTCCGCTGTCGAGACCGGGACATAGCCGAAATGCGGCAATCCGCCGGCGATCGAGCGGTGGCCGCGCGGCGGATAGCGCAGATGGTCGGCGATCGCGCGCGCCTCTTCGGCGGTGTCGACATGCGGCATGACGATACCGAGGCCGCCGCCGTCGAGGATGCGGGTGGCGAGCCAGTGCTGCCCGGCCGGCACCCGCGCGATCGGGGCGATGCCGGCACCGAGGGCGGCGACCGAGATCTGCACCGCAGTGTCGAGATCCATCGAATTGTGCTCAAGGTCGAGGAACAGCCAGTCATAGCCGCAGGCTCTCATGATCGCGGCGGTATCGACGGTGCGACCCTGGCGGATGCCGACGCCGATCGCCAACGCGCCGGCTTCGAGCCGCTCGCGGGCGGGATTTTTCAGGGTCGGTGCCATGGCCAGCCTCCTCTCTGCAACTCCGTGCGGGCCACGATCCTAGCCGGCGCGCCGGCAGGCGTCATCCACGCCAATCCGCTCCGGCCAATCCGCTTCGGCCAATCCGCGTCGGCGCGCCGCGGCGAACGGTTTCGACAACCCGGCCGGGGCACACCATATCGGGGACCGGAGGCAATGATGCGCCTGGTCCCGGCCCTTGCCGTGCTGCTCGGCTGCACCGCCTGCCAGCCCTATCAGACGATCCCGGCGGCGTGCAGCCGTTACCCGGTCCCGGTCATCGTCGGTGCCAAGCGGCTGCAGGCGACGGTCGAGGCGTGCCAGCAACCGGATGGAGGCTGGCGGATCATCCAATACACCCCCGGACTGCCGCCGCAGCTCTATGTGGTCGCGCCGCCCGCCGCCGAAATCGAGCCATTCGACGACACCTACCCCGGGCTGTTCCCGGCGGATTGGGACGGGTCGCCGTGGTTTTTCGGCTTCGCCCCGGCGATCGTCGTCGCGACGCGCTTTGCACCGTTCCGTCACCGCCTTGGCCATAGGATGTTCCACCACCATCTGATGCACCGCTTTGGCCATGCCTTCGCCGGGCACAGCCTCGGCCGTCGCTGAACGGGGCCAACCGGGCGGAGAACGGCCGCCAGCCTCACGCGCCGCGTCGTTCCTGCGGCGCCGATGCGGTTTTCGCGCGGCGCATCGTTCCTGCGGCGCCGATGCGATATTGTCGTGCGGCTGCGGGGCCGGCTCGGCGGGTGCAGATCGGTGGCGGCGACATTGCGGAGCGACGATCATGAGTGTGCAGGCGATCGGCGAGAAAGTGCGGCGCGAGGAGGATCTGCGGCTGCTGCGCGGTCACGGCCGCTATGTCGACGATGCCGGCCGGCACGATGATGCGCGCGGCTGGGTGCTGCGCTCGCCGCATGCGCATGCACGGATCGTCGGGATCGACACCATTCGGGCGAAGGCCGCCCCCGGTGTACTCGCGGTGCTGATCGGCGAGGATCTGCGCCGCCGCGGTCTCGGCACGCTGATGCCCGGCATCCGCCGCCGGCGCCGTGATGGCAGCCCGGCCTTTGTCTGCCCGCAGCCGCTCTTGGCGCAGGGCCGGGTGCGCTATGTCGGCGACCCGGTCGCGTTCATCGTCGCCGACACGCTCGACCAGGCCAGGGACGCGGCCGAACTGATCCAAGTCGATTACCAGCTGCTGCCCGCCGTGGTCACCGCCGCGGCGGCACTGGCACCCGGCGCACCGGCGGTGTGGGACGAGAACCCGGGCAACGAGGCGTTTTTCCACGAGATCGGCGACCAGGCGGCGGTCGAGGCAGCCTTCGCGCGCGCCGACCGCATCGTGCGCGACGAAATCCGCACCAGCCGCATCACCGCCAATTCGATGGAGCCGCGCGGCTGCATCGCCGAATACGACCCGTTCCAGGACCGCTACACGATCCGCTGCACGATCCAGTCGGTGCATGCGACCCGTGCGGCGCTTGCCAACCACATCTTCAAGCTGCCGCAGCACCAGATCCGGGTGGTGTGCGACAATATGGGTGGCGGCTTTGGCATGAAAGGCGGCTGCTACCCCGAATATGCGCTGTCGCTATGGGCGGCCGAGCTGACCGGGCGACGGGTGCGCTGGATCGCCGAGCGCGGCGAAGGGCTGGCCAGCGACGAACAGGGCCGCGGCAGCATTGTCGAGGCCGAGCTCGCGCTCGACCGGGATGGCCGGTTTCTCGCGTTGCGCGCACGCTGGCAATCGGCGATCGGTGCCTATTTTTCGACCGACCGGCCGACGATCCCGCTGACGATCGGCCTCGGCTGCCTTGTCAACACCTACGGGATTCCGGCGATCCATGCCCAGGTCACCGCGGCGCTGACCAACACGATGACGACGGCCCCCTATCGCGGCGGCAGCCGGCCCGAACCGCTCTATGTGGTCGAAACGATGATCGACCGGGCGGCGCGCGAGCTCGGCATCGAGCCGGCGGTGCTGCGCCGCCGCAACACGATCCCGCTCGCCGCAATGCCGTTCACGACGGCGCTGCGACAGACCTATGATTCGGGAGATTTCGTCAAGAACCTCGAGGATTGTCTGGCACTCGCCGGATATGACGGAGTTGCCGAGCGCCGCGCCGCAGCGGCGGCACGCGGCCGGCTCCTCGGCATCGGCGTCGCAACCACGGTCGCCGCGACCGGCGGGCGCGACTATGAGCATGCCGAAATCCGTTTCGACCCGGCGGGCGGCGTCGTGCTGATCACCGGCAGCATGGATCACGGCCAAGGCCATGGCACGACCTTCAAGCAGATCCTGTCGGAAAAACTCGGCATCGACGCCGACCGGATCCGATACCGCTATGGCGACAGCGACCTCGTAACGATGGGGATCGGTACCTTCGGCTCGCGCTCGGCCCAGCTCGCCGGCTCGGCGATTGTCGTCGCGGCCGACCGACTGATCGACAAGGGCCGCCGGATCGCCGGGCAGATGATGGAGGCCGCCGCCGACGATGTCACCTTCCAGAGCGGCCGGTTCACGATCTCGGGCACCGACCGTTCGGTCGGATTGACCGAGGTCGCACGGCAATCATTCGATTCGAACTGGCTGCCGAACGATCTCGATGCCGGCTTTACCGAGCGGGCGAATTTCGGCCCGGCGGGTGCGGCGACCTTTCCGAGCGGCGCGCATATCTGCGAGGTCGAGATCGACAGGGAAACGGGTGCGGTCGAGATCACTCGCTACAGCGCAGTCGATGATGTCGGCCGCGTCCTCAATCCGCTCCTATGCGAGGGCCAGATCCATGGCGGCGTGGTCCAGGGGGTGGGCCAGGCGCTATTGGAGCAGGTGATCTACGACCCGATGAGCGGGCAGCTCCTGACCGGCTCGTTCCAGGATTACGCCATGCCGCGCGCCGATGATCTGTGCGATTTCCGGCTCGCCAACAACCCGACCCTGACCGCGCACAACCCGCTCGGCGTCAAGGGGGTCGGCGAGGCCGGCACCTTGGGTGCGATCCCGGCGACGATGAACGCGATCAACGACGCGCTGGCGCAGATCGGCGCGCCGCCGGTCGAGCCGCCGGCGACCGCGGAAAAACTGTGGCGGGCGATCGATGCGGCACGCAGCGCGACCGGACATTCGTGAGCAACGCGGTTAGCCAAAGGATTGCGCGAGATAGGCGTAGAGTGCCCGGAGTGCGGTGGCTTCGCCGCCTTCGGGGCGGCCGGGGCGGCTCTGCGGGTTCCACGCCATCACATCGAAATGTGCCCAGGGGATATCGGGCGCGACAAATTCCTGCAGATAGAGTGCGGCGGTGATGGCGCCGGCATAGGGCCCGTCCGACACGTTGTTCAGGTCGGCCACCTTGCTGTCGAGCAATTTGCGGTAGGGCTTCCACAACGGCATCCGCCAGATCGGATCGGCTTCGGCGCCGGCCGCGTCTAGCAGCCCGTCGGCGAGCCGATCGTCGTTGCAGAACAGCGCCGGCAGTTCGGGGCCGAGCGCCACCCGCGCCGCTCCGGTCAGGGTCGCCATGTCGATCAGCAAGTCCGGCTGTTCGGTCGCGGCCTC
>DATJTI010000083.1:0-24537 GCA_035503615.1 Allostellaceae bacterium | reverse complement strand
TCGCCGTGCCGGCGCGCAGGATCGCTGCGCCAAACGCATCGGCCACCATCAGGCCACATTCCTCGGGGATCAGCGCAGCCGGGAAGCTGCTGGCCACGGCAAAATACAGGTGATCGGCAAAATCGCGGTAGCCGGGCCATTTATGGTCGGCGCGGAAATCGGCGACCGAGCTTTTGATCTCGACGATCATCAGCTCTCCGGTCCGGCCCAGAGCCAGGATGTCGGCGCGCCGGCCGCTGGCGAGCGGGAACTCGCCGAGGCAGGCATAGCCGAGCTGTGCCAGGGCGCGGCAGACCCCGCGCGCGAGCAAGGCGGCCGTGCCGGGTCCGGTCGGCAGCGGGCGGGAGGTGACGGCGGCGGCAGTTGGGTCGGAACTCACGATCAGCGCATCTTAAGGCGGACGCAGGTACAAGTCGTGCAATAGATCCCGCGGGATCGACGGAGGGTATCAATGGCGGCGGCAACCAAGCGAGGGTTCCTGCGGCAGGCTTGGGACCTTGCCTGGCCCTATTGGAAGTCGGATGAGAAATGGTCGGCGATCGGGTTGTTGGCCGCGGTTGTGGCGCTCAATCTGTTCACCGTATGGCTCAACGTGCGCTTCAATTTCTGGTACAAGGCGTTTTACGATGCGCTGCAGCGTTACAACTGGGTCGAGTTCTGGCGGCAGTTCGGCATCTTCGGCATCCTCGCCTTCGCGCTGATCGTCGCCTCGGTCTATGCGCTCTATCTGCAGCAGATCCTGCATATCCGCTGGCGCCGCTGGCTGACCGGGCGGTTTCTCGGCGACTGGCTGCACGAGCAGACCTATTACCGCATGCAGCTCGAAGCGGGCGCCACCGACAACCCGGACCAGCGCATCTCCGAGGATCTCGACAGCTTTGCCCGCTCCACGCTCACCCTGTCGCTCGGCCTGATGAATTCGGTCGTGACACTGCTCTCGTTTCTGACGATCCTGTGGACATTGTCCGGCGCGCTGACGATCCCGCTCGGCACGGTTCACATTGTGATCCCGGGTTACATGGTGTTCGCCGCGCTGGTCTACGCTATCGCCGGCACCTATCTGACCTATTGGATCGGCTACCCGCTAGTGCGGCTACGCTTCGACCAGCAGCGCTACGAGGCCGATTTCCGCTTCAGCATGGTGCGGCTGCGCGAGAATGCCGAGACGATCGCGTTCTATCGCGGCGAGCCGTGCGAGCTCGACCAGTTCGAGACCCGCTTCACCCGCGTCGTCGCCAATTGGTGGGGCATCATCAAGCGGCAGAAGCGGCTGTCCTGGTTCACCACCGGCTACGCGCAGCTGGCGATTGTCTTTCCGTTTATCGTCGCGGCACCGCGCTATTTTGCCAAGGTCATCGAGCTCGGCGGCTTGATGCAGATCGCCTCGGCCTTTGGCCAGGTGCAGCAATCGCTGTCGTTTATCGTCAGCTCGTACACCGACATCGCCGAATATCAGTCGGTGGTTCAGCGGCTGGCGCGGTTTGACGGCGAGATCGACGACATCGCCGCCGCCCGCAGCGGCCCGCAGCCGATCGCGATCGAGCGCGGCGGCGGCGGTGTCGTGGTGGACCGGCTCGATCTCGACCTGCCCGACGGGCAGACCCTGCGGCGCGACATCTCACTGGCGGCGAGCCCGGACCAGCCGCTCTTGATCACCGGACCATCCGGTGCCGGCAAGAGCACGCTGCTGCGGGCGATCGCCGGGTTGTGGCCGTTCGGCCGCGGCCATATCCGGGTCGCCGATGTGACCTCGCTGTTCATGCCGCAGCGGCCCTATCTGCCGCTCGGCACATTGGCGGCGGCACTCGCCTACCCGCAAACCGCCGGGCAGCGCTCGCGGGCCGACCTCGCCGAGGCGCTGCGCGCGGTCGGGCTGCCGGAGTTTGTCGATCGGCTCGACGATGAGAGCAACTGGGCGCAAAGCCTGTCGATCGGCGAACAGCAGCGGCTTGCTTTTGCCCGGGTGATGCTGACCCGGCCGCAAATCGTGTTTCTCGACGAGGCGACCTCGGCGCTCGATGAAACCGCGGAAATGGCGCTCTATCGGCTGCTGCGCGATGCGCCGTGGCATCCGACGATCGTCAGCGTCGGCCACCACGATACCTTGCGCCGCTTTCATGACACGATCGTCGATCTGACGCCGCATCCGGTCCCCCAGGCGGCGGCCGGATAGCCAGATCGGCACGCACAGGAAACTTGCCGAATGAACCATGACGAGGATCCGCTGCGCAGCGTCAGGTTGGCCAAGCTCGACGGTCTGAAGGCGCTCGGGATCGAGCCCTATCCCTATGCGTTTGCCCGGACCGCCGAGGCGGCCGAGCTCGAAGGACGGCATGCCGGGCTCGCGGCCGGTGCCGAAAGCGGCGAGCGGGTGCGCGTCGCCGGCCGGATCCGCGCCATGCGCAACAGCGGCATGTTCATCGACCTCCACGATGCTTCGGGCAGGATCCAGGTGTTCTGTCACCGCGACACTCTCGACGCGCAGGGTCTCGCGGTGGTGCGCCTCTTGGATATCGGTGATCTGATCGGGGTCGAGGGGTTGGTGCGGCGCACCGCGCGCGGCGAATTGACGGTCAATGCCACCGCCGTGACGGTGCTGGCCAAGACGCTGCGGCCGCTGCCCGAGAAGTTTCACGGATTGGCCGATATCGAGAGGCGCTATCGCCAGCGCTACCTCGACCTGATCGTCAACCCCGACAGCCGCGAGACGCTGCGCCGCCGCAGCCGGATCGTCGCGGCGCTGCGCCGCCATCTGGTCGCGCGGGACTATCTCGAAGTCGAGACGCCGATGCTGCACACGATCCCCGGCGGCGCCTCGGCGAAACCCTTCATCACCCACCACAACGCGCTCGACATCGATCTCTATCTGCGCGTCGCACCCGAACTGCATCTGAAGCGGTTGGTGGTCGGCGGCCTCGCCGACAAGGTGTTCGAGATCAACCGCTCTTTCCGCAACGAGGGGCTGTCGCCGCGGCACAATCCGGAATTCACCTCGCTCGAGCTCTACGAGGCCTATGTCGATTACACTGCGATGATGCGGCTCGTCGAAGAGCTGATCGGCACCGCGGCGGAGACTGCTTGCGGCGGCCTGCAGATCGAGTATGGCGGGACCGCGATCGACCTGGCGCCGCCTTGGCAGCGGCGCAGCATGGCCGAGCTGGTGCAGGACGCCACCGGTGTCGATTTCCTGGCGATCAGCGATGCCGAAACCGCGCGCAACGCCGCGGCCGACCTCGGCGTCGCACTGGCCGGGGCCGAGAATTGGGGGCAGGCGCTCGAAGCCGTCTTCGCCGCGCGGGTCGAGGACCGCCTGATTGCGCCGGTCCACGTCACCGGATTTCCCCGCGATATCTCGCCGCTCGCCAAGGCCGATCGCAGCGATCCGCGACTGGCCGAACGGTTCGAGACCTACATCTATGGTTGGGAAGTGGCCAATGCCTTTTCCGAATTGACCGATCCGCTGGATCAGCGCGCCCGCTTCGAAGCCCAGATGGCGGCCCGCGCGGCCGGTGACGAGGAGGCGCAGCCGCTCGACGAAGACTACCTTGCCGCACTCGAATATGGGCTGCCGCCCTGCGGCGGGCTCGGCATCGGCATCGACCGCCTGGTCATGCTGTTGACCGACAGCCCGTCGATCCGCGACGTGATCGCTTTTCCGACATTGCGCCCGCGGTGAGCGGCATCACAGCTAGCGATGTCACAGACAGCGGATCGTCCAGGTCGTGAACACGCCGGGCATATCGCGGGCGCGGTCGGGGGTATTGTTGCTGGCGATCCGCTGCATGACCCGGTAGCCGCCTGGGCAGACCTGCTCGGCCACCCGCCGGTTCGGCGCATCGGAACCGCCGGGAATCGCGTCGGACTGGATCTGGTAGGTCCGATAGTCGAGCTTGGTCAGGGTGGCACCGGTGCAGGAGACAAGGGCCAATACCGCCGGCAACGCCAATCCCAGCGGTAACAGCAGAAGTCGTGGCGGGCGCATTCGAGCTCACGCAAACGTGACGACGCGGCGCAGATTTATCCTGGCCGGCCGGGATAATCTAGTCTTGCAGCGGAGTTTGCGGTGCTGGTTGCCGCAGCGAGGAGATGTTCGATGCGCCAGACTACGCCTGCCGGAAGGTGGCTGGATGCCGTCGCCGGCCTGCTGCTCGTGGCGCTGTGCGGCTGTGTGCCGCGGCCGACCGTGGCCAGCGTGTCGATCCCGCCGATCCCGGCCGGTGACGGGCGGGTTTGGGTCTATCGCGATTACGAGCCTTCGGAAAGCCTCAACATGACGGCGGTGACGATGAACGGCGCCTATGTCGGCTATTCGCAGGTCGGCGGCGCGTTCTATCGCGATGTCCGGCCCGGGGTTTACCATGTCGCGGTCAACAGCTATGGCACGGATTTCAACCAATCGACCGACATCGCCGTGGTCCCCGGCGAGCAGGTGTACATCAAGATCGAATCGCTGAGCGATTGGGCGACCGATTACGGGCGCGGGTTTACCGCCGCGCGTGACACGTTTTATGCGCGGCTGGTCCCGATCGGGCTCGCTCGGTTTGAGATCGCGCAAAGCTTTTATGACGGCGGCAGCTGAACCACGGAAATCCGCTCTGCCCGGCAGAGTGGCAGCATCGTGGCAGCATCGTGAAGGAGACGGGGTCATGGCGAGGGCTGGGCTGCGACAGGCTGGGCTGCGACGGGCGCGAGGCTGGCTGTTGTGGGTCGCTGCCGTGGTGACGATCGCGGCCGGATGCGCCGGGCCGCCGACCGCGGTGGCCGAAAGCACCGCACCGGCGCTGGCGCCAGGGCAGGCGCGACTGTGGTTCTATCGCCCCTATGAGCCGTCCGAGAGCCTCAATCTCGCGCGGATCGACGTCAACGGGCGCTACATCGGTGCGGTCGCCAATGGTGCGGCGTTCTATCGCGACGTTCCGCCCGGCCGCTACCATATCGTGCCCGAGAGCTTTGGCCGCGACATCAACCAGGATCGCAATGTCGATCTGGCGCCGGGTCAGCAGCTCTATGTCAAGATCGTCTCGCTGCGGGCCTGGACCGACGCGGCGTGCAAGAACTGCGGGCGCGACACGTTCTATGCCTGGCTGGTGCCGAATGCCGTCGGGCAGGACGAAATCGCCAGTGATCGCGGCGGTCTTTGACGGATTGTGACGGCGCCGCCCCGCTGCATCGGGGTTCAGAAGTTCTCGAGGCTCAACACCTCGCTGTCATAGTCGTAGGCAAAGATCTCGGCGTGCCGGCCCCAGTTGATCACGGTGTCGAGCACCCGTTCGGCCTCCTCCTCGGACAGGTGGTCCTCGAGCTCGCGCAGAAACCGCGCGGCCGGTGCGCGATGACCCGGACGCTCGTCGAGCACCCGGCGGATATGCGCGGCGAGCGGTACATGCTTTAGGAGGGCGTCGGCAAACAGCTGCTTGCGGGCCAGCATGTCGGCCTCGGCGAAAGCGTGGCCGAGTGCGGTCAGCTCGATATCGCCACTGCTGACATTGGCGAAGCCCAAGAGCTGCAAGGTCTCGATTAGCGGGAACAGCTCGTCCATGACGAGGTGTTCCTCGTCGGCCAGATGCGGCAGATCGGCGCGGCCGTGATAGGGCGCCTCGCTCAGACTGTCGATCAGCCCGGTCAGCTGCTGCACCGCGGCATCCGGCAGGCGGTAGCCCACTCCGATCGGTTCGGGTTTGGCACCGCGGCGGCCATCACGGCCGGTCTCGGTCAACAGCGTATAGACCTCGTCCACGATCTGGCGGAACCCGGCCCCTTGCGCCGCCCGCGGCCGCGGCTGCGCGATCGCGATATCGGCGCGGATGCGGCCGGGATCGCTGCCGAAGATCAGGATCCGGTCGGCGATCTCGACCGCCTCCTCGATGTTGTGGGAAACCAGCACGATCCCCTTGGTCGGGATGCGGTCCTGATCCCACAGCTCGATCAGATCGCCGCGCAGCGTCTCGGCGGTCAGCACGTCGAGCGACGAAAACGGTTCGTCGAGCAGCAGCACATCCGGATTGACGACCAGCGCGCGGGCAAACCCGACCCGCTGCCGCATTCCGCCCGACAGCTCCTTCGGATAGGCATTCTCGAACCCGTCGAGCCCGATCAGGTCGATCGCATCGACCGCGCGCCGGCGGCGCTCGGCGCCGGCCACCCCTTGCGCCTCGAGCCCCAATTCGACATTGCCGAGCACGGTCAGCCACGGAAACAGTGCATAGCTCTGGAACACCATGGCGATGCCGTGCACCGGCTCCCTGACCTCACGCCCGCGATATTCCACGCCGCCGCGGCTCGGCGGCACCAGACCGGCGAGAATGCGCAGAAAGGTCGACTTGCCGGAGCCGGATTTGCCGAGGATCGCGACGATTTCGCCATCGTGCAATGTGAAATCGAGCTGGTCGAGAACCAGCCGGCCGTGATGATCCGGCATCTGGTAGGTCTTGCACACACCGGCGGCGTGCAGCAGAGGAGCGGGCATCGTCTTTCCCCGGGGATCGCGCACTGGGTCGGTCATTGTCGGGCGTCAGTCGAGACGCAGCCGCTCGGCGGCGATATCGTAGAGGCGGCGCCACAAGAGCCGGTTGAAAGCCAGCACATAGAGACACAACACGCCGATTCCGAGGGCGATCCGCGCGCTGTCGCCGGACGCGGTGGTCTTGGCGATATAGGCACCGATCCCGGTCGCGCTCAGCGTCGTCGGTCCCCACTGCACGACCTCGGCGACGATGCTCGCATTCCAGGAGCCGCCGGCGGCAGTGACCGCACCGGTGACATAGGCCGGGAAGATCGCCGGCAGAATCACCCGCCGCCACCATAAGAGGCGGCGCACCCCAAGATTCTGTGCGGCGCGCCGCAATTCGGCCGGCAGTGCGGCGGTGCCGCCGACCACGTTGAACAGGATGTACCATTGGGTGCCGAGGATCATCAGCGGGCTCAGCCAGATCTGCGGGTCGAGGCGGAAGCGCAGGATCAGCACCACCGCGACCGGAAAGAACAAATTGGCCGGAAACGCGGCGAGAAACTGGATGATCGGCTGGACCCGGTCGGCGAGCCGCGGATGCAGGCCGATCGCCACGCCGAACGGTACCCAGACGAGCGAGGCAATCGCGATCAGCACCAGCACCCGCACCGCCGTGATCAGGCCGAGCACGAAGACCCGCCCGATCTCGGCGGCGCCGACATGGTCGTGGATGAAGATCGCGATCCAGCTGACCGCGGCACCGCCGAGAACGAGGATGACGAAGTCGAACAGCCGCTCGAAAACCGGCCGCTGCCGCGACCGGGCCGGTGGTGCATCCGGATGCCACCGCCCGATCGTGGAGATCGCCCGGTCGATGCGGCGATTGGCGCGCAGCAGCCCGCCCTGGATCAGGGCGAACAGCCGGGCGCGCTGCAGCATCAAGAGGAACCAGGGTCTGACATTCTCCTCGTCGGGCGAGGTCTCCGGCTGGAACTTGCGCGACCAGGCGAGCAGCGGACGGAACAGCAGCTGATCGTAGAGCAGGATCACGACCAGCATGACGAGCACCGCCCAGCCGATCGCACGCAGGCTGCGCTGCTCGATCGCGACGGCGATGTAGGAGCCGATGCCCGGCAACAGGATCGTGTGACCGGCGACGGTGATCGCTTCCGAAGCGACCACGAAAAACCAGCCGCCCGAGACCGACATCATCATGTTCCAGACGAGCGACGGGATCGCGTGCGGCACTTCGAGGCGCCAGAACCGCTGCCACGGCGACAGATGGTACATGCGCGCGGCCTCGATCAACTCGGCCGGCACGGTGCGCAGCGACTGGTAGACGCTGAACGTCATATTCCAGGCCTGCGAGGTAAAGATCGCGAAGATCGCGGCGCATTCGACACCGAGCAGCCGGCCCGGAAACAGCGCGATGAACCCGGTCACGGTGATCGACAGAAAGCCGAGGATCGGCACCGACTGCAGCACGTCGAGCAGCGGGATCAGGATTTTCTCGGCCTGCCGGTTCTTGGCGGCCAGCGCAGCATAGGCGAGGCTGAAGATCAGCGAGGCGATGAGCGCCCAGGCCATGCGCAGGACCGTGCGCAGCGCATATTGCGGCAGTTGCCACGGGTCGAGGCTAATTGCAAGCGGCTGGCCGAGATGATAGCGCGCGCTCATCGCCAGGCTGCCCCAGGCGATCAGCGCCAGGAGGCCCAGCACCAGCGGCAGTGCCACGAGGTCCCAGGTGTTCGGGCGCAGGCGCCTTGGCCAGGCAAGGAGGGGAAGTCCCCAGCGCTGTTCCATGCCCGCTCCGGCGCTCGGTTCGGGTTGCGGCGAGCGCTACTCCTAACCCAATGCGATGCCGCGGCGAAGCGCTATCTCGCGTGGCAACGAACCGGCGCCGTCTGCGGCATCGTCGCCGGGATTGCGGCCGCACCGGGTTGTCCCTTATGAGAGGTCGCGAACGATGTCACGAACGATACCGGGAGGTTGCGCTGGCCTTGCTCGCCCTCGATCACCTGAGCGCCACACCGCTCGAGCGCGACCCGTTCGAATTTGTCGTGGTCGAGGAGTTCGTCGACCGCGCATCGTTGCCGGCGCTGGTCGCCGATTTTCCGGTGATCCGCGGCCGGGGGAGCTATCCGGTCGGGGATCTCGATTACGGCCCGGTGTTCGGCGAACTGGTCGCGGCGCTGACCGGGGCGGCCTTGACCCGGGCCATTGCCGACAAGTTTGCGATCGATCTCGACGGCCGGCCGACCCTGTTGACCGCGCGCGGCATCGGCGATCGCAGCGACGGCCGCATCCACACCGACTCGGCAACCAAGATCATCACGCTCCTGCTCTATATGAACCCGGTCTGGAAACCGGAAGAAGGCCGGTTGCGGCTGTTGCGCGGGCCGACCGATCTCGATGACTACGCGCGCGAGATCGTGCCGCTCGCCGGGACGATGCTGGCATTCCGGCGCAGCGGATGCTCGTTTCATGGTCATCGGCCCTATATCGGCCGGCGCTGCAGCCTGCAGCTCAACTGGGTCACCGATGAGAGCGTCGTGCGGCGCGAACTCGGGCGCCATCGCTGGTCGGCGCGCTTCAAAGCGCTGAACCCGTTCCGTCCGGCCTCCTGACCGGCTCCTTTTCGCCTGATGATCTCGGCGCCGGCGGCGCCCTGTCCCGCAATCGGCGCGCCCGTTCGCGCAACCGGATAGTGCCGGCGAGCCGCGTTTCAGTTCCCCCGGCGGCTGTGTCGGTGCTCGAATTGCGGTGCACTAAACCTCATATTTCCAGTATCATAATACCATGCTGTGGCATTTCAGACACGCTGATACGAAAACACCACGACAAGGCGACAGTACGCTTGATCGAGAACGCCCCTTCAATATCATGACGCGAGAGAGCCAGGGTCTTTCGTCCGGCTGACCGCGCAACCTTTGATTTCCTGGGGGGAGTAATGACCAGAAAGCGGAACTTCGGCGGCATGGCGGCGATCGGCGGGATGACCGCGGCCGCAATGTTGCTGGCGGGTCTGGCCTCGGCCCATGCCGATGAATTGGCTGACCTGCGCGCCAACCAGCAGCTCCTCCAGGAGCGCATCGACCAGCTGGCGCAGGCCCAGGCGCAGGAGCTGCCGCAGCAGAAGATCGCGCCCGGCATCCCCTCGGCGATGGGCACGCAGGCGGTTCCCGGGCAGGCGTTGGCCGGCGGCAGCTTCCCGCGGTCATTCCTGATCCCGGGCACCGACACGTCGATCCGGGTCGGCGGTTTTGTCGACATCACGATGCTCGACTTTCTGAATGGCGGCGGTGCGGTGCCGGGCAGCAACAACGGCTCCAATTCGGGGCAGAACGGCAATCTGCACTCGATCCCGGTCGGCGAGGCCCTTGTTCCGGGCGCCGGCGTCATCCCGCAATCGCCCGCGGCCTCGAAGGGCAACGGCGTCTTCGAGTTCAGCCCGCAGCAGTCGAGAATCAACATCGAGACCCGCACCCCGACCGCCTGGGGCGAGTCGCGCACCTTCTTCGAGTTCGACTGGTCGGGCTGTAACAACAACAGCTGCCAGGCGCTGCAGCAGGGTGGCGGCAACAGCATGCTGCCGCGGCTGCGCTTCGCCTATGGCACCTTGGGCGGGTTCCTCGCCGGTCAGGCGATCTCGAACTTCTCCGACGCCGACGCCGATACCGAGTCGATGGAATTCGGCGGCACCGAAGGGTCGACCGGTGGTTATCGTATTCCGCAGGTGCGCTACACGATGGCCGGCCCGTATGGCAGCGCCTTCTCGGTCTCGGCCGAACAGCCGGTCACCTCGATCATCGTGCCGGGCGGCCTCGTGTCCTCCGACCTCGCGACGCCGCCGACCTTCGCCTCGAGTGTGACGCTCTGCAACGGCGTCCCGTGCACCACCACCACCGGTGCCACCCAGGTCAATCCGGCCAAGCAGACCGCACCGGTCCTGACGGTCGCCAGCTACTGGGCGCAGCCTTGGGGCCATGTCGATTTTGCCGGACTGATAAACTTCCCCGATGTCGAGGATGGCACCTACATCAACGAGCACTTCATCGGCTATGGCGGGCACTTCGCCGGCGACGTGCACCCGAACTGGTTCGGCTGGGGCAAGGACGACTTCCTGTTCAGCTTTGTCGCCGGCACCGGCATCGGCAACTATCTGAGCGGCGGTGAGAGCACGCTGTATGAGCTGGCCAGCAACGACACCGTCACGACCGCCTGCGCCACCCCGAGGCCGGGCTGCACCGGCGGCTTTGCGGCCTCGAACATCCTGTTCAAGCCGATCAGCGGGTTCAGCACCCAGGGCGGCTACCAGCACTGGTGGACCCCGAACCTGCGCTCGACCGTCGCGATCGGCGAGTCGCAGCAATATGTGTCCTCGCAACTGATCGGGCCGGCCGAGGCGAACCAGGCCAACAAGATCCTGTGGAACGGTTTCGTCAACCTGGTGTGGAACCCGGTCGCGTTCATCACCACCGGTGTCGAATACATGTATGGCAAGCGCGTTGTCGTGTCGAATGCGACCGGCAGCGAGAATGTGCTGATCGCCAAGTGGCGCGTCGCCTTCTAACGCACTCAGTATCACGCGATGGAGCACCCGCCGGCAGCCGGCGGGTGCTTTTTTTTGCGCGAATGACCCGCGCGCGGCCGCGATTGCATCGGCGCGGCGATCGCCGGGGCGGTGTTTTGCTCCCCGGCCGGCGCTCAGTAATTCGAGATTTCGATCAGGTTCCGGTCGGGATCGCGGATGTAGAGCGACTGGATCGTGCCGACCGCACCAGCGCGTGGTCCGGGCCCGGCAACGATCGACACGCCGCAACGCGCCAGGTGGGCTTCGACCTCGGCCAACGGCAGCGTCGTGATCAGGCACAGATCACCCGAGCCCGGGGTCGGGTGATCGGCAACGAGACCGGGGATGGCGTCCGCCGGGTGCAGGTTGATCTTCTGCTGGCCAAAGCGCAGTGCGGTCCGCCCCTCGCCAAAGGTCGTGATCTCCATGCCAAGCACCCGGCTATAGAATTCACAGGTCCGGGCGATATCGGCGACGGTCAGGACCAGATGATCGAGGCGGTCGATGCGCATGGTGGGTCTCCGGGCTGGACTTGGGACGAGTGTGCCATGCCGGGTGAGCACGCGCGGCCTCCGGCGCCGCAAAGATGGGCGACGGCGCTCAGGGCTGCGCCCCATCGGCAACGGCGGCGCCAAGGATCCGGCCATCCGCTGCCTGGAGCAAGGCGGCAACGCGGTCGGTCCGCCAGGGTATCGCGCTCGCGATCGCGCGGGCCGCTCCGGTATAGTCACCGATGCGGGTCATCCCGCGAACAACATCGATATGGGTCAGCATCCGCCCGGCGTTCTCACCGCGACTGACCCGATCCTGCGCCCGCCGATCAAAGCCGATCAGCCACACCGCGGCCGAGACCGGGCGGTCGGCAGCACCAAGCCCGATCCTCGCCGCGCCGTGATCGAGTACGAGCCGGACCGGCACTGCAGCCGGCCGCTGCCGGGCGGCATCGAGCGCATGCTCGACCGCCTGGCGATCCGAGCCGACTACCTCCCAGCTGCCATCCACGACCATCTGCGGTGTGTAGACGGTTGCAAGACCGAAGAGTTCGGCGTAATGCCGCTGGCGCGCGGTCGCCGCCGGGCTCGAAAACGGGTCCTTCCAGCCGAGCGAATTCCAGTAATCGACGTCAAACGACAATGCCAGCACATCGGGTCTCGTTGCCAATCGGGCGAGCAAGGCGTCGGCCGGCGGACAGGAGGAGCAGCCCTCGGAAGTGAATAATTCGACGACAATCGGCGGTGCCGCGGCTCCGGCCGGTCCGGCCGCGACACACAGGCTGAGGAAAGCGGGCACAAGGGCGAGAAGGCAGCTGCACTTGATCATTCCGCGAACCTACACCGCCCGCGGACCGGCTCCGATCAACAGAGCGTGAGGAAGGCGGAAGCCGGTTCGGTCGCGGTTTTCGCCCGCTCGAGCCGCCACCAGGCTTCGAGCACGCAAGCCACCGACCAGGCCTGCGCCGGACAGCCGCGCGGCTGATGCGGCGGGTCAGCGTCGAAGATTTCGCTGACCTGGCCGAGACCGGCATCGAGAAGGTGGTCGGCAACCGGTTTCAGCAATCGCTGCGCCGCCGCCGCATCGCCGTGCACGCGATGCCAGGCCAATGCCCAGGGTCCCAGGAGCCACGCCCAGACCGTGCCCTGATGATAAGCGCCGTCGCGCTCGGCGACCGTGCCGCGATAGGCCCCGCGATAAGCCGCGGCACCCGGCGCCAGCGATCGCAGCCCGTAGGATGTTGCGAGTGCCGCACCACATTGCCGCAGCACGCTCTGCTGCAGCGGCCGGTCGAGCGGGCTCGCCCATAGGCTGACCGCCAGGATCTGGTTCGGCCGCAGGCTCGCATCGGCCCCGCCAGGACCGTCGATGACATCGTACAATCCGTCGCCATCGGGCCGTGCAAACCGGGCAAAGCCCCGTCGTGCCGCAACGGCCGCGGCGCGGTACGGGGCGTCCGCAAGCCCGATCCGCCGGGCCATCGCCGCCATCGCCGTCAGCGCATTGTACCACAGCGCATTGATCTCGACCGGCTTGCCGATGCGCGGTGTCACCACATGGTCGCCGACCCGCGCATCCATCCAGGTCAGCTGCACCCCGGGCTCGCCCGCATGGAGGAGACCGTCCGTGTGGTCGACACCGATGGCGTAGCGAGTGCCCCGCATGTGCCAGTCGACGATCCCGGTCAGCACCGGAAACACCTGGCGTAGCGCCGCGTCATCCCGGGTCGCTTCGAGATAGCTGCGCCACGCCTCGATGTACCACAGGCTCGCATCGGCGGTGTTGTATTCGGGCTGCGCACCGGCGCCGGGAAAAACATTGGGCAGCAAGCCGCGATCGACAAAGCGGGCAAAGGTTTCGAGGATCAGCCGCGCGTCGTCGAACCGCCCGGTCGCCAGACACAGGCCGGGCAGCGCAATCATCGTGTCGCGGCCCCAATCGCCGAACCACGGATATCCGGCAATCACCGAGCGTCCATCGGGCAGGTCCGGCAGCGGCCGGGCGATCATGAACAGATCGGTCGCGAGTACCAGCCGCAGCACCCAGCCGGGGGCGTCGGCAAATACCCGGTCGGCGGCGATCGCCCGCTCGATCACGCCGCGATCGTGGGCCCGGCGGCGCGCGAGGGCGTGCTCGATAGCGACCGCTGGCCGGCCATCGAGGCTGGCGGCAAAGCCGGCCCATACCCCCGGCGGCAATGGCATTTCAAGCTCGCCGGCGTGGCGGTGCTGGTCGCTGGCGCCGAGACCGCGCTCCCGCTCCACCGGCAGATCGAAGTCGCGATACCAATCGTTATGCGCCGTGATCGCACCCCCGCTCGCAACGATCTGCAACGTGAAATGGTCGGCGCTAACAGTCAGCGAGCGGTTGCCCGCGACAATGCGCGGCACGAATTGGGGCGACGTGTCACCATGATGATCGCGGCCATTGACCAGCAGGGTGACGGTGAGAAGCGGCGTCTCGCCGGTCTCGCCGGTCGCGCCGTGGAGCCGCCAGGCGACATAGACCGTGTCGGCGCCGGGCTCCAGCCAGATCCGCTGCTCGATCACCCGGCCGTCGATTGCGAAACGCCATACCGGGATCGAGCCGTCGAGATGAAAGCTTTCGAGCGCCAGCTGGCCGCGCGGCTCGACCGCCCCACTTGCCCAGCGGTTGGTGAATAGCGGGTGCGCGCGCTCGCCCTTGACGATCTGCGCATCGGCCTTGGCAAGCACCAGGACCCGGCCGAGCGGCGGTTCGACCGGTGCCACCAAGAGCGCGTGATAGCGCCGGGTCAGGCTGAGCGCGACGGTACCGCCGGCATAGCCGCCACGCCCGTTGCCAATCCACCACTCCCGCCGCTCGGCGGCGTCGAGATCGCCGCAGATCGCACGGCCGAAGCGGACCGGCGCCAACCGGTCGAGCGGATCGCGCGCCAACGGGAGCCGGCTTCAGCGCGCGCCGACAGGTTCGGGCAGAAACGCGGCGATGGATGCCTCGGGCGCCTGCGCCGCGGTGCCGGAGGTCGGGTAGGCGTGCAGCAGCAATGCCACCAGCCCGGTCCAGCCGGTCTGATGCGCGGCCCCCAGTCCCTTGCCGGTGTCGCCATCGAAATATTCGTTGAATGTCAGATTGTCACGGAAATGCGGGTCGGTCTGCTCGATCGTCGAGGCGCCAAAGACCGGCCGGCGGCCATCGGCATCGCGCAGAAACAGCCGGCACAGGCGCCGCGACAGCTCCGCCGCGACCTCACCGAGATCCAGCAATATGCCCGAGCCAACCGGGCATTCGACCTTGAAATCATCACCATAATAACTGTGGAATCGCAGCAGCGATTCGATCAGCAGAAAATTGACTGGAAACCATACCGGCCCACGCCAGTTCGAATTGCCGCCAAACACGCCCGAGGCGCATTCGCCCGGACAATAGCGAACTTCGATCCGGTTGCCGGCATGCTCGAACACGTAAGGGATCCGTTCGTGGACCTTGGAGAGCGAGCGCACGCCATGCTCTGACAGGAACTCGGTCTCGTCGAGCATGCGGGCGAGCAGCCGCTTCATGCGGTGGCCGCGCAGCAGCGACAGCAGATGATGTTCTCCGGCGCTCGCGTCACGCCAGCGCGACACCAGCTGCGCCAATTGCGGGCGGTGCTCGAGAAACCAGTGGGTCCGCGCGCTGAATGTTGGCAGCCGGGTGAACACCGACGAATCCAGCACCTCGACCGCGAAGAGCGGGATCAGGCCGACCATCGAATGCAATCGCAACGGGATCCGCTGGCCGTTGGGGAGATGCAGGACATCGTAATAGAATTCGTCGGCTTCATCCCACAACCCGATACCGCCGCCGCCGATATTGGTCATCGCCCCGGCGATGTAGAGAAAATGCTCGAAGAACTTCGAGGCGATGTCTTCGTAGACCTGGTCGTCGAGCGCGAGCTCGAGGGCGATGCGCATCAAATTCAAGGTGTACATCGCCATCCAGGCGGTGCCGTCGGACTGGTTGATGGTGCCGCCGGTCGGCAATGGCGCGCTGCGGTCGAAGATGCCGATATTGTCGAGACCGAGAAAACCGCCTTCGAAGATGTTCCGGCCGTCGACATCCTTGCGGTTGACCCACCAGGTGAAGTTCAGCATCAGCCGGTGGAACACCCGTTCGAGAAACGGCCGGTCGCCGACCCCGTGCCGCGCGCGATCGATCTCGTAGACACGCCACGCCGCCCAGGCATGCACCGGCGGGTTGACATCGCCAAACGCCCATTCATAAGCCGGCAGCTCGCCATTCGGGTGCATGTACCAGTCGCGGGTCAGCAGGATCAGCTGGCTCTTGGCGTAGGCCGGATCGAGATGCGCCAGGATCACGCAATGAAAAGCGAGATCCCACGCTGCATACCACGGATATTCCCATTTGTCGGGCATCGAGATGACATCGGCATTGTTCAGATGGCGCCACTCGGTATTGCGGCCATGCTTGCGCTGCTCGGGCGGCGGCGGCTGCAGCGGGTCGCCATCGAGCCATACCGGGATGTCGTAATAGTAGAACTGCTTGCTCCACAGCATGCCGGCATAGGCCTGGCGCTGCACCAGCCGGGCGTCGGGGTCGGCAATGTGATGTTGCAGGGCGGCGTAGAATTCGTCGGCCTCGGCGCGTCGCTGATCGAAAATGCGATCGAAATCGTCGAACCCGTGCGGCTTGCCGTCATCGACCGACAGGCGCAGCCTTTGGCGTACCTCACCCCCGGCCGGCAGGGTCAGCCGGTATCGCGCCGCGAGCTTGGTGCCGAGCTGCTGCGGGTTGACCGCGGAATGATCGCCGTGGACCACATAGTCGTTGATGCCGTCCTTGAAGTACCGCCCCGGCGCCGCCATCCCCCACAGCCGCCGGGTGTTGGTCTCGTTGTCGCAGAACAGCAATTCCGGGTCGCCGTCGCATTCGAGATGCATCGCCTTTAGCAGCGGATGATCGACCGAGACCTGGCCGCGGTCGCGGCTCAGGAGCCGCGGCTTCATCGCATCCGGGCGCCACGACCAGATGTTGCGCGCCCAGAACTGCGGCAAGAGGTCGAGCGGTGCCGGCGTGTCGGCACGGTTATACACCGTGACCTGCATCAGAATGTCCTCGGCAGCGGCCTTGGCATATTCGATGACGACGTCGAAATAGCGGTTGTCGGCGAAAATTCCGGTGTCGAGCAGCTCGAATTCGGGCAAGTCCTTGCCGCGCCGCCGGTTCTCCTCGACCAGCAGGCTGTAGGGAAAAGCGCGTTGCGGATATTTGTAAAGCATCCGCATGTAGGAATGCGTCGGGGTTCCATCGAGGTAGTAATAGAGTTCCTTGACGTCCTCGCCGTGGTTCCCCTCCGAATTGGTCAGCCCGAACAGGCGTTCCTTGAGGATCGGGTCCTGGCCGTTCCACAATGCGACCCCGAGACACAACAACAGCCGGTCGTCGCCAAAGCCGCCGATCCCGTCCTCGCCCCAGCGATAGGCGCGGCTGCGCGCGTGATCGTGCGGAAAATAGTCCCAGGCGGTGCCGTCCGGGCTGTAATCCTCGCGCACCGTGCCCCATTGCCGGTCGCTCAGATACGGACCCCAGCGCCGCCATTTGACGCCGGTGCCGATCTCGGCGAGGCGAGCCGCCTCGGCCGCCATCGCCCTGGTATGCCCGCTATCTGCCGCCATCGTCGCGTTCCTTCGCGCCCGCTCGCACGGGACAATGCCACCCTGCCGTGGCGATCGCTGATACCGTAAAATTCTAACCGTCCCGTTGCGAGGACGGGCACGCCGCCACACGAAACGAAGACGGGATCGGGCGGTTGAGGGCGGCCTATCTCGCCGATCCGCCGGCGCGCAGCAACACCGCCTACGGCTGTATTACCCGCCGCTGAGATGCGGCGATCCGGCCCGGTCGGCTCACAGCATGCCCAGTTCGAGCTTTGCTTCCTCGCTCATGCGCTCCGGGCCCCAGGGCGGGGTCCAGACCAGCTTGACGCGCGCGTCGGTTACTCCCGGCACCGTGCGGATCGCGGTTTCGACCTCGCCCGGCATGTTGGCGGCGACCGGGCAGGCGGGGGTGGTCAAGGTCATCTCGACATAGACCGTGCCGCCCTTCTTGACCATCAGCTCGTAAATCAGACCGAGCTCGACAAGGTCGATCGGGATCTCCGGGTCGCGGACCGTCTTCAACGCCGCGAGCACCGGCGCCATCAGCACCGGATCGTCCTCGCCGCCTTCCGGGCGCTCGACCGCATTGTCGGTGGCGGGCATTTCGGCGCCGAAGTCGAACGGGTCACGATCATTCATGCGCGCTACTCCGTCTTGACCGGGGCGTCGCCGTCGCCCTTCAGTGCCGAATCGAGCGCATGCCACGACAGCGTCGCGCATTTGACCCGCGCCGGATACGCCTTGACCCCGGTCAGCGGTTCGAGGCGCTCCATCTCCTCGGCGAGCGGTTCGGGCAGCGGTGGTTCGTCGCCGCCGGTCACGCGGGCATGAAAATGGGCAAACAGCTCCCGCGCGTCGTCGATCGTCCGGCCTTTCAGCACCTCGGTCATCAGCGAGGCCGCAGCCGTCGAGATCGCGCAACCGCGCCCCTGAAAGGCGAGGTCGGTGATCCTGTCGCCATCGAGCGTCAGATAGACCGTGACCCGGTCGCCACACAGCGGGTTGAAGCCTTGCGCGGTATGGGTCGGGTGCTCGATCGGCCGGAAGTTGCGCGGATGGCGGCCATGATCGAGGATGATGTCCTGGTAGAGTTCGCGCAGATCCATCAGCGGAACATCTCCTGTGCGGCTTCGATCGCGGCGGCGAGCGCATCGATATCGGCCTCGTCGTTATAGACGCCGAGCGAGGCGCGGGTGGTCGCCGGATAGCCGAGTTTTTCCAACAGCGGCTGGGCACAATGATGACCGGCGCGCACCGCCACGTGGTGCCGGTCGAGCACTGTCGCCAGATCGTGCGGGTGCACCCCTTCGAGATCGAATGACAGGATGCCGATCCGGCGCTGGCCGGCGCCGATCAGGTGCAGACCGCCGATACGCGACAGCCGGTCGACGCCATAGCCGGTCAGCGCCTCCTCATGTTCGAGAATGTTGCCGCGGCCGAGCCGGTCGATGAAATCGAGCGCGATGCCGAGCCCGATCGCCCCCGAGATATCAGGCGTGCCGGCTTCGAAACGATGCGGCGGGTCCTGGTAGACGGTCTTGTCGAAGGTGACGCTGAGGATCATCTCACCCCCGCCCTGCCATGGCGGCATCGCCGCCAGCAATTCGCGGCGGCCCCACAAGACGCCGATGCCGGTCGGCCCATAGGTCTTGTGGCCGGAGAAGGCGTAGAAGTCGCAGCCCAGCGCCTGGACATCGACCGGCAGCCGGGGTGCCGCCTGGCAGCCATCGACCAGCACGCGCGCACCGTGCCGATGCGCCAGTTCGGCAACCGTGTCGATCGGCACCAACGCGCCGCTGGCATTGGCGAGGTGGGTGATCGCGACCAGCCTGGTGCGCGGCGACAGCCGGGCGGCAAACGCGGCGAGATCGAGCCCGCCGGTCGCGTCGATCGGCGCCACCACGAGGCGGATGCCGAGCCGGTCGCGCAGCATCTGCCACGGCACGATGTTCGAATGGTGCTCGAGTTCGCTGATCACGATTTCGTCGCCGGCTTCGAGAAAAGCGGCACCCCAGCTTTGCGCGACGAGATTGATCGCCTCGGTGGCGCCGCGGACAAACACGATCTCCCCGGGTTCGGCGGCGTTGAGGAAACGTTGCGCCTTGACCCGCGCCGCCTCGTAGAGATCGGTCGAGCGGGCGCTGAGCCGATAGACCCCGCGATGCACATTGGCATAGTCGGTGCGATAGTAGTCGGCCACGCCGTCGATGACCGCGGCCGGCTTCTGCGCGCTGGCACCCGAATCGAGGAATACCAGGCCGGGATTGTTGGCGAAAATCGGGAACTCCCGGCGCAGCGCACGCGGGTCGAACCCGCCCGGCAAGGTTGCGGCTGCGGCGCCCGAAATCCTTGCATCCGGCAATCTCGGGCCGGCCGTCGTCATGCTGGTTCCTCCAATTCCTTGAGGCGGCGGGCGAGCCGCGTTGAAAGATGTTCGCGCAGCACCGCCGGCACGACGCTGTCGAGCGCCTCGCCGAGAAACGCCGCGATCAGCATCTGCCGCGCCTCCTCGCGCGGAATGCCGCGGGCGGTGAGGTAGAACAAGGCCGCCTCGTCGAGATCGCCGACCGCGGCGCCATGGCTGCATTTGACATCGTCGGCGAAGATTTCGAGTTCGGGCTTGGTGTCGATCGCCGCATGGGCACCGAGCAACAGGTTGCGGCTCAGCATATGGGCGTCGGTCTTCTGCGCACCCGGATGGACCGTGATCCGGCCTTGAAATGCGCCCTGCGCCCGATCGACCGCGACCCCTTTGAAGCTCTCCCGGGTCTCACCTTGCGCCGCCATATGGTGCACCGTGGTGACGATATTCACTTGTTGCCGCTGTGTTGCCAGAAAGGCGCCGTCGAGCCGGCAACGCGCCCCTTCGCCGGTGCTGTGGACCGCGATCTCATGGCGCACCGTGCGGCCGCCCAGCAGCAGCACAAAACTGCCGAGCCGCGCTGCCGCGCCGAGTTCGGCATCGGTGGCGGCGAGGTGGATGGCAGCACCGGCTTCCTCGACCAGGACCACGCGGTCGAGCCCGGCGCCGGGACCGAGCCGCAGTGCCACGACATCGTTGCGCCAGTAGCGTCCCTCGCCGGCGAAGCTTTCGAAGAGCCGCACCCGGCTTTGCGCCCCGATCCTCACCAAGCTCCGGCTGTGCAGCGACGCCGGCGCCGCGCCGGAGGCGAGATGAACGATCTCGATCGGCTCTTCCAGCACGATGCCCGGTGCGACCTCGAGCACAAACCCGTCGCTGAAGAGCGCGGCGTTGAGCGCTGCAAAGGGCTGATCGGGCGCGTCGGACAGCGCGTCGAGGGCGGTGCCGACCGCGTCGGGCGCGCCGGCGATCGCGTTCGCGGTCGAGCTGAGCCGGACCCCATCGGGCAGATCGGCGGTGGTCGACAGCGCCGGCGAAAAACGGCCATCGACCAGGACCAGGCGAAACCCGCGCTGCGCCAGCGCGCTCCCGGCGAGACGCGGTGGCATTGCTCCGGCAGATACGGCGCGCTCGGCAGATACGGCGCGCTCGGCCGGTCGCGAAACCGGCGGCAGCGGCGCCTCGGCGAGGGCGCGCAGATCGAGATAGCGCCAAGCCTCGCCGCGCCGGCGCGGAAAGCCCTCTTCGGCGAAGCGGGCAAGCGCGCGCCGCCGCCGGCTCGCCAGCCAGTCCGGCTCGCCGGGATCGGCGCAGGCGGCGTCGAGGTAGGGCCGCGCTTCGGGCCTGACCGGAAAATCGACGACCGCGCTCATCGCCGTGCTTCCGCAATAACGCCGAGAACATGCCAGCGCATCGAACGATCACTCACGCGGCGTCACCAAAGGTGCTGTAGCCGCGCCGTTCGAGTTCAACTGCCAGCGTCTTGTCGCCGGATTCGACGATCCGTCCATCCTGCAGCACATGCACCCGATCGGGCTCGACATAATCGAGCAGGCGCTGGTAGTGGGTGATCATGATGATCGCCCGGTCCGGCGCGCGCTGCCGGTTGACCCCAGCGGCGACGACGCGCAGCGCATCGATGTCGAGGCCGCTGTCGGTCTCGTCGAGGATCGCCAGAAGCGGCTCCAGCATTGCCATCTGAAAGATTTCGTTGCGCTTCTTCTCGCCTCCGGAAAAGCCGACATTGACCGCGCGCTGCAAGAGGTCCTCGCCGATGTCGAGTTCCTTCAGCTTGGCCCTGACCGCGCGCAGGAACTGTCCAGCATCGAGCTCGGGCTCGCCACGATGGCGGCGGCCGGCATTCAGCGCCGTGCGCAGGAAATACATGTTGTTCACGCCCGGGATCTCGACCGGATACTGGAACGCCAGAAACAGCCCCTCGCGCGCCCGTTCGTCGGCCGGCATCGCCAGCAGGTCGCGGCCGAGATAGCTGACGCTTCCCTGCGTCACCTGGCAGCCGTCACGCCCGGCCAGCACTGCGGCAAGCGTCGATTTGCCCGAGCCGTTCGGCCCCATGATCGCATGCACCTCACCCGCGCTGACCGCGAGATCGACACCCTTCAGGATCTCGCGCCCCTCATCGGCGAGCCGGGCATGCAGGTTGCGAATTTCGAGCATCATTGGTGTCGAGACATGCGCTTGAATAGGATCATTCCTGCCATAACAAGACTACTCGTGTACGCCCTGCCGCTCGGCGATGCGCACGATCAGCGACAGCATTCGCGACATGCGTTCTTCCTGCCCGGCATAGCGCCGTTCCATCGCGCCGAAACGGCCCTCAAGCGCACCGAGCCGAGCTTCCAAACCATCGAAATGATGCTGCAGATCACGCATGTCCGCCGTTAGCGCCATCAAGCGCGCACCCAGCAATTCGAGGGTGACGGTTTCATCGCTCACCCGACACTGCCTTCGAGGCTGACGGCGAGCAGCTTTTGCGCTTCGACCGCGAATTCCATCGGCAATTCCTTCAGCACGTCCCGGCAGAAGCCGTTGACGATCAGCGATACCGCCTCCTCGGCCGAAAGCCCGCGCTGCCGGCAGTAGAACAGCTGGTCGTCACCGATTTTGGAGGTCGTCGCCTCGTGCTCGACCCGGGCCGAGGCGTTGCGCACCTCGACATAGGGAACGGTGTGGGCGCCGCATTGCTCACCGATCAACAATGAGTCGCATTGCGTGTGGTTGCGCGCGTTCTGCGCCCGCGGCTGCATGCGGACGAGGCCGCGATAGGTGTTCTGGCCGCGGCCGGCGGAAATCCCTTTCGAGACGATCGTCGAGCGCGTATCGCGGCCGATATGGATCATCTTGGTCCCGGTATCGGCCTGCTGCCGGTTGTTGGTGATCGCCACCGAATAGAACTCGCCGACCGAATGGTCGCCCTCGAGAATGCAGCTTGGATATTTCCAGGTGATCGCCGAGCCGGTCTCGACCTGGGTCCATGAGATCTTGGCCCGCGCCCCGCGGCAGGCGCCGCGCTTGGTGACGAAATTGTAGATGCCGCCCTTGCCCTCGGCATCGCCCGGATACCAGTTCTGCACGGTCGAATACTTGATCTGCGCGTCGTCATGCGCGATCAATTCGACAACCGCAGCGTGCAGCTGGTTTTCGTCGCGCTGCGGTGCGGTGCAGCCTTCGAGGTAGCTGACATAGGCGCCCTGGTCGGCGATCAACAGGGTGCGCTCGAACTGGCCCGACTTGGCCGCGTTGATGCGGAAATAGGTCGACAATTCCATCGGGCAGCGTACACCCGGCGGGACATAGGCGAACGAGCCGTCGCTGAACACCGCCGAATTCAGCGCTGCAAAAAAATTGTCGTTCTGCGGCACCACCGTGCCGAGATATTTGCGCACCAGATCGGGGTGCTCGCGCACCGCCTCGCCCATCGAGCAGAAGATGATGCCCAGTCGGCCTAGCTCCTCCTTGAAGGTCGTGGCAACCGAGATCGAGTCGAACACCGCATCGACCGCGACACCGGCCAATGCCTCGCGCTCCTTCAACGGGATGCCGAGCTTTTCATAGGTGCGCAACAGCTCGGGATCGACCTCGGCCAGGGATTTCGGTCCGGCGTTCTGCCGCGGCGCCGAGTAATAGGTGGCGCCCTGGTAATCGATCGGTTGCAGATTGAGCTTGGCCCAGTTGGGCGGCGTCATCTTTTCCCAGGCGCGGAACGCGGCGAGGCGCCAGTCGAGCAGCCACAGAGGCTCGCCCTTCTTGGTCGAGATGAAGCGGACCGTGTCCTCGTTGAGGCCCGGCGGCGCTTCATCGGCCTCGATATCGGTGACAAAGCCGTATTTGTAGCCGGTCTGCGTCAGCGAGCGGACGGCGCCGATGGTTTCGGTGGTAGCGCTCATGCGAAACTTCTGTCTTGTCAGTTGGTCGCTGCATGGACATTTGCCGCCGGCCGGCGTGGCACAAAGGCGGCCGGGGTCAGCATTGCGTCGAGCGACACCGCGGCCAGCGCCTGCGCCACGGCGCGGTTGATCGCCGCCCAATGCGGCCGGGTCGGGCAATAATCGGTGCGCACGCATTCGGCGACATGGACCGAGCATTGGGTCAGGCCGATATCGCCATCGATCGCAGCCACGACCTCGGCGACCGAGATCGCCGTCGCACGCCGCGCCAGCCGATAGCCGCCGGCGGCCCCGCGCGTCGCCGTGACCAGCCCCGAATGGGCCAGCGCCTTGAGGATTTTGGCGACTGTCGCGCGCGGCAGCAGGGTCTCCTCGGCGAGTGCCGCGGCGGTCAGCTGCCGGTCGGCATGAGCCGCCAGATGAGTGGCGATGATGACGCCGTAATCTGCGAGCTTGCTCAGGATGATCATCGCTGCCGGCCTGGTCGACGCTCTTGCCTTCGCCGGGCCGAAGCGAATTCGGACCGGATTGGTCCGCTATACATCGTCGTTAAGGCCGCGAGGTCAACCCCTATCCCGCATCAACCGTGCATCGCAGGCGCAAACCGTGCATCGCATGGCGTGGGCGGCTTCGCCGGGGTCGGAACCGGTGTCCGCGTTGCCGCGCGAAATCCCGCAGCGATGTCGGAAAAATTTACGATTTGCGCCGGCGCCGCAGCAGGCCAAAGCCGAGGAGCGCGCTGCCGAGCAAAGCAAGGCTCGCCGGCTCCGGCACCGCCGTTCCGTTGGTCCAGGCGCCGGAAAACGCCTCGCCCGAAACACCATCGCCCGGCAGCAATAGGATGTTGACGAAGTATAGGGCTCCCGGGTCGAGCGCGGTCCCCGCAGGCGCGACGAAGGCGATGCTGTCCGGGGTGGCGGGATTGAAATTGGCTGTCCACTGTGCGTCGGTTGACGCGTCGAAAAACCCCGTCCCTGCCCCACCTATCGCATTCGGGTCGAGCGCGCTGGCGAAGGTAATCTCGAAATCGGTGACTGGCACGGTCTCATTGGAGGCAGTGACGCCGCCGCCGAGCCCAGGACTGCCCCAGCCGATATCCGGCGGAAACACCGGGAACG
>DATJTI010000082.1:0-16153 GCA_035503615.1 Allostellaceae bacterium | reverse complement strand
GGATGTAGGGGCTCCAGTCACGCCCGCCGGCCTCGATCAGCACGACCCGGGTCGCCGGGTCCTCGGTCAGCCGGTTGGCCAGCACGCACCCCGCCGAGCCGGCGCCCACGATCACATAATCCGCCTTCATCCTCCCACTCCACTGGTATCGAGTCGCAATCTGCTCCCCAGGTGCTGGTCCATCCGATCCCCTTCCGCGACGCACGCGGAAGGGGACGTGGCGATATGGTAGACGAGCCGCTCAGGGATCAGCCGAAGCGCGACACGTCGACGGCCTTTTCAGTGATGAATTCGAGCAATGCCGGGGTGCCTTCGCGGGTCTTGGCGATGCCGCGCCGGATTGCCGCCTGGATTTCGCCGGGTTCGGTCACCCGCTCGCCATAGCCGCCGAGCGCCTTGGCGAAATCGGCGTAATTGCCGCTGATGTCGGTCGAGCGGTATTTCTCGGTCGCGACCGGCATCACCTTCAATTCGATCGCCATCGAGAAATTGTTCGACAGGATCGACAGGATCGGAATCCGCTCGCGCACCGCGGTCTCGAAATCCATGCCGGTAAAGCCGATCGCCGCGTCACCCCAGAAATTGATGCACAGCTTGTCGGGGTTGGCGAGCTTGGCGCCCATCGCGAGGCCGAGGCCATAGCCGAGCTGCGTGGTCTTGCCCCAGCCGAGATAGGAGAGCGGCACCTCGCTGACCCAGAACGGCGACAACTGGTCGCGCGGGCTGCCGGCGTCATGGGTGATGATCGTGTTCCTGACATCGACCGTGTGCAAGAGATCCCACACGACCCGATAGGGCGCGATCGGTTTGGTGTCCTGCGTCAGGCGCGGCATCCACTTGCCCAGCCATTCCTCCCGGTGGCTGCGGATCTCGCGGGTGACCGAGGCGAGCCGGTCGCGGGTCTTGCCCTTGAGCCGGTCCTTGACCTCCTCCAGCACCGCATCGAGCACCAGCCCGGCATCGCCGACGGCGGCGAGATCAACCGGCACGTCCTTGTTGACGGCATAGGGATCGAGCGTCGCATGAATGATCGTCTTGCCCTTGGGCATGCCGGTGGCGAAGCTCGACCGGGTAAAGCTGCAGCCGATGCCGAAAATCACATCGGCATTCTGCAGGAAATGCCACAGATGCCCACCGATGCCGATGCCACCCGAACCCAATGACAGCGGGTGGTTCTCGGGGAAGGCGCTCTTGCCGCCGAGCGTCGTCATGACCGGGGCTTCGAGCAATTCGGCCAGCGCCTTCAATTGCGGCCAGGCCTTGGCATAGTGCACGCCCTGGCCGACATGAATGAGCGGCCGCTGGGCGGCGACCAGCGCCTCGGCGATCTTTGACACCGATTGCGGGTCGGCCCCGCTCTTCATGCGCGGAGCCCTGCGGTATTCGTTGACGACATCGTCCGCGATGTCGCTGCGCAGGATGTCGGTCGGAAACTCGACCAGGACCGGACCGGGGCGGCCGTTTCTGACCGTCGTAAAGGCGCGCCGCAACGCTTCGACCGTGGCCTCGGCAACGGTGACCTGTTCGCAGAGCTTGGTCACATGGCGGAAGTTGAGCGCGGCATTGAAGTTCGGATGGACCTGGTTGACGTTGCGAGCATATCCACCCGGCAGCACGACCACCGGGGTGGAGTCGCCAAAGGATTGCGCGACACCGCCAAACGCATTTTCGGTGCCCGGACCGTGCTGCATCGCAAAGACGCCGATGCGGTCGCCCGAACTCGTCTTGGCGATCGCATCGCACATATGGAGGCCGATCCGCTCCTGGCGCACCATGATTGTGCGGATATCGGCTTCGGCCGCGGCCTCGATAATCGGGTTGACCGGATAACCGATCAGGAACTCGATCCCCTCGCGCTTCAAGATTTCGGCGACGGCATTGGCGACTTTCATCGGAACCCTCCTCGGTCCGCGGACAATGGTTATTGGATTGTGGCACAATGCGCCCCCGAGGTGCGAATCGTCATCAAGCGGCCGGAGCGGTTGAAGCGGTCATCCTGCGGCCCGGCCCCGGGTCGTCTTGCCGCGCTCGGAAGCGCTGCCTATTATGTTTTGGCGACAATCACCACCGCTCGGCCGCCATGCTGCATTGCCTCTCGATCCTGTGCCAGCCGTGGCGCGGGCGCTGAATGGCGGAAGACCGGGAACGGCAATGTCGGACGCCACCGCGATGCGCGGCCCCTCGGTTCGGGGCATCCCCGAGGGTGACAATCGCGAGCGCATGATTTGCGCCGAATGCGGCTACATCCTCTATGACAACCCGAAGATCGTGGTCGGCTCGGTCGCGCGCTGGGGCGATCGCATCCTCTTGTGCCGACGCTCGATCGAGCCGCGCCACGGCTTCTGGACCTTGCCCGCCGGCTATCTCGAACTCAATGAATCAGCGAGCGCCGGAGCCGAGCGCGAGGCCTGGGAGGAGGCGCGCGCCCGGATCGAGATCGAGGGGCTGCTGGCGATCTACGACATCCCGCGGATCAGCCAGGTGCAGCTGATCTACCGCGCCCGGCTGTTGGACGACGCGATCGTCGCCGGTCCGGAAAGCCTCGAAGTGCGACTGTTTGGCTGGGACGAGATCCCGTGGACCGACCTCGCCTTTCCGTCCAACCGCTGGGCCTTGCAGCACGATCACGAAGCACGTGCCAGCCGCGACTTCACCGCCCGCATCAACCCACCGGGGTTCTAGCAAGACCCGCGAGGGCGGTCATCGCCGTCTTTCACGGTGGATCAACGCCGCGGCGATCCGGTACATGTCGGCGTCGCTACCGCGACCGCGCAGCCCGTTGACGCCGTAGAGAACAACGCGGATGTTGCCATCGCTATAGTCGCCATCGGGATCGATGCGGTCGAGCGACGGCATGGTAGGCCCATAGCGGTCGGCGTCGTCCGTCCAGAATTCCAAACCAGTCAGCGCACAACAGTAGTTGTCGGCCTTGAGCTTGGTCATGACCTGATCGAGGGTGATCGTTACCGCTGCCGAGCGTCCGCCCTTTGCAACCTTGGTCTGCTCGCGGATTTTCGCGTCACCGATCGCCCGTCGCATCGAGGTGCGCAGGCGCGCCAGATAGTCTGGGTGAACCTCGGTTGTGTCGAAGATAGTCTTCATGGTCCGGGGTCCGTTGCAAATCATGAGCCGCTCTCTTTAGGAGCTCAGCCACCCACCGCATTAAAATGGTCGCGCGGCGGTGCGACGGGTCTCGGTCCCTCCTCGTCTGTCACGGCAGCTGTTGCAGCCGGGCAATTGCTTCGTCGGCGGTGATCGCCTGGTTCCAAAAATCGATGATCGCGGTGCGGTTGAGCTCGATCCAGCGGGTGACGAGCGCGACGTCGGCGGCCGGCAGGCTGCCGGGCACGATTTCGCGTGGCAGCGGTCGCACCGCCACCGACACCGCCGCCCGCCATGATCCACGGCCGCCGTGAAGAGTGCTCACCTCGACCCGCACATCGTGCGGATAACCATCGTTTTCGGTGATCCACACCGCCATCGGCAGCCCGGTCTGATGCGGCAGGCGCTTCACGCTCGCCCAATCTTCGGTGAGTTCGTCAAGGTCGATTTCGCTCATCCTGTCGCTCCACCGCGCGCGCCGCTGTTTCCGGCAGAATACCGCCGGACCCAGATCAGCCTCACGGATCGAGGCCGACCAGGCTGCGGGCATAGGCGCGGGCTTCGAACGGCCGCAGATCCTCGGCGGTTTCGCCGACGCCGATCGCGTGGATCGGAATGCCGTATTTCTCGGCCAGCGAGACCAGCACGCCGCCGCGCGCGGTGCCGTCGAGCTTGGTCATGACAATGCCGGTGACGCCGACCATCTCGCGGAAGATCTCGGCCTGGGCGTGGGCGTTCTGGCCGGTCGTGGCGTCGAGCACGAGCAGCACCGAATGCGGTGCCTGTTGATCGACCTTTTTTAAGACGCGCACGATCTTCTGCAATTCGCCCATCAGGTCGGTCTTGTTGTGGAGGCGCCCGGCGGTGTCGATCAGCAGGATATCGGCGCCATCGGCCCGCGCCGCGACCAGAGCGTCATAGGCGAGCCCGGCGGCGTCCGACCCCGCCGGCCGGGTCACCACCGGCGCGCCGATGCGCTCGCCCCAGATCTGCAATTGCTCGACCGCGGCGGCGCGAAAAGTGTCACCGGCGGCAAGCACGACGGCGAGCCCCTGGTCGCGATATTGCTTGGCGAGCTTGGCGATCGTCGTCGTCTTGCCGCTGCCGTTGACCCCGATCACCAGGATCACAAAAGGCCGGCGCGCGCGGTCGATCCGCAACGGCCGGGTCACCGGCTCGACCAGCCGGATCACCTCTTCGGCGAGTGCGGCGCGGACCTCCTCGGGTGCCACTTCCTGGTTGAACCGGGTGCGTCGCAGGCTCTCGGTCACCTCGCCGGCGATCCCGACCCCCATGTCGCTGGTGATCAGCAGCTCTTCGAGCTCGGCCAATGCCGCGTCATCGAGCCGGCGGCGCAAAAAGATCTGGTTGATGCCGTCGTTGAGCCGCGCCGAACTGCGCGCGAGGCCCGCCCGCAACCGGCCGAACCAGCTTTGCCCGCCGGTATCTTCGGATCGCGATGGCGCCTGCTCGAATGGTGCCGGTTCCGGCGGCGGCTGCGCCAAATCGGCGGCCGGCGTGCGCGGCAGCTCTGTCGCGTCTTCGACCTCTGGAGGTCGCTCTTCCTCGATTTCCGGCGTCGTTTCGGCCGGAATGTTGCGTCGCCAGAACCTCATGCGACCGGCACCCCGAGAAGGCTGCGGGCGCGGGCGCCGACGAGCCGCATCCGCCGCACCGAACCCGCGGGCGCGCAGTCGGCAAAGCCGACCTCGGCATAGAATGAAGCGCGCCCCCGGCCCGGACGCTCGACGAGTACCTCGGTCTCGGTGCCGACCCGCGCCTGCAGCTCCCGCGCCAGTGCGTCGGCCCCGGCTGCGCGCAACCGTGCCGCGCGCTCCCTGACAACGGTTTCCGCCACCGCCGGCATGCGCGCCGCCGGGGTGCCGGGCCGCGGGCTGTACGGAAACACATGCACAAAGGCGAGCCCGCATTCGGCGACGAGATCGAGGCTGCGGCGGAACATCTCGTCGCTCTCGGTCGGGAACCCGGCGATCAGATCGGCACCAAGCGCCATCTCCGGGCGCAGTGCACGGGCCCGATGCGCGACCGCGATCGCTTGCGCGCGCGAATGCCGCCGCTTCATCCGCTTCAGGATCAAATCGTCTCCGGCCTGCAATGACAGGTGTAAATGAGGCATCAGCCGCCCTTCTTCGGCGATGAGTCGCCACAACTCGGCATCGATTTCGGCCGGGTCAAGCGAGGACAGGCGCAGACGTTCCACCTCGGGCACCGCGCCGAGCAGCCGGCGGACCATCTGCCCGAGGCTCGGCGCTCCCGGCAGATCGGTGCCGTAGGCGGTCAGGTCGACCCCGGTCAGCACGATCTCGCGATACCCGGCGGCGACCAGCCGGCGGGCCTGTTCGGCGATTGCGCCGACCGGGACCGAGCGGCTCGGACCGCGCGCATAGGGGATCACGCAAAAGGTGCAGCGGTGATCGCAGCCCTGCTGCACCTGCAGGAAGGCGCGGGCCCGGGCTGCCGCGCTGCCGCCCCGAGGGGCCGCGGCGCCGCCGCAATCGGCAGCCGAGGCATCCGCCAACAGGTAGCTTTGCGCGCGCAGCTTGGCACGGTTGTCGAGCACGCGGTCGACCTCGGGCATCGCCGCATAGCGTGCGGGCGCGAGTTCGGCGGCGCAGCCGGTGACGATGATCCGGGCGTCGGGATGGGTGCGGCGGGCGCGGCGGATCGCCTGGCGCGCCTGGCGCTCGGCTTCGGCGGTCACGGCGCAAGTGTTGATGATGACCGCACCGGCGAGACCGGCCTCGGCCGCAGCCCGGCCGATCACCTCGGATTCGAACGCATTGAGCCGGCAGCCGAAGGTGACGATCTCGTTTGCCGGCATGGTTCGGGTCACCGCCGGGCCAGGAGTGCTGTATCGGCCAGGAGTTTGCTATCGGCCAGGAGTGCGGTATCGAAAATGCCTTCGAAACTCAACGCGGCTGGGCCGGTCATGATCACATGCCCGTCCTCGCGCCATGAGATGTCGAGGTTGCCGCCATCGAGGCGCACGCTGGCGCGTCGTCCGGCGAGGCCCCGGCGGTGCGCCGCCACCAGTGCCGCACAGGCACCGCTGCCGCAGGCGCG
The DNA here is from genome assembly GCA_035503615.1 of Allostellaceae bacterium. Taxonomy (GTDB): domain Bacteria; phylum Pseudomonadota; class Alphaproteobacteria; order ATCC43930; family CGMCC-115725; genus AP-15. The sequence goes on along the minus strand of DATJTI010000082.1, from coordinate 9,967 downwards.
GGTGATCCCGGCGCCGCGTTCCCAGACGCGCAGCCGGATCGTGCCGGGCTCGCCGATGTCGGCAACGCCGATATTGGCGCGCTGCGGAAAGAGCGGGTGAGCTTCGAGCACCGGGCCGAGCTTCGCCAGATCGATCGCCTCGGCATCGGCCACGAAGAATGTCGCATGCGGGTTGCCGATATTGGTGCAGACCGGTGCGGATAGCGGCCCGAGCGAGAGCTCGACACGATCGGTCTCCATCTCGCGGGCCAGCGGGATGTCGCGCCAGAAGGTGTGCGCCGGCCCCATATCGACGGCGATCGCGCCATCCGGCATGATCTCCGCCGTCAGCAATCCGGCGACCGTCTCGATGCGCGCTTGCCGCTCGCCGGTCTCACGGTGCAGCAGCCAGGCGATGCAGCGGGTGGCGTTGCCGCAGGCTTCGGCTTCGCCGCCATCGGGATTGCGGATGCGCATCGCCACCTGCGCCGAGGGATGCCGCGGTGCCTCGAGCACGATCAGCTGGTCGCAGCCGATGCCAGTGTGGCGGTCCGCCAGGATCCGCGCGCCGGCGGCATCGATCGCGATCGCCGCACGCCGTGCATCGAGCACGACAAAATCATTGCCGAGCCCGTGCATCTTCAAAAACGGCACCGTGCCCATGGCGCCGCTTATAGGGCGATCGGGCCGCCCCTGTCCAATGCCCGGGACACCCGCTTTGCCCGCCCGCCGCTCAGGCTTAGCCTCGCCGCGATGTCGATCGCGCCGCGGCGTGCCGGGGGTTCGTCCCGCTGTGTCGACCGGCGACCGAACGCGCCGCCGCTGTTGTCGTCCGGCCGCCCCGCGCTGTGGGCAGCGCCCTCCGGTGCATGCGCTCATTGCGTGCGGTGTTACGGTTCCTTGCGGCATGGAAGGGACGGTGATGGCGCGACGCAGTGGTGCGAGGGGCAAGCCGCTTGCGCATCTGCGGGCGGGCCAAGCGAGCGTGCTCCGGAGGTGGGCCAATTGCCGCGGGTGAACGCATCTCGGGCCGGGCCGCAGCCGATGGCGGCGGGCTCGCCGGCTCGTTGTAGGCGGTTCCGAGAGGCGACTGGCCGGGGCTGCCGGGTGCTACCGCGAGGTTCTCGTTGGTCAGGTAGGCAGGAGCGTCGGCGCCCGGAACAAAGTTCTTGCTACCGATGTCGGGCATCCCGGCGGCCTGGGCCACGCTGATCGCGGTCATCAGCAATGTGGCCGCAATGACGCCGGCAAGCGTGGTGGGCATCGAACCGTCCCCCTGGCAGTCCCCGATGCGGGGTCGATCAGCCGATATCCCGGCAGCTGGCGGCGTCCCCGTGAGCCACGATCGGCGGCGCGCCGAAGAATGTCACGCGGCGCTGAAAACGCGTGGCCCAACAGCACCACATCGCGTCTGTGGTGATGTGCGCTGCCGAGAATCGGCGCGGGCTCGGCCAGCCTCCGGTTCCGGCCAGCCTCCGGTTCCGGCCAGCTGGTCTACCTGTTTGCTGCGGCCCAGTCTTCGCGGGTCAACCGCTCCATCAGGAACAGATCGCTGGTGCGCGCATACCAGCCGCGGCCATGCATGCGGCCGATCAGTCGCATCTTGTCGGTGTGGACATACATGCGCACCGGATCGACGAGATCATCGCGGATATGGATGTGGACCACCCGCCCGACCTCGAGGGTCGAGTGCTCGCCGAGCGACAATCCGGTTATTCGGGTGCACTCGAAGCTGACCGGCGATTGCCCGATACGCGGCGGCCGCACCCCGGCCGAAGGCAGCGCGGTCAGCCCCGCCTCTTCGATTTCGCTGACGCCGGACAGAAAATCGACGGCGCAGATGTTCATGCGCTCGGCCAGCGCTTCGTCGACGAGATTGACGACGAACTCGCCGCTGTCGCGGATGTTGCGCGCGGTGTCCTTGTATCCGTCGCCGCCATTGACCCCGGGGCTGATGCCGAGCACGACGACCGGCGGGATCGAGCTGACCGCGTTGAAAAAGCTGAAGGGTGCGGCGTTGACCCGGCCTTCGCCATCGATTGTCGTGGTCAGCGCGATCGGCCGCGGCACGACCGTCGAGACCAGAAGCTTGTACGCATCGGCGGCCGGAACCTGCGCCAGATCGAAATGCATCCGTTACCCCTAAAGCGTCGCGAGGCGGCCGATCATGCGGAGATTTGTCGGCAGACGCAATCCGCTGCGGGATGTGCCACCGCCGGCATAACCCGGCGCGAACGGATCGGGCCTAATTTGGCTCGCGGCGGCCTGGCTCACAGCGGCCTGGCTCGGGGCCGGCTAGGCGAAGCTGTGGCTCGGCAGACCGGGCCGCGTCGCGGCGGTGACGCGGGCAGGTGCGGGATCGGGCGGCCGCCGCGTGCGGGATGAGCGCCGGCCGGCCGGAGCCGGCGTCTCGGTCGCTGGCGTTTCGGTCCGCAGAGCGGCGCGTGCCGTGATCCAGGCGCGGCCTTCGTCGGCCTGGATCGTCGCAAAGACCCTGACCTCGCCGGGGATCAGGAAGCGCAGGGCGCGGATCGTCAGCCCGACCCAGGCGATGTCGGTGACGATCGCGACGCGCTCGCACCGCGCGGCGTGCTCGAAGCCGAGATCGAGATCATCCCAGCCGGCGCCTGGGAAACGGGAATTGATCTCGTAGTAAAGCCGGATCCTGTCCCGCCATTTCAGCGACGTCTCGATCGCCGGGGTCAGGATCTGGCGGCAGTCCTGCATCGTCACCCGACCCTTGACGGCAATGCCGACCACGTTTCTCGGAAACCCCTCGATGATTTCGATCATCGATCGCCCTCCGGGTGATCCCTGTGCATTGCCGTCAGCGCGTACCGTGGTGCCGTGCGCCTCGTCTCAACGTGCGCCTCGTCTCAAAAGGCCACGCGGAACTTGGCGACGAGCACATTTTCGTGGGCCGAGGCGTTCGATACGACGACGCGCTTGCCATACATGTACTGGACGCCGGTGGTGATGAACGCAACCGGGTTCCACACCAGGTTGACGAGTCCGTCCCACAGGATCTTGTTGGCCGAGTTCGATTCGATCGGTCCGACCAGCTGCGAGGGGACGTATTGCTGGGCCTCGCCGATCGCGACGGTCGAGCGCAGGTTCGAGGTCCACCAATGCTGGTAGCCGCCATTGGTGCTGAACCCGCTGATCGGCTTGAACAGGATGTTCGAGGCCGCAAAGCCGCCGGTGCAGCCCGGCTTCGCGACCGCGCACGCGGTCGTGACGGTGTCGTTGCTGGCCAGCTGGTACAGCGTGTTCTCACCGCCGCTCAGATAGTTGCCGATGCCGGTGCCGGCGACAAAGCTGAACAGGAAGTCGTCCTTGTGCCAGCCGAACCAGTCCGGGTGCACGTCGCCGGCGAAATGCCCGCCATAGCCGATGAAATGCTCGTTGATGAACGCACCATCCTCGACATCGGGGAAGGTCATGACACCGGCGAAATCGACATGGCCCCAGGGCTCCGACCAGTAATTCGCAATGGTCAAGTTGGGCGCGGTCTGCTTGGCCGGGTTGACCTGGGTGGCACCGGCGGTGACGGTGCACGGGACGCCGTTGCAGAGCGTCACGCTCGAGGCGAAGGTCGGCGGCGTCGCGAGGTCGGAGGACACGGTGCCACCCGGCACGATGATCGAGGTGAGCGACTGCTCGGCCGAGACCGAGAAGGCACTGCCATACGGGCCGGCGATCGTGTAGCGCACCTGCGGAATGCGGTTACCACCGGTCGACCCTTCGATGCCGCCGAAATCCATCGACTCGGTATCGGCGTCGGCATCGGAGAAGTTCGAGATCGCCTGACCGGCGAGGAACCCGCCCAAGGTGCCATAGGCAAAGCGCAGCCGCGGCACCATGCTGTCTCCGCCACTCTGCTGCAGCGCCTGGCAGCTGTCATTGTTACAACCCGACCAGTCGAATTCGAAGAAGGTGCGCGACTCGCCCCAGGCGGTCGGAGTGCGGGTCTCGATGTTGATTCTCGACTGCTGCGAGCTGAATTCGAAGACACCGTTGCCCTTCGAGGCCGCGGGCGATTGCGGGATGACACCGCCGGGTACACCAGGGATAAAGGCCTCGCCAACCGGCATCGAGTGCAGATTACCGTTCTGCCCGGCATTCGAGCTGTTGTTGCTGCCCGGCACCGCACCGCCGCCCTGCAGGAAGTCGAGCATCGTTATGTCGACAAAACCGCCGACCCGGATCGAGGTGTCGGTGCCCGGGATCAGGAACGACCGCGGGAAGCTGCCGCCGGCCAGCGGCCGTCCGGGAGTCGCCTCCGTGCCCATCGCCGGGGGGATGCCGGGCGCGATCTTCTGCTGCGGCAGCTCCTGCGCCTGGGCCTGCGCCAGTTGGTCGATGCGCTGCTGGAGAAGCTGCTGGTTGGCTTGCAGATCCGCCAGTTCGTCCGCCTTGGCAGTGGACGGGCCGACCAGCAAGGCGATCATCGCGGTCAAGCCGCCGATCGCCGCCAACGATCCGATACCATGCGCTCTCGTCATCTACCGCTCCCCCGATTACCGGCCTCTTAAATCAGAGGTTGATGTTGACCGCTTGCGGGGGGCAGGGGCCATCCATCGCCGGATTGAAATAGGGCGTAGCACCGGGTTTGGATCGAAGCGGCTTAAGGTCCAGATCAATGGCCCGACAGGTTTAGACCCTTTGGTAAAGCGCCACGTCCGATCGGCCCGGCGGAGCGCGCCAATCGCCATCAGGCTGCCGGTTTCGGCCAATCCAAAGGTTTAGACCTGCCCGCCTTGCCGACCAGTCCGGCACCGGCCCTCGAGGGGCGGGGGGCGGGGTTCCCCATCGCTTTGAGCGGCGGCGGTGATGCACGCAGCGGGTGCGCGGTTCGCGATCGAAAGGGCAAGGCCTATTCAAAAAGGCGAACAGGCAGCTGCCGATCCGCCCGTATCGCGTCCCGTGGCGGTGTCGCTACGGCCTCGCGGCGCGGCTCAGGGTGGCCGCTGGCGGTAGCGGAAGCGAGTTCTCCGTCCCAGATAAGCTACCGTCCGGGCTGCGCGGGTGCGGGCTGGCACGCTCGAGCGTGCACACGGGGCCACAAGCAGTCGCGGCGAACTCGGGCGCGACTTCGATCGAGGATCTCGAACATGCGTGCAGTCCGGTTGTTCACGACACCATTTTTGGCTCTGTGCCTGCTGGCACTGGTGGACTGCACCGGTCGGGCCACGGTTGCCACGGCAGCGGCGCCCGCGCTTCAGCCGGGACGTGCGCGGGTGTGGGTGCTGCGGCAGACCGATCCGGTGGTCGGTTATGTCCAGGCCGCGGCACCAATGGTCTTCGCCGATGGTGCCCCGATTGGTCGCAGCCGGGCCGGAACCGCCTTCTATCGCGACTTCGCGCCCGGCACCTACCGGTTCACGGTGGAGTCCTATGGCGGGCTGCCGACCGGGCAGGCCGAGACGGTCCGGCTTGCTGCCGGAAGCGAGACCTACCTGCAGGTGCAGTGGCTGGCCAGCTGGCAGGTCGGCTACCCCGAGGCCGGCTGGTCGTTCGCACCCAATACCTTTGCGATCCTGACGATGTCGGCGCAACTCGCGCAGGCTTATCTGCCGACCCTGAGCCCGGTCGCGGCACCCTGAGGGGCGAAGCCTGCGAGGGCGGAGCCTGCGCCCCGGTCCCCGCTCCTCAGCGCGGCTGCTGGTGGTATTCACGCAGATAGTCGGCCACCTGGCTGCGCCGCTGGACGTTGAGCTTGCCGAGCAGATTGTGCACATGCGATTTCGTCGTCGCCAGGCTGATGTTGAGCTGGCGCGCGATTTCCTTGTCGCTGAGCCCGGTGGTGATCAGCTCGGCGGCCTGTCGCTCGCGCTTGGTCAACGCAGGCAGCGGCGGCGCCGAGATGTGCTCGCCGCGCCGCTTCGCGCTCATCGCGATCCGCCGCAAGAGACCGGTGGCGACGCGGCCCGAGCAGATCTGCTCGCCGCTGTGGATCTCGATCACCAGGCGGACGAGATCGGTCAGCGCCGCGGTGCTCGGAATGTAGCCGATCACCCCGGCCTCAGCCCAGGTGATGATGTCCTCCTCGGTCTCGCGCACGGCGATGACGACGACCCGCATGCCCGGGACCATGTCGAGCGCCCGGCGCAGCGCCGAGACGCTTCCGGGCACCCGCGCATCGAGCAGCACGACATCGGCATCGAGCGCCGGTCCAAATGCCGCCGCTTCAAAGAGATCGGCGCACAATTCGACCGTCGAGACACGCGGATCGCGCTCGAAAACCTCGCCCAGACCCTCGCGCACAAACCGCACTGCCGATACGATGATGACGCGCACGCGGTTCGCCTCTGCAGCGAACGCAACCGCCTCGCGTGGCCCGAGATTCGGCTCCACGGTCTCCTCCCGCACCGCAAAGAGCTTGCGGATGCTCGCCCCGGCCCGAGCCGGGCCGACGCGCGCGAAACCTGCTCTGTTCCGGAGCCGGCCCGTCTCTCCAAGGGCGGTTGCCGGTCCCGACATCGCCATGACTGGGCGCGCTGTTTCGCTTTTTGATGGAGATCCGCCCAGACCCATCGCGACTTGCGGCAAGGCTATTACAGGGACTCGCGATCTGTCCAGCGGCGAGTTCACAAAATCGTGAACCGATCGCGCCCGGTTGGCCCCGGCGCCGTGGACCGGTTCCGTGGCAACCGATGCCATGGCAGATGTCGCACCGGACCGGCGCTTGGGAGCTGGCGCTTGGGAGCCGGCGCCGGCGGGCCCGGCGATTGACAGCCATTTGCGGTGCGGCTAGGGTTTTCCGCCGTCTTGCCGGGAGCGGGGCGGAGTTACCTCCGGGGTCGGAACCGGGGCCGCCAGTCCGCGAGTGTCGCGCACTGGCGTTTTCTATCTGCTACTGGCTGCTACTGGATCGGCCGAAAACTGGGTTTGCGGAAGCTCCTATGTTCGACAATCTGACCGATCGCCTTGGAGATGTGTTCGATCGGCTGCGCCGGCACGGTGCGCTGAGCGAGGATGATGTCGGCACCGCATTGCGCGAAATCCGCATAGCACTGCTCGAAGCCGATGTGGCGCTGCCGGTGGTCCGCGATTTTGTCGCCGCCGTGCGCGAGAAAGCGCTGGGCCAGGAGGTGCTGCGCTCGGTCACCCCGGCGCAGATGGTGGTCAAGATCGTGCACGACCACCTGGTCGAGGTGCTGGGCGGTGCCCGCGAGGGTGCGGCTGAAAATCCCGCCGCCGACGGGCTCGACCTCAACGCGCCGCCGCCGGTCGGGATCATGCTGGTCGGTCTGCAAGGCTCGGGCAAGACGACGACCGCAGCCAAGATCGCCAACCGGCTCAAGGGCCGCGACCGCAAGAAGGTGCTGCTTGCGTCGCTCGACGTGCAGCGCCCGGCCGCGCAGGAGCAGCTGGCGGTGCTCGGCCGCCAGATCGGTGTGGCGAGCCTGCCGGTCGTGCCGGGCGAGCCGCCGGTGGCGATCACCCGGCGAGCGCTCGAAATCGGCCGGACCCAGGGCTACGATGTCGTCATGCTCGACACCGCCGGCCGGCTTCACGTCAACGAGGAGCTGATGCTCGAAGTCGCCGCGGTGCGCGCCGCTGCCAACCCGCACCAGACCTTGCTCGTCGCCGATGCGATGACCGGTCAGGATGCGGTCAATGTCGCCAAGGCGTTTGGCGAGCGCGCCGGGGTCACCGGCATCGTGCTGACCCGGGTCGATGGCGACGCGCGCGGTGGGGCGGCCCTGTCGATGCGGGCGATCACCGGCAGGCCGATCGTGTTCATCGGCACCGGCGAGCGCATCGGCGCGCTCGAACCGTTCCATCCCGAGCGCATCGCCGGGCGCATCCTCGGCATGGGCGATGTCGTCAGCCTGGTCGAGAAGGCGGCCGAGACGGTCGATCACGACGAGGCGGAAAAGCTCGCCGCCAAGATGGCCAAGGGCAATTTCGACCTCGACGATCTCGCCGGCCAGCTGCGCCAGATCCGGCGTATGGGCGGGATGGGCGGCATGCTGACCATGCTGCCGGGGATCGGCAAGCTGAAAAAGCAGCTCGGCGAGGCCAATATCGACGAGAGCATCGTCAAGCGCCAGGAAGCGATCATTTCGTCGATGACCAAGAGCGAGCGGCGCAACCCCAAGCTGTTGAACGGCTCGCGCCGCCGCCGCATCGCCGGTGGCTCGGGGACTTCGGTGCAGGAGATCAACCGGCTGTTGAAACAGTATCAGGACATGGCCGACATGATGAAGAAGATGAAGAGGCTCGGGCCCAAGGGGGTGGCGCGGCACGGTCTCGCTGGGCTGATGCCGGGTGCGTTCCGCCATTGATGCGAGGCTGACCCGATGTCGCTGAAGATTCGCCTGGCCCGCGGCGGTGCCAAAAAGCGGCCCTATTACAGCATCGTCATTGCCGATGCGCGCAGCCCGCGCGACGGCCGCTTTATCGAGCGGGTCGGCACCTACAACCCGATGGTCGACCGCTCGCACCCCGAGCGGATCACGTTGAAGGCCGAACGGGTCCAGCACTGGCTTGGAGTGGGTGCGCTGCCGACCGATCGGGTCGCGCGCTTTCTCGGCGAGGCCGGGCTGATCGAGAAGCGGTCGATCCCCGAGACACCGGTCAAATCGGCGCCCAAGGCCAAGGCCCAGGAGCGGCAGAAGGCCGCTGCCGAAGCCGCCGCGGCAGCAGCGGGCCGCGGCTAAGCGGGTGCGGGTGATCCGGCGATGGCAGCGGCAAGACAGGTCTGCGTCGGCATCGTCACCGGCCCGCACGGTGTCGGTGGCGCGGTACGGATCAAGAGCTTTACGCAACAACCGGAAGACATCGCCGCCTATGGGCAGCTCGCCGACGAGACCGGGGCGCGGCGGTTCGAGTTGCGCCTCGTCGGCGCGGCCAAGGGCGTGCTGCTCGCGCGCATCGGCGGGGTTGACGACCGCAACCGGGCTGAGGCGCTGCGCGGGCAGCACCTCTATCTGCCGCGCGCGGCGCTGCCGCCCCCGGCGAATGAAGAGTATTATCACGCCGACCTGATCGGGCTCGAAGCCGTGCTCGGCGACGGGACGCGGCTCGGCCGGGTTCGCGCGATCCACGATTTCGGCGCTGGCGACACGCTCGAAATCGCCGGCGAAAACGCGCCGCCGGCCATGGTGCCGTTCACCCGGGCGGTCGTTCCGCTGATCGATCTCGAGGCTGGCCGGCTCGTCATAGCACCGCCGCCGGGTCTGCTCGACGAGCGCGCGGTCGCGGCCATCGACGATCGGCAACCGGCATGACCTGGCGCGCGACGGTGCTGACGATCTTTCCGGAAATGCTGCCGGGGCCGCTCGCCCATTCGCTCGCCGGCAAGGCGCTCGGCGCCGGGTTGTGGCGGCTCGAAACCGTAGACATCCGGCAATTTGCGTCCGACCGGCACCGCTCGGTCGATGATGCTCCTTATGGCGGCGGGCCGGGAATGATCATGCGCCCCGATGTGCTCGATGCAGCGGTTGCCGGCTCGGCCGGAACCGGGCCGTTGATCCTGCTGTCGCCGCGCGGCCGCCGGCTCGACCAGCAGCGGGTGGCAGAGCTTGCTGCCGGCCCCGGCGTCACGCTGATTTGCGGCCGCTTCGAGGGGGTGGACGAGCGGGTGCTCGAGGCGCGCACGATCGAGGAGCTGAGCCTCGGGGATTTTGTGCTCTCGGGTGGCGAGCCGGCGGCGATCGCCGTACTCGATGCCTGCGTGCGGTTGCTGCCGGGCGTGGTCGGCGATGCCGCGGCGCTGGCCGAGGAGAGTTTTGCCGACGGTCTCCTGGAATACCCGCAATATACGAGGCCGCCTCTGTGGCAGGGCCGGCCGGTGCCGGAGGTGCTGGTCTCGGGTGATCACGGCCGCATCCGCCGTTGGCGCCGCGCGCAAGCCGAACGGCTGACCCGCGAGCGCCGCGCCGATTTATGGGCACGTTATCGGGCGATCCCCGCCGATGCCGCGGGATGCCGCAACAAAACCGATCGAGAGGTCTAGGATGAACCTTCTTCAGCAGCT
>DATJTI010000081.1:0-24025 GCA_035503615.1 Allostellaceae bacterium | reverse complement strand
ATCAACGCGCGCGATATGCGACGCGCGCCATCCCCAGGCGGCAACGCGACCGTCTCGGTCCTGGTCGGCACCGCCCACGACCGCCTGGTTCGAACGGCCAGCAGCGAAGCGAAACGCCGGTTCGTGATTGGCAGCAACCGGCTGGGCTCTACCGCCCGCCCAGGCGCGTTAATGCAGGGAGAGGTCGCCGCCAGCCGCGGGGGCGTGCAGGCCACGCTCCTCTACACCCAGACCTCGGGTCCACTAAAAAACAGGCACGCGCGGGCGCTCGCGGAAGAGGCGAAAGCGCATGGCGTCCTACTTCGAAAAACCAAGAAGATTCCGCTCCATGGCAAGTTCGTGGCCTGGGACGACGATGATCTCGTCGTCACTAGCCTGAATTGGGCCTCCGCGTCTGCGGATCCTGATTTTCCGTGGGGCGAGATCGGAGTGCATATCCATGCGCCTCTCATTGCGTCAGAGGCTTTGTCGCGGCTGGTGCAGATATTTCCCGAACTAACGAACGAAGCTTCGGCAACTCAGCATGCTTAGCCGTCTTAGACATTCTCTGCTCGTTGGGCTGAGTTGGATGCCGCCCCACGAGCTGGTCTTCCAGGACCGGTCATATGAACGCGTTCTGCTGGAAGAGTTGCTACGCCAATGTGGCTTCGTCGATACCGTGATCCGACGTGACTCTGGAGTATCATCCGAGTTCATGCTTGAGCGTGGATTATTCATCACGACCAGTCACGCACTACATACACCATTTAACGGCCCCAACGAATTTCGCGGCATCAACAATGTCTTGAAAAATAAGAAGAAATCCTCTTTGAGGATGTTGGTCCACAACCATCCTTCGGGGGACCCGACCCCGTCAAAGGCCGACATCGCCGTCACCCAGGACATCAAAAAGGCGGCTGCACCACTCGGCGTGGTGCTGCACGACCATGTCATCATCGCCAAGAACCGCCACACCAGCCTGCGCGACCTCGGACTGATCTGAGAAATCGGCAGGCGGACGCTGTCGCAGGGCACGCGCCGCCCCGCATCGCGAGGGCATGACGAACGACCGCCGTCATGACACTCTATCCGCCCGATGGTACGCTGGCAGGGGGATGCGGGTGTTGACGACGCTAACGGACGAGCAGCGCCGGTTCGTGATGACCGTGCGGGGGTTGACGCAGGGCGAGTTTCGTGCCCGCGCCGGCGATTATATGAACGGCACCTTTCCGTGGCCGAACATGCGCGCATTGGCCGAACTCGGTGTGCTCGGCATGGCGGTCCCCGAGGAATATGGCGGGCTCGGCTTAGGGGTGTTCGATACCGCACTGGTGCTCGAAGAGATCGCCAAGGTCTGTTACGTAACGGCGATGGCGGTCTTGGGCGAGGTCGGGGTGCAGACGCGGGTGATCGCGACCTACGCGCCCGAAGCGATCAAGCGCCGCATCCTGCCGGCGGTGGTCAGCGGCGACTGCCTGTTGGCGATCTGCATGACCGAACCCGACGCCGGCACCGATGTCGCCAACTACCGGACCAATGTCGACCGGGTCGGCAACCGGTTGCGCCTGAACGGGGTCAAGACGCTGATCAGCCGGGCCGAGGAGGCCGGCATGTTTGTCGTCTTCACCCGCATCGATAAAAAGCCGGGGCGCGAGGGGATCGGCTGCGTGCTGGTCGAAAAGGGCACGCCGGGATTCTCGGTGACCGGCACCTACCACACGATGGGCGGCGAGAATCTGCACGAGATCCGCTTCGAGGATTGCGAATTGCCGCCCGAGAACCTGGTTTTGGAGGACGGCTTTCGCAAACTGTTGTCGGCGTTCAACACCCAGCGCTGCCTGAACCCGAGCATTTCGCTGGGTCTCGCCGAGGGTGCGCTCGAAGAGGCGGTCAAATACGTCAAGGAGCGCCGTGCCTTTGGCCGCGCCATCGGCGACTTCCAGGGCATGCGCTGGAAGATCGCCGAGATGTACCGCGAGATCGAGGCGGCGCGCAGCGTGCTCTACCGCGCCTGCGCCAGCGCCGATCCGTTTCCCGACCCGCTCCTGGCGGCGGTCGCCAAGGTCACCTGCAACGAAATGGCGCTGAAGGTGACGAGCGAGGCGATCCAGGTGCATGGCGGCTACGGCTTTACTGACGAATACCCGGTGTCGCGGTTTTACCGGGGCGCGCGCTACGGCACGCTCGGCGGTGGCACCAGCGAGACCCTGCACGAACTGATCGGCAAGCGCGTCGTCGCCGGCCTCGACCCGGTCGACGGCATCTTCGGCCTCGGCATGTTCTGAGCCGCAGCGGAGCGCGCGCCGCAGATCTGGCTCGATGCACCGGCGCTGGCGGGACGGACGTCAGCCGGCCAGAGCGCGTTCGAGCTGGGCCTTATTCATTTTCGAGCGGCCGCTGATGTGGCACCGCGTGGCCTCGGCATAGAGCTCGGAGCGGGTTTTCCCTCCACCCCGGTTCGCAGTGGTGCGATGCGAACGCGCATTGGCCCGGGCGTAGGTTTTACGGGTGACGCGATGGCCTTCGGCTTCGTCCTCATAGGTCTCGCCGCGCCGCTTCTTCTCCTTGGTGCGCCGCTGGTTGCGGGCGTTGGTCGCTGCGTCCTCGCGGTTGGAGGCGCCGGCCTCGCTGAGCGCGATCGCGATCGCCTGCTTTGGGTTCCTGACCTTTCGCGCGCCGCGAGCGGTTTTGAGCTCGCCCTCTTTGTACTCGTGCATCACGCGCTCGACCGTGCGCTTTTAGGCGGGCGTCTGATGACTTGCCATGATCGGCTCCGATGCTAATGCCGCACCTGGCCGCCTGCGGAGCACCGCTGCGGCCTTGTTTGATGCGTGACACCTCAGAGCCGGGTTTGGTTCCGCGCGCGAACCCGGCGAGCCGTTGTGGTGCCTCCCACGCGCGGCAAAGCGCGGGCTTTAATTGAGTTCGGCGAGACGAAGGGCGAGGCGGCCCAAATCCCATTCCCTGGCCAAAGCCATGGCCTCCGACCAGTGCGGGCTCTGGTTGTCGAGCGCGGGCAGCGGCGCCGATGCGTCCATCGTCGCGATCCGCCGATAGAGCCGCAGCTTTTCGGTATCGGCAGCGAACCGCGCGTCGGCGAGTGCTGCTTCAAGCGATCCGTAGCGGCGCAGCAGGGCGGCCGCCCCTTTTGGTCCCACCCCCTTTACGCCGGGGATCTTATCCGACGGATCGCCGCGCAACGCGATAAAATCCGGAACCTGTGCCGGATCGACACCATAGCGCTCGCGCACTTGCGCGGGACCGATGCGGGCGATCTCGCCGGCGCGCACCGGGTGCAGGATCGTCGTCACCGCCGAGGCGAGCTGAAACGCATCGCGATCGCCGCTTGCGACCAGTGCCGTTCCGCCGCACCTCTCTTCCTGCGCGACCGCGGCGGCGAGAAAATCGTCCGCTTCATAGCCCGCCGCCTTGGCGTTGGCGAAACCGCAGGCGGCGACGAATTGCGGCAGGATTGCGAGCTGCTCGACGAGCTCGGCATCAAACACCCGGCCACCCTGATAGCCTTCGAGCGCCAGATGCCGCCAAGTCGGCGCATCGAGTGTGTCCCAGCCGACCAGCACCGCCCGCGGCTGCTCCTCGGCGTAGAACCGCAGCAGAAAGTTGGCGAACCCGACAATCGCCCCGCCGCCCTTGTCCCCCTTTCGCCGGATCGTCTTCGGCAACGCGTGATAGGCGCGATGGGCGAATGAATCGCCATCGATGACCAGCAGTGGCCGGTTCACAAAACGCGCTGTCGTTCCCATTCCGGGTCGGACCATACGCGCAGCGGCCGCTAGAGGGACACGAGATGCGCCCCTCTCTCGACCCGCCGGCGTTTACCGGTCAGGTTTCGCGGCTGGAGAAGCGCACGGTCGTGGCGCGGGCGCGGTAGTCGGTCTTGACATTGACAAAGCCGACCATGCCGTCCTCGACCTTCTTCCAGGCGCGCTGCAGCGCCGGGCGGATGCCTTCAGGCTCTTCGACATACTCGGCATAGCAGCCCAAGGCCTCGGCCATCTTGTCGTAGCGCGTGTAGCCGAGATAGCGGCCGGGCTTGTTGCCCTCAGGGTCGGCGGTCCAGCCGCCATTCAGGCTGATGATGCAGAGCAGCGGCAATTTGTGCCGCACCGCGGTGTCGAGCTCCATCGCGTTCTGGCCAAAGGAGCCGTCGCCATGCAGGCAGATGACCTGTGCCGAGGGCTTGGCGGCCTTGGCGCCGACCGCGAACGGCAGACCGACCCCCATCGTGCCGAACGGCCCCGAATTGAGCCGATGGCCGGGGACAAAGGTCGGGATCGACTGGCGGCCGAAATTCAGGATCTCCTGCCCGTCGACCGACAGGATCGCTTCGCGCTGCATGAAGTTCTTGACTTCCTCGCACAGCCGCAACGGATGGATGTCGCCATCGGTCGGGTAGTTGCCGCCAGCACGGATGCGTTTTTTCGCTTCGCCGTCGGCGAGCTTCCGGCGCCAGCCCGCGAAGCGGTCGGCAGTCTTGGCATCGAGCGCCTCGCACAGCTGCTGCAACACCGACTTGCAGTCGCCGACGAGCGGGATGTCGATATTGCGCGCCGACAGCCCCATCTCCTCGGGGTCGATGTCGATGCGCGCGATCTTCGCCTCGGCGCTGAACCGCGGCGGCAACGCGTGGCCGATCACGTAGTTGGTGCGGGTGCCGAGGATGATGATCAGATCCGCCTCGCGAAACGCGTCGTTGCGCATCGTCAGGTAGGAATAAGGGTGGTCGTCCGGCACAACGCCGCGGCCTTGCGGGGTCGTGTAGAACGGGATCCCGGCCCTCTCGACAAAGGCTCGCATCTCGTCCCAGGCCTGCGACCACAACACGCCGCTACCCGAGACGATGATCGGCTGGCGTGCCGCACCGATCGCATCGACGAGTGCGTTCAATACCTTGGGCTCGGCATAGGGGCGCGCCTTGATGATCGGCCGGCCGCAATAGCTCCAATCGACGTCGCCCTCCTCGACTGTCATGTACAAGACGTCGCCGGGGAAATCGAGATAGACCGGCCCCGGCTTGCCGTTCAGCGCCTTTTGAAAGGCGAAGTTCACCTGCTGCGGCAGCCGCTTCAGATTGTGGACGCGATCGGCATATTTGACACAGGCCTTCAAGGCGGCGACCTGGTCGATCTCCTGGAACACCTGGCGGCCGAACTGGCTGATCGGGCTCGACCCGCCGAGCGCCACGACCGGGCAGCCATCGATCAACGCATTGGCGAGACCGGTGCCGAAATTGAGCGTCGCCGGGCCGCTTGCCGCCATGCACACGCCCGGCCCCTGGGTGACGCGCGAATAGGCCTGCGCCATATAGGCCGCACCCTGCTCGTGGCGGGTGTCAATGAGGCGGATGCCCTCCTTGATGCAGGCCAGTTCGGCGTCGAGCATCGGCCCGCCCATGATGAAGAAGACATCCTTCACACCCTGCGCCTTCAGGCAGCGGGCGAGAATGTCGTTACCGGTCAGTTCCGCCATCTGCGCACCTCCTCGTGAATTCCCGTCATGGCCGCATGACGATGGTCCCTGCGTGTCAGATCACGCCTTCCCGTTTCAGCGCCTCGACATCGCGCTTGCCGATGCCGAGCCAGCGGCCGAGCACCTCCTCCGAATGCTGGCCGAGCAATGGCGCCGGTTCGAGCTTTGGCGGCGCGCCATCAAAGCGTACCGGCCAGGACGGCATCTTGAACGGGCCGGTCGGATGCTGCGCCGTCTGCAGGATGCCGCGCTCGGTAAAGCTCGGCTCGTTGATCAATTCCATCGTGTCGAGCACAGCACCCGCCGGCACGCCCGCGGCGCCGATCAGCCGCATTGCCTCATGCTTGTCGCGCTCCTTGGTCCAGCGGGCGACCATCGCATTGACCTCTTCCATGCGCTCGCCACGGGCCTGTGCGGTCTCGTAGCGCGGATCGCCGATCACATCCTCGCGGCCGAGCAGCTTTAGGAGGCGATGCCAATGGTCGGTCTGGCGGGCAAAGACATAGATCCAGTCATTCGGGCCGCCGGGCGCGCACGGAAAAATCCCCGAAGGTGCGGTGTTGCTGCGCGTGCTGTTGCGCGGTGCCGCGCGGCCGAGCACCGCCTGGGTCTGAAACGCAAAGCGCATGTAATGCAGCATCGCATCCTGCATCGCCACCTGCAGGCGCTTGCCGCGGCCGGTGGATTTGCGCTCGTAGAGGGCGCCGAGGATGCTGATCGCCATCACCATCCCGGTGCCGGTGTCGCCGAGCGACGGGCCGGGCCTGACAGGCGGACCGTCGGGTTCGCCGGTGATGCTCATCGTGCCGCCCGACGCCTGCGCGATCATGTCGAAGGCGAGGTTCTTCTCATACGGGCTGCCTTCGCCAAAGCCCTTGATCTGGCAATAGATGATTCCGGGGTTGAGGGTGGTTATCACGTCATAGCCGAGACCGATGCGCTCGATCGTGCCGGGCGCCATGTTCTCGACCATGACATCGGCCTGCCGCGCCATGTCCTTGACAAGCGCTAGGCCGCGTTCGGATTTGAGGTTGATCGTGACCGACTTCTTGTTGGCGTTGAACTCGAAGAAATAATACGAGTCCGGACCTCCCGGCGGGCCGGCGAACGAGGTGCGGCCGGGCTCGCCGCCCTGCGGATTTTCGATCTTGACCACCTCGGCACCAAGCCACGCGAGCGCCTCGGTCGCGGTCGGGCCGGCTTCGAACTGGGTCAGGTCGAGCACCTTGACCCCGGCGAGGCAATTCAGCGGCGCGCCCGTCCCATCCATTGCCTTGTGCTCCTCGGTTGGCAACATTGCGGGCAAGACTGCCACAGCGGGCCGGCTACTGCCAAACCCCGTGACCCTCCGGGTAGCGGGTCCGACCCATTGCCAACCCGCTGCCCACAGATCGCTAGGCATCGCAAATGGGCGATGGTCGCTTTTCGCCGGGCATCGACTAGATGGGGACCCGATGCCCCCTAAGAATTGCGGTTACATCGCAGCCGGGCGGGAACGGTGCCGCTCAATCGAATTCGTCGGCGACGCGGAGAAAGACCGGCAGCCCACCGCCCCGGGTCGGATCCCAGACCTTGCGGATCTGACTTTCTACGGTAAGACCACTACCGGTGGTCGGACTATGCACGCGCTGCCCCGAGTTGGTCTCGTTGTTGACGTCACCGGGGTGTCGATCGACCGTTCTCTTGTCGCGGCGGTGCCAGCGGCGCAGATGTTTTACAATCGAACGTTGGTCCATTCGCGGTCCTCCCTGATCGCGATCTTGGGCAAGCCCGAGATAATTGCAACTGCGGTGACAAATCCGTAGTAATTACAGCCATTTACCATAGACTGGTCGGTGGAGGACGTCGATCAGAGGAGGGCGGGAATGGAGCAGGCTGTGATCTGGACGGTCGGCCATTCGACGCGGAGTGTGGCGGAACTCGTTGCGCTGCTCGCGCAGGTGCCGATCGGCGTTCTGGTCGATGTCCGCTCCGTCCCGCGGTCGCGGACCAACCCCCAATTCAACACGGATACGCTGCCGGCGGCGCTCGCCGCGGACGGGATCGGCTATCGCCATTTGCCGGCGCTGGGCGGATTGCGCGGCCGGCGCAAGGGCGCATTGCAGTCGCCAAATACCCTGTGGCGTGTCCCCGCCTTCCGCAACTATGCCGATTATGCCGCGACCGCCCCGTTCCGCGCCGGGCTCGACGAGCTCGTCGCGCTTGCGAGGGAGCAGCGTTGCGCGATCATGTGCGCCGAAGCGCTGTGGTGGCGCTGTCACCGGCGGATCATCGCCGACTATCTCTTGGCAGCAAGGATCGCCGTCGCGCACATCGTCGGGCCGGGCAAGATCGAGCCGGCGACCTTGACCCCCGGCGCGCGGGTCCTGGCCGATGGGGGCGTGCTCTATGCACCCTGACGAGGCACGCCCGAGCGAGATTTGCCGCAAACGCATCCCACCGCATCTGCGGCCGGTCGCGGCTGATGGTGCCCCGGGTCGGATTCGAACTGACGACCTACCGCTTACGAAGCGGTTGCTCTACCGCTGAGCTACCGGGGCCTCGCCATCGACTCATAGCGCGTTCCGCCATTGTCGCCAAGCCGCCCGGCGGCATTGCGATATCAGCGGCCGGCCCCACCGGCGACTTGCGGCGCTGCGGCAGGCGCGGCAGCGACATCGCTTATCGCCGGGTCGGCGGCCAGGTTGCGCAGCAGCCGGTCGGGGCGGGCTGCGGGCGGCGTTCGCCAGGCAAGCGCATCGAAGGCGCCGCAACGGGGGCAGAGCGCGCTCCATTCGAGAACGTCGCTGCCGCAGCTCGCACAGATGTAGCGGGGATCGGGAATGGCCGCCGCCGCACGGTCGATCCATTCGCTGGCGCTCGCCAAGTCCTGGTGCTCGGCTTCTTCAAGCTGCGCCATCATCAGACAAAGCCGGGTAGTGGCGCCGGCGAACTCGGCATCGTGGTCCGGCACCGGAGGGGCTGTGACAGCGGGCGGGTCGGCTATCGCTCCACCCGACGTCGCTACCCCGACTTGCAGCGCCCGCTGCAGATGGCGCCGGGTTTCGCCCCACAGCTTTGCCGAGAAGGCGGCTTCGGCGAGCGCCAGATGGCTTTCATAGGCGCGCGGATTTTGCGCCGCAAGCCGCTCGCAGCGGACCAGTTGGGCGAGCGGGTCCTCACGATCCCAAAGCAACCGATAAACCTGCGCCAGCTCGGGCTGAGGCGCGGTGCGCCAGGCACGCTCGACCGCCTTTGCCGCGCGAGCCGGCCGGCCGGCGCGGTGCAGCAGACGCGCGTAATGCGCTGCCGGTGCCGCGAGATCGGGTGCCGTCTCCTGCGCGCGCGCCGCGAGTAAAATGGCTTGATCCGTATCACCGGCGGCAGCTGCGGCCCGGCTCAGCTCGTGATCGATGACCGCACGATGATGCCGCGCGGTCGCCGGCGGGATGATCCCCGCCTTCATCGCTTTCGCCAGGGCGTCGCGTGCGGCCGGCCATCGACCGCCCCGCGCTTCGAGATCGAGGAGGCTTGCGACGGCCCAGCCGGTATCGGGGCGCAGCGCCGCAGCGCGTTCGGCGAGGCGGCGGGCGGTGTCGCAGTCACCGTCACGCAGGGCCTGGTTGAACAGGCCGCGAAGCCCGAGAAACTCGGTCTCGGGGCGGTCCAGCATCAACGTGAAGAAGCGTTTCGCCGCGGTCTCGTCGCCACCCAACTGCGCCGATTGTGCCGACAGCAGCAGGGTCAGCGGCGGCTCGGCCAACAGCGCCTCGGCGCGGCGGGCATAGCGCCGGGCCTCCTGTGGATCGCCGGCGGCAACCGCGACCATTCCTCGGGTCAGTGCCTGGTAGCCGGCGCGCCGCCGCCGCTCCCGCTGGCGTCGCAGCAATGCTCGGGGGCCGCCGAGCAGCACCGCGAGCAGCCACCAGACCGACGCGACGACCACCCCGGCGACGATCACGGCAGCGACCAGCACCCCGACCGAAGTGCCGATTTGCCAGCCTTCCCAGGTGATCTCGACCTCGCCGGGATCGGCGGCGAAAAACACGGTCGCCGCGATGACCAGCACGATCGCGACGAGTCCGCCGAGCGCGCGCATCAGGGCGACGCCGGGGAAGTTGCCGGCGCCACCCCGGGAGCCGGTCCGCCAGGTGTCGGGACGGTCACCGGGGCCGGAACAGCCACCGGGGCCGCGGCGGGCCGCGCGGCGAGCAATTCCTGAAGCCGCGCCAGCGCCGCTTCGGCGGCGAGCCGTTGGCGCGCCAGATCGAGCCATCGGCGCGCCGCTTCGGCGTCATCCCCGTTCAGCTCCTGCAATGCCGAGACGGCGGCGGGCAGATCGCGGCGCGCGAGCGCCTGTTGCGCGTTCGCGACCACCGCGGCGGCCCCCGTCGGCACCGCATCGATCCGCCGGATCGTCACCAGACCGCGCATGCGATCGAGAGCCTGCGCCCACCAACCCGACGAAGCCGGCGGCGGGGCCGCAGCCTGTATCCGTGCAGCGAGCGCTATAAGGCGGCGCTCCAGACGCGTATCGCTCGCCACCCCGGTCGCGGCCACACCGGCCAAGGGCTGGGCCGCGGCCGACAGCTTTGGATCGGTGTGCGCGAGCCGGCTGAAAACCGCGTATTCGGCCGCGAACGGCCGGCCAGCCGCGACCGCGGCGCGCATCTGCGACAGCGCCAACATCAGCATCGTTTGGCTTTGATCGGAACCGGCTTGCGCTTTCACCTCGTGTTCGAGGCGGGTCAGCCGGTCGCCGAGCCCGGTGCTGGTGGCGGCGAGCGCCGCCAGTTCCTGCCGCAGCCCGGCGAAGTCAGCAGTGTCGGCGGCGGCCCGAGACGCCGTCTGCGCGTCGCTCGCATCAAGCCGCTGCGTCAATTGCGACAATGTCCGCTGCTGTGCTGCTGTGGCCGCCCGCGCCTCGGACAGTCCGTTGGCGGCGGCCTCCAGGCGGTCGACGCGCCGCGCGAGCCGCGCCTGCGCCGAGCCGAGGGCACCGATCTCGTTCGCATCCGGCACCGGGCGCTTTTCCAGGGCGGTGACCCTGGCGGCGAGATCGGCGATGTTGCCGGCGACGACCCGGTTCCTCGTTCCCCATGGTAGCAGCCTCGCTACCGAGGGCGCCCAGAACGGCGCGAGCAGGATTCCGGCGATCACGATCACCAGCAGGGCCGCCAACAAGGCGGCGGCGGCGCGGGCGGGGGTTTTCGCGCGCGTCCCGGCCGGAGCTTCGAGCGACGCCGCCGGTGGATGCGCCGCCGGTGGATGTGACGCTGGTGAAGCCGCGGCCCGGTTCGCCGCCGACGAGTGATCGGCGACGGGTTCCACCGCAGGCTCGCCGGACATCCTCGCCCCCCAGCTCAGATCGGCCGGGAGGCGAGCCGCGCGTCGAGCGCGTCGAGCAGCGCCGCCTGGCTGGGCCGTGCCGCCACCAGCCGCTCCCGCCAAGTCAATATGGCAACGGCTTCATCGACCGCCGCACTGATCGACAAGGCCATGACCGTAGCACAGCTCCGATCGAGACCGGCATCGCTCGCCAGGCCGACAAAGATCGCGGCGGTGCGCGGCGAAAAGAACAGGGCAATGTCGAGATCGCCACAGCGCAACGCATCCGCTGCGGGACCGCTCAGCGCGGTCGCGGCGCGCGCCTCGTAAAGTTCGAGCCGTTCGGCGGTGAAGCCCTGCGCGCGCAAGCGGCCGACCAGGTCGCCGGCAACCGCGGTGCCACAGGCATGCAGCAGCTTCCCGGCTCGCGGTTCAAGCCTCTCCGACACCAGGCGGACGAGATCGCCCACATCGCCGCCAGCGCTCGCGACCGTCGCAAACCCCTCGTCTCGCGCCCGCGCGGCGGTGGCGTCGCCGACCGCGAAAAGCGGCACAAGGCGCTCGGCGCTGGCCCGCGCCAAGGCTCGGACCCCGTTGCCGCTGGTGCACAGAACCGCCTGCACGCCGAAGAGATCGGATGCCGCCGCGCTGCGGAATTGAATGTCGAGCATCGGCTCGATCAGCGTCCCGATGCCGCGTGCGGCGAGCGCCGCCGTCAGCGTCACCGCCTCCTCATGCGGGCGGGTGACGAGCGCCTGTAATCCTCGCCGCCAAGGGAACGAAGCCATCGGCCTTCATCGCCCAAACCGGTCGATGCCGCAAGGACCTGAAGAATGGCCGCGGCGACCGGACCGGATCATAATCGCAGATGGCTCGATCGCAGGCGGCTCGATCGCCGGTCGGGCCCGAACCTCCGGAGGATCGCCAATGCTGCTCGCTTGCCGGCCCGATCGCCGCGGTGGCGGCGAGCACAGGTTCGGGAGAGAAGGGTTGTTGCTATTGGGGCTGCTGCTTGTTGCCCCAGTTGCAGCACTGGCGCAGACGACCCAGCCGCCGACCGTGCTGCATCTGAGCCAGACCGCCGAGCAGACGGCCGTGCGCGATGTGCTGCGTGTGGAGCTCAGAATCGAGGATACCAGCACCGACCCGGTGGCGGTGCAGGCGGCGATCAACCGGCGGATGTCGGCCGCGCTCAACCGGGCCCGCCGCCAGCAGGGGATCGCGGTGGAGACCGGGACCTACGCGGTGGACGAGGAGCAGCCGCAGCCGCCACAACGGGGGCCGGCGCGCTGGCGCGGCAGCCAATCGCTGATCCTACAGGGCAAGGATGCGGATGCGGTGCTGAAGCTTGCCCGGGCGTTGCAATCCGGCGGATTGCTGATGTCGTCGATGAGCTACGAGGTGTCGCCGGAAACAGTTCGCGGCGCCGAGGCGGATTTGACCGCCGAGGCGTTGGCCGACCTCGCCGAGCGCGCCGCCGACATCGCCGACCGCCTGCATCTCAAGGTTCTGCGCTACAGCGAGTTGCGGGTCGGCAATGCCGAGAGCGGCGCAGCACCGACGCCGCGCTTTGCTGCGATGGCCATGCCCGCACCGGTCGCGGCACCGGGTGAGGCAACGATCCGGGTGACAGTCACAGCAGCACTGCTGCTCGGTCCCGAGCCCGAAGGTGCCGCGCGATGAGGCTGCCGGATCCGCCGCTGCTCGTCATCTCCGACCGCCGCCAGGCGCGGCAGCCGCTGGAACAAATCGCCGAGGCGGCCTTCGCCAGCGGATGCCGCTGGTTCAGCCTGCGCGAGAAGGATCTGCCGCAGCCGCAGCGCCAGGCGTTGCTCGCGGCCCTGGTGAGGCTCGGCCGGCGTTTCGGCGCGACCGTCACGGTGCACGAGGATGTCGCGGCGGCGGCCGCAGCGGATGCCTCGGGTGCGCATTTGCCGAGCGCCGCCGATCCGCGGGCCGCACGGAACCTGCTGCCCGGACGGCTGATCGGCGCCTCGGCCCACTCCGCGGCGGAAGCCCGGTCGCTGATTGGCGCCGGGGCCGATTACGTCACGGTAAGCCCGGTGTTTCTGACCGCGAGCAAGCCCGGATATGGTCCGGCACTGGGGCTGCACGGCCTTGCCGCGATCGTCGCCGAGGTACCAGGACCGGTGGTAGCGCTGGGCGGCATCACGCCTGACAACGCCGCGGCGTGCCGTGCGGCCGGTGCTGCCGGCATCGCGCTGATGGGCGAGGTCATGCGCGCCGCCGATCCGCGAGCCTGTGTCGAGCGCTTGCTCCGCGCGCTGTCGTCGGACACCGCTGCCTAGCCCGCGGCGGCGATCGGGACGCCCGGCGCTTCATCGAGGGAGCCTGCCGGTCTAAACTCGTATGAGCCTGCGGCCGCGGACACTCCAGCTGCATGGCGGCATCGGGATGAGATGGAGTACAAGCGCGGTCATTATTTCAAGCGGCTGACGATGATCGATACGATGTTCGGCGATGCCGATCATCATCTGCGCGAGCTGGGTCGAAGTGACAGGTCTGCGGTCGCCGCGTGACCAGGGATGCGCCGCATCGCCGAGCCCGGCCGATTGCGGCACCGGGCGGCGATGATCCTGCCCTGTCCGGCCTGCGGCACCCGCTACCGCGTCGCCGCGCAGGATCTCGCGGCGCCATCCGGGCGCACGGTCCGCTGTGCCAGTTGCGGCCACCTTTGGCACGAAGCTCCGGCCCCAGCCGGGGAGCAGGCGGATCATGCGATTTCCGGCGCCGACACACCGCGCCAAGAGCGCGTCGGCGTTGCCCGCCCGCAAGCCGCGCCGAATGGCGAAGCCCTGCGCCAGCGGCAACCGGCCGCGCCGCGATCGACGGAGCCGGCGCATCGCCCGGTGCCGAGGCGTGGGCGGGCCGTCGTGGCAGTGTTGTTCACAATAGTGCTGCTGGCGGTTGTCGTCGGCATTTTTGCGCGCCGCGACGTGGCTGCGGTGTGGCCGCCCGCCGGCCGGCTCTTCGGCGAAATCGGCCTCGATGTCGCGCCGTCCGGGAGCGGGCTGACGATCGAAAAGATCGTGCCGACACGCACGGCGGGCGGGCTTATCATCAATGGCGAGATTGCCAATCTGGGAGACATCTCCGAGGACGTCCCGCGCCTGCGGGTGGTGTTGCAGAATGCCGGGGACCAGGATCTCCAGTCCGAGATCGTGGCGCCGCCAAAAGCACGGCTGCGACCCGGCGAGACCGCGCAGTTTGCAACACCCTTCGCCGATCCGGCCGACGCGGCAACCAGTGTCGTCGTAACCTTTGTCTCCCGGTGATCCCAGGTCTCCCCCAGGCGATCTCGGGTCAGGGCAATCACGGTGCATGACGGAGAGGCCGATGGCGCAGGAAGAGTCGCGTCAACGCTATACCGCCAACCTGCAGGGCGAAATCGACAGCGCCGCCCTCTACGAGACATTGTCGAAGGCAGAGAAAAACCCGCAACTGGCCGAGATCTATGCCCGCCTCGCCGCCGTCGAAGCGGCGCATGGCGAATTCTGGAAGAACAAGATCGCCGCGCTCGGCGCGCGCGTGCCGCAGTTGCGCCCCGGGTTTCGCACCCGTGCGCTCGAATGGCTGGCGCAGCGGTTCGGGCCGGCCTTTGTGCTGCCCACCGTCAACACGCTCGAGCAAATGGACAGCGGCAGCTACAACGCGCAGCCGGAGGCGGTGGCCGGTGGGCTGCCCGCGGCCGAGCGCTCGCATGCCCGCATCATCGAGGCCCTGGCCTCACCCTCGCCGATCGGGTTCAGCGGCCCCACCCTCGCCCGCCTCGAAGGCCGGCACCGCGGAATGGGCGGCAACGCGTTGCGCGCCGCGGTGCTAGGCGCCAATGACGGGCTCGTCTCCAATCTGAGCCTGGTGATGGGGGTCGCTGGCGCCGATCTGGCGGCACGCACGATCCTCGTTACCGGCCTCGCCGGATTGTTGGCCGGGGCCTGCTCGATGGCGCTCGGCGAATGGCTTTCGGTCAACACCGCGCGCGAATCGGCACAGCGCCAGATCGATACCGAGGCGGCCGAGCTGGAGCAGGTTCCCGAGGAGGAGCAGGAAGAGCTGGCGCTGATCTATCAGGCGAAGGGCTTGCCCGAAGAGCTGGCGAAGACCCTGGCGCGGCAGCTGATCGCCAACAAGAAGACGGCGCTCGACACGTTGGTGCGCGAGGAGCTCGGGATCGATCCCGAGGAGCTCGGCGGCTCGGCCTGGGCGGCGGGCGGCACCTCGTTTCTGCTGTTCGCGTTGGGCGCGATCTTTCCGGTGGCGCCCTATCTGGTCTCGACCGGGGTGCTCGCGGTGACCGCCAGCCTCGCGGCGAGCTGTCTCGCGCTGATCCTAATCGGCGCCGGCACTGCGTTGTTCACCGGGCGCGGTGCCATTTTCTCGGCCGGCCGCCAGCTGATCGTGGGTCTGGCTGCCGCCGGAGTGACATTCGGCCTCGGCAAGCTGATCGGCACCGCCATTGCCGGCTGAGGCGGCACGTCCGCGCGGCTACCGGCTTCCACCGCGACGCCGCCGATGGCTTGTCGATCTTGCACGAACGCCCGTCGGGATACATATCCTCGGCGCGTCAACGCCAACCGCGACGGCAGACAATGACCCAGGAAACCAGGAGCTTCCAGGCGGAAGTGAGCCGCCTTCTCGACATCGTCGCGCACTCGCTCTACAGCGAAAAAGAGATCTTTCTGCGCGAGCTGATCTCGAACGCGTCGGACGCGTGCGACCGGCTGCGCTATGCGGCGCTGACCGAGCCGAGCCTCGCAGAAGGCGACACCGCCTACCGGGTCGTCCTGAACACCGACAAGACGGCTCGCACCCTGACCGTTGCCGATAATGGCATCGGCATGAACCGGGCCGAGCTGATCGAGAATCTGGGGACCATCGCGCGCTCCGGCACGGCGGCATTCGTCAACCAGCTGTCAGGCGATTCGCGTAAGGACATGAGCCTGATCGGCCAGTTCGGCGTCGGCTTCTATTCGGCCTTCATGGTCGCCGACAAGGTCGAGGTGCGCTCCCGCAAGGCGGGCGACACGGAAGGCTGGCGCTGGGTGTCCGACGGCAAGGGCGAATTCACCGTCGAGCCCTGCGCCGAAGCGGCGCGCGGTGCGGCGATCACCCTCTTTTTGCGCGAGGGCGAGGACGAATATCTCGACCCGGCCCGGCTGCGCCAGATCGTGCGCACCTATTCCGACCATATCGGCCTGCCGATCGTGCTGCAGGATGGCGGCAAGGAGGACACGATCAACACCGCCTCGGCATTGTGGACCAGGCCACGATCGGAGATCACGCCGGAGCAGTACAAGGAATTCTATCACCATGTCGGCCACAGCTTCGACGATCCGTGGCTGACGTTGCACAACCGGGCCGAAGGTGTTCTGGAATATACGAGCCTGTTGTTCGTGCCGTCGTCGAAGCCGTTCGATCTGTTCGATCCCGAGCGCAAGAGCCGGGTCAAGCTCTATGTCCGCCGGGTGTTCATTGCCGATGAGGGGACCGGGCTGCTGCCGGCCTATTTGCGCTTTCTGCGCGGTGTCGTCGACAGCGAGGATCTGCCGCTCAACATCAGCCGTGAAATGCTGCAAGCGAACCCGACGGCAGCGCGGATCTGCCAGCAGCTGACCCGCCGCGTGCTGACCGAGCTCGGCAAGAAGGCGACGGATTCGCCGGAGGATTACGCGAAATTCTGGGACAATTTCGGCGCGGTGTTGAAGGAGGGGCTGTACGAAGACCGCGAGCAGCGCGAGGCGCTGTTGGGGCTCGCCCGCTTCCGGTCCACCGCGCGTGACGGTCTCGTTTCGCTCGACGAATACGTCGAGCGGATGCGGCCAGGGCAGGAGGCGATCTATACGATCACCGGCGACGATCTCGACGTCGTCAGACGCAGCCCACAGCTCGAAGGGTTTCGCGCGCGCGGGGTCGAGGTGCTGCTGCTGACCGACCCGATCGACGAGTTCTGGCTGCCCGCGGTCGGTTCTTTCAAGGAGAAGCCGTTCCAGTCGGCGACCCGCGGCGGGATCGATCTCGACAAGATCGAGAAGCCCGCGGACGAGGCGGCCGACAGGCCGGTGGCGCCGGCCCCGGCGAAGCTCGCCAGCCTGATCGCGATCTTCAAGCTGGCGCTCGGCGATGCGGTCAAAGATGTGCGCAGCTCGGCGCGGCTGACCGACAGTGCCGTCTGTCTCGTCGCCGACGAGGGGGATGTCGACATGCATCTCGAGCGGCTCTTGAAGCAGCATCGCCAGCTCGACACGACCGCCAAGCGCATCCTCGAACTGAACCCGAGCCACAGACTGATCGAGCGCCTCGCCGCCGCGGTCGGCGAGAGCGGCGCCTCCGACCAGATCGGGCAATTCGCCTGGCTGTTGCTCGACCAGGCGCGGATCGTCGAGGGCGAGCAATTGCCCGATCCGCCGGCCTTTGCCCGCCGTCTCGCCGAACTCCTGGAGCGCGGGCTGCCGCAAGCGGCCTGAGAGGCCGGCCGCGGCACGAATTTTGCCCGCCCACTATTCCGGGAACGGCTATTCGGGGAACGGCTGCGGCGCCCCAGCCGGCAGTGCCACCTGGAACAGGTTGAGCGCGTTGCCGATCGCCGTGTAATAGCCGATGATCGTGCCGAGCTCGACAACGCCCTGCTCGCCAAACGCGGCAATCGCCTCGCCAAAGCTGGCGTCGGACCAGCGTTTGGTGTCGATCAGCTCGGTGACGAGGCGGTAGACCAGCGCCTGATCCTTGGCGGCAAAATCGGGTGCGGCATGGGTGCGGATCGCTTCCATCGCCGCCGCCGGCACCCCGGCCTGCACCGCCAGCGGCGCATGCGCATGCCACTCGTAATTGGCGCGGACATGGCGCGCGGTCAGGCAGATCGCCAGTTCCGACAAGGCCGGCGGCAAGGAACTGCCCCAGCGCAGAAATTCGCCGAGCCGCGCCAGATGCCGGCACACTTCCGGCGAGCGAATCAACAGCTGGAACGGGCCACCGAACCGGCCGCGTCTGCCGGCAACGATCTCGTCATGGACCTGCTTTTGCGCCGGCGTCATCTCGGCGGGCGTAATTTCGCGATATCGGGTCATGCCTTCACTCCATCGGGTGGACCGGAGGCGCAGGTTACAGCGAATTAATCCGGGCGAAAGCCGGCTGTTACATGCTGGCGCCAATTGTCTCGCCGGTTCCATTCGCGCCGCTCCGTTGCGGCGGTCGGCGCGAGCTTCCACTGCTCGAAATGAGGATCGAATGGCAAATTCTCCCGCTGACACGACCCGTTTGCGCGGGCTGACCCGCAGCCGCGCTGCGGCCGCCGCCTTTGGGCTTGGCGCGAGCCTGGCGTTGTCGCCGACGGCTTGGGCGGAAGGCCCGGCGCCGATGCCGCCACCGACACCGGCGATGACCTCGCCCGTCGCGCTGATCCAGCAGCAGAGCTTCGCGCCCTTGGTCAAGAAGGTGTTGCCGGCGGTCGTCAACATCTCCGTCACCGAAAAATCCGATGCGGATCAGATGTCGGAAGAGCAGAATGACCCGTTTCAGGGATTTCCGAATTCCCCGTTTGACGAAATGCTGCGCCACTTCTTTGGTCAGCAGGGTCCAGGTGGACAACATTATTTCTTCCCGCAGATGCCGCAAGCCCAGGCGCAACAGATCGCCCTCGGCTCCGGGTTCATCATCGACCCGGCCGGTTACATCGTGACCAACAATCACGTGGTCGGTGACGCCGCCAAAGTTCAAGTCATCCTGCAAGACAAGACCAAATATATTGCCAAGATCGTCGGCCGCGATCCCAAGACCGATCTCGCCGTGCTGAAGATCAACGCCGGCAAGCCGCTGCCTTATGTCACCTTCGGCAACAGCAACGCTGCTCAAGTCGGCGATTGGGTGATGGCGGTCGGCAACCCGTTTGGATTGGGTGGGACGGTGACCACCGGGATCATTTCGGCCCGCGGGCGGGACATCAACGAGGGTCCCTATGACGATTTCCTGCAGATCGACGCGCCGATCAACCGTGGCAATTCGGGCGGTCCGACCTTCAATCTCGACGGCCAGGTCATCGGCATCAACACCGCGATCTATTCGCCCAATGGCGGCAGCGTCGGCATCGGCTTTGCCATCCCGTCCAATGTCGCAAAGACCATCGTCACGCAGCTTGAAGAGCACGGCAAGATCAGCCGCGGCTGGCTCGGAGTGCAGATCCAGCAGGTAACGCCGGCGATTGCCGCAAGCCTCGGCCTGCACAGCGATCACGGCGCCCTCGTCGCGGTCGTCAACCCGGGCAGTCCGGGGGCGCGCGCCGGTCTGCGGCAGGGCGATGTGATCCTGAGGTTCGACGGCGCCAAGGTCAACGAACTGCACGATCTGCCGCGGCTGGTCGCAGCCGCCGCGCCCGACAGCAAGGCGACGATGATGGTGTGGCGCGACGGGAAAACCACCGAGCTTCAGGCGACCCTCGGCACGCTGCCCGACAACAATCAGGTCGCCTCGGCGGATGAGCAGCCGTCCGAGCCTCAAGCGGCGCAGGCCGCAGCCGAGGGCCTGCACTTTGCGCCGCTCACCAGCGATCTGCGGCGTGAGCTGCATGTCGCCAAGGGGGTCGAGGGTGTGGTCGTCACCAAAGTCGACAATGGCAGTGCCGCCGACGATGTCGGCCTGACCCAAGGAGACGTCGTGATCGCGATCAACCAGCAGCCGGTGCGCACCCCCGACGCTGCGGCGGCCAAACTGAAAGAAGCGGCTCACTCGGCAAAAAAGACCGCGCTGCTACTGCTCAACCGGCACGGTGTCACCCAGTATGTCGGGATCAGCTTCGGCGCGAACCAGGGGTAGACCGGAGGCCACAAATCGCATCCAAGCGGCCCTCGCACGCCATGGTCCGCGGCGGGCGCGTCGATCCGTCGCGGGCCGCTGCGAGCGATCGCTCAGCGCCGCAACGGTGAACGGTCCTGACCGTTTTTGTCGCGGATCGGCAACGGGGCACGTGCTTCGAGACGCTCGAGCTCGATCCGTGTGCGTGCGCCGGCGCGCAGCAGCCGGTCGGTGGCCTCGCGCAGTCCACTGCGGCTTTCCGGAGTATCGTCGGCAAGTGCTGCGTCGAAGGCGGCGAGAAAGGCGGTGATGTCGCCGGCAACCCGCTCGCGCAGCGCGTGATCGATAAAGGCGCCGCCCTCCTTGTCCCGTTCTTTCTCTCGTTGCGGCGCAGCGGGGTTGGGTGTCCCGAACCTGGCCGCCGAATCGCCGGTCCGGTTGACCGGCGCGCTCTGACCGAGACCGGGACGCCCAGGACCGGTGCCGCCGCCCGGCGGCCAGCCCGACACGCGCTGGGCCGGCCGGCTGCCAGGGCCGAAGCCGTAATTCGTGGCACTCCCCGCAGCCGACGCCGGGCCCGCAGACGGCGCCGGGCCCGCACCCGCCATCGGCTCGGACCCGTGCCCACTCCCATTCCCTTGCGCCAACGGCAGGTGCAGCCGGCGCCGGGCTTCGCCATTATGCGATGGTTCCGTGCCAAGGCCGAACCCGTGGCCAGCGCTGTTTCCGGTCGTGCCCAATCCCGGCGGGGTCTGGCCCTCATGCCGCGGCGGGCTGGTTTCGTCAGGCCCTGCGTCCCTGTGCGGCGAGGCATCCGGACCGTGGGCCTGCCCGGTGAATGGCTGGTGTTCGGTCGGTCGGGATGTCTCTGCCGGCGGCTCGATCAGCTGCGGTGGGGCAGCCGGGACTGACAATTGCCGGGTTTCCGCAATGGCTGCCCTGCCATGCAGCGCGTCATCGGCAGCCATGCCGTTCGTCGGGATCTCGGGGCCTGCCGCCTTGACCAGCTGGGTCTCTCCGGCGGTCGGTACGCTGTGCCCGATTGTTTCACCGGCAGCGCTGCGGGCCCGGCTGCGGCTCACGATGTAACTTATTGCCGGCGGCGAGCAGTCATAAGTACGCGCAATGCTCGCCAATGTTTCCCCAGCTTCGTATCGACTGATGATCGACGGCCAATCCTGCTGAGGGATTTTTCCTCTTTTGCTCGACTTCTCCATTCGAAAAACCTTTGTCTGCGACGCTTGCGTTGGTCTTCTCGCTTTCGGCTCGCACGCGGTTCCGATGCGACACCGATTCAGTATCAGCGATACACAGAGATAGGAAAATCGAGGGCTGGCACACCATGTTGCGCCGTCGACCTCCCGAGGCCCGACCGGAACACCGCAACCCGAGCCCGTTTTCTGATGCGGATAATACCCTCGCCCAAGTAAACAGTGAAGCTGTTAATTGGTTCCGGCAGCCGCCGGCAAACCCGCCATGACAGCAGCGGGAATCAGACCCGGACAATTTTTCCCGGGTTCATGATGCCATCGGGATCGAGCGCGCGCTTGATCGTGCGCATGACGCTGACCGCCTCGCCATGTTCGGCCGTAAGAAACTCCATTTTACCATAACCGATCCCATGCTCACCGGTGCAGGTGCCTTCCATCGCCAATGCGCGGGAGACCATCCGGTCGTTCAGGCGGGCCGCCTCGGCGATCTCTTCCGGCCGATTCGGGTCGATCATGAATACCAAGTGAAAGTTGCCGTCACCCACATGCCCGACCAGGGCCGAGGGGATCGCCGACTGCGCCAAATCCTGCTTGGTCTCGCGAATGCAATCGGCGAGCCGCGAGATCGGCACGCAGACATCGGTGGCCCAGCCCTTGGAGCCCGGCCGCAATGCCAGCGCGGCGTAATAGGCGTCATGCCGCGCCTGCCACAGCTTCGAGCGCGCCTCTGGGGTCGTCGCCCAGCGGAAATCGTCGCCGCCGTGCTCAGCCGCAATGGTCTTGACCATCTCGGACTGCTCGGCGACGCCGGCGGGCGTGCCGTGAAACTCGAAGAACAGCGTCGGCGCAACTTTGTGGTCGAGCTTCGAATATTTGTTGATCGCCGCGATCTGCTGCTCGTCGAGCAGCTCGATGCGGGCGACCGGCACCCCGCTCTGGATCGTCAGGATCACGCTATCGACCGCGGCTTCGAGGGTCGGGAACGCGCAGACCGCAGCCGAGATCGCTTCCGGGATCCCGTAAAGCCGCAATGTCAGCTCGGTAATGATCCCGAGCGTCCCTTCCGAGCCGACAAAGAGCCGGGTGAGGTCATACCCTGCCGCGGATTTGCGGGCCCGCCGCGCGGTATGGATGATCCGGCCGTCGGCGAGCACGACGACCAGCGACAGCACGTTCTCGCGCATCGTGCCATAGCGCACCGCATTGGTGCCCGAGGCGCGAGTCGCCGCCATGCCGCCGAGCGACGCATCCGCTCCGGGATCGATCGGAAAGAACAATCCGGTATCGCGCAGATGCTCGTTCAGCTGCTTGCGCGTTACCCCGGCCTCGACGGTCACGTCGAGATCCTCGGCATTGACCCTCAGAATATGGTTCATCCGGGTCATGTCGATCGACACGCCACCGGCGAGGGCGGCGACATGGCCTTCGAGCGAGGTGCCGGTACCGAACGCGATGACCGGAGTACGATGCTCGGCGCAGAGCTTGACGATCGCCGCCACCTCCTCGGTGGTCTGCGGAAACGCGACCGCGTCCGGCGCGTGGGCCGGGTGGTAGGATTCATCCCTGCCGTGCTGGGCGCAGATCGCGCTCGCGGTGGAAACCCGATCGCCCAGCAAATGGCGCAGTCGGGCGACCAATGGCGGAGCAATCGGCTGGCGGTGAACTGCGGATGCGAGCATGGCGACGACCGAAGATTAGAAAATAACCCGGATCGCCCGAGGATTACTCCCGCCGTGTCGCGGCTGCAATGCGCATCGTCAAGGGCCGGCGGCGCGCAGGGGCCTGGCTGCGCGCAAGGGGCCTGGCTGCGCGCAAGGGTCTGGCTGTGCGAAGGTGTCGCCCATCGACCAAAGATCGTCATTTCCCACCGGAACATGCCGCCGGCGTTGCGGTTTGTTGCCTTTGCGCGGTTCGGTTGCAAGCGTCATTGAGCGGCTATCGCGGACACACTACGTTTGGCGGAACAGAGGTGGTGGGTGCAGGAGGCGGTAATGGCGCTGATGCCGGTCACTCTCGACGACAAGTACATTCTCGACCGGGGGCGCGTCTATCTGACCGGGACCCAGGCGCTGGTGCGCCTGCCGATGATGCAGCGCCAGCGCGACGTTGCTGCGGGCCTCAACACCGGGTGCTTTATTTCCGGTTATCGCGGGTCGCCATTGGGTGGCCTTGACCAGGCATTGTGGCGGGCGCGGCGCTTTGTCGAAAACAACCATATCCGCTTTCAGCCGGCGATCAACGAGGAGCTCGGCGCCACCGCGGTGTGGGGCAGCCAGCAGCTCAACCTGTTTCCCGGCGCCAGATATGACGGCGTCTTTGCCATGTGGTACGCCAAGGGGCCGGGAGTCGATCGCAGCGGCGACGCGCTGAAGCACGGCAACGCCGCCGGGTCAGCGCCGCAAGGCGGGGTGCTGCTGCTGGCCGGCGACGACCACACCTGCAAGTCATCGACCCTGGCGCATCAGTCGGAATATGCGTTCATGGACGCCGGTATTCCGGTGCTGAACCCTTCCGGGGTGCAGGAATTCCTCGATCTCGGCCTTTATGGCTGGGCGATGTCGCGCTATTCCGGCTGTTGGATCGCCTTCAAGACGATCGCCGAGACGGTCGATAGTTCGGCCTCGGTCGAGCTCGACCCGGAACGGATCCGAATCGTGTTGCCGCAGGATTTCGAGATGCCGCCGGGCGGGCTCAACATCCGCTGGCCGGACCAGCCGCTCGACCAGGAATACCGGCTGCACAAATACAAGCTCTATGCAGCACTCGCCTTCGCCCGCGCCAACCGGCTCGACCGGATCATTATCGACAGCCCCTATCCGCGGTTCGGCATCGTCACCACCGGCAAATCCTATCTCGATGTACGCCAGGCGCTCGACGATCTCGGCATCGACGAGGCGCATGCCGCCGAGATCGGTATCCGCCTCTACAAGGTGGCGATGTCGTGGCCGCTCGAACGCGAGGGCATCCGCCATTTCGCCGAAGGGCTCGAAGAAATCCTGGTCGTCGAGGAAAAGCGTGCGGTCATCGAGAACCAGTTCAAGGAGCAGCTCTATAACTGGCGTGAGGACGTGCGCCCGCGGGTGGTCGGCAAGTTCGACGAGAACCGCAACTGGATCCTGCCGTCGAACGGCGAATTGACCCCGGCGATGATCGCGCGGGTCATCGCCCAACGCATCGCCCGCTTTCATACGTCGCCGCGGATCGAGGAGCGGCTCGCCTTTCTCGAAGCCAAG
>DATJTI010000080.1:0-37823 GCA_035503615.1 Allostellaceae bacterium | reverse complement strand
CTCGATCGACCGGCGAAACATGCCGACCCCGGCATTCAGCGCCAGCCACCACAACAACGATCCGACCCAGACCCCGAGCACCATGAAGGACGAGCGCAGCAGCGTCGCCCGCGAGCCGCCGAGACCGAGTGCCGCGAATATCGCCAGAAAGACCAGGATCGTCACCGGGTTGGTGATGGTCAAGGCAAAGGCGGAGGCGAAGTCGCGGAACAGGGTTTCCGGATCCACGGCTTCGGTCATCCGGTCCGGCCGCCTCGGCAACAGGGCGGTTCCGCCGGAATAGATCAGATAGGCGCCGCCGCCGATGCGCAGCCAGTTTTCATAGCCGAAGAGCCAGCTGGAAACGAAGGTCAGTCCGAATGCCGCGATTGCACCAAACAGCGCATCGGCGGTGGCCGCGCCGAGCCCGGAGACCAGCCCCGACAGCCGGCCGGCAAAAATGGTCCGGCGCAGACACAACACGCCGACCGGGCCGACCGGAACCGCGATCACGATCCCGACCACGATCCCCTTGACCAGCATTACCAAGAGCATCGGCGGCTGCTTTGGCTGCGAAGGCACGGCAATGTGCGGGAAGGCGGGGCGGTGTGCAATGCGCGATGCGACGGGCCATAAGTGTCGCGAGCGGTCGAGCTGCGCTATGCTCGGTGCCATACCGCTCGATCAACACCACCGGAGGGTCCGATGAGTGCCGCTGCCGAGAATGCCTACAGCTTCGCATTCGTGTCGATCGACGGCGATCCGCTGGCGCTCGACGCCTGGCGCGGCCGGCCGGTACTGGTCGTCAATACCGCCTCCTATTGCGGATATACGCCGCAATACCGTGCGCTCGAAGCCGTGTGGCAGCGCTATCGCGACCGCGGGCTGGTGGTATTGGGCGTGCCGTCCAACGATTTCGGCCAGCAGGAGCCGGGCTCGGAGGCCGAGATCAGGAATTTCTGTGCAACCAACTACGCGGTGGATTTCCCGATGACGCAGAAGTGCCGGGTCATCGGTGCCGCAGCGCACCCGTTCTACCGCTGGATCGCCGACAATCTGGGCGAGGCCGGCACCCCGCGCTGGAACTTCCATAAATACCTGGTCGGGCCCGACGGCACGCTCGCCGGCGCCTGGCCGGCGCAAGTGGCACCGGACGATCGCCGCATCACCGGCGAAATCGACGAAATGCTGGCGAAAGGCTGACGCCCGCCCTGGCGGCTATCGAGAACGAACTGGTCGAGCAGCGTCAGCGCCGCCGGCGGCACCACGCCCGCGGCGTTCGGGATCATGTGGATATGGTAACGACGACGATCTCACCGGAATTGCCGGCATAAGCGGATGCTGCGGCGAGCAATCCGCGCAGCGCCAGCGGCAATGTCCAACGGAACCGGTGCATCCCTTTCCTCCCTCGAGCGAATCTCTGTGGCATGCTCGGCTCGCGTCTATTCAACGAGATTGCCCGGTCGATCGTCGAATGGTGCTTCCAGTAAAGGCTGGATAGCGTTCAACGGTGCCTGGGTAGCGGCCGAATTGCTGAAGTTCTGGTATGCGGTGGTGTCTTTCCAGACTTCGACGACCGAATAGAAATTCGGCCGCTGGATTTGCTGGTTCACGTTGCAGCTGACGAGCCCGGCCGCACCGCGTGCCAGCAGCGCCAGCCGGTTCAGCTTGTTGCCGCCCTGGTCGGCCACGGCCGCCGATTGAGCAAGATCGTTGGTAAAACGAGACAAATCGTCACATCAAGTGGTTCTCGGCAGGCCCTGGAGGTGCTCCATTGCCACCGGCGAGATCAGCCCGGCTGGTGGTCCACGAGATGCGGAGCCCTGCCGGCCGGCATCACCATGCCCGAAAAAAGCCGTACTCGGCGGCTCATTGAACGGCCTGGAGGGGAAGGGGCCCGATGGCCAGCGCGATCACCGCGACGCACGAGTTCGCGGCGCCGGCGGCTTGGTGCGTGCTTGCGCCGCGCAGTGATCGCGGTCGGTGCGCAGTGGCACAACGGCGCCTGATGCGAGGGGCGGGCGAATGTTGGAAATCCGTCATCTGATCAAGCATTTCGGCACGCTGGTCGCGGTCGATGACGTGTCCTTTGCCGTACCGCGGGGCGAAGTGCTGGGCTTTCTCGGCCCGAACGGCGCCGGCAAGTCGACGACGATGAAGATGATCACCGGCTTTGTCGCACCCACGGCCGGAACCGCGATCGTCTGCGGTCACGACATCGGCCGCGAGCCGGTTGCGACAAAACGCTGCATTGGCTACCTGCCCGAGGGCGCGCCGGCCTATCCCGACATGACCGCCGCCGAGTTTCTCGGCTTTATCGCCCACATCCGCGGCTTCTCCGGGCGTGAGGCCCAGCTGCGCATCGGCCGGGTGGTCGAGATGATTCATATCGCCGAGGTGCTGCACCAGCCGATCGAGACTTTGTCCAAGGGCTATCGCCGTCGCGTCGGGGTGGCCCAGGCGCTGTTGCACGACCCGCCGGTGCTGATCCTCGACGAGCCCACCGACGGGCTCGATCCCAACCAGAAATACGAGATGCGGCGGATCATCACGGCGATGCGCCCGGAAAAGGCGATCGTCATCTCGACCCATCTGCTCGAAGAGGTCGAGGCGGTGTGCAGCCGGGCGATCATCATTGCTCACGGCCGTGTCCTCGCCGACGCGACCCCGGCCGAACTCGCCCGCCGTTCCCGCCATCACAACGCGGTGCGGATCGTTGCCGGCGGCGGCGATTCCGCGGAGATTCGTGCCGCATTGCTGCGGCTGCCGGCGGTCGCCGCGGTCGAGGCAATCGAGGATGGCGAGGGACCGGCCTTGCTCGTGACGCCGCGCGACGGCGAGGAGGTCATCGCCGATGTTGCCGATCTTGCCCGCGCGCACCGTTGGCCACTGACTATGTTGCGGGTCGAGCGCGGCCGGCTCGACGACGTGTTCCGGACGATTACGACGGCACCGCTTGGCACAACGGCACCGCTTGGCACAACGGCACCGCCCAGTGTGGCGCCCGACAGCGCGGCCTGACCGCCGATGCGCAATGTCTTGACCATCTTCCGGCGCGAGCTTGCCAGCTATTTTGCCACCCCGCTCGCCTATGTGTTCATTGTCATCTTTCTGGTGATGGCCGGCGTGCTGGCGTTTTTTGTCGGCGATTTCTTCGAGCGCGGCCAGGCCGACCTGCAGCCGTTCTTTGCCTTTCATCCGTGGCTCTACCTGGTGCTGATCCCGGCATTGTCGATGCGGCTGTGGGCGGAAGAACGCAAAAGCGGGACGATCGAGCTGTTCCTGACGCTGCCGATCCGGATGACCGAAGCGGTCGTCGGCAAATTCCTCGCCGCCTGGTGTTTCGCCGGCATTGCGCTCTGCCTGACATTTCCGTTCTGGGTCACCGTCAACCTGCTCGGCAATCCCGACAATGGGGTGATCCTGGCAAGCTATATCGGCAGCTGGCTGATGGCCGGCGCATTGCTCGCGATCGGCGCCTGCGTGTCGGCGGTGACCAAGAACCAGGTCATCGCCTTTGTCGTCACCGCGGCCATTGCCTTTGTGCTGACCGCCGCCGGCTCGCCGGTGGTGCTGGGACTGCTCCAGGGATGGGCGCCGGCCTGGTTGCTCGGGTCGGTCGCCGGGATCAGCCTGCTCGACCATTTTAGCGGCATCACCCGCGGTGTGCTCGATATGCGCGATGTCGCCTACTTCGTTTCGATCATGATCGCCTTCCTGTTCGCCAACGCGATCCTGGTCGATCTCGAAAAAGCCGAGTGAGATGAACGCCACGACCCGCCCGGCCGGTCTCTTCGGCTCGCGCCGCGCAATCGCGGTTGCAGCCCTTGTCTGCATCGCGCTGCTGCTGGTGTCGGTCAACATCATCATCGACCGTTTCTTCAACGCCCGGCTCGACCTGACCCAGCAGCATCTCTACACGCTGTCGCCGGGGACGTTGCACACGCTCGCCCAGATCGACGAGCCGATCACGCTGCGCTTCTACTATTCGCAGCGGCTCGGCGAGCAGGTTCCGGCCTATGGCGTCTATGCCCAGCGCGTGCGCGAGCTGCTCGCCCAATATGTCGCGGCGGCGCATGGCAAGCTGCGCCTCGAAGTCTACAACCCGCAGCCCTATTCGGCGGTCGAGGATCAGGCGGTGGCCTTCGGGCTGCAGGCGGTGCCGCTCGACAGCGAGGGGGATCAGGTCTATTTCGGCCTCGCCGGCACCAACTCGACCGATGATCAGCAGATCATCGCGTTCTTCTCACCCGAGCGCGAACGCTTTCTCGAATACGACCTGACAAAGCTCGTCCACAGCCTCGCCTTTCCGAAAAAGACCGAGGTCGGGCTGATCAGCACCCTGCCGCTTCAAGGCAACATGATGCTGATGATGCGCGGCCAGCCGAGCCGGCCGATGGCGGTGATGCAGCAATTGCAGCAGCTCGACAAGGTCGTGCCGCTCGCCACCGATGTCGCCGCCATTCCCGCCGATGTGGATGTGCTGATGATCGTGCATCCGCAACATTTGCCGCCGAAGACATTGTTTGCGATCGACCAGTTCGTGCTGAAGGGCGGCAAGGCGCTGATCTTTGTCGACCCGCACTCCGAGCTGCAGGCCTCGCAGCCGAGCCAGTTCAACCCGCCCGGTGCTTCGACCGCAAGCAACCTCGTACCGCTGTTCAAGAGCTGGGGGATTTCGATGTCGCCCGATTTTGTCGCGGGCGACCTGCGCAACGCGCAGGAGGTCAGCGTGCCGGTCCCCGGTCATGGCGATCAGCCGCTCGACTATGTCGCCTGGCTCGACCTCCCCGCCGCAAACCTCAACCGCAGCGACATGATCACGGCCGATCTGAGCCACATCGCGATGGCCTCGGCCGGGATCATCGAGCCGCTGGCGGGTGCCAAGACGACGATTGAGCCGCTGATCTGGACCTCCCGCGATTCTGAAAAGATCCCGGTGACAAAGCTCGAAGGAATGCCGGATGTCGCCGGGCTGCTCGCCGATTTCAAGCCGTCCGGCAAGCGCTATGTCCTCGCGGCACGCATCACCGGCATGGTCCACACCGCCTTTCCCGCCGGTCCGCCAAAAGGAGCGGCAACCGGTGCGCCCAAATCGGGCACATCGACGCATCCGGGTACATCGAAGAAGAGCGCCGGTGCGGCCAAATGGCTCGCGCAATCGGCCAAGCCGATCAACGTTGTCGTCGTCGCTGATACCGACATCCTCGATGATCGTCTGTGGGTAGAAAGCCAGAATTTCTTTGGCCAGCAGATCATCGTGCCGATCGCCAACAACGGCGATTTCGTCGCCGATGCGATCGATGTCCTGGCTGGTGGCGAGGATTTGATCGGATTGCGCAGCCGCGGCACGGCAGCCCGCCCGTTTGTCGTTGTCGATCGCATCCAGCGCGTGGCCGAGGCGCGCTACAGCGCCGAGGAACACGCATTGCAGGCGAAGCTCAAGAGCACCGAGGCGCAGCTCGCCGATCTGACCGGGAAGAGTTCGGCCGATACCCCGGCGACGCTCTCGCCCGGGCAGGAGCAGGCGATCGCGCAGTTCCGTGTCGACATGCTGCAAACCCGCCGCCAGCTGCGCGAGGTTCAGGCGGCACTGCGCCGCAATATCGAACGGTTGAAATCAGAGCTCGAATTTTTCGACATTGCGTTGATCCCGATCATTGTCGCGGTGGTCGCGATCATCGTCGGGGCGGTGCGGGTCAAGCGTCGGCGCCGGCGCGCGGCCGAGACATGAGCGCCAGCCGTTCGGCAACCGGCAGGGGAACGCCATGCAACGCCGCAGCCTGATCCCGCTCGCTGCCGTCACCCTTGTCATGGTTGCGGTGGCTGTGGCGGCACTGGCCACCGGCGGGGAAGGCGTCAGCCGCGCCGGGCCGGACCAACGGGCGCTGCCGGGGCTCGCCGGCGAACTCGCGCAGGTCGCCTCGGTCGCGGTCGAGCGTCGCGGTCTCGACCTGACTTTTCAGCGCGCCGGCAACAATTGGCTCGTCGCGCAAAAGGGGAATTATCCCGCGGATTCGGCAAAGATCCGCCGGATCGTCCTGGCGCTCGCCGATTTGACCCTGGTCGAGCCGAAAACCCACGAGCCGCGGCTCTATCCCCGCCTAGAGGTCGGGGATCCGGGCACGGGCAGTTCGACCCTCGTCACTCTCAGAAACAAGTCGGCAGCAGTGCTGGCCCGGCTGATCGTCGGCAAGCGCAGCTTCGACCGCCTCGGCGAAGGCAGTGATGGCGTCTATGTCAGAAAGCCCGGCGATCCGCAGTCCTGGCTGGCGCGCGGCTCGCTTGATTTTTCCGACGATATGGCGAACTGGCTCGACCGCGACATCGTCGATATCCCTAACAAGGACATTGCCAAGGTCAGCCTGACCCAGCCCGACGGCACGACACTGGTTCTCAGCCGGGCCGCGCCGGACGCGAAATTCGTCGTCATCGGGGCGCCGCCCAACGCCAAGTACAAAGACGAGACGGCACTGGGCGAACCGGCGATGGCGCTCGAAACCCTCGATCTCGACGATGTCGCGCCGGCGGCGACGTTGGCGGTGCCGGACAAGGGTGTGACCGGTGCCACCTTCACCTGCTTTGACGGGATGACGATCGCGGTCAAGCTGTTCCAGCATGCCAACAGGAACTGGATCGCGCTTGCCGCCACGGGCTCCGGCAAGACCGCGGCAGCGGCCAAGACGATCGACCACCGGGTCGGGGGATGGGTCTACCAGATCCCGTCCTACAAGGCGAAGATGATGCAGACTAGGCTCGCCGACCTGTTGGCGCCGCCAAAGGGCTCTTGATCCGGATCACCGTCACCCTCGCGTCCCACGTCCCGCGTTGGCGGCCGCCGCAAGCCGGTAGCGTCGCACCGCATCGCCGCTTAGATTGATCCGACGCAATCGACGAGGGGATACGGGACATGGCCATCGGCGGAGAATTTCTGACCGGCGCGCTTGCTGCCGGCATCGCATTTGTCGGCTGCAACCTGGTGCGCGCCCGGCCGGCGCATGCGGCGCAAGGCCAATCCCGACAAGCGACGGCGCAGCCGGGGCGGCGGCGCGAAGTCGTGGTCGCCGGCAAGCGGGTCAAGACCGTCGATATCCACGCCCACACGATCGTTCCGGAAGCGGCGGCGGTGATCAACCATCCGCTCGAAGCGCCCGGGCTCTTATGGTCGAACGTCGCCGAGCGCATCGCCGAGATGGACGCCGAGGGGGTCGATGTCGAGGCGCTCAGCATCAACCCCTATTGGTATCGCGCCGAGCGCGACGCGGCCGCCGAGCTGATCCGGGTTCAGAATGAAAAGCTCGCCGAATTCTGCGCCGGCAACCCGGAGCGCTTTGTCGCGTTCGCCACGGTCGCGCTGCAGCATCCGCAGCTCGCGGTGGAGCAGCTCGAACACGCGGTCAAATCTCTCGGGCTGCGCGGTTTGTCGATCGGCGGCAGCGTCGCCGGCGAGGAACTGGCGAACCCGAAATTTCATCCGGTCTGGGCCAAGGCCGAGGAGCTTGGCATCCTGATATTCATGCACCCGCTCGGCACCCGCGAGCTGGAGCCGAGCGGCCGGCTCAAGGGCAGCGGGCTGTTGACGAACACGATCGGCAACCCGCTCGAAACCACGATCGCCTTGTCGCACTTGATCTTCGAAGGCACGCTCGACCGCTTCCCGGGCTTAAAGATCTGTGCCGCACATGGCGGCGGCTTTCTGCCGTCCTATGCCAACCGCTCGGATGCGGTGATCCAGACCTTCCCGAACCGGGTCGGCCCATTGCCCAAGAAAAAGCCGACCCAATACCTGAAGGATGGTCAGCTCTATTTCGACACGATCATGTTCACCGGCGAGGCGATGCGCCACCTGATCGCCGAAACCGGGGTTGGCCAGATCATGCTCGGCACCGATTATCCGTTTCCGTGGAACAAGGTGCCGGTCGATCACATCCTGTCGATCCCCGGCCTCAGCGATGACGACAGGACCGCCATCCTCGGTGGCACCGCACAGCAGTTGCTGGGGATTGCGCCGTAACGATAAGAGCAGTTCGGTCAATCGAAGCTCACATTCGCGGCGTCTTGAGCGGCGCGAGGCGATCTCCCGGGATTGCCTCGTCAAACCGCTCCTCGGGATGACCCGCAGGGAAGGAGACCATGCAGGCGGATTATGTGATCGTCGGCGCCGGCTCGGCTGGATGCGTCCTGGCCAACCGGCTCAGCGCCGATCCCGGCACCCGGGTCGTGCTGATCGAGGCGGGCGGGCGCGACCGCAACCCGCTGATCCACATCCCGGCCGGCTACATGAAACTGCTCGACCATCCGACCATCACCTGGGGATTCACCGCCGAGCCCGATTCCGGCACCAACGGCCGCGCCATCCCCTATCCGCGCGGGCGGGTGCTGGGCGGCTCGTCATCGATCAACGGCATGATCTATGTCCGCGGCCAGCCCGAGGATTTCGACCATTGGGGCCAGCTCGGCAATCGCGGCTGGTCGTGGGACGATGTGCTGCCCTATTTCAAGAAGGCGGAGAGCTGGGAGCGCGGCGAGGACGAATTTCACGGTGCGAGCGGGCCGCTATTGACCTCTCACGCATCGGACCAACCGCTCCTGTGCCGCACGATGATCGATGCCGGTAAAGAGATCGGGCTCGCCTACCACGAAGACGTCAACCATCTGCCGCCCGGCTCCGGCGACAATATCGGCTGGGTCCAGCAGACCCGGCGCGGCCGGCGGCGGCAGAGTGCGGCGCGCACCTATCTGCGTGCGGCCCGGAAGCGCCCCAACCTGCAGATCGTCACTGGCGCGCTGGTCCAGCGCGTGCTGCTCGACGGCAGCCGTGCCGTCGGTGTCGAATACCGCAACGGCAGTCCAGGCGGTGCTGTCGAACGGGTCGATGCGGCACGCGAGGTGATCCTGTCGGCCGGTGCCATCGGCTCACCGCATTTGCTGCAGCTATCCGGCATTGGCGACCCCGAGCATCTCGGCCGGGTCGGCATCCCGGTGCGGCACGCCCTGCGCGGGGTCGGCAAGAATTTTCAGGATCATTACATCGCCCGCGTCGCCTGCGCGGTCACCGGCGCCAAGACGCTGAACGAGAAGGCGCGCGGCCTGCCGCTGGCCGCCGAAGTCGTGCGCTATCTGTTTGCCGGAACCGGCATGCTGACCTACGCCTCCTCGCTCGTCTGCGTCTCGGCCAAGGTGCTGGAGGAATCGGCCACCCCCGACGTCCAATGCCTGTTCTCGCCGGGCAGCTTCGCGCCGGGGCCGGTGCGTCGGCTCGACGACAAGCCCGGCATGACGATCGGCATGTGGCAGATGCGGCCGCTGTCGCGCGGCTATGTCGAGGCGAAATCGCCGAACCCGGCGGAGCAGCCGGCGATCAACCCGCGCTATCTCGCCGAGGATACCGATCGGCGCTGTGTGGTCGGCGGGCTCAAGCTGGCGCGGCGCCTGTTCGCGGCACCGGCGATCAAACCCTACGTCGTCGCCGAGACGCTGCCCGGCAGCGATGTCGA
Organism: Allostellaceae bacterium; assembly: GCA_035503615.1. Lineage (GTDB taxonomy): Bacteria > Pseudomonadota > Alphaproteobacteria > ATCC43930 > CGMCC-115725 > AP-15. The sequence continues at coordinate 28,347 of DATJTI010000080.1, read as the reverse complement.
GAGCGATGACGAGCTGCTCGATTACGCGCGGCAATACGGCTCGACCGTGTTTCACGCGACCTGCAGCTGCCGGATGGGCAGCGATCAGTTGGCTGTTGTCGATGACCATCTGCGGGTCCATGGCATCGATCGGCTGCGGGTCATCGACGCCTCGGTGATGCCGGCGGTGACCTCGACCAACACCAATGCGCCGACCATCATGATTGCCGAGAAGGGGGCGGCGATGACCCTCGAAGCGGCCCGTGCCTGACGCGGCGCGGCCCTGCCGCGGACGAGGATGACGAGGACGCCCGCTGCTGCTAGCGGCGCTCGTGGATATGCCGGCGAACCGGCGGCCGGTAGGTTGCCCGCAACAGGCTGCGCCGCAACTCCTCGACGCCGTCGCGGGTGAGCTCGATCCCGACCCACCCATAGCCGGGGTGAAGGATGTCGAGATCGACACTGTTCCCGTCCTGCTGCACCAGCCAGCGGCCGGCGGTGGCGACATTGATCGTGGTTCCCGGCGCCGGGCTGCCCATCGGCCGCGGCGGCTGCATCACGGCCCGCATGTGCGCCAGGGTCTCGATCATCTGATCGACCTGGGCTGCGTCGAGGCTGACACTGCCCGTCTCACCCGGAAAGGTTCCGCTCAGCGTCGTGCGTTGCGAATTCAGCGCCCAAACCGGCGCCGGTTTCGGCTGCGCGGTGGCGTTGGTCGGCTGGAACGAAACGAGTGTCAGGCCGAGCGAAATTGCCGCCGCAGCGGCGAGAAAGGAGCGTCGCATTGTCATATTCCGTGTGCAGAGCAGCCCGCGATCGGGCGCCCCGGTATCCCACGGGCGACGGGCCGGCGGCAATGCAAGGCATCGCGCACGCCGCCTGCCCGGCGATTCGTCGCGGCGGCCGCTCCTGGACGGCATCCGCTGCCCCGGGCGAGTGCCCGCGACGCCATCGCCGTCGGCGCCAGCGGCGGGCCGTTAACGGGGGTCGGCGTTGCCGCCCGCGCCGTCGGCGGCTCAGACGATCTCGCGGGCGCGCAGTTCGGCGATCGCGGCGTCGCTGTAGCCGATCTCGTGCAGCACCTCGTCGCTGTGCTGGCCGAGCCCCGGCGTCGGGCGCAGCTTTTCCGGCTCCGGCGTGCGCATCATGTTGATCGCCTGGCCGACGGCCTTGATCGGGCCGAGCTTCGGATGGTCGATCGGCCGCGCCATTTCGAGATGCTGGACCTGCGGATCGGCAAAGGTCTGGTCAATCGTGTAGAGCGGGCCGCACGGCACACCGACCTGGTTCATCAGCTCGACCCAATAGGCGCTCGGCCGCTTTTTGGTGATTTCGGCGATCCGCTCGTTGAGCGCCTTCCTATTTTTCGAGCGCTGCGCCCCGGTCGCGTAATCCGGATCATCGAGCAGCGCCATCGCATCGGCCGCCTCGCAGAACCGGCGGAACATATGGTCGCCCGAGGCGGCGATGTTGATCTGTCCATCGGCGGTCGGAAACAGCCCGGTCGGAATCCCGGTCGGATGGTCGTTGCCGGCCTGCTTGGCGACTTCGCCGGCCATCAGCCAGCGCGAGGCCTGGAAATCGAGCATGAAAATCTGCGCTTCGAGCAGCGAGGTATGCACCCACTGCCCCTCGCCCGATTGCTCGCGTTCGAGCAATGCCATCAGGATGCCCTGCGCCAACAGGATGCCGGCGCACAGATCGTCGATCGGGATGCCGACCCGCACCGGCCCCTGCCCCGGCAGGCCGGTGATCGACATCAGCCCACCCATGCCCTGGGCGATCTGGTCGACCCCCGGCCGTTTGGCGTAAGGCCCGGTCTGGCCAAAGCCGGAGATGCTGCCATAGACGATGCGCGGATTGATCTTCTTGACGCTCTCGTAATCGACGCCGAGCCGGAACTTGACCTCGGAGCGGAAGTTCTCGACGATCACATCGGCTTTTTCGGCCAATTTCATAAAGATCGCGAGACCGTCCTTGGTCTTCAGGTCGAGCGTCAGGCTGCGCTTGTTGCGATGCAGATTCTGGAAGTCGAAGCCGTCGCGCCGCGACCCTGTCACGTCGCGGCCGTCATCGCCGCGCCGCTCGATCTTGATCACATTGGCGCCCCAATCGGCGAGCTGGCGCACCGCGGTCGGCCCGGCCCGCGCATGGGTCAGGTCGAGTACCGTAAAACGCGACAATGGCAGGGTTCCGATGCTCACGGGATGCGGCCCTTTCTTGGTTCGATCGCGGCCGGCCGGCGTTGCTGCATCGGGCGGATCCCAAGGCTGCGCCATGGCCGGTTCTCCAATGCAACTCTCACCTGCCCGGCACGCCTTGGTCAAGCGATCGCCGCGATCGCGTCGGGGCGGGCGGCGGCACCCGCCATCCTCGGATGCAGCACGGGAGCCGCCGGCTGAAGCGTTGTGCCAGCGCACTTGCGGCCGTGCTGCTCGCAAAAAACTGCGGCCATCCGTCCGCAGCGGAGGCGCGATCAGTCGCCGATGCCGATGGCGCGGCGGAAGCGGTGCTTCAGCAGCACCCCGTCGCGCGGCGGCAGCACCCGTGGCGGCTCGTCGGCGCGGATCGCGATGCGGGCAAACAGCGTTGTCGCCGATTTGTGAACGCGGGCGGCAAAGTCGCGCAGACCGAGCTCGTCGCTGATGTCAAAGGTCTCCTGAATGCCGCAGGCGCTGGCCACGCTGCACAGCGCGACCGCCGTCGCGGTGTGGCTCGGTTGCATGCCGGTCTCGGCGTAATGGCCGTTGTCGAATACCGCGATCGCCAGGTTCGGTGGACGCTGCACGCCGATCGTCGCGATCCCGCCCAGACCCATCAGCATTTCGCCGTCGCCGGTCACGACCAGCACCCGGCGCCGCGGCTGGGCCAGCGCCAATCCGAGACCGACCAGCGCGGCCGCCCCCATCGCTCCCCAGAGATAGAAATTTTGCGCATCGTCAGCGACCGAGGCGGCATCGTAGGTGGTCGAGCCGAGCCCGGTGACCAGCAATAATTCGTCGCGCCGGTCGAGCAGGATGCGGATCGCGGCGCGACGGTCGAGCTGGCGGTCGCTCGATCTCATTTCACCCACCGTTTGGCGCCGATCAGGCGTTGCGACAGCAGCACGGCCGCGACCATATCGCTATTGAAGGCGATGTCGAGAGCGGCGGCGACGGTCGCCGCGGCGTCCTGCGGTCGCTCGACCCGGTAGACCAGCACGTCCATCAGCTCGAGCGCGGCCTGTGTTCGGGTGCCCATCGCCACCTGCCACGGATTGAACTCGGCCCATTCACCGCGCATCGTCACCAGCATCAGCAGCGGGAAACGGCAGTTCTTGGCCAGCGACAGCATATTGACGCAATTGCCGACGCCGCTTGACTGCATCAGCAGCGCCGCCCGCGCACCGCCGAGCCAGGCTCCGGCCGCGACCGCCACCCCCTCCTGCTCGCTGGTCAGCGGAATCGCGTGGATTTCGGGATCGGCATGAACCAGCTCGATCAGCCGCGCATGCCCGGCATCGGGTACATAGCCGACCTGCCGGATATGCGCGGCTTTGAGAGCGGCGAATACCTCGTCGCGCCAATCGGGTTCGTGCTCGCTCAACCGTCGGTCTCCTGCGATGTCACTGACGCGCAGATTACCATGATCGCCCTGCGGCTTGAATCGGCCGCTCAGCCCGGCGCTCCTTCGGGGCGCAGACCAGTGTAGCGGGCGCGGGGGCGGATCGGGATATCGCTTTCGTACTGCTCGATCGCATGCGCAATCCAGCCGACGCTGCGGCCGATCATCAGGAGCGCGAGCGCCGCCATGGGCGGCAGCGCGAGTGCCGTCGTCGCCACTGCGAGCGCGAAATCGACATTCGGCCGCCAGCCGACAAACCGGCGCGCCTGCGGCGTTCGCGCCGAAATCGCATAGAGGATGGCGACGGCGCGAGGATCGCCATCGGGATAGAGCGGATGGCCGATCCCGGGCAGGACTTCGCCCCGCGCCAATCGTTCCGCCGCAGCGATCAGCGGGTCGCCGTGGCGGGCGAGCTCCTGGAGCAGCACCGCAGCGCGCAAAGCGGCACCGCCATGGCGCCGGCCCGACAGCGCGCCGAGCGCAGCGGAGACTGCGGCCGCGGGCACCGCACCCGTCGAGGCGACGCAACGCGCGACAAAGCTCGAAGCGCTGAGTTCGTGGTCGGCGAGCAACACGAGGCAGCGGCGCAGGATGTCGCTCCCCGCCGCATCGAGACCCCAGCCGCTGGCGAGAAGATGATGCGCCGGTGCGAGGCCAGTCCCGCCGCCGCTGCACGCGACCAGTTCGGCTACGATGTCCCGACCGGAGCGGATCACACCAGCGCGGGTCAGATCGGGCGCTTGCCGGTCTCTTTCCGCCATCTCGGCAAGGCGGATTTGACAATGAGCGATCAGGTCGGCCGCCGGCGGTTCGCCGCGCGTCCGGTCGGCAGCGGCAGCATCAGTGGAAGATTGTGGGCCGGGGCAAAATTTTTCGAGTTCCGGCGCATCCCACAGCAATGCGGCGATCTCTTCGAGGGTGGCGGCGTCGGAAAGCCGCAATACGTCCCGTCCGCGGTAATAGAGCCGTCCGCCCTCGATCAAAGAAATGGACGAGGCGACGACCGTCGCCGGCTCGGCTGCGGGTGCGGTCCCGGCCTTCGCAGCACCGCGCGCCGCCCGCGCGGCGTCGATGTCTTCCGCCTGATAGCGGCGCTCGCGACTGCCCGGAACAGCGACCGAACGCAGCCGTCCCCGGCTGACATAGGCGTAGAGCGTTTCGAGCTTCACGCCGAGCCGTTCTGCCGCCTCGCGAGCAGTTAGCAGTTCTCTATGCATTGATTGAGATAATCAAGATTGACATTGTGCGCTGCAATATCAGAATCTGGTATCGATCAATGTTGATTATCGCGCAGGAGGATATCATGGCCGCAGCCACACCAAGCGTCACGATCACCCAGGGCAATGCACAGGCCGAGCTGCCGCTGCTGCTTCCGACGATCGGCCCGCCGCTGCTCGATCTGCGCGAATTGTACCGGCAGACCGGCAACTTTGCCTATGATCCGGCGCTGGGCGAGATCGGGGTCTGCCGCACGGCGATCACCTATGTGGATGGCGACAAGGGTGTGCTGCTTTATCGCGGCTATCCGATCGCAGCACTGGTCGAACATTGCCGCTATCTCGAAACCTGCTGGCTGTTGCTCGAGGGCGAATTGCCGGACATGGCACAGCTGGACAGGTTTGCCGCCGATCTCGCCGCGCTGGCGGAGCTGCCCGCCGAACTCCTGGCGATCTGCGCCGGCTTTGCCCGCGATGCCCATCCGATGGCGATGATCTGCGCGATGGTCGCCGGTCTTGCCGGCCACGGGCAGGACGATTTCAACCTGTTCGATCCCGAAGAGCGGCGGCGCGCCATCTACCGCCTGATCGCGCTGATGCCCGGCATCGCTGCTGCCGCCTATCGGCATGGTCGCGGCGAGCCGGTGGCGCCGGCGCCGGGCGGGCTCGATTATGCCGAGCGGTTTTTGCACCTGCTGTTCGCGCCGCCGGGCGGTGGCTATCAGGCGCCCGAGGCAGCGGTGCGCGCGCTCGACGCGCTGCTGGTCATCCAGGCCGATCACGAGCAGAACGCTTCGACCTCGGCGATGCGCCTGGTCGGCTCGACCCGCGCCAATCCCTATGCCTGCGCCGCGGCGGCGATCGCGGCCTTGTGGGGACCGCTGCACGGTGGCGCCAACGAGGCCGTGCTGCGCACGCTCGAAGCGATCGGCAGCGTCGACCGCATCCCGGAGATGCTGGCGCGGGCCAAGGACAAAAACGACCCGTTCCGGTTGATGGGCTTCGGCCATCGCGTCTACAAGAGCTACGATCCGCGCGCCCGGGTGTTGCGCCCGCTGTGCCACAAGGTGCTGGGCGCTCTCGGCCGGGACGCCGATCCGCTGCTGCAACTGGCCATGGAACTGGAGCGGATGGCGCTGGCGGATGATTATTTCGTCAGCCGCAGGCTCTACCCGAATGTCGATTTTTATTCGGGGCTGATCTTTCGCGCGCTGGGTCTGCCGCCGGCGATGTTCACCCCGGTGTTCGCGGTGGCCCGATCGGTCGGGTGGCTCGCCCACTGGGCCGAGATGGTGGTCGATCCCGAGACCCGCATCGTCCGCCCGCGCCAGCTCTATCAGGGTCCGGTCGAGCGCCCGTTTGTGCCGCGCGAGCAGCGCCGGGCGCCGCTGCCCACCGGCCACTGACCGGTTCTCCCGATTAGACCCGCGCTGCGGCCGGAACGGCTGGGAACCAGGTGCGGCCGCGGCTTTCTATGGGACATTTTCCGGACGCCCCACTTTGCATGATCGAGACGGTTTGCGCCGGCAGCGGAACCCGAGTATTCCGCTTGGCGGCGCTGGCCGTCCTGCGCGCAGAGGGACGTTCGATGATTCACCCGATCATTCTTTCCGGTGGCTCCGGCACGCGGCTGTGGCCGATGTCGCGCGCGCTCTATCCGAAACAGCTGTTGCAGCTGCTCGACCGCAGGAGCCTGTTGCAGCAGGCGGTCGAGCGCGTCGGCGAGCCGGGTCGGTTCGCCGCACCGCTGCTGGTCGCCAATGAGGAGCACCGCTTCATCATCGCCGAGCAACTGCGCGAGATCGCGGTGTCGCCGCAGGCGCTGATGCTCGAACCGGTCGGCCGCAACACTGCGCCCGCCGCCTGCGCCGCGGCACTGAGCCTGGTCGAGAGCGAGCCCGAGGCGCTGATGCTGGTGATGGCGTCGGATCACATGATCGCCGACGAGGCGGCCTTCCTCGCCGCGGTCGATCGTGCCGCCGATGCAGCGCGCGGCGGTGCGCTCGTCTGCCTCGGGATCGCCCCCGAGCGACCCGAGACCGGCTATGGCTACATCCGCCGCGGGGGCGCCTTCAGCCAGCTCGACGGCGTGTTCCGCATCGCCGAGTTTGTCGAAAAGCCGGGCCCCGACGAAGCCCAGGCATACCTTTCTTCGGGTGAATATTTCTGGAACAGCAGCGTCTTCATGTTTCCGGCATCGCTCTACCTCGAAGAGCTCGGGCGGCTGCGTCCCGGTATCGTCGCCGCCTGCCGGCGGGCCTTGGCCGAAGCCAGCCGCGACACCGATTTCATCCGGTTGGGGCGGCAGGCGTTCGGCGATTGCGAGGCCGATTCGATCGACTATGCGGTGATGGAGCACACCGGGCTGGCGGCGGTCGTCCCGGTCAGCATGGGATGGAGCGATATCGGCTCGTGGGACGCATTGTGGGAGATCAGCGCCAAGGACGAGGCCGGCAACGCGATCGCCGGCAATGTCGTCGCGGAGGACACGCGCAACTGCTATCTGCGCTCCGAGAGCGGGCTCGTCGCCGCGGTCGGGATCGACGATCTCGTCGTCGTCGCGACCGGCGACGCGGTGATGCTGGCGCCGCGCAATCGCACCCAGGAGGTCAGACGGCTAGTGGCGCGGCTGATCCGCGAAGGCCGCGAGGAGGCGACGGCGCTGCCGACGGTGCACCGCCCGTGGGGCACCTACCGCTCGCTGCACCATGGGCACCGGGTTCAGGTCAAGCATATCATGGTCAAGCCCGGCGCCAGCCTTTCGCTGCAGATGCACCACCATCGCGCCGAGCACTGGATCGTCGTGCAGGGGACGGCCAGGATCCGTCGCGGCGACGAGGAGATGATGCTGACCGAGGACCAGTCCACCTATATCCCGCTCGGCACCCGGCACCGCCTGGAGAACCCGGGCAAGATCCCGCTGCACCTGATCGAGGTGCAGTCCGGCAGCTATCTCGGCGAGGACGACATCGTCCGGTTCGAAGACAATTACGGCCGCAGCTGATCTGCCGGTGCCGGGCGCCCGCCGTTCCGCTTTGCGGCCCCCGACTAGCGTGGAAAGATGCGCTCGTAGACGCCGGGCGAGCCTTCGTCGTGGCGCAGATAGGGCCGCACCCGCCGGGTCCACGGGTTGCTGTCGCGCGCCCGGCTCCAGGCCTCGCTCTCCGGCACCCGCGCATGCTCGAATTCGTAGAGTGTGAGGTATTTGGGCTGGCCCTCGACGGCGACATAGCGGCGTGCCGCCAGGCATCCCGGCACGGCCAGATAACCCGGGATGTAGACCGTGTTGTACCAGGCGTTGAATTCCTCCTCGACCGCGCTCGACACATCGATCCGCCCCATCTGCAATACCGGCGCCATCGCGGCAGTCTGCATGATCGGATCGGTGTGTACCGGAAAAATCTGGCGATAGGCGTTGCGCAGGAAATTGCGCCCGATGCGGCTCGTCCCGGTCTGCTGCCGCTGCGGCGAAGGCCGGTATTTGACGGTGTCGAGATAGGCCGAGCTGCGCAACACATTGTGGTCTTCGAGTTCGTAGATTGCGAGGTATCGAGGGCCGCCGCGCAGCGCCCGGTAGCGGCCGGCGCTCAGGAAGCCCGGCACCTGCAGCAGGTGCGCCAGGTGCTCCTCGTCGTACCAGCGATTGAATTCAGCCTCGAATTCGCCGTCGATGTCGGTCCACACCATCAATAATCCGGTGCCGCGCGTCTTGGCCATCGCGGTTTCCTCCTCGCGGGTTTCCCGGCCGAGCCTAGCACCGGCGAGCTGTCGTTCAACGGCGACGCGATGGCAACGGCGACGCGATGGCAATCCCGAGGCGGCGGTTCAGGGGCTGTTGCCGGCGACGCCGTTTCCGCCGATCGAGAGCCCGACAAACTGGGTGGTGCCGTGGCGGTCGATCAGCAGCAGGATGTTGCCGCGTTTAGCCGCTTCCTTGAGCGCCGCAGCCGCTTCCAGCGGCGTGGTGACCGGCTTCTGATCGATCGAGACGATCACATCGCCGGCCTCCACACCCAGTGCCGCAACCGGACTGTTGTCGGCAACCTGCTGCACGACCACCCCATGGACGTCCTTGCCGATCTTCAATTCGCTGCGCAGCTGCGGATCGAGCGGGACCAGCTGCATGCCGAGTGCATTGGCGGCGGCACCGGGCTGCGGAACCGAGCCCTCGGCCGAGGCTTCCTCGTTGGCCGGCATCGCGCCGATATCGGCAACCATGATCTTGTTCTTGCCGTCGCGCAGCACGGTCAGCGGCAGCTTGGTGCCGACCGGCGTCTCGGCCACCAGGCGCGGCAAATCGTGCACGTCGGTGATTGCCTGGTCACCCGCCTTGACGATCACGTCCCCGGGCTTGAGCCCGGCTTTGGCCGCGGGGCTGTCGGGCAGCACCGAGGCGATCAGCGCGCCCTGCGGCTGTGCGAGCCCGAGGCTCTTGGCGATCGGCGGGGTGACCCGCTGGATCGCGACACCGAGCCAGCCCCAGGTCACCTTGCCATGCGCCTCGAGCTGCCCGATCACGTATTTGGCGGTGTTCGAGGGAATGGCGAAGCCGATGCCGACCGAGCCGCCGGAGGGCGAGTAGATTGCGGTATTGATGCCGACCACCTGGCCTTTGAGATTGAAGGTCGGTCCGCCCGAATTGCCGCGGTTGATCGGCGCGTCGATCTGCAGGAAGTCGTCGTAGGGGCCCTCGTTGATGTTGCGGCCGAGCGCCGAGACGATCCCGGCGGTAACGGTACCGCCAAGCCCGAACGGGTTGCCGACCGCGACCACCCAGTCGCCGACCTTGACATCGCTGCTGTCGCCCCAACTGACATAGGGCAGCGGCTGTTTCGCGTTGATCTTCAGCAATGCGAGGTCGGTGCGGGCGTCGCGGGCGACGACCTTGGCCGGGTGCGTGCTGTGGTCCTGAAAGATCACGGTTACCTTGTCGGCATTGGCGACCACATGATTGTTGGTGACGATGTAGCCGCGCGGATCGATGATGAATCCGGAACCCAGCGCCACGATCTTTTCTTGCGGATTGGGCTGTTGCATCGGGTTCTGAAAGAACCGGCGCAGAAACTGGTCGAATGGCGTGCCGGTGCCGGGCATGTCGGGAAAGCCGCCATTGTCGCTGCCACCATTAGCGCTGTCGGAGTTGCTACTGTCGCCTTCGTTTTCGAGCGCTGCCTGCTCGTTGAGCTGCACCGAGACGTTGACCACCGCCGGCAGCACTTGGTCGGCGAGCGGTGCGAGGCTCGGCAATTGAATCGGTGCCTGCTGCACCTGCTGCGTCAGGTTCCGGCCGGCGTCGGAATTGCCGGCAGTTGCACCGGCGGTCGCACCGGCGGTCGCAAATGTCGGTGCGAGGATCAGCGTCGCGCCGAGCGCGGCCGCCAGGGTCGATCGAAAACCAGCGACGTTCATGATGTTCGTCCCGTGCCAAGCTGTCCCGGCGGGCGCCGACCCGCGGCGCAACGCGCGCTTGCAAGACGATCGCACAGTGGCGACAAAAGTTCCGGCATGTTCCGGCTTCCGGCACGTCCCGGCGTTGATCATCGACGACGCGGGGCGCCCGGATTCGCTATGCTGGCAGCTGTGCCGAAGATACGAAGCACCGGGTTCGATCCCGACTGATACAGAGGGATGCATGGGATTAGCGCGTATCGGGAACGCCGCCTCGGCATTAGCGGCGAGGCTGCCGTTTGCCAAGCTGCTCGGCCATCTGCGGCCGGCCGGTGTGAATGACGGGCTCGAACCGTCGGTCTATGGCTTTATCATGCGCTACAGCTGGCGCGAGCAGATTTACGTCGTCGTGATGACGCTGCTTTCGTTTCCGTTTTTCTACTACTCGCTCGATCTGCCGAAAATCATCATCAACCGGGCGATCTCTGGAAAACATTTTCCACAGTCGTTTCTCGGGCTGGAGCTGAACCAGATCCCCTATCTGCTGCTGCTGTGCGGCATTTTCTTGACGTTGGTGTTGATCAACGGCTGGTTCAAGCTGCACGTCAACGTCAAGAAGGGGCAGCTCGGCGAGCGCATGCTGCGCCGGCTGCGCTACGAGCTCTATCAGCGGTTATTGCGCTTTCCGCTGCATCATTTCGACCGGACGGCGAGCGGCCAGATCGTCGCCATGGTCACCGCCGAGCTGGAGCCGGTCGGCGGCTTTGTCGGCGAAGCCTTCGCGGTGCCGATCTCGCAGACCGGGACGCTCCTGACGATCTTGTTTTTCATGTTCGTACAGAACCCGGTGCTGGGTGCGGCCGCACTCGCCTTCTACCCGCTGCAGGGCTATCTGATCCCGAAGATGCAGCGCATCATCCGGGCCCTCGGCCGAACCCGGATCCGCAAGATCCGCGGCCTGTCCGATCGTATTGCCGAATCGATCGCTGCGCGGGTCGAGATCCGGGTCAATGACAGCGCGCCCTATCAGCTGGCAGAGATCAGCCAACGCCTCGGTGAGATCTATGATATCCGCCTCGAAATCTATAACCGTAAATTCTTTGTCAAATTCCTCAACAACCTGATCGGCAATCTCACCCCGTTCTTTTTCTACCTGATCGGTGGATATTTTGTGATTACCGGAGAGCTGTCATTTGGCGCGCTGGTTGCCGTGCTCGCCGCCTATGAGCACATGTCCTCCCCATGGAAGGAGCTGCTCGATTATTATCAGAACCAGCAGGACGTCGCGATCAAATACGAACAGGTCGTCGAGCAGTTCCATGTCGCCGATATGATCGACCGGCGGCTGCTGACGCAGGAGCCCGCGGCGACGGTGCCGTTTTCCGGGGAGATTGCCGCCAATCATGTCGATGTCGTCGACAGCGACGGCATCCATCTGCTCGAGGGGGTCGATTTCGCATTCCCGCTCGGCATCGATGTGGGTGTCGTCGGCCACAGCAACAGCGGCCGCGACATGCTGCCCCAGCTGATCGCGCGTCTCGTCAATCCGACGAGCGGTCATGTGACCATCGGCGGCGCCGATCTCGCGACGCTGCCGTTTGCCGTCTCCGGCCGCCAGATCGGCTATGTCGGGCCGACGAGCTATCTGTTCTCGGCGAGCGTGCGCGACAACCTGCTGGTCGGGCTGCGGCACCGGCCGCGCGAGGTGCCCGATCTCGGCGGGGCGGCGAAGGCCGCGCGCGACCGCGCAATCGAGGAGGCGCGCCTGTCGGGCAACAGCCCGTTCGACATTGCCGGCGACTGGGTTGATTACGAACAGGCCGGGGTCGTTGACAGCATCGGGCTTGAGGCCCGCATTCTCGAAGTCCTGCGGCTCGTCGATCTCGACGAGGATGCCTACCAATGGGGGCTGCGCGGCCGGCTCGATCCGGACCGCCAGCCCGAGATCGCGGCTCGGATCGTCGAAGCGCGGCGGCGGCTGGCTCGGCGTTTCGCCGCTAGCGGTGTTGCCGAACTGGTCGAGCGGTTCGACCCCGACCGCTACAATACGAATTCGACGATCGGTGCCAATCTGCTGTTCGGCACCCCGATCGGGCCGGTGTTCGACGGCGATGGGCTCGCCCACAACCTCTACGTCAGAAGCGTGCTCGACGCGCAAGGGCTGCGTCCCGAACTGATCCGCATCGGGGTACAACTGGCGCGGACCAGCATCGAGCTGTTTGCCGGCATGCGACCGGAGCATCAGTTCTTCGAGGAGTTCAGCTTTCTCGGCGCCGAGGATCTGCCCGAATTCGAGCGCATCGTCACCCGGCTCGACAAGTTTGGGGTCGACAACCTGGCGCCGCAGGAGCGCGCCCGCCTGATCGGCCTCGCATTGCGCCTGGTCGCGGCGCGCGACCCGTTGGGGCTGGTCGACGAGACGATCCAGCAGCGGATCCTCGAAGCGCGACGGAGCTTCGCCGCCGGGCTGCCCGAGGAATTGCGCAGGGCGGTCGAATTCTTCGACCCGGACCGATACAATGCCGCCGCCTCGATCCAGGAGAACGTGCTGTTCGGCACGATCGTGCGCGGCGAGGCCGGCAGCCGCGAGCGGGTCAGCGGGGCGATGAGCGAGGTGCTCGCCGAGCTTGCGCTGCGCGACACGATCATCGTCGTCGGGCTCGACTATCCGGTCGGCACCGGCGGGTCGCGATTGTCGGAATCGCAGCGGCAGAAGATCGCCATCGCCGTGGCGGTGTTGAAGCGGCCCGATATCGTCGTGTTCAACGACGCGACCGCCGTGCTCGACGGCTCGACCGAGGCCGGCATCATCGAGCGGGTGCAGCACGAGCTTGACGGGCGCAGCCTGATCTGCAGCCTGCACCGGCCGCGCCTCGCTTCCGCTTTCGACCGCATCCTCGTCATGGACCAGGGCCGGCTTGTGCAGCAGGGCGGTTATGACGAGCTGAAAAAGGCCGATAGTGCGCTGGCACCGCTGATGGCGGCGGAATGAACGCGCCGCGGCCGGGGCTCGGCCCGCCGGCCGCGTCAGGCGATGATATCAGGCACCAGATCGCTTTCGATCCGAGAGATCTGGTCCTTCAGCAGAAGCTTGCGCTTTTTCAGCCGCTGCAGCTGGAGCTGGTCGAACGGCGCGTGCTCGGACAGGCGCGCGATCACGTCGTCGAGATCGCGATGCTCGCTCTTCAGCGTGGTCAGCTTTGCGCGCAGCGCTTCGGTATCAGGGTCCATGTCGAGTTGGTCGGCGGCCGGTTGGTCGGCAAGCGATTGTCATTATATCATCATCGATGGAACGGGTCGCGGCCATCGTGCGGCGGGATGCCGGCGCGGCGAATGCCGGGCTGCAGGAATTTGCTTTCGCCTATTACGCGCAAGCCGGGATCGCCACCGCGCTGGTTTCGCTGCAGGACCGCGAATGCCTCGATGTGTGCCTGGCCCTCTATGCGCTGTGGCACGGCGTCAGCGGACGCGGGCGGATCGATGACCGGCAGCTCGCGGTCGCCGATCGGGCGGTGCGCGTGATCCGGCGGGAGCTCATCGAACCGCTGCGCGCCGTGCGGCGGCGGGCCAGGCGCGATCCCGATGCAGCGATCGCGGGGCTGCGCGCATCTCTCGCAGCGACGGAGATCGAGATCGAGAAGATCGCGCTGCAGCGGCTTTCGGCGCTGGCGGGGCTGCCCGACGATGCGTGCGGCCGGGACGCGCGGATCGCTGCGGCCCATGCCAATCTCGCCTTGTGCCTCGGACCGGGCGCGGTTTCGTCGGCCGAAGCCGCGATCCTCCGCGACGGGCTCGTGCGGTTCGTCGCGGGAGCCGATGACCGGGCTCGGCCACCGTGATCGGCGCCGCTACCGGGAATTGCGGTCGGGCTCACCCCAGCGCGTGACGGTCCCGCTGTCGAGCCCGAACAGATCGAGGATGCGGCCCAAGGTGTGATCGACAAGCTCGGCGATGCTCGCCGGCTTTGCGTAAAACGCCGGCACCGGCGGGGCGATCACCGCACCCATCTCCGACAGGGCGGTCATGGTGCGCAGATGGCCGGTGTGGAGCGGGGTTTCGCGGACCACCAACACCAGGCGCCGACGCTCCTTCAGCACCACATCGGCCGCCCGGGTCAACAGGCTCGTCGTGACCCCGCTGGCGATCTCGCCCATCGTGCGGATCGAGCACGGTGCGATGATCATCCCGATGGTGCGAAACGAGCCCGACGAAATCGGTGCCGCCAGATCGCCGACGGCGTGCACGATATCGGCGCGGGCACGCACCGCCGCCGGCTTCAGGTCGGTTTCGAGCGCCAGCGTGACTTCCGCTGCCCGGCTGATCACGAGATGGGTTTCAACCGGCAGCTTCTGCAGCAATTCGACCAGGCGCGCGCCGTAGATCGCACCCGAGGCGCCGCTGATCCCGACAATCAATCTCGGGGTTTCGGAATTTTCCGCCATCGACCTCCTGCGCACGCGATCCGTGTGACTTATTTTCGTCATCAAGGGTCGCCCGACCCTTGGCCCACTCGTCGATGCGGCGTTACCATCGATCGGTGCCATCGTCTATCAGGAGGGTTGCGCATGTCGCTGCAAGATCGCATCGGGGAACTGAAGGAAAAGCACGCGGCACTCGAACGCGCGATCGACGCGGAAAACGCGCGTCCGCTGCCGAACGATGATGCGATCTCCGATCTGAAGCGCCAGAAGCTGCGCATCAAGGACGAACTGTTCCAGCTGGAAGGCCGGTAACGGGGTCGGCGGGCTGCAGCAGCTTTCCGCCGATATCGCGGCGGCAGAAACCCCCGGGCCAGTCGATCCGGTCGACCGCGGCATAGGCACGGGTTCGGGCCTGCGCGAGATCGGCGCCCAGCGCCGTGACACCGAGAACACGGCCGCCCTCGGCGACGAGCCGCCCTGCATCGTCGCGGGTTGCGGCATGGAAGATCTTGACGGCGGGGTCGGCGGCGGCCCGATCGAGACCGCGGATTTCGCTGCCGTGCTGCGGAGCGGCGGGATAGCCCTGCGCCGCCATCACGACACAGACCGCATGATCCTCGCGCCAGCGCAGATCGACCTGGCGCAGCACCCCGTCATGCGCCGCGAGCAGCGCCGGCAGCGGGTCGCTCATCAGCCGCATCATCAGCACCTGGCACTCCGGATCGCCAAAGCGGACGTTGAATTCGAGCAGTTTCGGTCCCTCTGCGGTCAGCATCAGCCCGGCGTAGAGGACGCCCTTGAATGCGTGACCTTCCGCTTCCATCGTTCCGATCGCGGGCAGGATGATCCGGTCCATGATCCGGCCTTCGAGCGCCGCGGCCAGCGGCGGTGCCGGCGAGATTGCGCCCATGCCGCCGGTATTGGGGCCGATACCGCCGTCGCCGACCCGTTTGAAGTCTTGCGCGGCACCGAGCGGCAATGCGGTGCTGCCGTCGCACAGCGCGAAAAAGCTGACCTCCTCGCCCGCGACAAAATCCTCGACGACGATCTCCATCCCGGCAGCGCCGAACCGGCGCTCGACCAGTGCCGCATCAACCGCATGGTCGGCCGCGGCGCGGTCGGTGGCGACCACGACACCCTTGCCGGCGGCGAGCCCGTCGGCCTTGATCACGACCGGCATGCCGTGGGCGGCAATGTATGCCTTCGCCGCAGCGGGATCGTGAAAACCGCGGTGCGCTGCGGTCGCGATGCCGGCGCGCCGGCAGATCTCCTTGGCAAAGGATTTCGAACCTTCGAGCCGCGCCGCGGCGCTGGTCGGCCCGAAGGCGGCGATCCCCACGCTTTCGAGTGCGTCGACGAGACCGAGGACGAGCGGTGCCTCCGGCCCGATGACGACGAAATCGATCGCCTCGCGTTTGGCGAATGCGACCAACCCGGCAATGTCGCTCGCACTGATCGGCACGCATTCAGCCTCTGCGGCGATCCCGGCATTGCCGGGCGCGCAGTAGAGCCGGTCGACCAGCGGCGAGGCGGCGATCGCCCAGGCGAGCGCGTGCTCGCGTCCGCCCGATCCCACCAGCAGCACCCGCATTCGCGCTTGCTCCTCTCGCCGGCCCTTCATATGGGGCTATCATATCGGAATGAATGATCTCGTCGTCACAGCCCCGCCCCGCTCGAACCTGGCCGAGTATACCGTCTCCGAGCTGTCGCTGGCACTCAAGCGCTCGATCGAGGATGGTTTCAGCCATGTCCGGGTGCGCGGCGAAGTGTCCGGCTTCAAGCGCCACGCCTCGGGTCACTGCTATCTGGCACTCAAGGACGCCGACGCGGTGCTCGACGCGGTGTGCTGGCGCACGACCGCGATTCGGCTCGCGATCAAGCCCGAGGACGGAATGGAGGTTATCTGCACCGGTCGGCTGACCACCTTCCCCGGCCGCTCGAAGTATCAGCTGGTGATCGACCGGATCGAGCTGGCCGGGATCGGCGCGCTGCTGAAGCTGCTCGAAGAGCGGCGCCGGCGGCTCGCGGCGGAGGGTCTGTTCGCCGCCGAGCGCAAGCAGAAGCTGCCGTTTCTGCCGGCGGTGATCGGGGTCGTGACCTCGCCGACCGGGGCGGTGATCCGCGACATCCTGCATCGTCTTGCGGACCGCTTTCCGCGCCGGGTGCTGCTGTGGCCGGTGGCGGTGCAGGGCGAGGGGGCTGCGGCCCAGATCGCGGCGGCGATCGCCGGGTTCAACCGTCTGGATGGCGACGGCCCGGTGCCGCGGCCTGATCTGATCATCGTCGCCCGCGGGGGCGGCAGCCTCGAAGATTTGATGGCGTTCAACGAGGAGATCGTCGTGCGCGCCGCCGCCGCCTCGCTGATCCCGCTGATCTCGGCAGTCGGGCACGAGACCGATACGACGCTGATCGATCACGCCAGCGACCGGCGCGCACCGACCCCGACCGCGGCGGCCGAGATGGCCGTACCGGTGCGGCTCGACCTCGTGGCCGATCTCGCCGCCAAGACGTCGCGGCTGTCGGGCGGGTTCGCCCGTCTGCTCGCCGAGCGCCGCCTCAATCTCTCCGGTCTGGCGCGCGGCCTGCCCTCGCCGCACGATCTGATCGGTGCTGCGGCGCAGCGCCTCGACGATCGCGCCGAGCGGCTGCGGCTCGCCAGCGAGCGGCATCTGCGTGCCACCCGGCACCGCCTCGACCTGGCCGCGGTGCGGTTGCGCCCGGAAGTGCTGAGCACCGATCTCGGCCGTGCCGGCACCCGCCTCGGCGACACCGATGCGCGGCTGCGAAGTGCCATGCTGCGCTCGTTCGCCGCCGGGCGCGATGCGCTCGACAATTTCGCCGGCCGCCTCGCGACCCATTCGGAGCGGCACGAGAGCCTGCTGGCGCGCGGCTATGTCGTGGTTCGCGACGGCGATGCCCGAATCGTCACCGAGGCGGCCAAGGTCGGGCTCGGCGCCGCACTCGACCTCGAATTCTATGACGGCAGGATCGGGGTTATCGCCGGCCGCACCCCGCGCCGCCCGGTACGGCGGACACCGCCGCGCCCGGAGCAAGGCTCGCTGTTCTAGAGCCGCGCCAAGCTGGACGCCGCCGCAAGGCACGGGTAGCGTAGGGGCACCTTCTAACCAGGCGGAGACTATGATGCGACCCTCGGGACGCGCCCCCGATGCGCTGCGCCCGGTCAGCCTCGAACCCGGTATCGCCAAATATGCCGAAGGCTCGTGCCTGGCGAAGTTCGGCGACACGCATGTGCTGTGTACCGCCACGGTCGAGGAGCGGGTGCCGCCGTTTCTGCGCAATAGCGGCCGCGGCTGGGTGACCGCCGAATACGGCATGCTACCGCGCTCGACCGCCACACGGACCGATCGCGAGGCGGCGCGCGGCCGGCAGAGCGGCCGCACCCAGGAGATCCAGCGGCTGATCGGCCGCAGCCTGCGCGCCGTCACCGAACTGACGGTCCTCGGCGAGCGCCAGATCCGCATCGATTGCGATGTCCTGCAGGCCGATGGCGGCACCCGCACCGCGGCTGTCACCGGCAGCTATGTGGCGCTCCACCAGGCGTTCGAAAAGCTCGTCGCCACCGGGCAGCTCGCCGCCCTGCCGCTTGCCGACAGCGTCGCCGCGGTGTCGTGCGGGATCGTCGGCACGGGTCCGGTGCTCGATCTCGATTATGCCGAGGATTCGCAGGCGCTGACCGATGCGAATTTCGTGCTGACCGGTGAGGGCGGCATTGTCGAGATCCAGGCGACCGCCGAAGGCGCGCCGTTCGACGAAACCCTGTTCACCGAGATGCTGTTTCTGGCGCGGCTCGGGATCGCCGAGCTGACCCGGCGGCAGCGTGCCGCACTCGGTCTCGGCGCACCGTAATGACGCGCGTCTTCACCGGCAGCCGCCTGGTCATCGCCAGCCACAATCCCGGCAAGGTCGTCGAAATCGCCGAACTGCTGGCGCCGTTTGCGATCGGTGTGGTTTCGGCCGGTTCGCTCGGGCTGCCCGAGCCCGAAGAGACCGGGAACAGCTTTGAGGCCAATGCCGAACTGAAGGCGCGGGCCGCGGCGATCAAGAGCGGGCTGCCCGCACTCGCCGATGATTCCGGGCTCGTCGTCCCGGGGCTCGATGGTGCGCCCGGGATCTATTCGGCGCGCTGGGCCGGGCCGGACAAGGATTTCCGGGCAGCGATGGAGCGGGTCCAGCGCGAGCTCGGCGACCGGGACCGGGCCGCCCGTTTTGTCGCGGTCCTGGCGCTGGCCTGGCCCGACGAGGAGGTTGCGCTGTTCCGCGGCGAGGTGGCAGGTCATCTCGTCTGGCCGCCGCGCGGCGAGCGGGGCTTTGGCTATGACCCGATATTTCTGCCCGAGGGCGGAGCCGGGACTTTTGGCGAGTTGGAGCCGGCGGCAAAGCACAAGATCAGCCATCGCGCCCGCGCCTTTGCCAGGCTCGTCGAGGCCTGCTTTGCCGGCCGCTGATGATTGCCGACACCCTTGCCACGGCAATGCCGGTCGCCGCGACCGCGGCGCGGGACGAGCAAAAAGTGCGGCTCGCGGTCTACATCCACTGGCCGTTCTGCCATTCGAAATGCCCGTATTGCGACTTCAACAGCCATGTTCGCGATGGTGTCGACACGGCGCGCTGGACGCGGGCATTGCTGGCCGATCTCGACCATCAGGCCACGCTGCTGCCGGGCCGCGAGGTCGGCTCGGTGTTTTTTGGCGGCGGCACCCCCTCGCTGATGCCGCCCGCAACAGTCGCCGCACTGCTCGACCGGCTGTGCCGCCATTGGCGGGTCGCGAGCGATGTCGAGATCACCCTCGAAGCCAACCCCAATTCGGCCGAAGCAGCACGGTTCCGCGCCTTTGCCGCTTCCGGGGTCAACCGGCTGTCGCTCGGTGTTCAGGCGCTTGACGAAGCGGCGCTGCGATTCCTCGGCCGGGCGCATGATCGTGCCGAAGCGATCGCGGCGATCGAGCTGGCGCGCGACAATTTCACCCGATTCTCGTTCGACCTGATCTATGCCCGCCCGGGCCAGAGCCCCGCCGAGTGGCGGCGGGAACTCGACGAGGCGCTGGATCTCGCCGGTGAGCATCTCTCGCTCTATCAGCTGACGATCGAGCCCGGCACGTCCTTTGCGACCCTGGCCCGGCGCGGCGCGCTGGTGCCGGCCGACGAGGACACCGCCGCGGCGATGTTCGAAACCACGCAGGAGCGCCTCGCCGCCCACGGGCTGCCGGCTTACGAGATCTCGAACCACGCCCGGCCCGGCGCCGAATGCCGCCACAACCTCGCCTATTGGCGCTCTCGCGATTATGCCGGGATCGGCCCCGGCGCGCATGGCCGGCTGACCCTCGGCGGTGTCAGGCGGGCGACCCGCCAGCACCGCCTGCCGGAGCGCTGGCTCGCCGCGGTCGAGGCGACGGGCACCGGGCTCGAAGAAACGATTGCGATCAGCCGGGACATTGCGGTCGAGGAGATGCTGATGATGGGCCTGCGGCTCGTCGAAGGCGTTGCCCGTGCCGAGGTCGAACGCCTCGCCGAAGCCCGCCTCGAAACGCTGCTCGGCGCCGGTCTCGCCCGGCTGATCGAAGGCGGCTTCGTGACCCTCGACGAGCAACGCCTCGCCGCGACCGACGCCGGCAGGCAGCGGCTCAACGCGGTGCTCGCCCACCTGTTGCCCTGAGCCCGCGGCGGATTTCGCCCGGCGCCCCATCCGTAGCCGCCGATCGGCAATCCAGTCGGAAGTGGCGTCCCCGGCGTGACTCGAACACGCGACCCACAGTTTAGGAAACTGTTGCTCTATCCGACTGAGCTACGGGGACATCGCGGCTCCGGGCGGTGCGAGGGCGAGGATAGCGCAATGTCGGCACCAACGCCAATGCCGGTAGGGCACCATCGCCAATGCCGGCACCATCGCCAATGGCGGTGCACGATAGCGGGGCGTGGTCGCGCCATCAGCCGGTGCGGGCGGCCTCGATCGCGCGCCAGACGCGCTCCGGGGTGGCCGGCATGTCGAGGTGGCGGATGCCGTATTCGCTGAGCGCATCGACGAGCGCGTTCATGACCGAGGGTAGGGCACCGGCACAGCCGGCCTCGCCGCAGCCCTTGGCACCGAGCGGATTGGTCTTGGCCGGGACCGGGTGGCTCGCGCTCGTAAAGAACGGCGCGTCGGTCGCCCGCGGCATCGCATAATCCATGTAGGAGCCGGTCAGCAGCTGGCCCTCTGCGTCATAGATCGTGCGCTCGCGCAATGCCTGGCCGATCCCCTGCACGATCCCGCCATGCGCCTGGCCGGTCACCAGGAGCGGGTTGATCACGACCCCAAAATCATTGACAAAGCTGTAGCGCACGACCTCGGCGAGCCCGGTCTCGGGATCGATCTCGACCTCGGCGATATGGCAGCCATTGGGGAAAGCCGAAGGCGGTCCGTCCGAGATATTGGCGGCGTCGAGGCTCTGCGGCAGCTCCGGCGGCAGTTCGAGGCCGGCATGGATCCTGGCCGCCAATTCCATGATCCCGACCGAGCGGTCGGTGCCGGCGATGACAAACCGCCCGGCGCGAAACTCGATATCGGCCACCGCCGCTTCGAGCACGTGTGCTGCGATCTGGCGGCCGGCCTCGACCACCTTGTCGCCGGCTTCGACGATCGCGGCCCCGCTCGTCATCATCGATTTCGAGCCGCCGGTGCCGCCGCCGGCGATCAATTCATCGCTGTCGCCCTGCAGCAATTTGATGCGGTGGAACGGGATGCCGAGCCTGGTCGCCAAGACCTGCGCGAAAGGCGACCAATGGCCTTGGCCGTAATCGAGCGTGCCGGTGATGATCGTCACATCGCCATTGGGCTCGAACCGGATGCCGCCCATCTCGCGGCCGGGCGGGCCGGTCAATTCGAGATAATCGCTGATGCCGCGCCCGCGCAGCCGGCCGCGCGCCCGGCTCTCGGCCTTGCGTGCGGCAAAGCCATCCCAATCGGCCAGCCTCAGCGCCTGATCGAGCAACGCGGTGAAGTCGCCGCTGTCATAGGTGGTGCCGTTTGGCGCCTGGTACGGCATCGCCTCCGGCGCGATGTGGTTCTTCCGGCGCAATGCGACGCGGTCGATGCCGGTTTCGGCCGCCGCGGCCTCGACCAGCCGCTCCATATAATAGTTGGCCTCGGGCCGCCCGGCGCCGCGATAGGCACCGACCGGGGTCGTATTGGTGAAGACGCATTTCGTCGACACCTCGATCAGCGGCGTCTTGTAGACGCCGAGCGTGTTGCGCACGGCGTTGCGGGTGGCCGGTCCGGGCGCGCCGTAAGCGGCACCGAGATTGCCGTAACCTTCGAGCCGCACCGCCAGGAAATTGCCCTCGGCATCGAGCGCGAGTTCGGCATTCATGTCGTGGTCGCGGCCGTGGCTGTCGGAGACAAAGCTGCCCGAGCGGTCGTCGGTCCATTTGACCGGGCGGCCCAGTTCGCGCGCCGCATGCAGAATGCAGTAATATTCGGGATAGGTCGGCTGCTTCATGCCAAACGAGCCGCCGACCCGCTCGGTCAGGATCCGCATCTGGTCGCGGCCGACCCCAAAGACCTGTGCCACATAGTTGCGAAACCCGAACACGCCCTGACAGCCGACATGCAGCGTCCAGTGCCGGCGCGCCGGATCATAATCGGCGATCGCCGAGCGCGGCTCCATCGCGTTGACGATGATACGGTTGCTGCGCAGCCGCAACCGGGTCACATGCGCAGCCGAAGCAAAGGCGGCCGCGACCTTCTCGCTGTTCCCGAAATGGAAGTCGAGCCCGATATTGTGCGGCACCTCGTCATAAAGGACCGGTGCATCGGGGGCGTCGGCGAGTGCGGGCTCGGTCACCGCCGGCAGCGGATCGATGTCGAGCACGACCGCCTCGGCCGCGTCCCTGGCCTCGGCCGCCGTCCGGGCGACCACCGCGGCCACCGCCTCGCCGACATGCCGCACCCTGTCCGAGGGCAAGGCGTACCGGGTCGGCGCCAGCATCGGCGTGCCGTCGCGGTTGTTCATGACCTGGCGCTCCGGTAGTGGGCCGATTCCCGCAGCCAGCAGATCGGCCGCGGTGTAGACCGCCAGCGTGCCCGGCATCGCCTTCGCCGCCGCAGTATCGATGCCGCGGAGCACGCCATGCGCGACCGGGCTCCTGACCATCACCGCGTAGGCCTGGCCCGGCAGGCTGATATCGTCGGAATAATGCCCTTCGCCGCGTAGCAGCACCGGGTCTTCGGAACGCGGCACCGGCTGGCCGATCGCGAACTTTTCCTCGGGCCCCAGCAACGCCGGATCGATGTAATCATCCATCGCAATACCCCTTTGCGCATGCCCTATGGGTTTGCTTCAGGATATAGCTTGCAGGATGCGGGAATAGACGGAAATCGGCATGAGCGGCCACAAATCACAGCTTTACCGAGATATCGCCGTAGAATTGGCGGCGCTGCTCGCAGGCGAGCCGGATCCGATCGCCAATGCCGCGAACATGGCGGCACTGATCTATCACCGCCTGCCCGATCTGAACTGGGCCGGGTTCTATCTGCGCCGCGGCGATGAACTGGTGCTGGGCCCGTTTCAGGGTAGACCCGCCTGTCAGCGCATCGCGATCGGGCAGGGCGTGTGCGGCACGGCGGTGGTGCAGCGCGAAGCGGTGCTGGTGCCCGACGTCGAAGAGTTTCCGGGCCATATCGCCTGCGACCCGAATTCGCGCTCGGAACTGGTCGTGCCGTTGATCGAGGACGGTGCGGTGACGGGTGTGCTCGATCTCGACTCTCCGCTCAAGGCGCGCTTTGACGAGAGCGACCGGGCCGGCTGTGAAGGACTCGTCCGGGTGTTTGTCGAGCACCATCGGTTCCCCGGGGCATCGATCGGATATCCCGCCGATATCGATCCGCAATCGGGTTGCCGGCTGCCGTTGCCGCGCCGTGACGAGCTCGATGCCGAGGGCCAGCGCACCTACGACCGGCTGGCCGACCCGGCCGGCGGCAGCCTGCGCGGGCTGCGCGGCCCCGGCGGCATCCAATTGCACAGCCCGGATTTGTCGCGGCGCTCGCGCCCGCTCAACCATTATCTGCGCAACGAGGCCGGGCTCGGCGGCCGGGTGCGCGAGCTGGCGATCCTCGCGACCGCACGCGAGCTCGGCAGCCGGTTCGAATGGGCCGCGCACGAAGGGGCGGCGCTAGCCGAGGGGATTTCGCCCGCGCTCATCGACACGATCCGATATCGCGGCGACATCGGCCGGCTAGCCGAAGCGGACGCGATCGTCATCGCGCTCGGCCGCGAGATTTTCGGCGCCCGCCATGTGTCGAGCGCGACCTACGCGCGGGCGTTGCGCCAGTTCGGCCGGAGAAAGCTTGTCGATCTGGTGGCGCTGATGGGCAATTACGCGGCGACCGCGGCATTGCTGACCGCCTTCGCCATGCAGGTGGATGCGGAGGAGTCGCCGGCCGTGCCGTAGCTCTTCTTCTTCGATCGATGCGCTCCGGAGATTTGCGGTCGACTCGATGGCCCTCACTGTAACACCAGGCCGAGGACGTAAATTTTCCAGAATACACGCTATGCGACTTTTGCCGCGAAATCAGGCGATAACCGATCCGCAATATCTAGTCGGAGCCTCATTTGAAGTTTTCAGCGTATTGTGCTACATTGTAGCCCAAGGAGATTATGCCATGAGCACAAATTCTGTCGTGCGCGCGCGCATCGACGAGCAGATCAAGAAGGAAGCCGCCGCCGTGCTGGAGGCCATGGGCCTCACCGTGTCGGATGCCTTTCGCCTGATGATGGTGAAGATCGCCAAGGAGAAAGCGCTCCCGTTCGAACCGCTGGTTCCGAACAAGGAAACCATCGAGGCGATGAAGGCCGCGCGGCGCGGCGAGCTGACGACCGCCGGCCCGCCGGGGAAGCTGCTGGCGAGCCTGAATGCGGACTGTTAGGTACACCAGCAGGTTTCGCCGCGACTACAAGCGGGAGCAATCCGGGCGGCACGGCAAGCGCCTCGACGCCGAGTTGATGGAAGCCGTGACAATGCTGTCGAAGGATGAGCCGTTGCCGCGCCGCTACTTCGACCACCCGCTCAGCGGCGAGTGGAGCGATCACCGCGATTGCCACATCCGGCCCGACCTGATCCTGATCTACCGTAAGCCCGATGCGACCAGCCTCGAACTCGTTCGGCTCGGCTCGCACAGCGAGCTTGGGTTATGAGTGAGCTGTGGCCTCTGGTGATGAGTGTTGTCCGTCATAGGCGGCAATCACACCTGGGAGCGTGTGTCCGGCATGGTTTTAAGCTTTGTAATAAAGGGGCGGCCCAGTCCAAGTGATGCTTTGCGGCTCGGGGTCCAGAAAATAGTTTGCGCACTCGGCGAGAGTTTTCCAGCGATTACGCAATATTATCAACTGCGCAGCGGGAGGTGGATCGCCGCCACCTCTTTCAACTATCCCATGTTTAATATCCGAGTGTCCGTCGAACACCTCGCGCGTGTCGATTACATCGGAGCCTTGCTGCCGTATCTGCATTGCGCTGAGCACCGCAAGGCCTCGATAGACCTTATTTTCTACCGGATTCTCTAAAGTCTTTGCACGCTGTTTGCAGACATCAGCCCCGATCCAGTCGGCTCGCATAGTCGAAACTTCATCTTTATCGGGGGGCGAGCGATAGAGATCGGGTTTTAGCTTCCCGTTTTTTGCAACGTGGTAAGGGCTACAGACACCGCGGGCGATCACCTCGGCAGCTGCGATCTCACGCGGCCAAGCGCTCATGCCACTGCGTTTGCATCTCAGTGATCGTAGGCGCAGAGGTCGTAGGTGGTCCAGCAATAGCCGTCTGTATGAGAGTAACAATCTGCTGATCCATGGAATCCGCATGGCCCTGGAGCAAAAATGGTTGTTGCTCCTGATCGAAC
Source organism: Allostellaceae bacterium (assembly GCA_035503615.1). GTDB lineage: Bacteria > Pseudomonadota > Alphaproteobacteria > ATCC43930 > CGMCC-115725 > AP-15. The sequence continues at coordinate 2,851 of DATJTI010000080.1, read as the reverse complement.
TTAATGAATCCACTGTACCGAGTGTTTCCTATTTCCAGATAAGCTTCGGCGTGTGGGGCTTCCCACTCGAATGAGATGGTGCCAGCCGGTGTCGGGGAAACATCGGGGGCCGGCAATCCGAATGGGGTGGCTTCGATCATATCAACGAAATGACGAGCGTTCTCACGCGCGGGCTCGGCGATGGGTGAAGCACCATACCCGTCCCAGTTCGCATTTAAAGTTGCAAACTGGTCAATGGAAAACCGTATTGACTTAGCTTCCTCTAGTCGTGTCGCTGTTGGCACCCAATATATAACGTTGGATGAGCCCAAAACAGTGTACGTCGGCGGTGCGGCACATGAATAAAAAAGGGTTGCCGCATTGCCTAGAGCATAGGTCGTGCTACTGACGATGCCGCTTTGTCCCATCGACGTAAAGTTTACGCTTTGCCAAGAGGAGCAGAGCACGGTGCTCTGAAAAGTGGAGCCCTGGTACGTGCCGCAATACCCTCCCGCAGTATCGCTATTATTGATGCAGCTGTCCCCCGTGCTCAGACCGCCGCTAAAGATAATGCCTTGCAAACTGTCGCCTATGACGTTGCCGCTGTTGATCACGTCTGATCTCCCTTGATGGGCTCCATTTTTTCCGATAGCCCTTTAGTTACGTTTATAAAAACACGATGGGCAACCTCATTCGCTGTATCTAGAACAGCCATCACATCGCTTTGAGTTGGTGGCGTTATTGTCCGGGTGCCGACGGTCAAATCCATCACGGCAGCTTGTTCACCGGCGACAAGGCCCTCTCCGACGCTTAGCGTCATTTGCTGTCCCGACTTGAGGGGCATATTTAATTGGAAGGATGCCCTCGCCTCGTTGTTCGGAGAGACCTCATTCTGGACAGATGTGGGGAGTTCTACTCGTAAGCCGAGCACGTTTTTCACGAAGCTAGCGACTGACTGGCCCTCCATAAATTTGCTGCCAAACGCATTTAGGTAGCGCAGACTTGCGCTCGTGAATGGCATCGTTTTTTCTGCGGGGATGCGCGTCTCCAAGAGTACGCCTACGCCATTCTCCACAATCGGCTTAAATTGCTGCCAAGAATCGTACGGCGGGGTGATGTTCGCAGAGAAGACGCCGGTTCCAATGTGGTAAAGGCTAGTCCCCTCTTCTGGAGTTTTTTTACGGAACCGATAGATCGCTTGGAAGGGCATCGCTGCGAAGCCGGGGGGCAAAAGCCGTTCAGCTCGTTCGTATCCAAGCAGGCCTGCCTTTAGGCCGAAGCGCATAAAGAACTCTTCATGCGAGCCTGTTGCCGCCATGAACACTGCGCCCTGAGATTGTCCGCCCGGAAACGGTGAACCCCATCTAAGCTCGGCAATCAGCTCGACAAGCGGAGGATGTCGGTAACGCTCAGGCATGTCTCACCACTATACATCATGATACGATAGTCATACGTTGTTAACAATCGGTATCGGTGCGCTCCGCTGCAAAAATGCACCGCTGTCACATACATAGAGCGTTATGCACCTAACAGCAAACCAGAGCCGTCGCGCGCGCCTGGAGTCGCACAGAGGAAGATTTTCGCATCAGTAGTCGGTGCCCGCTAAGTCAGTGGGTTAGCTGGTGCGAAAATTCGGTGCAGGTGGCTGCTGGGGTGCAAGTCGAAGCTCGGACCTGTCGGGATGCTTTCGCGGCGGCGATGGGGTTGACCGGGGCCGGGTGGGCTGGGCAAAGTCGCCCCGCTGAGAGGAGAGGTCCGCATGTCCGAGAGAGCGCCGTTTCTGAGCCAAGCCTACAGCGCCTATCACCATCGCGAGCGGCCGCCCGAGGATACGGAGCTGACCCGCGTCGGCCCGGGCACTCCGTGCGGCGAATATCTGCGGCGCTTCTGGCAGCCGGTGATCCTGGCGAGCGAATTGGGCGCGGTGCCGCGGCGGCTGCGCATCCTCGGCGAGGATCTGGTGGCGTTCCGCGACAAGAGCGGGGCGATCGGGCTCTTGGAACTGCACTGTCCGCATCGCGGCACGTCGCTCGAATTCGGCCTGATCGGCGACAAGGGCATCCGCTGCTGCTATCACGGCTGGCTGTTCGATTGCGACGGCACGATCCTCGAAACCCCGGGCGAGCCGGCCGACAGCACGCTGAAGGACCGGTTGTTCCACGGCGCCTATCCGGTGCGCGAGCATCAGGGGCTGGTCTTCGCCTATATGGGGCCGCCCGAGAAGCAGCCCGATTTCCCGGTGCTCGACACCTGGGATCTGCCCGGCTACCGCCAGGTCGCCCGTGCCCCGACCGTGTGGCAATGCAATTGGCTGCAGGTCAAGGAAAACAGCATGGACCCGGCGCACCTGGCGTTTTTGCACACATTGCCGGGCAGCGAAGGATTTACCGGGGATCTGGCCGCGCTCGGCGAATGGGACTGGATGGAGACACCGGTCGGCATGGTCTATATCGATACCAGGCGCCAGGATGACCGGGTGTGGGTGCGGGTCGCCGATTTCATCCTGCCCAACATCCACCAGTTTCCGCCCAATGCCGACCCGATGGCGCTCAGGAACTCGGTCAACCGGCCGATGGCGACAACCTGGGCGGTGCCGCTCGACGACACCCATACGATGCAGATCGGCTATTACCGTGCGCCGGAGGGGAAGTCGTTCCGCCAGGGCGCCGGGTTCGGCCAGGATGACAGCCGGCCCTATGAAGAGCGGCAGCGTGTGCCGGGCGATTACGATGCGCAGGTCAGCATCCATGGCGGGGTGGCGCGGCACGGGCTCGAGCATCTGGCCGCGACCGACCGCGGGGTCATCATGATGCGCAACCTGATCCGGCGCGGCATCCGCGCGGTGAGGAATGGCGAGGCGCTCGACTACCGC
>DATJTI010000079.1:0-5483 GCA_035503615.1 Allostellaceae bacterium | reverse complement strand
ACATGTTGACCCGGTCGACATAGGCGATGACGTTGAACAGAAACAGCAGGAAAAACACCCAGTAGCGGCGCCGGGTCGGCTTCATCGATGCGCTCCTCTCTCGTTCTTCTGGTCGGCGCCTGCGGCGGCGCGCAACGGTGTAGGAGCCTCCCTCTTCGACGCCACCAGTTTCCGCGGTGAAGCTGACGACGGCCGGCACCGACGCTTCTAGGGGCGGGTGCGATCAGCGCGCGACTAAACGATTTTACCGGGCTTGGCTAGCTTGAGATTCGTTCGGAGGAGGTCGCCGGGCCGGACGAGGCCGCCGGACTGGACGAGGTCGGTGGCCCGGACGAGGTCGCCGGACTGGACGAGGTCGCCGGACTGGACGAGGCCGGTGGGCGCCGGCGCCGCTCGACATCTGTCAACAGCCAATACAGCACCCCCAAGGACAGCGCCAAGCCGCCCAGACCCAACAGGGTATTCACCGTCGCGGTATCGTAATTCAGCAAAATCAGTTTGCGCGCGATCACGATAATCGCCAGCAGGATGATGATGCGAACCTGCAGGACTCCCGATCGGTTGCGCATCGCCAACGCAATAGAATGGTTGAATTCGATCAGAATCAAAAGCCCGAGAATTAGCCCGAACGTGTCTTTGATAGCGGAGCTTTCCGCGAAATATCTCGCAGACCGGAAATCATCGAAAATGGCGATCACCACCAGGATGGTGGAATAGACAATGATAATCGAAATGGAGATCAGCAGTACGGCAGAAATTATCATTTCGAAACGATCGTATAGCGTATGGAATTTGAGCCCGTTCTTGAATTTTCGAGAAAACGGCATGCAGCGCTCCCTGTGCCGCGGTCGCCCTTCGGCGCGGTGGTGGGCGGAGCACCGCACTCTGCCACGCGCGCCCAGCGCATCCAAGCCGGCCGGCCGCTCTGCGACAGTTGAGCAAATCTGCCGGCTGGACTCGGGCCCCGGCGTGGGTCAAGCTGCGCAGGTCAGACCGGAGAGGCGAGGGATGAGCGGCGAGATCGCGCAGCGACCGTCGAGGCGCTTCCTGAAACGGGAGGCGGCGCAGGCGCGGGCGTATTCGCAGGCGGTCGTGACCACCGGTGGCAGAACCGTCTGGCTGGCCGGGCAGGTCGGCCGCTCCGCCGCGGATGGACCATCGCTCGCCGGGGATTTCGACGGTCAGGTTCGCGCCGTCTTCGCCCGGCTCGGCGAGACCCTGACCGAACTCGGTGGCACGCTCGGCGACATGGTCACGATGACCGTGTTCATCACCGACGCACGCTATGGCGATCGCTTCACCGAGTTGCGCAGGGAAATTTTCGGCGACGACTTCCCGGCAAGCGCCCTGATCACAGTCGCCGGTCTCGCCCGGCCGGAGCTGCTGGTCGAAGTGCAGGGGGTCGCCATCATCGCCTAACAGCGGGGATCGGCTGTTCCGGACCGGGGACGCGGCGGGTGAAGCTGCTCGTTGGGGCCCTATGCACCCTGCTGCTGGTGATCGCGGCGAATGCCGCCGCCGCCCAGCAATGCCGTCCGGCGCGGCTCGCCGAGCTGCCGGTCACGCTGATGGGCAACGTCCCGATCGTTACCGTGCACATCAACGGCGCTGCGGCAACTCTGTTGTTCGACACCGGCGCCGAGCGCACCGTCCTGACCGCCACCGCGGCCAAGCGGTTGCGGATCGAGCCGCATTACGAATATGCGCGGCGCATGCGCAGCCTCGACAGCGCCGTCGCCAGCGGCGATGCGACCGTGCGGAGCCTCGATTTCGGCACCACGGCATTTCGCGATGTGGCGATCCTGGTCGGCTCGGTATCGCTGCCGAATGTCGGCGGCAAGCCGCTTGACGGGCTGCTTGGTGCCGACTTCTTTTCGAGCTTCGAGGTCGATCTCGACCTGGAGCACCGGCGCGTGACGCTGTTTCAATCGCCGCCTTGCCCGATTTCGGCACCGGCCTGGAACACCCCCTACGCGACGATCAAGGCCAACCTGTCGCTGCACGACCGGCTGTTTTTCCCGGTTCTGCTCGACGCTCACCAAGTCGACGCGCTGATCGATACCGGGGCGCAGCTGACCACGCTCGATGCCGATACGGCGGCGCAGCTCGGAGTGACCGAGGCCGAGCTGGCGCGCGACCCGGACGCCGATCTGCGCGGCGCCGCAGACGAGGTGGTCAAGGCGCGCGCGCACAAATTCGCGCGGCTGCAGATCGATGGCGAGATCTTGCGCGATCAGGTCATCGTCGTGACGCGACTGAACCTGCAAGACGCCGATCTCGTCCTCGGCAGCGACTTTCTGCACTGGCAGCGGGTGTGGCTGTCCTACCCCTCGCATCGCATCTTTCTGCAGCGCCACTCCTGAGCCGCGCTACCGGCTCCGGCTCAGCGCGGCAACGACCGCGCGAGCATCGCATAGGCAGCCTCGTCGGTGCGATCGTAGCGCAACGGGGTGACGACGACGCGACCGGCGTTCAACGCCGCGATGTCGCTCTCGGGTCCCTGCGCTCTTTCGCTGCGGCGGAACCCGACCCAGTAATAGGTCATGCCGCGTCGATCGGTGCGCGCCTCGACATCCATGCCCGCGACACTGCCGGCTCCCTGACGCGCCAGGGTCAGCGGCCCGGCCTCGTTCGCCGGGAGATCGGGAAAATTGATACTGAGGCAGGTCTGCGCACTCCAGCCGATCGCCATCAGCCGGCGAACGACATCGGGTCCGAGTGTGGTCGCGGTTTCCCAACGGATCTGCGCGTGATCGGTCCAGGCCTGGCTCAATGCGATTGCCGGAATGCCCAGCATCATGCCGGTCATCGCCGCGCCGACCGTGCCCGAGAACACGGTTTCGATGCCGAGATTGGCGCCGCGATTGACCCCGGACAACAGCAGCTGCGGGCGTGTCCCGCGCATCAGATGGCTGAGCGCCATCGCCACGCAATCGCCGGGCGTGCCGCTCACCGCCCAGCGCCGTGCCCCGCGCTGGCTGATGCGGATCGGCTGATGCAGGCTGACCGCGTGCGAGACCCCGCTCTGGTCGTGCTCGGGAGCCACGATCCATATTTCCCGCGCGAGTGCCGCGGCAATCCCTTCGAGCACATCGAGACCCGGCGCGTCGATGCCGTCATCATTGGTCAATAAAATGCAGTCGAGCACCCGGCACCTCCGGTTCGCCACAGCTCGGGCCGGGGCTTAGCATCCGGCTCCGAGGAAAGCGAGCTACGTCGAACCATCGGGCGGCTCGCGATGCAAAATTCACCCGCGGGCGGCAGAACCTGTTTGCCGATCGCGCTCGTACCCGATAGCAATAAAGCGGCAACAGCGACAATCGGGCCAGCCTGTGATCATCGACAGGCCGATCGGCTTGTCGAGTTTCGACAACGCGCTCGGCCGGACCATCATCGAGCTGAACGTCTGGGCGGTCCGGCAGGGGCTGATCGGGGCACCGGCCGATGCGCTGCTCGACGGGTTCTGCCAGCGCCTCGTCAGCTCCGGTGTCGCGGTGTGGCGTGCCTTTGCCGGACTGCGCACGCTCCATCCGCAATGGGGCGGATATGGCTATGCCTGGCGGCGCGATGCGAGCGCGGTCGAGCCGGCGCAGTTCGAGCGTGGCCGCGAATATGACGAAGTCGTCGCCGAAAGCCCGTTCGGCCTGCTGATCCGCCGCTTGCAATCGCCTGGTCCGGTGCCGGAGCTGTGGGCGGATATCCGCCGGCATCTGAGCGGGCCCGGGGCGCGGCTCGATTTTCCGGTGCTGCAGGAACTCGCCGCAGCGGGCGGAACTGATTATTTCGCGCGAGCGGTCAGCTTCGGGCTGGGCGGTGATCCGTCGCGCGGCACCGGCATCGGCTTCTCGTTCGCCACCGATCGGGTGAGCGGTTTCCGTGAGGCGGATTTGAGCCTGCTGCGGGCAACGCTGCCCGCGGTCTCGCTGGCGATGATGGCGCATGGTGGATATACCATCGCCTCCGGCCTGCTCGCTGCCTATCTGGGGAGCGATGCCGGGCGCCGGGTGCACGCCGGAGCAGTGGCCCGCGGCTCGGTCGAGAGCATCCGTGCGGTGTTGTGGTATGCCGATATCCGAGGTTTCACGGCGCTTGCCGAACGCACCCCGGGCGGCGCCGTCATCAACATGCTGAACGAGACGTTCGAGACGTTGACCGCGCCATTGCGCGCCCATGGCGGCCAGGTGCTGAAATTCATCGGCGATGGCATGCTGGCGATCTTTCCGTTTAACGATGCGACCCGCGACGAGACTTGCCGCCACGCGCTCGACGCTGCGGCTGAGGCGATGCTCGCAATCGACCGGCTGATCCTCCGGCGCCGCCGCGAGGGCAAGCCGATTGCCGCGGTCGATCTGGCGCTGCATCGCGGCGAGGTGCTCTATGGCAATATCGGCGCGGCCGACCGGCTCGACTTCACGGTGATCGGCCCGGCGGTCAACGAGGTTGCCCGCATCGAGACGCTGTGCGAGCCGCTCGGCCACAACGTCCTCGTCTCGGCCGAACTCGCTGCTTCGGTCGGTGACCGGCAGCGCCTGCAGCCGCTCGGCGGCCACCGGCTGCGCGGCGTCAGCGAGGAGCGGGAGATCTACGCTCTCTTCGTCGCCGGACGCGAGGCGGGGAGGTGGTGACACCGCGGCCGCCCAGCGTACAGCAGCGCTACCCGCGCAGCAGCGCCGCCCGCAGCAGGAGATGGAGATGGCACTGCGCACCCGGCTCACCGAACGGCTCGGCATCCGCCACCCGGTTCTGCTGGCGCCGATGGGTTACGTATCCGGTGGGGCGCTGGCGGCCGCGGTCAGCGCCGCCGGTGGGCTCGGACTGATCGGCGGCGGCTATGCCGAGGCCGACTGGCTCGAACGCGAGCTGGCGGCGGCCGGCAATCAGCGGGTCGGTTGCGGCTTTATCACCTGGGCGCTCGCCGAGCGTCCGGGCACGCTCGATCTCGGGCTCGATCATGGTCCGGCGGCGGTCATGCTGTCATTCGGCGATGCGGCCCCCTTTATCGGGGCGGTCAAGCGCGCCGGCACGCCGCTGATCTGCCAGGTGCAGAGTCTGAACCAGGCGCAGGAAGTGCTCGACTTAGGTGCCGATATCATTGTCGCCCAGGGCACCGAAGCCGGCGGACACGGCGCCGCCCGCTCGACCCTGCCGCTGGTGCCCGCGGTCGTGGATCTGGTCGCCGCATCCGGGCGCGACGTGCCGGTCGTCGCCGCCGGTGGCATCGCCGACGGGCGTGGCCTCGCCGCAGCGCTGATGCTCGGCGCCGACGGCGTGCTGATGGGCTCGTGCTTTTACGCTGCCGAGGAATCGCTGGCACCTGCGGCCGGGAAGGCGCGGGTTGCCGCCGGCTGCGGCGACGACACGATCCGCACCCGGGTCTTCGACATCGTGCGCGAGCGCCCCTGGCCGGCGCCATATACCGGGCGGGCGTTGCAGAACCGGTTCAGCGCAGCCTGGCATGGCAACGAGGCGGCGCTGACCGCTGC
>DATJTI010000078.1:0-17151 GCA_035503615.1 Allostellaceae bacterium | reverse complement strand
CGACCCGCAAGGCGAGGTCGGTGACCAGCATGGTCGGCACGTGCCGCTTCGCCGGGTCGTAGGCATCCGGGATCGTTGCGGCAGCCCCTTTCGCCTGAAACTGCCAGGCTCCGGCCGGGCTCTTGGTCAGTTCCCATTCGTAGCCGAACAGGTTCCGGAAGAAGTTGTTGCTCCAGCTCGTCGGCGTCTCGCTCCAGATGACTTCCGGGCCGCCGGTGATCGCGTCAGCCCCTTTGCCGGTGCCGAATTTGCTGTTCCACCCGAGACCCAGCTCCTCGATCGGCGCGGCCTCCGGCGCCGGGCCCAACAGCGACGCATCGCCGGCACCATGGGTTTTGCCAAAGGTGTGGCCGCCGGCAATCAGCGCCACCGTTTCCTCGTCGTTCATCGCCATGCGGCGGAAGGTTTCCCGAATGTCCCGCGCCGCCGCGAGCGGATCCGGTTTGCCGTTCGGCCCTTCCGGATTGACGTAGATGAGGCCCATCTGCACCGCGGCGAGAGGGTTCTGCAGATCCCGGTCGCCGGTGTGGCGCTCGTCCTCCAGCCACTTGCCTTCGGGGCCCCAATAGATCGACTCGTCGGGCTCCCACACCTCGGCGCGCCCGCCGCCGAAACCGAAGGTCTTGAAGCCCATCGATTCGAAGGCGACATTGCCCGCGAGAATCATCAGGTCCGACCAGGAGATTTTCCGGCCGTATTTCTGCTTGATCGGCCACAACAGCCGGCGCGCCTTGTCGAGGTTCGCGTTGTCCGGCCAGCTGTTGAGGGGCGCAAAGCGCTGCTGGCCGGCTCCGGCGCCGCCGCGGCCGTCGCCGATGCGGTAGGTGCCGGCGAGGTGCCACGCCATCCGGATGAACAGCCCGCCATAGTGGCCGAAATCGGCTGGCCACCAATCCTGCGAATGGGTCATCAAGGCATGCAAGTCCTTGATCACCGCCTTCAAGTCGAGGCTTGCGAATTCCCTGGCGTAGTCGAACCCCTCGCCCATCGGACTGGACAGGTTGGCGTGCTGGTGGAGAATGTGGAGGTCCAGCTGCTTAGGCCACCAGTCACGGTTCGTGTGTGCGCGGGTAGCACCCGTGAACGGACACTTGCTTTCATCTGGCATGGTCGCTCCGATCGTGTTCGGTGTTTTGCGCATAGGGTCAACCAGAACGTCTCAGACGGGTCCGGTCAGGATGTCTCGTTGTCGCCGACCGGGATGCCGGTGGCGGTCGTCGGCTTGGTCTTCGAGTCCATCCTGCTCTCCACGGCCACAAGAGACCGGCTTTTATTAGAATGATTGAAAACTGGGGTGCAGTGCGGCAATGTCAATCCCCACCGCTCCGGTTCAGGCTTCTCCACTTCCGGGCTTTGTCCCAGGCTCGGGCTTTGTCCACATCCGGGGTTGTCGCGGCCGCGATGTGCGAGCGAGGATGCGCTCTGTGCCAGCCAGGATTGCCCCAGCCGATGCCGCATCGATCGCGCGGGCCGCGGAATTGCTGCGCGCCGGCGGCCTTGTCGCGATTCCGACCGAGACGGTCTACGGGCTCGGCGCCGACGCGACCGACGAGCGCGCGGTGGCCGCGATCTTCGCCGCCAAGGGCCGCCCGCGCTTCAACCCGCTGATCGTGCATGTCGCGGGTCTGGCCGAAGCCGCCGCGATCGCCGGGTTCGACAGCCGGGCCCGCGATCTGGCCGCGCGCTTCTGGCCGGGGCCGCTGACCCTGGTGCTGCCGCGGCGCCGGCACAGCGGGGTGTCCTTGCTGGCCTCTGCCGGGCTCGACACGGTGGCGGTCCGCGTCCCGGCACATCCGGTGGCGCAGGCCGTGCTGGAAGCGGCCGGCAGGCCGATCGCCGCACCCTCGGCCAACCGGTCGGGGCGGATCAGCCCGACCGAGGCGGCGCATGTGGCCGCCGAACTCGGTGACCGTGTCGCGCTGATCCTCGATGGCGGGACCTGCCCGGTCGGCGTCGAGTCGACCGTTCTCGATCTGTCAGGCACACCGCCCATCCTGCTGCGGCCCGGCGGTGTGGTTCTCGAACAGCTGAGCGCGTTGGTCGGCCCGATCACGACCGCCACAGCCGGCCTCGCCACAGCCGGCCTCGCCACAGCTGGCCTTGACACAGCCGGCCTTGACACAGCCGGCCTCGCCACGGCTGGCCCGCTGCGCTCGCCCGGTCTGCTCGCCAGCCATTACGCGCCGGGCCTGCCGCTGCGCCTCGATGCGCACGAGGTCCAGCCGGGCGAGGCGCTGCTCGCGTTCGGCCGCGACGCGCCGCCGGGCGGCAGCGCCATGCTGTGGCTCAGCCGCTCCGGGGATCTAGCCGAGGCTGCCGCCAATCTGTTCACGATGCTGCGCCGGCTCGATCGGCCCGATTTCACCGGTATCGCGGTGATGCCGATCCCCGATCACGGCCTCGGCCGGGCGATCAACGACCGGCTGCGCCGCGCCGCGGCACCCCGGCCCGGCCGGACCGCGACAGCGGCGGAGGACTGAACCGGGCTGTGGCAGCCGGCCGCCACAGCCCGGTCGCACAGCAACAAACCGAGCAGCGCCACCCCGAGGATCGCCGCACTCGACGGCTCCGGGACCCGCGCCGGCGGGTTAGGCGGGACCGACGGAGCGTGCGGGTCCGGCGGGTCGTCGGGTCCGCCCGGCCCAGCCGGGCTGAACGGTACTGGCGGCACCGGATCATCCGGGATCGTTGAAAAAGCGGGCGGACTATCGGGGCCGTCGAGGTCGAACGACAGCGACGGGTCTGAAACACCGATGCCGGCTGCGGGAGCGCGCGAGGCAGCCGGGCCGGCGATGCCACCACCCGCACCGGCGCCACCCGCACCGGCCTCACCCGCATCGGCGAGCACGGCCGCAGTGAGCGAGGGATCGGGCGTGATGCTGCCGGCCGGGCCGATGGCGAGGGCGCCGGCAACAATGCCGGCAGCACCGATCCCGACGATCCCGGTAGCGACGCACGCCTTTGTCGCGAGCATCAGTCGCGGCGGTGCTGCGACATGCGGCCACACGCGGTGTCGGACCCGGCGCGCGACGCGCCAGAGCCCGCGGTGGAACCGCCCGTGATGGGGCGCGAAGCGCCGGCGGTGATGGAGCTGCCGGGCAATCCGGCGCATCGCGGCAAAGCAATCGAAGGGCATGGAATCCGCGCTGACAGGCGTTGCCGAACCGCGTCGATGGGCCGGCTGCGGCCTCAGGTAGAGACGATGATCTCTACACAATCTTACCGATTATCAGCGAAATTGCTGCCCGGATTCGTGCTTAACCCGCCGCGTTTACCATGAATCCACGATCCTGCTCGCGTGTTGGGACCCCGGCCGGTACGCTCACGGCGGCGACTACGGCGTTCGTTGCTGGGCCGCCCGGATCGCCTGCCACACCTTGAGCGGCGTCGCCGGCATCGACAGATCGCGCACGCCGAGCGGGGCCAGCGCATCAAGGATCGCGCTGATCACGACAGCCAGCGCCGGGGTGGTGCCGCCCTCGCCGCCGGCCTTGATACCGAACGGATTGGTCGGCGACAGCACCTCGACGATCCGGCTGGTGAAGGACGGCAGGTTGTCCGAGCGCGGCATGCCGTAATCCATGAACGAGCCGGACAAAGGCTGGCCCGAAACCGGATCGATCGCGCATTCCTCCCACATCGCCTCGCCGATCCCTTGCGCCGCACCGCCATGGGTCTGGCCATGCACGATCAAGGGGTTGATGCAGCGCCCGACATCATCGACCACCGAGTATCGGGTGATCTCGACCAGGCCGGTCTCGGGATCGACCTCGACCTCGCAGACGGCACAGCCGTTCGGAAACACCGGATCGTGCATCTCGTTGTCGGTCGTGACCGCGATCTCGCCCGCCGCACCCAGCCGCGCGCCCTCCTTTGCCAGTTCGAGAAAATCGAAGCTGCGGTTGCTGCGCGGCACCAAAAACCGGCCATCGGCAAAGCTGACCTGATCGACGTCGGTGTCGAGCAGGCGGGCCGCCACCGCCTTGCCCTTGGCGATCAATTCGGGTGCGGCCATCGCGAACAGCGTCGCCGAGTGGCGCATCGAGCGGCCCGAATGCGAGCCGCCGCCGAGGCTGACGATATCGGTGTCGCCCATGATGACGTCGATGGCCGCGACCGGCACTGCGAGCAATGCGCCGACCACCTGCGCGAAACTGGTTTCGTGGCCCTGCCCGCTCGGCCCGGTGCCGATCACGACCTCGACCCGGCCGTGCGGCGTCACCCGGATCTGGCTGCGCTCGCGCGGCGCGCCGATCGAGGATTCGACATAATTGGCGAGCCCCAGACCCAAGAGCTTGCCGCGCGCCTCCGCTGCCGTCCGGCGTGCGGCAAACCCGTCCCAATCGGCGAGCCGCATCGCCAGCTCCATGTTCGCCTCGTAGGTGCCGCTGTCGTAGCGGGCGCCGACCGCATTGGCGTAGGGCATCGCCTGCGGGGCGACGAGGTTTTTGCGGCGCAGCGCCACCCGGTCGATGCCGAGCCGGCGCGCCGCCTCGTCGATCAGCCGCTCGATCGCATAGGTGACCTCGGGCCGGCCGGAGCTGCGATAGGCGTTGGTGGGCATCGTGTTGGTGAACACCGCACGCGAGCGCAGGCTCGCCGCCGGGATGTGGTAGGAGCCGGTGACCAGCGCCGAGCCTTTGCCAAGCGGCGACAGAGAGGCGCAACGGGCGCCGACATTGCTGATGTTGTCAGCGCGCAGGCCGAGAAACCGGCCATCGGCAGCCAGCGCCAGCGCCACCCGGGTCAACAGGTCGCGCCCCTGGTAGTCGCTCAGAAACACCTCCGACCGGGTCGCGGTGTATTTGACCGGGCGGCCGAGCCGGCGTGCGGCCCAGACGACCAGCGCCGATTCGACATAGAGCCGGTTGCGCGTGCCGAAATTGCCGCCGACATCCTGCGACACGACCCGCACCCGTTCGGGCGGCACGCCGAGCACGACAGCGAGCTCCGTCTTCTGCCGCACCGCCCCACCGCTGCCGGCCCACAAGGTATGGCGGCCGGTGGTTGCATCCCACTGGCCGAGGGCGGCGCGCGGCTCGATCGGCACCCCGGTCACCCGGCCGATGTGAAACTCCATCGCGACGATGTGCGCGGCACCGGCAAAGGCGCGCTCGGTCGCGGCCGGGTCGCCGAACATCGTGTCGACCAACACGTTGTCCGGCACCTCGTCCCACAATGTCGGCGCGCCCGGCCGCAACGCGTCCGGGATCTGTGCCACCGAGGGCAATTCCTCGTATTCGACGACGACCGCCTCGGCCGCATCCTGGGCCTGTTCCGCGGTTTCGGCGACGACCATCGCCACCGCCTCTCCGACATGGCGCACCTTGTCGGCCGGCAACAGCAGCTGCGGGCCGATAAAGATCGCACCGCCGCCGGGGCCGGTCAGCTTCATGTCGTAGCGGGTCTGCGGCACCGGGTTGTGCGGGATCGAGGCGAGGCCATCGGCGCGGCAGTCTTCGCCGGTAAAGACACCCAGCACCCCTGGCATCGCCGCCGCCCGTCCGGTGTCGATCCGGGTGATCCGGGCATGCGGATGGGGCGAGCGGACGACCGCCGCATAACCCTGTCCGGGCAGCGCGAAATCGTCGCTGAACCGGCCCTGCCCGGTCAGGAGGCGCTGATCCTCCTTGCGTCGCAGCGGCTGCCCGATCGCTCCGAGGCTCGCCAGATTTGCAACATCGATCGTATCATTCATCGTTGGCCCCCAGGCTCACAGGAGTGTACCCCGTGGTTCGCGGTGTTGACATCGAGGCGAAGAGACGGGGGGCGAACAGATGGGGCGAAGGAGGTCGTCATGAGCGCACAGACCGACAGTTCCGCCCGCACCAGGCGGCGCGCGATCGGCGATCTGGCCAAGGGCGCGCAGCAGCCGATCGTCGGGCTCACTGCCTATACCGCGCCGATCGCCCGCCTGCTCGATCCGCATGCCGATTTCCTGCTGGTCGGGGATTCACTCGGCATGGTGGTCTACGGCTTCGACAGCACCCTGCCGGTGACGCTCGAGATGATGATCGCGCACGGTGCCGCAGTCATGCGCGCCACCCGGCAGGCGCTGGTCGTCGTCGATCTGCCGTTCGGCGGCTACCAGGAATCACCCGAGCAGGCGTTTCGTAGCGCGGCGCGGATCATGGCTGAGACCGGCTGCGCCGCGGTCAAGCTCGAAGGCGGCGAAGAGATGGCCGAAACCGTGCGCTTTCTCGCGCGGCGCGGCGTGCCGGTGATGGGGCATGTCGGGCTGATGCCGCAATCGGTCAATGCGGCCGGCGGGTTCAAGGTGCAGGGGCGCGGCGAGGAGCAGGCCGGACAGGTCGCCGCCGATGCCGCCGCGATCGCCGCGGCCGGCGCCTTCGCGATCGTCATCGAGGGCACGATCGAGAGCGTGGCGCGGGCGGTCACCGCAGCGGTCCCGGTGCCGACGATCGGCATCGGCGCATCGCCCGCCTGCGACGGCCAGATCCTGGTGATCGACGATGTGCTCGGTGTCTTCACCGATTTCACGCCGCGCTTTGTCAAGCGCTATGCCGAACTGGCGCCGCTGATCTCGGCCGCCGCCGAGAGCTACGCCAGCGATGTCCGCGCCCGCCGCTTTCCAGGCCCGGAGCATTGCTTTGGCGGCAAGCGCGGCTAGGTCCGGTCCGGCAGCGCCGGCGCCAAACCGAACAGCGATAGCGGCGTCGCGCTCGCGGCATTGATCGCGCTCGTTGCGGCCGCTAGGTTGGCCGCCGCCAGAGCCGATCACCACAGCCGATCATTCCGGGGAGACGACAAATGCCCGACGACGCCCGCCGACCAAGTTTCGATAAATCGCGGCTGCCGAGCCGGCACGTCACGATCGGCCCCGAGCGAGCGCCGCACCGCGCCTTTCTCTATGCCGTCGGCTTGACCGAGGAGCAGATCAACCAGCCGATCATCGGCGTCGCCACGACCTGGAACGAGTCGGCGCCGTGCAACATCTCTCTGGGGCGACAGGCCCAGGCGGCGAAGAAGGGGGTCGCGGCCTCGGGCGGCACACCGCGCGAATTCACGACGATCACCGTGACCGACGGCATCGCGATGGGTCATGAGGGGATGAAATCTTCGCTGGTCAGCCGCGAAGTCATCGCCGATTCAGTCGAATTGTCGATGCGGGGCCATTGCTACGATGCGCTCGTCGGGCTGGCTGGCTGCGACAAGTCGCTGCCCGGGCTGATGATGGCGATGCTGCGGCTCAATGTGCCCGCGGTCTTCATGTATGGCGGCTCGATCCTGCCCGGACGGTTCAAGGGTCGCGACGTGACGATCGGCGACGTGTTCGAGGGCGTGGGTGCGCACAATATCGGCTCGCTCAGCGATGCCGAGCTGCACGAGCTCGAATGCGCCGCCTGCCCGTCGGCCGGTTCGTGCGGTGGCCTCTTTACCGCCAACACGATGGCCTGCGTCTCGGAAGCGATCGGGTTGGCGCTGCCCGGCTCGGCCGGTGCGCCCGCACCCTATGATTCCCGCGACGCCTATGCCGAGGCATCGGGCCAGGCGGTCATGGAGTTGTTGCGGCGCAATATCCGTCCCCGCGACATCGTCACGCGCGAGGCGATCGAGAACGCGGCGATGGTCGCCACCGCCGCCGGCGGCTCGACCAATGCCGGCTTGCACATCCCGGCGATCGCCAACGAAGCCGGGATCGATTTCGACCTGCACGATTTCGGCGAGATCTCGAAGCGCACTCCCTATATCGGCGATCTGAAGCCCGGCGGCCGCTATGTCATGAAGGATCTGCACGATATCGGCGGCGTACCGGTGTTGATGAAGGCCTTGCTCGATGGCGGCTATCTGCATGGCGAGTGCATGACCGTGACCGGCAAGACGGTCGCCGAGAACCTGCGCGGCGTGGTCTTTCCGACCGGGCAGGATGTCGTCGTGCCGACCTCGCGACCACTGGCGCCGACCGGGGGCCATGTGGTTCTGAAGGGGAATCTGGCACCACAGGGCGCACTCGTGAAAGTCGCCGGGATGATGACTGCGCCGCGCTTTACCGGGCCGGCGCGCTGCTTTGACAGGGAGGAGGATGCCTTTGCCGCGGTGGAGCGGCGTGCCTACCGGGAAGGCGATGTGATCGTGATCCGCTACGAGGGACCGCGCGGCGGGCCGGGCATGCGCGAGATGCTGTCGACGACCGCGGCGATCTATGGACAGGGCATGGGTGAAAAGGTCGGGCTGATCACCGACGGCCGGTTTTCCGGGGCCACGCACGGTTTCAGCGTCGGCCATGTCGGTCCGGAGGCCGCGATCGGCGGCCCGATCGGGCTGATCCGCGACGGCGACATGATCACGATCGACGCGGTCTCCGGCACCTTGAGCGTCGCGCTGAGCGACGCCGAACTGGCCGAGCGGCGCAGCAGTTGGACGCCGCGCCGCAACGACTATCAGTCCGGGTGCCTGTGGCGCTATGCGCAGACCGTGGGCGATGCGGAAAAGGGTGCGGTGACGCATCCCGGCGCCCGCGCCGAAACCCGCAGCTACGCCGATCTCTGAAGTCGCCGAGGCCGAAAAGCGACCGCGGGCGGCCGCCTGCCGGGGCGCGCCTTGCCGGATCGAGCTGATGCGGCTCGACGATTTCGCCTTCGAGCTGCCGCGCGGCCTGATCGCCGATCGTCCGTGCGAGCCGCGCGACGCGGCCCGGCTGCTCCATATCCCGGCGGCAGGTGAATTCGCCGACCGCCGGGTCGCCGACCTGCCGGTGCTGCTGCGCCCGGGCGACCTGCTGGTCTGCAACGACACCAAGGTGATCCCGGCACGGCTCGTCGGCCGGCGGGGTGCTGCGACGGTCGAAGTGACACTGGTGCGTGATCTGGGCGGCGGCCGGTGGCGCGCGCTGGCCAAGGGTGCCCGCCGGCTGCGCATCGGCGACCGCGTCGAATTCGCCACCGATTTTGCCGCCGATGTCGCCGACAAGCACCCCGAGGGCGATTTGACGCTCGCTTTCGATCTCGATGGCGACGCGTTCCGGGCAGCACTGGGGCAGCATGGCACGATGCCGCTGCCCCCCTATATCCGGCGGCAGCGCGGCGGCGATCCGCGCGACCGGACAGACTACCAGACGATCTTCGCTCGCGCCGAGGGTGCGGTGGCCGCACCGACCGCGAGCCTGCACTTCACCCCCGCTTTGCTCGAAGCGCTGGCGCGGCACGGGATCGGGCGGGCGATGCTGACCCTGCATGTCGGGCCCGGCACCTTTCTGCCGGTCAAGACCGCCGATCCGCGGCAGCACCGGATGCACGGCGAATGGGGCGTGCTGCCGGCCGCGACCGCACGGCAGATCGCCGAGACCCGCGCGCGCGGCGGCCGCATCGTCGCACTCGGCACGACGAGCCTCAGACTCATTGAGACCGCCGCAACCGAGACCGGCGAGGTGCGGCCTTTTGCCGGCGAAACCCGGCTGTTCGTCACTCCCGGCTATCGGTTTCGCGCAATCGACCTGCTGCTGACCAACTTCCATCTGCCGG
Source organism: Allostellaceae bacterium (assembly GCA_035503615.1). Lineage (GTDB taxonomy): Bacteria > Pseudomonadota > Alphaproteobacteria > ATCC43930 > CGMCC-115725 > AP-15. The sequence goes on along the minus strand of DATJTI010000078.1, from coordinate 7,669 downwards.
GCTCGACGCTGCTCATGCTCGTGGCGGCCCTCGCCGGCCTCGACCGGATCAAATCCGCCTATGCCCACGCGGTCGCGCGCGGCTACCGGTTTTTCTCCTATGGTGACGCCTGCCTGATCGAGCGGCCCGCGGTTGCGCCGCTCCAGCCCGCCGACTAGTGTGCGGCACCGGACCGGCACCACGCGACCGCCGGCAAGGAGGGGTGGCCGAGCGGTTGAAGGCGCACGCCTGGAAAGTGTGTAGACGGTGATGAATCGTCTCGCGGGTTCGAATCCCGCCCCCTCCGCCAGCACCGAAGGTGCGCGAACACGCACGAACAGCAAAATGTTAGAAATAAAAAGATATTAGGAGCAACGGGTCTAGACACCTTCGCCGGTCTTCGCCACTATCCGGCTCACATGGTGGGACAGGTGGTGGGACAGAAATGGCGAAGGCGATCGACAGATTGTCGGCCATCGGCCTGAAGAGCAAAGGGCCGGGCATGCACGCCGATGGCGCCGGCCTCTATCTCTGCGTCGGCGCCGGCGGCAGGCGCAGCTGGATCTTCCGCTACATGTTTGGGGGCAAACGGCATGAGATGGGGATCGGGCCGTTGCACACGATCGGGCTCAAGGAAGCGCGCGAGCGCGCGCGGAGATGTCGCGAGCAACTCCTTGACGGCATCGATCCGCTCGCCGCAAGGCAGACGCAGCGCCAGGCCGGCAGGCTCGACCACGCGAAAGCGATAACGTTCCAGGAATGTGCCGAGCGGTACATCGAGGCGCACCGGCCGACTTGGCGCAACGCGAAGCACGCCGCACAATGGCCGTCGACGCTCGAGACCTATGTCTACCCGATCTTCGGCGACCTGCCGGTGCAGGCGATCGACGAAGGCCTTGTCGTAAAGGCGCTGGAGCCGATCTGGTCAACCAAGGCCGAAACGGCAACGCGCGTCCGTCAGCGAATCGAGGCCGTGCTCGATTGGGCAAGCGTACGCAAGTTCCGCCGGGGCGAAAATCCGGCACGCTGGAAAGGCTGCCTTGAAAGCCTCCTTCCGAAACCGGCGAGTGCTAAGCGGGCCGTGCGTCGGGCGACTGGCCGCGCCGAGCATCATGCGGCGCTCCCTTACGACGAGATCGCGCCATTCGTCGCCGAGTTGCGTCGCCAGGACGGCATGGCGGCGCGCGCCCTCGAATTCGCGGTTCTGACTGTGGGCCGCACCGGCGAGGTCATCTGCGCCCGATGGGACGAGGTCAATTTCGCCGAGCACATCTGGACGGTGCCGGCCGAGCGAATGAAGGCAGGCCGGGACCACCGCGTGCCGCTTGCGCCGCTGGCGATCGCGATCCTCGATGGGCTCGCTCGGCTGCGGCCGCCGGGAGACGATACACCGGTCATCTTCGCTGGCCCCAAGCGCGGCAAGCCACTCAGCAACATGGCGATGCTGATGCTGTTGCGCCGGATGGGCCGCGGCGAGCTGACCGTGCACGGTTTTCGCTCGACCTTCCGCGACTGGGCGGCCGAACGCACCAATTTCCCGGCTGAGGTCGTCGAAATGGCGTTGGCGCACGCCGTATCGGACAAGGTCGAAGCGGCCTACCGGCGCGGCGATCTCTTCCAGAAGCGCCGCCAGCTAATGGACGCCTGGGCTCGTTATTGCGATCAGCTGAAATCCGTCGCCCCCAATGTTCTTGACCTCCGGCCTGCGGCGCGTTAGCCGGTGGGGATACCTACCGCCGGGCCAACTCCGTTACCCGACGTCAACCCAGGCGCGACGATCGCGCCAAACGGCTTCCGTCACGTCAGAACAGACCCTTTTCGGGCGCGCCTTGATTGCTGAAACTCGTGTGGCTCGCGCGCCTCGGACACCACTGTTGGCTCAGCCAAAGCCGGCTTCGGATCAGCAAACACGATCCTTTTCATAGGCCGTTCACTATTCGGTCGAAGCGCGTCCATCCTCGGAAAGGTTGTGCTCTTTTGCGCAGATGAATCTCGACCGAAAAGGACGAACAAGGAACAAGGTCGGCTTCCGTCGCCGAAAAACGGGAGAAATGCGTAAGCTGGGTCGCGGCCTTCGTCTTTGCAAGGTTGGGGTCTAAGGTTCGAATCCCTTCGCCCGCTCCAGATTTGCCAAAATAGGAAACAACGAGATAGGGATCGCATCGGAGGCTGCGACCCTAGGTGGTCCTGCAGGTCGGCCAGACGGTCGGTGAAAGTCCTCGTTGCTCACGCTCGAAGAGGCTGCCGAGCGCATCGCTCGTATAGCGCAGCTTCTTGAGCGGTTCTTCCGATTGCTTCGAAAATCCCTTGCTGCGCCTCGAAACCGATTGCAGCCGGCGATCGAGGAGCGCCGGCGCCCATCGTCGCTGGATGGGCCGCGGCCAACCAGTCCGCAACCGTGGCGAGAAAGACATGAATAGTCTACGACAAAGTTATCGATGCTCGCCCGACACCTCGCCATTCCGCACCAGCGCGTCGAGGAGATCGGCACGGCTGACGATGCCGACCAGCCGGCCGTGCTCGAGCACCGGAACGCGTTTCACCCGGCGGCGGCGCATCAATGTCGCCACGACGCCGATCGGGGTCTGAACCCCGACGGTAACTGCCGGGCTGGTCATGATGTCGCGCGCCGTCAAATGACGCGCCGTCGCGATTTCCTCGAGCGAGACGGCGCTCGCGTCGAAGAGTTTCAGCCACCAGCCGCGAGGGCTTGTCGGCAGGCGGCCGCCCCAACAAATCGCCTTCGCTGACGACGCCAAGGACACGATTTTCGCCGTCGACGACGGGGACCGCGCTGATCTTGTTTTGCAGGAGCAAGCGGGCGATGTCCGCGACGCTCGTTTCCGGGGTCGCAGTTACGATCTTCGTCGTCTCGACTGCCGCGACAGATTCCATCAGAGCAATCCTTTTCGGTGGCCGTCAGCGCGGGCTTTGCCCGCTACGGACGCCGCAGCGCCGTCTCCCGCTACGGACGCCGCAGCGCCGTCTTGAGATCGACGAGATTACGGGTCTTGATAATGTCCGCCGGTTCGAGCCACCCGCGCCATGCCTGATCCACGGCATAGCGCATGAAATCGAGGTCGGCCGTACCGTGCGCATCGGTGGAAAGTGCCAGCCTCACCCCGATCTCCTTGGCGAGCTTATAGTGCCATTCGTCGGTGTCGAGCCGATCCGGCTGTCCGTTGACCTCGATCAAGGCGCTCCGCTCGCGCGCCGCCATCAGGACGCGCTCGAAATCGATGTCGAGACCTTCGCGCTCGCCGATAAGCCGGCCAGTCGGGTGGGCCAACACCGCGAGGCACGGATTGTCCATCGCCCGCAACAGGCGCTCCGTCTGTTTTTCGCGCCCCAGCCCAAAGGCCGAGTGCACCGTGGCGACGGCGAAGTCAAGGCGGCGCAGCAGGGAATTCGGGAGATCAAGCCGGCCGTTCTCGTGAATGTCAACCTCGACCGAGGACAGAACGACGATCTGCACAATGCGCGCGGCGTTGCGATAGGTGAAGGCGCTTGCAATCATCTGCGGTCGTGCTCGCAATCGACCGGGGATTCCTGCTCACAATCGGTGATCCTGAGCGGAGCGTGATGCTCACATTGTGTGATCCTGTGCTCGCAATCCTCCGCTCGTGCTCGCAATCATCGTGGCGTGCTCGGATTATCTGCAACTGAGCAAGCGCGGCGCCGCTTCTCGCAAACGAAGGTATTCGAGAAGGTTCGCCGGATCGGCGCCGCGGGGGCGGAAAGGGCGCCAAGATGCTCTCAAAACTGTTCTTGATATCAGCGTCTCAAATGTTCAACCTGAGGCTGACTTTTGAGAACTGCCGATGCGTGTCGGTTACGCCCGCGTCTCGACCCTCGACCAGTCGCCGGAGCTGCAGCTCCAGGCGCTGAGTGCCGCCGGCTGCGAGAAAGTCTTTGGGGAGAAGGCGTCCGGCGACCGCGCCGACCGGCCAGAACTAAAGCGCATCCTCACCGATGTGCTTCGCGCGGGCGACACGTCCAGTCCCACATAGTGATCCATCATCAGTCCCCAAGGTTGCACCGAAGCGGAAGTGCAACGACCGAAACGCTGACGGATATGATCCGCTCGATTGCTGGCACCCCCCTTGAAGCCCGAATACCCCATCTCGATCGCCTGGCCCGCTCTCTCAAGCAGCTCATCGCGACGGCCGAGGATTTGCAGAGCCGGAATATCGGGCTGGTGTCGCTGACCGAGCATCTCGACACGACGACACTGGGCGGCCGGCTGGTCTTTCATGTGTTCGGTGCCATTGCAGAGTTCGAGAAGGCGCTCATCAAGGAACGGACCACGGCGGGGCTAGCGGAGGCGCGGCGGCGCGGTCGCAAGGGTGGCCGCCCGTTGGCCTTCACGCCCGACGACATCATTGCGGCACGGGCTCTGATGCGCGCAGGGGACCTTCCGGTCCGCACCATTGCCAAGCGGATGGGGGTTTCGCTCGCCACCCTTTACCGGCATGTCGGCAAGCGAAGCCATGGCTGACGGCCGCGCGAAGCGCCCGCCGGGCGAGGCGCTTGTCGATCTTCGCCGCCGGCTCGCCGTATTGCCTGCGCGCGATCCGCTGCGTCAGCAGGCGGTCGCTGAGGCGGCGGCGTTTTTCGGCATTTCCACCGCCACCCTCTATCGGTGTCTGCGCGAACAATTGCGCCCGAAATCGGTACGCCGCACCGATCACGGCCAGCCGCGGGTGGCTAGTCTGGGGGAGATGGAGCGCTACGCGGAAATCGTCGCCGCCCTCAAGCTGCGTACCACCAACAAGCAGGGCCGCAAAGTGTCAACGGCGCGCGCGATCGAGTTGCTCGAGACGCACGGCGTCGAGACTCCGCAGGGTCTCATCATGGCGCCGAAGGGCTTGCTCGCGCGGGCGACGATGGACCGCTTCATGCGCCAGGCCGGCTACGATCATCGCCGCATCATCCCGCCACGTGCCGCGGTGCACTTTCAAGCGCGCCGATCGAACGAGTTGTGGCAGTTCGACATGTCGCCTTCGGACCTGAAGCAGGTGAAGGCGCCGCTGTGGATCGAAGAGGGGCGCGGCAAGCCGACCCTGATGCTGTTCAGCGTCGTTGATGACCGCAGCGGCGTCGATTACGAGGAATACCGCTGCGTCTATGGCGAAGACGCCGAATCGGCGTTGCGTTTTCTGTTCAACGCGATGGCGCCCAAGCCCGAGCCGGAGATGCCGTTTCAGCGCATCCCCGAGGCGATCTACATGGACAACGGCCCGGTCGCGCGCGCCAAGGTCTTCCAGTCGGTGATGGGTTTGCTCGGCGTGCGCATCCTTACCCACCAGCGGCCGCCGCAAGACCCGCGGCGCACGCCGGCGCGGTCGAAAGGGAAAGTCGAGCGCGCGTTCCGCACGGTCAAGGAAGCGCACGAGACGCTCTACCACTTTCACGAGCCAAAGGATGAGGCCGAGGCCAATCTGTGGCTGCGGCGGTTCCTGGTCACTTACAACAACCAGAAACATCGCTCCGAACCGCATTCGCGGATCGAGGATTGGCTGAAGAACCTGCCGGCGGCCGGCGTGCGGGCGATGTGCTCATGGGAGCGCTTCTGCGCCTTCGCCCGCGAGCCGGAAAAGCGACTGGTCGGCGGCGACGCGCGCGTCAGCGTCGATGGCACCGAATACGAGGTCGACCCCGATCTCGCCGACGAGACGGTCATCCTGTGGTGGGGCCTCTTTGACCAGGAACTGTTCGTCGAGCACGCTGGCAAGCGCTACGGCCCTTACAGCCCGTCGCGCGGGGCCATCCCCCTCTACCGCTATCGCAAATATCAGAAGACGAAGAGCGAGGAACGCATCGACCGGGTGATGGCCCTGGCGCAGCAGCTGGGTCTGCCGCGCGCGGCCGTCACCGGCGAGGCCGATGCGCTGTCGGCGCCGCTGCAGCGGCCCGTTGCCGTGCCGCGCCAGCCGTTCCCCGAGCCGAGCGACGACCCGGCTTTCCCCTCGGTCATCGCCGCCAGGAGCGCGATCGCCGACCTCCTCAGAATGCCGCTGGCAAAGCTGCCCGAGGCGGACCTCGCCTTCGTCAACGCCCTTATTTCCAACACCCTCGACCGGCGCGCCATCCTGCGCAAGGTGTGCGAGCGGTTCGGTCTGCCGGTCCGGGAGAGCTGATCCATGCTGCAGGAGGTGCAATCGCATTTCGGTCTTGCCCGCCCGCTTTACGGCGCCGGGATTTTCGAGACCGAGCATCACCGGCAGATCCTGCGCGAGGTGCCCGGCAGCTGTCATGACCGGCCGCATCGCGGTGATCGCCGGCTTGGTCGGCAGCGGCAAGACCGTGCTGCTCCGCCGCATCGAGGAGGAGCTGGTGCGCCAGAAGGTCGTCGTCGCCCAATCACTCGCCGTCGACAAGGAGCGCACGACGCTGGCCACCCTGATCGAGGCCCTGTTCTACGATCTCTCGTCCGAGAAGGAGGTGAAGATCCCCAAGCACGGCGAAAAGCGCGAGCGTGAGCTGCGCGAATTGGTGCGCAAGCAGCGCCGGCCGATCGCCCTCATCGTCGACGAGGCGCACGATCTCCATGCCAATACCCTGAAGGGCCTGAAGCGCCTGATGGAGGTCGTCGCCAATGGCGGCGGCACGCTGTCGATCATCCTCTCGGGCCACCCCAAGCTGCGCAACGATCTGCGGCAGCCGCGCGCCTGGAGGAGGTCGGCTATCGCATGACCATCTTCGAATTCGAAGGGATTGCCGGTCATCAGCGCGAATACATCGACTGGCTATTGAGGGCCTGTGCGGCGGAGGGCACCGCCGTCTCCGACATGATCGAGGAGGCCGCAGTCGAATTGCTTGCTGCGCGGCTGCGCACGCCGCCGCAGATCGAGCGGCACCTCACCTTGGCCTTCGAAGAGGCCTACCGCCTCGGCGCCAAGCCGGTGCCGGTCGAAATCGCCGAGAAGGTGCTCAGTCGCCCGATCGACGACCTCGAACCGACCCTGACCCGCCACGGCTACGACGTCCGTACCCTCGCCGACCAGTTCAACGCGAAGCCGGTCGAGATCAAGGCGTTCCTCGCCGGCACCCTGCACGCCGACCGCGCCACGAGCTGACGGAGCTCATGAAAGCCGCCGGAATCCCGGTGTGATTCCGAGAGGTATCAACGAGATACGCCGGTACGTGGCTCAGTTGCAGATAATCCGAGCACGCCACGATGATTGCGAGCACGAGCCGATGATTGCGAGCACAGGATCACATAATGCGAGCACTGCGCGCCGCCTAGTCTCACCGATTGTGAGCAGAAATCGGCCCTTGTTTGCGAGCACGGCCGCCGATGATTGCAAGCGCCCACAGCTAGGCTCGGATGCGAAACGGGTTGGCGGCGTCCAGCTCGAGGAGATCAGCGAGCTTTTCGAGGTTGCGTGCGATATTGGAGTTGAGGACAGGCATCCCTGGGTTTCACAACATCTCGGACGATCGGGGCGCGGAGAAGCGTGCCGCGCATTCTTCCAAATCATTCACAACCGGTACCGGATTTCGATTGAGGCGGATTAATAACGCCGCACAGGATAGCCGACATTCGCGGTATTATGTATCAAGCGCCACAAGCGGTCTGTGGCAAAAATCCCACATAGGGAGGCGGCTATGTAGGGAGTGACGCGTGGTGCGCGCGGTGTTGCTATCGCGAAACAGGCTCGCGATAGCAATCATCATCAGCATTATT
>DATJTI010000077.1:0-3881 GCA_035503615.1 Allostellaceae bacterium | reverse complement strand
CCAAGACCTCGAACGGCGCAACAGTGTAACCCGAGACAGGAGCCCGGTGCGGGAAAGCCGCACGCCGGGATCTGTGCGGGGGGCTGGCCGCAAGGCCAGTCCCTACCGCGACCGTCGCTTCGCTCCTCGCAATGACATGCGTTCGGCAGCCACGAGTCAGCCATTTGGCGGTCTGGTATTAGACAACTTGTATCGGCCCAGGATAGCGCGCGACGATGCGATCCGCAGTCAGCAGGACGAGGCCTTCGATTTGCGCCTGGGCGACGAGAACGCGATCGAACAAATCCTTATGGAGCGCGGGCAGCGTGGTGACTGCCGCGGCGTGCGCGCCGGAGACGGGCAATTCCCGATAGGCGTTATCAAGCAGGGACCGCCGCAGCAGCATCGGATCTACATCAAAGTCAGGACGACCGAGGCCCTGCTTGATTGCTACCTCCCAGATGCTGGCGGCGCTGAAGACCAGTTCGTTGTCGGGATCGGCATCAGCGCGGCAGCACGTTTCGACAGCCGGTTCCGGCCCTCGGCAGCCCATAGAAGCAAGTGCGTGTCGAGCAGAAACTTCACTCGGTCAGGCCAGCCATGGCTGCAATCTCATCCTCACCCATACGGTCGACGTCGTCAGGGACTCGAAGCCGGCCCTTCAGGAAGCCAAAGCGGCGGATTTTCTCGGCGGCGGGCGTGCGAAGGGGTGTCACAACCACCATGGGTTTCCCGGCTTTGGCGATGACGAATGAGTCACCGGCAGCCGCCTGGTCAACAAGGCGGGAAAGATGCGTCTTGGCCTCATGAATGTTGATGGTTCGCATGGGCTGTCCGCTGAACTAAGTCTGGCTGAATTAGTTCATGCTGAGAGCGGTCGGCAAGATCCTTGGGTTCCCCCGGCAGGTGCCGCGCGCCAGCGCCGGGCCGCCGGGCGAACCCGCATGGCGTGTTGTCCGGTGCGCGTGGTGGCGGGTCTCGCGGATGTGTCAGTTGCGGCGAGACGGCCTTGTTGGCGGTTGGTGACCTGTTGGCGCCGCTGGGCATCGGGTTGTGCCGCTCGTGCGGTGCGATTGGCGGCAAAGAAAGAATTGGAACGCAGATCAACAGCAGATACCGCAGATGCACGCTGATGGAGCCGGGGTGTCGCGGCAGTGCGGCTGCTAACATCTGCTGCGACTTGTTATTCCAATCCGCGGAATGGCTGACTCGCGGCTGCCGCCCGCATGTCATTGCGAGTTGCCCACCGGCCTAGCGGCCGACCCGCTGCTGGATGAAAGAATTTCCTTCGTCTGCTGGAGGTCGGAGCAAAATCCTCCCTTCTTTCTTGTTAGGAGCGAAGCGACGAAGCAACCTCGGTCGAGCGGCGCACGATCGTCCGAGCGCCGCTTGACCGAGGTTGCTTCCTCGCTCCGCTCCTCGCAATGACATGTGGGCGTGGGCGATGGCACGAATCAGGACGGCGGGGCCGGCCGTGCTCCGGCCCCGTTCGCCAGTCTGTCATCCTTTTGAAGAAACTCAGGCGGCGAGCTTCATCGCCGCACGCGGCGGACCCGTGGCCTCGGGCGCTACGGCAGCACGCCGGTTCGATATCGGAACGTCATGGCGCGGCCAGGCCAGCGCCGGCTTCGGGCGGAACAGATCGACCGGCCGGCTGGGGATGTTGATCCGCGGCCTCTGGCGGGGGGACAGCGCCCGGCCCCGATCCGAATGTTCTGGTTCCGAATCTTCTTCCGGCTCCTGCTGCGAACCTTCCGGCCCGGGCGGCAGGTCCTCGCGGCACGCCACCGTGCTGTCTTCATGGCCGGCGATCGCGTCCGTCAGCGCGTCCCAGAACTCCCGCGTGCACATGACGGCGACAACGCCGAGATCGCGGCAGATGTCGGCGAGGGTGCGGGCGATCGGGCGGGCGCGAATCTCGGCCTCGATCTGGTCTGCCGTCGCCAGGTTGTCCGGATCGACCGGCGCGTCGTGCTGCGCGCGCTCGGCGGTCAGGCGCGCGACCTGGGCATCGAAGGGTTCGTCCAGCGGGTCGACGCTCGCGTTCGCCCCGGGCGCAGCGCGCGTGTGAAGCGGGGCCGCCGCCACGTCGCGGCCAGTCGCGGCGCGCTGGAGCAACAGGGATTCGAGCGTGGCGGCGCGCAGGATGCCGCGGTGGAGGTGAGCGCGGATAACGGGGAGTTTGGCGGTGCCGAACAATGCGGCGAAGAGGGAAAAGCCGGGGGCGGCAGCGCGGCGCTCGATGGTGGCGGCGAGATGGCGGCCGTAGCCGAGCAGGATGCGGACGACGTAGAGCAGCCGGGCGATGTGTTCGGGCACGGCGGGGCCGTCCCGATCTGCATCGGGGGCGTCGGCCGGAGCGGTGAGCGCGTTGCTTGTCATGGCGGGACGGTTACCGAAGTGCGTTTCCTTGCGGGTTGAACAGAGCGGCGCGGAGGTTAGAGAAATTAATGAAGACTGTCAATATGGAAAACAGATGAGAGGCAAAAAAAAACACCCGCCCCATCGCGGCGCCGGCAAGACCGGTGCAAGGGCTTGGTTGGCGCGGTGGCTCCCGAGATGGCGCGGCTTCCCACCGGCGCCGACAGGCTGCCCGAGCAAGCGGTGCAGCGGCCGGCCGCAGAATCAGTGACGGGCAGCAGTACTATGCCGCGATCCGTTCGCGACCGCAGCGCCCGCCATCAGCCCAACTGCCGCAGCACTTCTTCGATTTGCCCTGCCATGCCGGGTTGGCCAAGCTTGCGGAACCCCTCAAGCGAGCGCTGCAACACGGTGCGCGCCTGGTCTCGCAGGCCCGCCATCGCCAGCGCCTGCCCCAGGGTCGCGCCCACGAAACAAATCCCGTCGAGGCGACCGATCCTCAGAAGAATGGAATAGCTCTCGGCCAGCGCGTCGATTGCCTGCTCGAATGCCGCCGCGTCCTGCTGTTCAACCGCCTGTCGCAGCCGGATCCGACCGATGTTGAAGCCGACGTTGGCCTTTCCATCCTGGTTGCCGAGCGCCTCGAAGATCTGCACCTGCTCATTGTGGAGTTGCAGGGCGGCGTCGACGTCGCCTTTGCCGGTCATGATGCGGGCGATGTCGCCGAGGCAGCCAGCGCGAGAGTGCTGATCACCGAGCACTTCGAAGATCTTCAGCGCTTCGTTCAAGATTTGCAACGCAGCGTCGACCTCGCCTTTGTTGGTCATAATGCGGGCGATGTCGCCGAGGGTGATGGCGCGGGAGCGGCGGTCGCCGAGCGCCTCGAAGATCTGCACCTGCTCGTTGTGGAGTTGCAGGGCGGCGTCGACGTCGCCTTTGCCGGTCATGATGCGGCCGATGTCGCCGAGGGCGACGGCGCGGGAGCGGCGGTCGCCGAGCGCCTCGTAGGTCTTCAGCCGGTCGTTGTGGAGTTGCAGTGCGGCGTCGACGTCGCCTTTGCCGGTCATGATGCGGGCGATGTCGCCGAGGGAGACGGCGCGGGAGCGGCGGTCGCCGAGCGCATCGTAGGTCTTCAGCCCCTCGTTGTGGAGTTGCAGGGCGGCGTCGACGTCGCCTTTGTTTCTCATGATGCGGGCGATGTCGCCGAGGCAACCAGCGCGAGAGCGCTGATCACCGAGCACTTCGAAGATCTTCAGCGCTTCGTTCAGGATTTGCGACGCCGCGTCGACGTCGCCCTTGTCGGTCATGATGCGGGCGATGTCGCCGAGGGTGATGGCGCGTTCGCGGCGGTCGCCCAGCGCCTCGTAGGTCTTCAGCCGATCGTTGTGGAGTTGCAGGGCGGCGCCGACGTCGCCTTTGTCGGCCATGATGCGGGCGATGTCGCCGAGGGTGACGGCGCGGGAGCGGCGGTCCCCCAGCGCCTCGTAGGTCTTCAGTTCCTCGTTGTGGATTTGCAGGGCGGCGTCGACCTCGCCTTTGTC
>DATJTI010000076.1:0-10202 GCA_035503615.1 Allostellaceae bacterium | reverse complement strand
TATTCACCCTGCACAACCTCGCCTATCGCGGCACCTTTCCGGCCGCGATTTTCACCGAGCTCGGGTTGCCGCCACAGGCTTTCACAATCGACGGGGTCGAGTTCTATGGTCAGGTCTCGTTCGCAAAGGCCGGCCTCGCTTATGCCGATCGCCTGACCACGGTGAGCCCGACCTATGCGCGCGAGATCCAGACCCCGGCTTTCGGCTGGGGTCTCGACGGTCTGCTGCGCCACCGCGCCGTGGTGCTCTGCGGGATCCTGAACGGGGTCGATCCGCTGGTGTGGGATCCGCAGCACGATACCAACCTGATGCGCAATTACGGCACCGAAGACGCGACACTCGGCAAACACGCGGCCAAGGCGGCGCTGCAGCAGCGTCTCGGGCTCGCGCTGGAACCGGCGACGCCGCTGTTCGGGGTGGTCAGCCGCCTGACGCCACAAAAGGGGCTGGATCTGCTGCTGGCCGTGCTGCCCGGGCTGGTCGCCGCCGGCGGACAGCTCGCGCTGCTCGGTGCCGGCGACGCCGACCTCGAACAGGGCTTTGCTGCCGCGGCGCGCGCATCAGCCGGGCGTGTTGCGGTCGAGTTCGGCTATGACGAGGGACTGGCGCACCGGATCATCGCCGGCGCCGACAGCATCATTGTGCCGTCGCGCTTCGAGCCCTGCGGTCTGACCCAGCTTTATGCGCTGCGTTATGGCACGCTGCCGCTGGTCCACCGGGTCGGCGGCCTCGCCGATACCGTGGTCGATGCGACCGCGATCAGCCTGGCGGATGGGTCTGCGACCGGCTTCGCATTCGATGATGAAACCCCGGCGGCGTTGCTCGCCGCGATCGGCCGGGTCCTGGCGCTGATGCGCGAGCCCGCGCTCTGGCGGCGCATGATCCGACAGGCGATGACCCGCGATTTCAGCTGGAGTGCCGCGGCGCGCCGGTATCTGGCGCTCTATCGCGAACTGTGCCCCGACCGCGCGGCATAGCGCGTCGGTGCCGGTTTCCCGGCAGCAGCGCCGTCACACCGCGTTACAGGATCGATTCGATCCGGCGATCGGGCACAAACCACAACGCCGCCACGCCGACGTAGAGCACGATCGCGACCCATGGTGCAAGAAAGGCCAACGGCATCGCCGCTCCGTAGAGCGCCAGCGAAAGCTTGCCCTTCCGATCGCTGCCGATCGCGGCGGCAAGCTTCGAGCTGCGCCCGTTGCAGCGGATGATCGCCCACTGCAGCATCGTGTAGCAGGCGGCCGCCAGAAACAGCACCGCGCCATAGGCGGCGGTCGGCAGAGCCGTCAAGCCGCTTTTGTCGACCCACCGGATCACAAACGGCACCAGCGAGATCCAGAACAGCAGGAAGAGATTGGCCCACAGCACCCTGCCGTCGACGCGCTCGGTCGCCTGCAGCATATGATGGTGGTTGCTCCAGAAGATGCCGACATTGACATAGCTTAGAGCATAGGCGAGCAGGATCGGGACCGCGGGCAGCAGTGCCGCCGGGGTGTCGCCCCGCGGCACCCTCAGATCGAGTACCATGATCGTGATCACGATGGCGATGACGCCATCGGTGAAGGCTTCGAGCCGCCCTGTATCCATCATCGCCCCACTCGTAAGCGAAGACAAACCGACGTTATTAATTCGCCGTCAAGCCGCTCGTGTCTCTGCGGTGCACAGCTGGGGAACGTGTAAAAGGCGGCAGGAGTCCAAATAACTCAAAAATTAGGAATGAAGTTAGTGCAGCAATTAACTAGGGAATTTATAAATGACATCAATCGAGTTGTAGGTGTCCGGCTTGTCACGAAATTTGGAACTACCGGGATTATCAACATCTCAAGAATCGTTCGGTTGCTGGAGGAATCGTAAATGGGGGATCTGACACAATAATAACTCGTGCGATAATAACCCGCTCGATCGGACATACGGCGAAATCTGTATTCGAAAGTTAAAATCTAGAAATCACTTGAAATTCACGGTTTGATTATCGCCGAACTTCGGAGTTGATGCCCAACGGATTTCAATTCTTTTCAGACGTTGAAGCGGAAATGCATGATGTCGCCGTCGCGCACCACGTAATCAGCACCTTCGAGGCGCATGCGGCCGGCATCCTTGGCGCCTTGCTCGCCGCCATAAGCGACGAAATCGTCGTAGGAAATGGTCTCCGCGCGAATAAATCCCTTCTCGAAATCGCTGTGAATGACGCGAGCAGCCTGCGGCGCCTTGGTGCCGCGGGTGATGGTCCAGGCCCGCGATTCCTTCGGTCCGGCGGTCAGGAACGTGATCAGGTCGAGCAGCCCATAGCCGACCCGGATGACCCGGTCGAGCCCGGTCTCGTCGAGACCGAGGGCCGCGAGGAATTCGCGCCGCTCGCCCGGATCGGCCAGCACCGCGAGCTCGGCTTCTATCGCCGCCGCTATCACCACCGTCTGCGATGCATGGGCCGCGGCATATTCGGCAACCCGGCGGCTCAACTCATTCCCCGCCGCGGCCGCGGCCTCGTCGACATTGGCAATGTAAAAGGTCGGTTTCGCCGTCAAAAGCTGCAGGCCCGCCAATTCGCGCTGCCGCTCCGCCGGGATTGCGGCGAGCCTTGCGGGCCGGCCGTCGCGCAACGCCGCGAGCGCGGGCTCGATCAGCTCCAACGCCTGCTTCGCCTCGCGATCGCCGCCACGGGCCCGCTTTTCCGCCGCCACGCTGCGGCGCTCGAGGCTTTCGAGATCGGCAAGCATCAACTCGGTTTCGACCGTCTCGACATCGCGAACGGGATCGACCGTGCCCTCGACATGCACGACGTTGTCGTCCTCGAAGCACCGCACGAGGTGCGCGATCGCATCGACCTGGCGCAGATGGCCGAGAAACTGATTGCCGAGCCCCTGCCCCTTCGAGGCGCCGCGCACCAGCCCGGCGATATCGACAAATTCGAGCTGGGTCGGAATGATTTTCGCCGATTTGGCGAGGCGGGCGCACGTTTCGAGCCGTTCGTCCGGCACCGCGACGCGGCCGACATTCGCTTCGCGCGTCGAGAACGGATATTTGGTCGCCTCGGCCGCTTCGGTCGCGGTCAGGGCGTTGAACAGGGCCGATTTGCCGACATTGGGCAGACCGACGATGCCGCAGTTGAAGCCCATCGGTTGCTAGCGGGATGCGATCGAGGGAGCAATATCGGATGGCGCGCAGCGGCGGGCCACCTCGCTCATGAACGCCTCGGGAGCGCCTGACAGCAGCAATGGCAGCGTCTCAGCCACCGCATCGATCAGCGGCTCGACCCATCCCGTCATCTCGTCTCCCGGGAAATTCTGCAACACATAGGGCAGCACCAGCTCCTTCGCTCCCGGATGCCCGACCCCGACCCGCACCCGCCAGAAATCCGGTCCGATCAGCGCGTCGATCGAGCGCAGCCCGTTGTGGCCGGCGGCACCGCCACCGCGCTTGACGCGCAGTTTTCCTGGACGCAGGTCGATTTCGTCGTGAATGACGACGATGTCGTCGGGTGCGATCTTGTAGAAGCTCATCGCCGCCAGCACCGCGTCGCCCGAATCGTTCATGAAGGTCTGCGGCTTCAGCAGCAGCCGTCGCGCGTCGCCGATCGTGCCTTCCGCAAGCTCGCCTTTGAAGCGGCTGCGAAAACCGCTGAACCGATAATGCCGGGCGATCGCGTCCGCCACCATGAAGCCGATATTGTGGCGGGTGCGCGCATAACGGGCACCAGGATTGCCGAGCCCGACGATAAGGCGCATCGTGGTGCGACCGCCAATGCCGCAGCCGGCCCGGGTCCCGCTCAGGCCGCCGGTGTCGGCTCGGCTGCGACCGGAACCGCGGTCGCCGCGGTCGCGGCTTCTTCACGCACGGCCGAAGAGGGGGCGACACTGGCGATCGTGAAATCGCGTTCGGTGATCGTCGGCCGGCAACCCTCCGGCAGCGCGACCGCGCTGATATGGACGCTGTCGCCGATATCGAGCCCGTCGAGATTGACGGTCAGATGGTCCGGGATGTTCTCGACCGGGCAGCTGAGCTCGATGCCGTGGCGCACGATGTTCAAGATGCCGCCGCGGCGCAGCCCGATAGACAGCTCATGGTTGACGAAGATGACCGGCACGCTGACGGTGACCCTTGTGCTCGCCGCCACCCGCATGAAATCGACATGCAATGGCGCGTCGGTCGCCGGATGGTACTGCACCTCGCGCGGCAGGGCGCGCTCGACAGCGCCATCGATCGACAGATCGACGAGCGTCGCGAAAAAGCCGCGCCTGGCGAGCGCACGCGACAATTCGCGCGGTTCGAGGCTGATCGGCGTCGGCTCGGTCTTGCCGCCATAGATGATGCCGGGAACGCGCCCGGCCCGTCTGGTGGCGCGGGCCGCCCCCTTGCCGGCGCGGCCGCGCCGCTCGGCGCTGAGGGTGGTGATTTCGGGCATCGACTGTCGCTCCTCTTGGGGGATTGGCGCTGGGCTGACACGGGTTTCTGAGCCAGCGCGGGTTTATCGCTGCCGTGCCGCATGCAACCCGGCCCCGGCGCATCGCTGTCGGGCTGGCCGCCGCCCGGCAGGGGCTAATCAAACAGGCTCGAAACCGAGCGCTCCTCGCTGATCCGGCGGATCGCCTCGGCGATCAGCGGGGCGATCGAGACCTGGCGGATGTTGTGTGCCTGCCGCACCGCTTCGGTGGCGACGATGCTGTCGGTCATGACCAGCATTTCGAGCGGTGAGGCCATCACCCGCGCCACCGCTCCGCCCGACAGCACGCCATGCGTCACATAGCCGTAGACCACGAGCGCACCGGCTTCGACCAGTGCCGACGCCGCATTGCACAACGTGCCGGCGGTATCGACGATGTCATCGACCAGGATGCAGCTGCGCCCGCGCACATCGCCGATGATGTTCATGACCTCGGACACGCCGGCCCGCTCGCGGCGCTTGTCGACGATGGCCAGGTCGGTGTCGAGCCGGCGCGCGATATGGCGCGCGCGATAAACCCCGCCGACATCGGGCGAGACGATCACCAGTTCGCGCCGCGAATGGTGGTCGAGGATGTCCTTCACCAGCACCGGTGCGGCCATCAGATTGTCGGTCGGGATGTCGAAGAACCCCTGGATCTGGCCGGCATGCAGGTCGAGGGTCAGCACCCGGTCGGCGCCGGCCGCGGTGATCATGTTGGCTACGAGCTTTGCTGAGATCGGGGTGCGCGAGCCGGATTTGCGGTCCTGCCGGGCGTAGCCGTAATACGGAATTACCGCCGTCACCCGCCGCGCCGAGGCGCGTTTCAACGCATCCAGCGCGACCAGCAGCTCCATCAGATGGTCATTGGCGGGATAGGATGTCGCCTGGATCACGAATACATCTTCGCCCCGGACGTTCTCGTGGATCTCGACAAACACCTCCATATCGGAGAACCGGCGCACGCTGGCCCTGGTCAGCGGTAGCGAGAGGTAGGCCGCAATCGCTTCGGCAAGCGGGCGGTTGCTGTTGCAGGCGAGGATCTTCATGCGGCCGCCACTGGCGCCGGCGGGCCGGACCCCGCGGCTTCGTGCCTCGCCATTGTAACAATGCCGCCTTGGCCTGGCAATCCTGGGCGTGGGCGTCCACCCGGTTCAGGACGGGCCGCCCGGCGGTGCGGCGCCGCGATCGACCAGCGCCATGATGCCATTCTGGGCCGCGTCGGCGACCGTATAAGCAACATCGCCCCACGGGCCGTCGAGCAGGCCCGCCGGAACATCGTTCTGTTGCATCACCGTGCCGATTTCGCCGCCATGTGCGCGCCGCACATGCCAGACGATCTTGACGTGCTGCATCCCAGGCTTGTCCTTGGTGACATCGACATCGGCGTAGAGCACCAGATCGGCCGACGCCTGCGGCCCCGACACCACGGTGACGTCCTGCCGTTGCAGCAGCATCGTGATGGCGCGAGCGAGCGCGCTACCGCCATCGCCGGGCGCTCCGTCGACGCCGCCGACCAGAAGCCGGGTGCGGCCGCTGTCGGCGACCTCGACCGGGGCCTTGCCGAGCAGCATCGGTGCGATATCATCCGCCCCGGCCGCAGCGAGCCGGGCGATTGCGGCCTTTTTGCCAAGCTGCCAATCCGCGATCCCGCCCTCGATCCGTTCGGCACGCTCGCCGAGCGCTTTGCCCGATGGATCATGCAGCACCCACAGCACCACCACCGCCTCCTTGTCGCCGCTGGGCGGCATCCCCTCAATCCGGCCGTCGAGCTGGTAGCTGGCGATGCTGACCGCGCGCGCACTGGCGGCGACGTTGCGCTTCTGCAAGGCGAGCGCCATGGCCGAAGCGAGCTTTTCCGCAGTAGCACGCGGTTCGCCCTTGAGCGGTGCTACCGCGACGCTGGCGTCATCGCGCAGAGTCAGGATCGGCGAGCCCGGCGCCGGCACATCGTCGGCGAACGGGTGCGGCAATGGCTGGCAGGCCGCCAGCAGCAGCCCGATCGCGACGCCGGCATGAATGATGCGCGGGTGTGGCAACACGGTCGCGCCGCCACCCCATCCTGCGATCAGCCCCATCCTGCAATCAGCTGTCGAGCACGATGGCCGAGAGCGCACGGCCATAACCGGGTTCGCCGCGCAGGCAGGCCCGGCGATAGCTGAAGAACCGTTCCTCGCCGGTGACGGTGTCCGCGGGCACACATTGAACCATCGCCACTCCGGCGCCGCGCAAGCGGTGCTCGACATAGCCCGAGAGGTCGAACAGGAAATGGCCGGCCCGCCGGGCAGGATCGAAATAGGCATGCGCAGCCGGGTTGCGCGCGAGGATCGGGCCCGGGAACTCCGGACCGACCTCGTAGGAGGCGCGACCGATACACGGGCCGATCCCGGCGTGAATTCGATTTCGCTGCGCGCCGAGCGTCTCCATCTGCCCGATTGTCGCCTCGACGACCCCGTGGAGAGCACCGCGCCAGCCGGCATGCGCCGCGGCGACGATCCGGGCGACCGGATCATGTAGCAGGACCGGGGCGCAATCGGCGGTCAGCACCCCCAGCACCAATCCGGGAATGCGGCTGACCATCGCGTCGGCAGCGGGCGCCTCCTCGCGCCGCCAGCTCCGCTCGGCAATGACGACATCGATGCCGTGCACCTGCCGGCAGGTCAGCAGACGATCGGCCGCCGCCCCGAAGCGGTCCATCGCGATCGCGCGATTGCGGGCCACCCGGCCAATTTCGTCGCCCGAGCCGAAACCGCAGTTCAACGATTGGAACACCCCGTCGCTGATCCCGCCCTCGCGGGTGAAAAAAGCATGGCGGGCCCCCCGGCCTGCTGCCGCCAGCCCCGGAAGAGTGATCATTGCCGCACCTCGGCGAAATCGAACCCGGGCGGCGTTCCGAGCCCGGGCGACATCAATGCCACGACCTTGAACCGGCAGCCCATTTGCGTCGGATCGAGCAGCCGCTCGACACCGCTTTCGAGCTGCCGGCGTGCCGCCGGGCTCGCTCCAACCACCAGGCGGGCGAGACGCGCCGCGATGCCGAGCGCCTGCAGGAAAGAGCGCTGCGGTACCGGCCCCCGGATTTCGGCGCCGGCCATCCGAGCGACCTGCAAGAACGCGGCGAAATCGACATCGGCGCTGAGATCGACGGTCCCGGGCGAGGTCAAGACATCGACCGGCTGATGGTCGCGAACCCCGCGCAGGCTCGATCCCTGCCGGAATGGCCCCGAGCAGCCCGTGGCGTGGCCGTAGTCGATGAACAACGCGGCCCCCGGAATGCGCCGCAGCCTTGCCCCGAGCGCAGTTGCGAGCGCCAGCGCCGCCGGTCCGATCTCGAAAACCGAACCCGGCGGTGCCGCGTGGCGCAGCGGCTCGGGTACCAGAAAATCGAAGACCGGGCTTTCGGAGCCGACCGCAAACACCAGCCGGCCGTGGCGATCGAGTGCCACCGTGCGCTCGGCCCAGTGCTCTCTGCCGCGGACCATTTGGCGGATCGGCAGCGCGTCGAGGAATTCGTTGGCAATGAGGATCAGCGGGCCGGCTGGCAGATCGTCGGCCCGATCGAGCCAAACGGGAGCCGGGTCGACAGCGGCGAGGCGGCGCTGCTGCTCGGCGCGCAGCGGCGCGCTCGCCTCAATGAGATATAGCCGCAACGCCCGGCGGAATTCCGGAAGCGCCGCCGCGGCGCGCAGCAGGTCGGCGGCGAGTGTGCCGCGACCCGGCCCCAGCTCGGCCAGCACCACCGGGTGCGGACCGCCGAGCCGCTCCCAGACCAGCGCGCACCACACGCCGAGGAGCTCGCCAAACACCTGGCTGATCTCGGGTGCGGTGACAAAGTCGCCGGCGGCGCCGATCGGTCGGCGGCAGGCGTAGTAACCGCGCTCCGGGTCGTGCAGGGCCATCGCCATATAGGCCGCGACCGACAGCGGGCCCTCGGCGCGGATGCGGCGCGCGATCCGCTCGGCGAGCGACGGCCGGGTCACGGCTCGGTGCCGGCTGCCCGCGACCGCCGCGCCCACCAGATCAGGGCGATGCCGGCCAGCAGTACCGGGATTGACAGCAGCTGGCCTTCGGTCGTGCCAAAGATCAGATATCCGATCTGCGGGTCGGGCTGGCGGAACATCTCGCCAAAGATGCGGGCGATCGCGTAGCCGACCAGAAACAGCCCGGTGACGACGCCGGGCCGTCGCCGGGCACCGCGCCGCTCGGCAACGAGCAGCAGCACAAACAACAAAATGCCTTCGCAGAATGCTTCATAAAGCTGGCTCGGATGCCGCGGAATTGGCCCGCCATTCGGAAAGATCATCGCCCATGGCACATTGCTCGGCCGTCCGAACAGCTCACCGTTGATGAAATTGGCGATACGACCGAAAAAGAGCCCGATCGGCACCGCCTCGATAATGATGTCGGAGAAGCTGAACAGGCGAATCCGGCGCTGGCGTGTAAACAACACCAGCGCGATCGTCACGCCGATCGCCCCGCCGTGAAACGACATGCCGCCGTGCCATACTTCGACCGACTGCAGCGGGTGGGCGAAATAGTAGCCGAGATTGTAGAACAGGACGTAGCCGATGCGTCCGCCCAGCACGACCCCGAGTGTCGCCCAGACGAGAAAATCGTCGACATCCTGGCGCGTGGCCAGATGCGGCGGGCGCGCGGCGAGAACGAGACAATAGCGCCAGCCGATCACCAGCGCTGCGATATAGGCGAGCGCATACCAGCGGATCGCGAACGGGCCGAACGCGACCGCCACCGGATCGATCGCGGGAAACGGGATCACGAAGAGCGGCATCGGCCAATATTCGCTAACGGCCCCTCGATCGTCGGCGGGTTCGCGCGGAACGCGGTTTCGACGATGCTGTTATACGGGCCGGCTCGGCGATCGCCAACCCGTCCGGCGGCGGCGTTATGCCGCTGGCGCTCGTGAAAATCCGCCACCGCCCGGGCGGTTTAGGCCTCGCGCGGTTTAGGCGGCGAACAGCAGGATCGTGCCGGTTGCCTCATGCGCCGGCACGGCGATGTCGCCATCGGGCATGCGGGTAAAGACCACCCCCGCCTGCGCCAGATGCTGGGCGGTTGCTTCGAGCCGCGCGACGCCGAGCTCGAGGGCTGCGATACCCGGCCGCGGCAACGCCGGATCGAGCTCGAGCCCGGGATGCATCGTCTGAAAATCGTCGAGCGTGCCGAACACGATTCGCTGGCGACCGACATGGATCGTGGCGACGGCGTCGGTGGTCGTCACCCGGACGATGCCGAACAGCCGGTCGTAGGCCGGCAACAGCGGCGCGGTGCCGTCGACCAGGACATGGATCGCATTCAGCCGGGAGGCGCCGTTGGCGTGGACGAGCCATTCCGGCCGGCGCATCAGTTCCGGGGTCAGATGGCCGCACAAAAAGCTGTCGAGACCCGGGGTTTCGTCGGCTGGCAGCGCGACCAGGCTGAACCGCGGCAGCAGCGTCTCGTCGGGAAGCTCGGTGCGGCGCGCCAGCGCGCGCGGCTCGGACGGGTGCAGCTGCCGGCGCAGCAGCGCGGCACGCGCCTCCTCCGCGGTTCCGGCCGGGGCGAACGCCGCCGCCATCGGCCCCTCGCGCC
Organism: Allostellaceae bacterium; assembly: GCA_035503615.1. Classification (GTDB taxonomy): domain Bacteria; phylum Pseudomonadota; class Alphaproteobacteria; order ATCC43930; family CGMCC-115725; genus AP-15. The sequence goes on along the minus strand of DATJTI010000076.1, from coordinate 190 downwards.
GCTCGAGGAATGCCGCGAGGCGCTCGACCCGGTCGGCGGCATCGACGATCCCGAGAATTTCGAGATAGTCGCCGGGAAACATGATGCAGTAATTGGCGGTGCCCTGGCCGATATGCCGGCCGCGCGGCGACAGGGTAAAGCCGAGCCGGCTCCAGACCCGGCGGGCTTGTTCGAGGTCGCGGACGCCGAC
>DATJTI010000075.1:0-13849 GCA_035503615.1 Allostellaceae bacterium | reverse complement strand
CCTCAACACACCCTCGGCGATCATGCATCTGCATAATCTTGCTGGGGCGATCAACCGAACTAAGGAGCCTGGAGCCCGAGGACGGCTGCAAAGGCAGCTGCTCGGAAGTACCAAATTGATGGGGATACTCAAGTCCGACCCAATGCACTGGCTGCAGGGAATAACCAAGTCCGATAGACAAGATGAGGGGTCCGAAATATTGCATCTTCCTCCTACTACTTCGAGTTCGAGATCTTCAAGTGGAGCGATTCTAATCTCGCATCCTCCAGCTGAGGTGAGTATCGACCAGCGCATCATCTCCCGAGCAGAGGCGCGCCGCCAGCGCCGCTTTGCCGAAGCCGACAAGATCCGCACCGAACTGGCGGCGGAAGGAATCATTCTTGAGGACAAGCCGGACGGCACGACAGTTTGGCGTCGGGCGTAACCATGGCTGGGACCGACCATCGCCGGCGCGCCGAGGCCAACGGGCCGGCGATCATCTTGGTCGAGCCGCAGCTCGGCGAGAATATCGGCACTGCGGCGCGAGCGATGATGAACTGCGCGCTCGACGATCTGCGACTGGTGCGGCCGCGCGACGGCTGGCCGTCGGACCGGGCGGTGGCCGCCGCCAGCGGCGCCGATGGCGTGCTCGACCGGGCGCGGCTCTATCCCGATGTGCCGAGTGCCATCGCCGGTCTGCTGCATGTCTATGCCGCGACTGCGCGCGACCGCGGCATGGTCCGGCGCGAGGTGACACCGCGCCGGGCGGCGGCGGAGATGCGCGCTCATCTTGCGGCCGCACAGCCGTGCGGCGTGCTGTTCGGGCCCGAGCGCACCGGATTATTGAACGACGACCTGACCTTCGCCGATACGATCCTGACCGTGCCGCTGAACCCGGGGTTCTCGTCCTTGAACCTCGCCCAGGCGGTGCTGATCGTCGGCTACGAATGGTTCACCGCCGCTGCCGGGGCGCCGGCAGAGGCGCTGCATACCGGGCTTTCCCAGCCGGCCGACAAGGCGGCATTGCTGAATTTCTTCGGGCATCTCGAAGAGGAGCTCGAAAAGAGCGGCTTCTTGCGCAATCGCGAGGCGCGCCCCAGCATGGTGCGCAACCTGCGCAGCCTGTTCCAGCGTGCCCAATGCACCGAGCAGGAATTGCGCACCCTGCATGGTGTCGTCACGGCCTTCGCCGGCCGCCGCCAGCGCGCCAAACCCGATCAGAGCACGCCGGACGATTGCTGACAGGCCGCGATCGAGCGGACCGCTCATCCGATCCCGTTCGACGCAAGGGAAGACAGGACCACGCGAGATTCGGCATATTGCCGGTCGACGAACAGGAGGTCGGACGATGCAGCTGCACTTGCAGACTTGGCCGGAAGTCGAGGCCTATCTTCAGACGAGCCACGGCATCATCCTGCCGATCGGCTCGACCGAGCAGCACGGGCCGGTGGGGGTGATCGGCACCGACGCGATCTGTGCCGAGCTGATCGCCCGCGGCGTCGGCGAGGAGACCGGCGCCTTGGTCGGCCCGACCATCGGCGTCGGCATGGCGCAGCATCATATGGCGTTTCCCGGCTCGATCACGCTGCGGCCGAGCACGCTGATCGCGGTGCTGCGCGATATCGTCGAATCGCTGGCGCATCATGGTTTCGAACGCTTCTATTTCATCAACGGGCATGGCGGCAACATCGCGACGATCGCCGCCGCCTTTTCAGAGATTTACGCGGCGCGCAGCCTGTCGCCCGATGGTGGAGCCGGGCCGCTCAAATGCCGGCTGCGCAATTGGTGGCACGGCCAGGGGGTCGGCCAACTGGCCAAGGAATTGTACGGCGACGCCGAGGGCAGCCATGCGACGCCGAGCGAGGTCGCAGTGACCCAGTTCGCCTATCCGCAAGCGGTCAAATCCGCACCACTCAACCCGCAGATCGCCCCGCGCGGCGAATTTTCCGACGCTGCCGAATATCGGCGCAACTTCCCGGATGGCCGGATCGGCTCCAACTCGGCGCTGGCGACCCCGGAAGCCGGAAAGCGGCTTTACGAGGCGGCTGTTGCAGCACTTGCCAAGGATTATCTCGCCTGGGTCGCAGCCTAGCCGCCCGCTCGCGCTGCGTTCGACCCGCGGCCGCATCGGCGGCGACGCGACGCCGTGGCCGGCTGCGACGCAACGCTGTGGCCGGCTGCGACATTGTGGAAGACCCGCCGGCAATGGTTGTCGCAGCGACCCCGTGCTAGCATCGGCGCATGCGTCGCCGCATCGAGATTCCGCCACGGCAGGCCGTGCTGATCGCCTGCGCCATGGCCCTTGTCGGCCTGGTCTACGCGGAGGGCTGGGTCTGGTCGCTCAAGGTGGCGGCGGTGATGATCCCGGTATCCTTTCTCGTCGGCTGATCCCCATCCCGCATTGCCTCGCCCCAGTGATGCGGCGATGCCGGGCTATGCCCGCAGCGGTTCGAGGATGCTGACGAAATTGGCGACCGCGGCACCGCCCATGTTCATGACTCCGGCGAGCGACGCACCGGGCACCTGAATGCCGCCGGCGGTACCGGTCACCTGCATTGCCGCCAGCACATGCATCGACACGCCGGTGGCGCCGATCGGATGCCCCTTGGATTTGAGCCCGCCCGACGGGTTGACCGGCAGCCTTCCGCTCTTTTCGGTCCAGCCTTCGAGGATCGCGCAGGCACCCTCGCCTGGCGGCGTCAGACCCATCGCCTCGTATTCGATCAGCTCGGCGATCGTGAAGCAATCATGGGTCTCGACCAGATCGAGATCGTCGAGCCCGAGACGGGCTGCGGCCAAGGCCCGCTTCCAGGCGAGCGCCGGCCCTTCGAACGCGATCACATCGCGCCGGCTCATCGGCAGGAAGTCGTTGACCTGCTCGGCGGCGCGGAAGATGACGGCCTTTCGCATTGCAAGCGCAGTCGCCGTGTCGGCCAGAACCACGGCCGCCGCTCCATCCGAGACGAGCGAGCAGTCGGTGCGCTTCAACGGCCCGGCGACGATCGGGTTCTTGTCGGAAACCGTGCGGCAGAATTCGTAGCCGAGATCCTTGCGCATCTGGGCCAACGGGTTGTCGACACCATTCTTGTGGTTTTTCGCGGCGATCCGGGCCAGTGCGTCGGACTGGTCGCCATAGCGCTGGAAGTAGCTCTGCGCGATCTGGCCAAAGATCCCGGCAAATCCGCCGGGGGTCGCATCTTCCTCCTGGCGATAGCTGGCGCCGAGCAGGATGTCGCCGATTTGCGCGCCGCCGATTTCGGTCATCTTTTCGACGCCGACGACGAGTGCCAGTCGCGCCTTGCCGGCGGCAATCGCGTTCAGCCCCTGATGGATCGCGGCCGAGCCGGTGGCGCAGGCATTCTCGACCCGCGTCGCCGGCTTGAAGCGGAAGCCGGGATCGGCCTGAAACACCAGCGAAGCCGGAAATTCCTGGCGCACAAAGCCGCCGTTCATCGTGCCGACATAGACGGTATCGATATCGGCGGCGGCGATCCCGGCATCGGCGAGTGCTGCTCGGGTCACCTCGACGATCAGCTCCTCGATGCTTTTGCCGTCGTGCTTGCCGAACTTCGAATGCGCCCAGCCGACGATGCATCCGCTCATTGCCGCCCTCCGACCTCCATCGCGCCGCCATGGCCAGCGCACCGGCACCTGGCCTATGCTGATATGGGCAGGAAAACGGCGAAGAGAATGGACCGAGTCACGCTGTGTCGCCCCGACGATTGGCACGTCCATCTGCGCGATGGCGCAATGCTGGCACAGGTGCTGCCTTATACTGCGCGCCAGTTCGCTCGCGCGATCGTGATGCCCAATCTGGTGCCGCCATTATGCACCGTCGCTGCGGCGCGCGCCTATCGCCAGCGGATCCTCAAGGCGCTGCCGGAGGGCAGCGGTTTCACCCCGCTGATGACCTGCTATCTGACCGACACGACCGACCCTGCGGAGATCGCCCGCGGCTACGAGGAAGGCGTGTTCGCCGCGGTCAAGCTCTACCCGGCGCATGCAACGACCAATTCCGCCGCCGGCGTCAGCGACCTCGATCGCGTGCGGCCGGTATTGGAACGCATGGCCGAGATCGGCATGCCATTGCTGGTCCATGGCGAGGCCACCGATCCCGAGATCGACATTTTCGATCGCGAGGCGGTGTTCATCGGGCGGGTGCTCGACCCGTTGCGCCGGCGGCTGCCCGAATTGCGCATCGTGCTCGAGCACATCACGACCATGGAGGCCGTCGCCTATGTCGGTGCTGCCACGGCGAACCTGGCGGCAACGATCACCGTCCATCACCTCGTCATCAACCGCAACGCATTGTTTGCCGGCGGCATCCGGCCGCATCTTTATTGTCTGCCGATCGCCAAGCGCGAACCGCATCGGCAAGCGCTGCGCCGAGCCGCGACTTCGGGCGACCCCCATTACTTTCTCGGCACCGACAGCGCGCCGCATCCCCGGCCGGCCAAAGAGACCGCCTGCGGTTGCGCCGGAATCTTCACCGCCCCCCGCGCACTCGAGCTCTATGCCGAAGTGTTCGAGGAGGAAGGCGCGCTCGACCGGCTCGAAGCCTTCGCCGCGCTAAATGGCCCGGCATTCTATCGCCTGCCGGTCAATGACGCGCGGGTGACGCTGCGGCGCGAGGCGGTGCGTATGCCCGAGCAGGTCGGCGCCGGCGAGAATGTCGTTGTCCCGTTCCGCGCCGGCGAAACCCTGCGCTGGCGCCTCGGGTAAGGGGGCGCCTCGGGTGACGGAGGATGGCGGCGACGCACCGCATCTTCGGCGCGGGCGCATTCGCCGATTGGCCGGCACGTCGCCCGGGGCTACATCTGTCGACGGCGTGCAGGCCCAAACGGGGAAGACGCGATGCGGACAGGAGCGGAATACCGGCGGGCATTGCGTGACGGCCGCCGCGTATGGGTCATGGGCGAGGGCCTGATCGACGATGTGACCACGCATCCGGCGACCCGCGCGATGGTCGACGAATATGTCGCCTGGTACGATCTGTTGCGCGATCCGGCTGGGCGCGACCCGACTTGGCGCGATATCGTGTTGCGGCCGCAGGACGGCGCCCCTTGGGCCTATGCCGTGCCCAGGAGCGCCGACGACCTCGGCGGCATGGGGAGGTTCTTTGCCGCGACGACGTTCCTGTCTGCGGGCAACATCACCCACACCCCATGCTACGGCCATATGATCGCGCTCGGCATCCTCGCTTCAGCGCAGGAATCCGCGGTGTCGGCGGAACAGATCGCCAGTGCCGGCCGCTACCGGGAGATGATCGCTGAAACCGGGCGGTTTTTGACCTTTTGCGGCGGCGCCCCGACGATCGGCTATCGCCTGCGTGAGGACCCGGTCGAGCGCGCCGCGTTGCGGATCGTGCGCGAAACCGATGCCGGGATCGTCGTCAGCGGCAAGATCGGCATGCATACGAGCCCCGCCTATGCCGAGGATGTCTATGTCGGCAGCGTTTCCGGTCTGAAGCTCGGCGAGCATTTCGCGACCTTTGTCGTCCCGGTCGCCGCCCCCGGAGTGACGATCCTGTGCCGCAAGATCGCGGTGCGTGAGGCCAACCCGTTCATGGCGCCGCTGTCGAGCCGCTTTGACGAGCTCGATGGCCAGATCTGGCTCGACGACGTGTTCATCCCGTGGGAGCAGGTGTTTCTGCTCGGCCAGTCGCCCGAGCCGGTGGTGCGCTGGCTGATCTGGCACCATGTGCATGGCTGGCTGTCGAAGGCCGAGTTCACGCTCGGCCTGGCGCTGGCGCTGGCGCACGCGATGAGCCTCGCCCGGCACGAGCAGACGATCGAATACCTCATCGATCTGGCGACGGACGTGCAGATGGTGCGCAGCTGCCTCGTCGCTTGCGAGCGCGATCCGCACTTTACCGCCAGCGGCTACTGCGTTCCGAATCACGCGCACCTCGCCGCCGGCGGCCTGGCGATTCTGCGGGCCCGCCCGCGCATGGACGAGATCCTGCGGATCGTGCCCGGCTCGTCGCTGGTGGTCGCCCCATCCGACCGGGACCTCGCCGCCCCCGAGGTGGCCGAGGGTCTCGCCCAGGCGTTTGGCGGCGGCGGTTATAGTGCGCTGCAGCGTGCAGCATTGTTGCAGATGGCCTGGGATCACGTGTCCTCGGCGCTCGACGGACGCGAATCCGCGTTCGAACTGCATGCGAGCGGCGGCACCCCCGCCTGGCGCGGCCGGTTGCGCCGCAATTTTGACGGCTATAGCGATCTTGCCAACCGCGTCGCCGGCCTGCTGAGCGTGGCGATGCCGCGGATCGACCTCGAACATCTGCGTGAGGTGCCGTGGTCGCCGCGTCGCCAAGTCGCGATCCCGGTGGCGGGCGGTAATGGCTAGGCCCGCGGCAGAGCGCGGCCGATGACCCGCATCCTCGCCCTTCTGTGCGCGATCCTATTCGGTGCCGTGCCGGCCTGGGCCGGGACCGGGTCTGCCAGATGCGCCGTCACCACACTCGTCTTGTGGGGCGACGGCACCCATGACGACACCGCGGCTCTCAACGCCTGGTTTCGCGGCGACGATATCGTCTGGGCGCAGACCGGCCGCCCGATCGGGAGTGAGATCGGCGCGAGCGGACCCGGCAAGCACATCTTCCGCCTGTCCGGTCCGATCTACATTCCAAGCGGCACCGGCCGCCGCATCACCGGGTTCGAATTTTTGTGGCCGGCGCGCAATGAGCGCGTCTCGGGCGGCACGATCATCGCCGGGCGCGATCCGGCAAAGCCGCCGATGGCGAGCGACCTCGTGAAAATCGGCACCCGTCCCGGCGAAGGGGTGCCGTTCACGACCCCCGACGCCAAACCCGACAATCCGAAGAGCGGCGGAAACTGCCTCGTCTCCTGAGCGTTCGGCGGGTTTAGGCGATCGCTACTATCTCGCCGCCATAATCTTCGCTATCTCGCCCCTAATTTTCGCTATCTCGCCAGGCTAGGCTGTATTTTGCCGGCTTGCCCCTCGCTGCACCAGCAGCTGCGAAAATCGTCGGGCAGAACGTGACCGGTGGCGCAGAGATCGGCGCGGCTCGGGCCGGGAGCATGACGGTAGCGGGTCCAGTAGACCGGGCTCGACACCGCGAACAGGTCGTGCCAGCGCTGGCCGCCAGCTGGCTCGGTGGTGATCATCGCGTAGAGCCGTTCGAGGCTCGGCAGGTCGATCCGAGGCAGGCGCCAGCTGCTGCTGAAGGTGTATTCCGCCCGCCATCGCGGCGGCGCGCCGGCGCCCGCCTGCGCCAAATTGGCGAGATCATAGGTCGTCTCGTCGCGTAGCGAGCCATCTGCGTCGAAATTGACGATCCGGAAGGCCGGGTTCTGCCCGAAGATCGGGCTCACCGCCGGGGTCATCACGACAAAGGCGAAATCATCCCGGCCATCGCCGATCAGGCGGAGATCATCCATATGGGTGTGGGCGGCGAAGCTCGCCCGGATCGTGCCAGCATAGCGGCGCATCAAAGCGTAGAACGGGCGGGCGTAACCCTCGTCCCACATCGGCACGATCGGCCCCGGGCACGAACCGCGGCCTCCGGTGCGGTAGCCATCGATGCCGGGCGGAATGTGATAGACGAGCCACAGATGCCGATGCGCCCGCTGTGCAGCGGCCAATTCGCCGGCGAGCCAAGCGAGCGTCTGGTGGCCCGGATCGGCAGCTTGCGCCGGTCCGCAATCATTGCGGTAGTTCGGCGAAAAGAACACCGTGTTCAGCGCCAGGAGGCTGAGGCCCGGCGCTCCCGGCACGCCAGCACGGTAATTGCCATAGCCGGTCCAGCTCCGGGCGAAGCCGGGTGCGGCGGCGGCGCCGACGAGACTGCGCACGATCGGCAAGGTGTCGGCGAGAAACAAGCCATTCGGTCGCAGCCGGTAATCGCCACACGCATCGTCATTGTTGCCGATCGCCGGCAGCACCGGCGTGCCGGGGAAGCTCCGTTCGAGTTCACCAGCGAGAAACCGCATCGTCGCGATGACAAAGCGGCGATAGGCGCGGTCCGAACGATCGCGGGAAGCGGCGTCGAATTTGGCCCGGAAGTGATGGGCGAGAAAATCGCCCGGCACCAGCACGAAGGCGGGGTGGGCCAGCACCGCCTTCATCTGCCGCAGCGTCGAGCGTAAGAGCGGCCAGTTGGTATCGGCGCCGTACCGGCTGGGCGTTTGCTCCTTGCCGCTGTCAAGGATGCCGGCCCAGGCGGTGGGCGGTGCCGCGACCAGCCGATTGACCAGCGCCGGCTCGGCCATCGGGTTGAAATGAATGTCGGTGACGATCAGGAACGAGCGGCCCATGCTCTCGGCGCGCGCCGTACCAGGATCGCTGGCGGGGAGCAGCGACAGCAACAGAACGCACACCCAGAACCGCAGCGCGCCGGAGCGTCGGGCCATCGCACCGCCTCCTTTGTCGAAAACCGGCCAGTGCGCGGGAGATGGTCAGGAGCCGCTGCCGGCCGGGAGTGCCGTGCCCTCGGCGGCCGGGGTGCCGACCTCGAGTGCAGGCAATGCCGCCAGCCGTTCCTGCCGGCGGCCGAGCCACAATCCGTTGACGAGCCAGGCGAGCGCGATCGGGATCGCCACCACGGCCACTCCCGAGACACCGAGGCCGAGCACGCGCAGCAGCGCCACCGACCAGGCGCCGAGCTGGTCGCCGGTGCGGTAGACCGCGGTGTCGATAAAGCTCTTCGCCTTGTAGCGGTCCTCGCGCGGCACGACCGTGAACAGCACCTCGCGCGTCGGTCGCGCGATCGCGTAATCCGCCGCCCGGCGCAGCACCTGAAACACCGCCACCGCGGCGATCGTCGGCAGCAGCGCCAGCGCGCCAAAGCCGACAATCGTCAGCGCCGGCAGCAATGCGAGCGTCAGCGCCACCCCGAACAGCCCGACGATACGGCCGGTCAGCAACAGCTGGATCGCGAGCGTCAGGATGTTGACGCAGAGATCGACGGTCGCGAAGAACGCGGTCTGCGCCCCGTGGCTGTGAAAGCTGCGAGCGACGATGCCGGCCTGCTGGAAATAGAGAAAGGTCGAGGTGACCGCGAACAGCAGCACGAACAGGCTGACATTGACGAGGTAGGGGGAGCGGAAGGCGCGGGTGATCCCGGCGAACACGCTGCCCCCGATCGGTGCCTCGGCCGTCGCGGCGGGCTGGCGATGCAGCGCCGGCGACAGGCGCGACAGGCGGCCGACGCCGAACACCGCGACCTCGAGCAGAAATGCCGCACCCAGCAGCAGGAAGAGCGGCGACACCACGCGGGCGAGCGAGGCGGTCACACTTGAGCCGACGATCGCGCCGATCGACGCGCCGGCCGCGATCAGCCCGAACAGGCGCTTGCCTTGTTCCGGGCTGAACAGGTCGACGTTCATCTGCCAGAATACCGACACGACAAACAAATTGTAGACCGACACCCAGATAAAGAAGACCCGCCCGATCCATACCGCCTGCGCCGCGCCGGCATAGTGGAGAGCGACCGCAAAGAGCACGATGTTGGCGGCGAAAAACCGGTAGGTCAGCGGGATGAAGCGGCTGCGCGGCAGCTTTTTGACGAGGTAGGCGAACGGGATGTTCAGCACCAGCATGCCGATGAGCGTGCCGGTGAACAGCCATTGCAGATTGCGCACACCGCCGGCCACCCCCGCCGCGTCGCGGATCGGCCGCATGATGTAATAGGACGACAGGACAGCGAAAATGTAGAGCCAGCACCAAGCGACGACCGCGACCTCCTCGCGCCGGATGTCGATGAAGCGGCGCAGCAGGCGGAACAGCACGCCGCAATCCGCAGCGGGGCCGCAATCCGCAGCGGGGCCACAATCCGCAGCGGAGCCGCGATCCATATCGGGGGCGCGATCCGCAGCGGGGGCCGGCCGGCGGTCGCTCAAATGCGCCTCAGCCGAGACCAGAGGCGATCTGGCGGATCTCAGCCGGGGTGTGCTCGCCAGCGAGCGGTGTCCCCGGCACCAGATATTTACCCTTTGCCAGCCCGCCGATCAGCACCGGCTCGTAGCCGATCTCTCGGATCAGCGTCGAGGCGATCGCAATCGCCTTCGGGTCGTCGCCGGCGATCGGGATGCCGAGCTCGCCGCCGGCGTGATGCGCGTCTTCCGAGAGCCGCGTAGAGCCGATCGCATTGAAGCCGCGGACGAGGTGCGCGCCCGGCAACAGCTTGGCGGTCGCCAGACCGGCGCCGCCCTGCTGGTTCGCCCAATCGACGATCGCATCGCCGTCGCGTCGGGCGATCGGGTTGCTGACATCGATGACGAGCGCCTTTTTGGCGAGCGCTGCCGCGTAGTCGCGGCCGATCTCCCGCATCGCCGGATAGGGCACGACGATTGCCACGACATCGCCGAACGCGATTGCCTGCGCAACCGTGCCGGCATGCGCCAACGGACCGAGCCCGGCCACCAGATCCTTCAGCTCCCCGGGATGGCGCGACGAGAACATGACCGGGTGACCCGCCTTGACCCAGAGCGAGCCGAGCGCGCCGCCCTCTCGGCCGGAGCCGATCATGCCGATCTTGAGCGGTTGCGCGGGCTTTGCCTCGGCGCCGGCGGCCCCGGGCCACGCCACCGTCATCAGCAGCGCCGGGGCGGCGGCAACAGCAAGACGCAGCGCGGCGCGGCGAGAACGCCCGGTTGCAGCATTCTGGGCCATTCGCGGCTCCTCGATGGCGCGGCAGCGATGCCGCCGCCGCGGGGTTTGGGCGAGAGCAAAATCTAGTGCGAGCTGTCGTGATCGTGCGGCGGGGACCACGGGCGCGGCCGCTGATGGGCGAGCTCGACAAATTTGCGGCGCTGCTCGGGCGACAGCGTCGCCAGGAACGACAACGTCGTCGCCGTCAGCTGGCCGACAAACTGGCGCCGCTTCTGCCCGGCCTGGTCGAGCAGCTGCATGATCCGCGTCTCGTCGGCTTGCGGCTTGGCCACCTCCGACCAGGCCTGCGACACCAGCGGCTGGGTCGCCCGATGCATCGCTTGGAGGCGTTCACGCATGGTCTGCGAATAGACCGCAAACGCCTCGGTCTGCTGTGCGTCGAGGCCGATCTCGCGACCCATCTGCGCGAGGCGCTGCTCGGGAGAGGGCGGCGGCGCCGGCGCATGAACCCGGATCCATGTGGCGCCGACCACGAAGAACAAATTGAGCGCCAGCGACAGGGCCAACGCCACTTTCAGGAAATTCCGGCGCGTCCCACCATGCGCCACGGCATGGACGAGGCTCACGTCTGCCGGCCCTCGACCAGCTCTCGCAGAAAGCTCGTCGTCGGGTCGAGCAGCTCGGGCAGAAAGTTCGTGTCAGCGGTCTGAGCGGTTTGCGCCGGCGGTCGGGTCAGCACCGCCGAGGTGTCGCTGCCCATGGCAAAGCCGAGCCAGCTGGCAACGACAATCGCCGCCGCAAGGCTGCCCCATTGTGCGAAACGCTGCAGCACCGGCCGATCCGGCTCGGCCCGCAGCGAGAAAATGCGAGCGGGCGCGCTCTCGCCATCGGCGACCAGCGCCTCGGCCCTGGCGATGATCCCGGCCATGACCGCGGCAGGCAGCGTCTCGACGGCGCTCGGCATGGCCAGTTCGCGCGCCGCGGCCACATCGGCGGCCGCCGCGAGATCGACCGCGAGCAGTGCCGCCACCCGATCGTGGTCCTCTTCATCGAGCCGATCGTCGGCAAAACCGGCGAGATCGAGAAAGCGCGCCGCTTCATCCGCCGGCGCGTCTGCGCTGCGGCAATACCGCCACACGGCGCGGTCCGCCTCAAAGTTCGCCGCCTTGCCCATTCTACCGCCGGTTCGCTTCATCGCACCGCTCTCTTTGGGTATCTAGGCATGCTGCAATCCGGCCATCCCCGCAACCTTCCGGTGCGCCGGATCATTCCGCCTCGGTCTTGAAATGGGCGCGCAGCTTGATCATCGCCTTGTGATGGGCGCTGCGCACGGTCTGCGGGTCGATGCCGAGCGCGCCCGCAATCTCCGCCACCTCCATCTCGCGATCATAGAGCATGGTCAGGATTTCGCGTTGCCGCGGCGACAGCAGCGCGTCCGGCAGCTTGAGCCGGGCGACCGGGACCACCGGATCGACCGCGAGCCAGCCTTCCGGCACGGCCTCGATCGGCACCGCCACCGGGCGGCGCCGGCGCATCGCATCACGCGCGGTGCTGCGGGCGACGATCGTGATCCAGGTCGAGAGCCCGGCGCGGCTGCGATCATACCCGCGCAGCAGGCGGAAGTCGCTCCGACACAGCCGCAGGAACACCTCCTGCACCAGGTCCTCGATGTCGTTCGGGTCGCGCGCCACACCGCGCACCGCCGCGGTGACCAGCCCGGCATAACGCCGGACAAACAGCTTCCAGGCTCCCGTGTCGCCGCGCGTCAGGGCCTCGACCACATCATCCTGTGCCGCGCCCCCGGTCCGCGCCAACGAGGAGGCCTCCGCCCGCCTTCCGTCCGCTGCCGCTTCAGGCGAGCGCGGAGAAGAAATCGTTTCCCTTGTCGTCGATCACGATAAAGGCCGGGAAATCGACGACCTCGATGCGCCACACCGCCTCCATCCCAAGTTCGGGATATTCGACGAGCTCGACCTTGCGGATGCATTCGAGCGCGAGGCGCGCCGCCGGCCCGCCGATCGAGCCGAGATAGAAGCCGCCATGTTTGCGGCAGGCGTCGCGCACCTCGCCGCCGCGGTTCCCCTTGGCCAGCGTGACAAAACTGCCGCCGGCCGCCATGAACGCATCGACATAGCTGTCCATGCGCCCGGCCGTGGTCGGCCCGAACGACCCGGAGGCGTAGCCCTGCGGTGTCTTCGCCGGGCCGGCATAGTAGATCGGGTGGTTCCTGGCGTAGTCGGGCAGCCCCTCGCCGCGATCGAGCCGCTCCTGCAACTTGGCGTGGGCGATATCGCGCGCGACGATCAGCGGCCCGGTCAGGCTGAGCCGCGTCCTGATCGGGTATTGCGACAGGGTGCGGCGGATCTCGGCCATCGGGCGGCCGAGATTGATTGGTACCACCTCACCGCCAAGCGAGGCCTCGTCGATCTCGGGCAGAAAGCGTGCCGGGTTCTCCTCGAGCTGTTCGACAAAGATGCCGTCGGCGGTGATCTTGCCGAGGATCTGGCGATCGGCCGAGCACGACACGCCGATGCCGATCGGCAGGCTCGCCCCATGCCGCGGCAACCGGATGACCCGCACGTCGTGGCAGAAATACTTGCCGCCGAACTGCGCACCGATGCCGAGGTCGCGGGTCAATTCGAGCACTGCGGCCTCGAATTCACGGTCGCGATAGGCCTGGCCCCACCGGTTGCCGGCGGCCGGCAGGCTGTCGAGATAGCGGCAGCTGGCAAGCTTGACCGTCTTCAGGTTCATCTCGGCCGAGGTACCGCCGATCACGATCGCCAGATGGTAGGGCGGGCAGGCCGACGTCCCCAGGGTCTTGATCTTCGTTTCGAGATACGCGAGCAGCCGCGCCGGCGACAGGATCGCGCGCGTCTCCTGGAACAGGAAGCTCTTGTTGGCCGAGCCGCCGCCCTTGGCGACGAACATCAGGTTGAGCTCGTCGGCGTGGTCCTCCCCGGGCGCGGTCATGATGTCGAACTGCACCGGCAGGTTGTTGCCGGTATTGACCTCCTCGAACATCGACAGCGGCGCCATCTGCGAATAGCGCAGGTTGGTCTCGGTATAGGTGCGGTGCACGCCGTAGCTCAGCGCCTCCTCCGCGTCGCCCTCCACCCACACGCGCTGCCCCTGCTTGCCGAACACCAGCGCGGTGCCGGTGTCCTGGCACATCGGCAGCACGCCGCCGGCGGCGATGTTGGCGTTCTTCAGCAGGTCGAGGTCGACGAAGCGGTCGTTGTCGGAGGCTTCGGGGTCGTCGAGGATGCGGCGCAACTGCGCGAGATGGCCGGGG
>DATJTI010000074.1:0-3038 GCA_035503615.1 Allostellaceae bacterium | reverse complement strand
GGCGCACGATCCGATCGCCGCGGTGCAGGCCACCCAGCTCGGCATCAAGCACGCGCTGTCGGGCCAGCCGGGGCCGGTCGCGATCCTCTATGCCCATGATTCGCTGGCCGGAAATGTCGCGCCCGACTCGCAGCCGATGCTGTACCCGACCCGCCACTATCTGCCGGTGGCACCGCCTCCGGCCGAGGAGCGCCGGGTCGAGGCCGCCGCCGCGGCGATCCTTTCAGCACAAAAGCCGGTGCTGATCGCCGGCAACGGGGTGCGCATCGCCCAGGCCTATGACGGGCTGCGCCGGCTGGCCGAGGCGGCGGGGCTGCCGGTGGCGACAACCGCGGCCGGTAAGGGCACGTTTGCCGAGACGCACCCGCTGGCTTTGGGCGTATTCGGCACCTTTGGCACCGAGGCGGCGAATGCCTGCGTCGCCGAGGCCGATCTGGTGCTGGTGGTCGGCTCGAAACTGAGCCCCAGCGACACCGCCTGGGAAAACCGCGCGCTGCTCGACCCGGCGCGGCAGACTTTTGTTCAGATCGAGATCGAGCCGCGCAACGCCTCGTGGAACTACCCGGCCGAGCATCTCTTGCTCGGCGATGCGGCGGTCGTTGTCGGCCAGCTGCTGCACGAGGTCGAGCGGAGCGGGACGGATCGCCGGCGAGCAGCCGAGCACCGCGTCGCCGCACATCGCGAGCGCCACGGCTATTTCAACGAGCGCGGCTATTTCGCCGACGACAAGCCGATCCTGCCGCAGCGCCTGATCGGCGAACTGTCGCGCGGCTTGCCGGAGGATGCGATCGTCACCTGCGACGCCGGCGAAAACCGCATCATGATGACCCATTTCTACCAGACGAAACGCGCCGAAGGGTTTTTGCAGGCGGCCGGGTCGGGGCCGATGGGGTTTGCGATCCCGGCCGCACTCGGCGCCAAGCTCGTCCATCCCGACCGGCCGGTCGTCGCGGTGTGCGGCGACGGCGGCTTTGCGATGACGATGAACGGGCTGATGACCGCGGTCGAGCGCGACATCCCGATCATCTGCGTCGTCTTCAACAATAACGCGCTTGGCTGGGTGCTGCACGGCTCGGGGCCGTTCGCGGCCGAGTTCAACGATTGGGACCATGCCGCGATCGCCCGCGCGCTCGGCTGCCGCGGTGTGCGCATCGAGGAGCCGGCGGCGATCGCGCCGGCATTGCGCGAGGCATTGGCGGCGCGCGGGCCGAGCGTCATCGACGTGCGCACCTCGCTCGCCGTGACCTTCGCCGACATCACCTCGCAATTGGCCAAAGACGCCTCACCACGGCGGCGCTGAGGCGATGCGGATGGCGAGCATTCCCGAAATCGACGCGGTATTGCGCCGCGCCGTCAATGCCGGCGACACGCCGGGCGTCGTAGCATTGGCGGCGACACCGGAAGAGACCGTGTACGAGGGCGCCTTAGGCCGGCGCGATCTCGCGCAACCGGGCGAGATGACCCTCGACACGATCTTTCGCATTGCCTCGATGACGAAGGCGGTAACTTCGGTCGCGGCGATGCAGCTGGTCGAGGCAGGGAAGCTCGATCTCGACGGCCCGATCGCCCGCGTGCTGCCCGAACTGGCCTCACCGCACGTGCTGAGCGGGTTCGACGACAAGGGCAAGCCGCGGCTGCGGCCGGCGCGGCGGGCGATCACGCTGCGCCATCTGCTGACCCACACTGCGGGCTTTGGCTATGAGATGCTGAGTTCGGAGCTGATCCGCTATGCGCAGCGCACCGGCACGCCGTCGATCGGCACCGGAGAGCGCGCGGCACTCCAACTGCCGCTGCTGTTCGACCCGGGCGAGCGCTGGCAATACGGCATCAGCATCGATTGGGCCGGTCAGGCGGTCGAACGAGCGAGCGGCAAGCCGCTCGATGCCTATTTTCGGGAGCACATCTTCGCTCCGCTCGGCATGGCCGACACCAGTTTCGCGCCAACGCCGGCGCAGACGGTACGGCTCGCCCGGGTGCATCAGCGCCGCAAGGATGGCGGCCTCGAAGCAATCACGCTCGACCCGCCGCCGCCGCACCCGGAGTTCTGGTCGGGCGGTGGCGGCCTTTATTCGACTGGACCCGATTACCTGCGCTTCCTGCGGATGGTCCTGAACCATGGCGAATTCGGCGGCGCCCGGCTGCTGCGCCCGGAGACGGTCGCGGCGATGGCGACGAACCAGACCGGCGATCTCGAAGCCGGCATCATGCGCACCGTCATGCCGGAGCGAACCAATGATTTCGCACTGTTTCCCGAGATGCGCTGCCAATGGGGGCTGGGCTGGATGATCACGCCGCAGCCCGGCCCCAATGGCCGAGGCGCGGGCAGCCTGACTTGGGGCGGGATCTTCAACAGCTATTACTGGATCGATCCGGCGCGGCGGGTCGCCGCTGTCATTCTCGCCCAGTTCCTGCCCTTCGCCGATCGGCGCGCCCTGGCCCTCGCCAGCGCCTTTGAACAGGCGCTCTACCGGAAGCTGGCCGGCGGCTGAACCCGGACCCGGGCCGCCATGCGGCCGCTGCCGGTCCGGCGGCGGACATGCTAAGAGACCGCGATGCTGACCCTGTTCGAGGTGACCTACCGGATCGACCGGCGTCGCGCCTTGCTCGACCGGGCGAGCGCGCAGATCCCGGACGGCGCCAAGGTCGGGCTGGTCGGCCGCAACGGCGTCGGCAAATCGACCCTGCTCGACCTGATCCGTGGCGTCTTGCAACCGGAGGACGGCACGATCGAACTGCCGCGCGGCTGCCGCATCGGCTTTCTCGCCCAGGAAGCGCCGGGCGGCGATGCGTGCCCGCTCGACACGGTGCTTGCCGCCGACCGTGAGCGCACCCGCCTCTTGGCCGAGCGTGAGCGCGAACCCGCCTCGCTGCGCGCCGCCGAGATCGAGACGCGACTCGTCGAGATCGATGCGCATTCGGCACCCGGGCGGGCGGCGCGTATTCTCGCCGGGCTCGGTTTCGATGCCGCCGCGCAAACCCGGCCGCTCGACGATCTGTCCGGCGGCTGGCGGATGCGGGTGGCGCTGGCCGCGGTGCTG
>DATJTI010000073.1:0-3777 GCA_035503615.1 Allostellaceae bacterium | reverse complement strand
AATCTCGCCCTTCCTCATTGCCGGGGCAGCTCTGCCGAACCGCATCTCGCCTTCTTGCCAGCGACCGGCGCGCCACCCATACTGAGCATCATGCGGCGCCTGGAGTTCGATCCCGTCGTTGCGGCTGCGCCCGAAGCGCCGGCCCGCCTGTGCGACCACCCGCAATGCGCGGCCGGCGGCGATTTCCGTGCGCCGAAATCGCGGCTTGACCTGAACGATTATTACTGGTTCTGCCTCGACCACGTGCGGGCGTACAACGCAGCATGGAATTACTATGCCGGCATGAGCGACAGCGAGATCGAGGCCGAAATCCGCAGCGACACGGTCTGGCAGCGGCCGAGCTGGCGCCTCGGCGACCGGCATGGTCCGGGCTGGACTGCGCGGGTGCGCGACCCGCTCGGCCTCGCTTCCGGCGCTGGCCAGCGGGGGCGCGAGCACGACCGGCCGAACCGCGAAGCGGCGCGCCGCGCGCGCTCGGCCCAGGAGCAGGCGCTTGCGGTGTTCGAGATCGAGCCGCCGGTCACCCCGGTACGCCTCAAGGCGCGTTACAAGGCGCTGGTCAAGCTGCATCACCCCGATGCGCATGGCGGCGACAAGGCGGCCGAGGAGAAGCTCAAGATCATCAACCAAGCCTATGCCACTCTGAAAGCCAGCTATTTCGGTTGAACCCCGGCTATTTCGGTTGAACCATAGGCTCCGATCGCTCAAATTCCCCTGCACCACCACCAGGACGCAAGAAAATAATGTCAACCGTTCAGCCAACGGCTCCGGCCGATGCGTTTCCGCTCGACAAGCCCGATATCACGATTTCGGTGCGGCAGACCTTCGGGATCAACAGCGATCTGCAGGTCCCGGCCTTCAGCCAGGCCAGCGAGCACGTTCCCGATTTCGACGATGCTTATCGCTTCGACCACGACACGACGCTGGCGATCCTGGCCGGCTTCGCCTTCAACCGGCGGGTCATGATCCAGGGCTATCACGGGACCGGCAAATCGACCCATGTCGAGCAGGTCGCCGCGCGCCTCAACTGGCCCTGCATCCGGGTCAATCTCGACAGCCATATCAGCCGCATCGATCTCGTTGGCAAGGACGCGATCGTGCTGCGCGACAACAAGCAGGTGACCGAGTTCCGCGAGGGTCTCCTGCCGTGGGCGCTGCAGCACCCGGTCGCGTTGTGCTTCGATGAATACGATGCCGGCCGTCCTGACGTCATGTTCGTGATCCAGCGGGTGCTTGAGGTCGAGGGTAAGCTGACCCTCCTCGACCAGAACCGGGTGATCCGGCCGCATTCGCATTTCCGGCTGTTCTCGACCGCGAACACGGTCGGTCTCGGTGACACCACCGGGCTTTATCACGGCACCCAGCAGATCAATCAGGGCCAGATGGACCGCTGGAACATCGTCGCGACCCTGAATTACCTGCCGCATGATGCGGAATGCGAGATCGTGCTGTCGAAGGTGCCGACCTACGACAATGACGAGGGGCGGCGCACGATCAGCGCGATGGTGGCGCTCGCCGATCTGACCCGCGCCGGCTTCATCAACGGCGACATCTCGACCGTGATGTCACCGCGCACGGTCATGACCTGGGCCGAGAACGCGGCGATCTTTGGTGATCTGGCGTTCGGCTTCCGGCTGACCTTTCTCAACAAATGCGACGAGATGGAGCGTCCGGCGGTGGCTGAATACTACCAGCGCTGCTTTGGCACTGAATTGGCGGAGACCGGCGTCAACGCCACGCTGATGTAATCTCGGCCCGGGCGGGTCCGGTCCGTTCCGTTCCGGGAAAACAATCGCCGTCGGCCGTGCGCGAAACAGCGGGGCGAGGACAATGATGAACTCATCCGCGACGGACTCATCCGCGCTTGGGCTTGCGGGTTGGCGGGATGACGAGCTGGTGGCGAGGTAGGCGCGGATCATGGCGCAGGAATTCTCCCCGACCGAAATCTTCAAACGGGCGACCACGGCGACGTTGCGCGCGATCGCCGAGCGCGACGATCTGACCGTCGCCTTCGGGCCGGAAGCGGCCGGGCTCAGCGGCACGAGGGTGCGGCTGCCGAACCCGCCACGCGATCTTCCGGCCGAGGAGGCGATGCAGTTGCGCGGTGCGGCGGACAGCATGGCCTTGCGGCTGCGTTATCACGATGCCGCCGTCCACGGCCGGCGCGTCCCCGGCAGCCCGTTGGCGCGTGCCGTCTTCGATGCCGTCGAGCAGGCGCGGGTCGAGGCGCTCGGCGCGCGACGCATGGCCGGGGTGGCGGCCAACCTCGCCGCGGTGCTCGAAGAGCAATACCGCCGTCAGGGCTTTGAGCGCATCACCGAGCGCACCGAAAGCACGATGGCCGAGGCGGTGCGGCTGTTGGCCCGCGAGGCGCTGACCCATGAGAAGCCGCCGGCCTCGGCGCGGCGCGTCGTCGATCTGTGGCGGCCGTGGCTCGAGGCGCGCATCGCCAAGGATCTGGGCGATCTCGATCGCATGATCCTCGATCAGGACGGCTATGCCCGCGTCACCCGCCGCATGCTGCAGGATCTAGACATCGAGCTCGGCGAGGCGGAGGAATCCGAAAGCGACGAGCAGCAGCAGGGCGAAGAAGCCGAAGGCGACAACCAGAGCGAGGGCGAGGGGGCGACCAGCGGGGCACAGCCCTCGCCCGACGGCTCGCCGGCCGATGGCGCCGCCGAGGACGCGGAGGACGCCGCCGAAGAGGGCGACGGCGAGATGATGCCCGGGTCGAGCGATGACGATCCCGGGCGTCCGGGCCGTCCGGGCACTCTGCCGCGCGGTCGGGCCGATGACAACGCGGTCTACCGCGCGTTCAGCACCGTCGCCGACGAGATCGTCGAGGCCGAGGAGTTGTGCGATGCCGACGAGCTGTCACGGCTGCGCCAATTGCTCGACCAGCAGCTGTCGCATTTACAGAGCGTGATCGCCCGGCTTGCCAACCGGCTGCAGCGCAAACTCCTGGCAAAGCAGACGCGCGCCTGGGAATTCGACCTTGACGAAGGCCTCCTCGATGCCGCGCGGCTGTCGCGGGTGGTTGCCAACCCGGTCCTGCCGCTTGCCTACAAGCGCGAACGCGAGATGGATTTTCGCGACACCGTCGTGACCCTGCTGATCGACAATTCGGGCTCGATGCGCGGCCGCCCGATCACGGTTGCGGCGATGAGCGCCGACATCCTGGCGCGCACCCTCGAACGCTGCGCGGTCAAGGTCGAAATCCTCGGCTTTACGACCCGTGCGTGGAAGGGCGGCCAGTCACGTGAACGCTGGATCGCCGCCGGCAAGCCCGCGAATCCGGGTCGGCTCAACGATCTGCGGCACATCATCTATAAACCGGCCGATGCGCCGTGGCGCCGCGCCAGGCGCAGCCTCGGCCTGATGCTGCGTGAGGGGATCCTGAAGGAGAATATCGATGGCGAGGCGCTCGCCTGGGCGCACAATCGCCTGCGCGAACGCACCGAGCAGCGCCGTATCTTGATGGTCATTTCCGACGGTGCCCCGGTCGATGATTCGACCTTGTCGGTCAACCCCGGCAACTACCTCGAAAAGCATCTGCGCGAGGTCATTCACGACATCGAGCGGCTGGGCGAGGTCGAGCTGACCGCGATCGGCATCGGCCACGACGTGACCCGCTATTACCGGCGTGCCGTCACGATCGTCGATGCCGAGCAATTGGGTGGGGTCATGCTCGAAAGGCTGGCCGAATTGTTCGAGGAGGAAAACACCGGCAACACCCGCGTCAGGAGTCGTCGTCCTCGCGCCGCCTGACCCGAGCCG
>DATJTI010000072.1:0-34098 GCA_035503615.1 Allostellaceae bacterium | reverse complement strand
GCTGAAGACGGGTTGATCGAGGCGATGAACAAGCTCGACCTGCTCGACCCGCCGGCGCGCGCCAGCCTCGAAAATCACGCGCTGCGCAACTCGCAGACCGTCCCGGTCTCGGCCGCGACCGGCGAGGGCTGCGCCGGGCTGTTGGAGCTGATCGACCGCCGGCTCGCCGGCGACATCCGCGCGGTGCGGCTCGACGTGCCGTTGAGCGACGGCAAGACGCTGGCCTGGATCTACCGCCACGGCGAGGTCCTCGGCCGCCGCGACGACGACGAGGCTGCCCATCTGTCGGTGCGTCTGTCCGAGCCCGATTTGGCCCGCCTGCGCCACCAGCAGCGCCTGAACTAGCCCGCCCGCCGGCCTCACCAGCCTCGCCCCCGACTTCAGCGCTGGCCGCACAATTCACTCCCGACAATTCGCTTGGCGCGCAAGCCCAGCGATCCGTCAGCCGCCACTCTCTTCGCGCTTGACCTCGTTCCACAGCGCGTCGAGGGCCTCGAGGTCGCGGCCGATGCCGCGTTCAGCGGCGCGCATCTCGACGGTGCGAAAGCGGCGCTCGAACTTGGCCGTGGCCCGGCGCAATGCCGCTTCCGGGTCGAGTTCGAGCTTGCGCGCGAGATTGGCGGCGGCGAACAGGATGTCGCCGACCTCGTCTTCGACCCTGGCCGCAGCAGCGCCCGCGGCGAGCTCCGCTTCGAGCTCGGCGATCTCTTCGCCGAGCTTGGCGAGGACCGGCGGCACCGTAGTCCAGTCAAAGCCGATCCGCGCCGCCCGCGCCTGGATCTTGGCCGCGCGCAGCAGGGCCGGCAGCGCCAGTGCCACGCCGTCGAGCACGCTCTCGCGCCTGCCGCTGGCCGCGGCATGGGCCCGCCGCTCTGCCGCCTTGTGCTCTTCCCATGCCCGGGTCTGCTCGGCGGCCGAGTTGATTTCTGCATCGCCAAAGACGTGCGGATGGCGGCGCACCATCTTGTCGGCAATTGTCGCGGCGACATCGTCGAAGGCGAAATGCCCGGCCTCCTCGGCGATGCGCGCGTGAAACACGACCTGGAACAAGAGATCGCCGAGCTCGTCCTTCAGCGCCGTCATGTCGCCGCGGGTGATCGCGTCGGCGACCTCGTAGGCCTCCTCGATCGTATAGGGCGCGATCGTCGCGAAATTCTGCTCGCGATCCCAGGGACAGCCGCACTCCGGATTGCGCAGCTGCGCCATGATCGCCAGGAGCCGGTCGAGCGAAGCGCTCATCATGTCTCCGAGATCAACCGCTTTCGCAAAAAATAGCGGTGGTGGTCTGGCGGGTAGTCGAGCGTGCCGAACACCTCATAGCCGAAGCGCGGATAAAACTTCGGGCCCTGGAACGAGAACGTATCGAGCAGGGCGGAATGGCAGCCCCGAGCGATCGCCCGCTCTTCGGCCATCGCCAGCAACTGGCTGCCGAGACCGCGGCGACGGAAATCCGCGTGCACCCACAGCTCGGCCACGAACAGCCAGCCGGCGTATGTGGTGCCGGTCAGCCCCGCCTTGATGTCGCCGCTGGCATCGCGGACAAAGAAGCCGATCCGGGAATATCCGGTTTCGCCCAGAAACTGCCGGTTATATGCATCGAGGGCGCTGCCGAGCCGGTCCCAATTCTCGGTCGACGGCTGGTCTTCGATGCTCAGCGACAGACCCGGCGGCAGGTCCATCGGGGTCTCCTCCTGCTATGGTGGCGCACAACATAAGCGCTCGACGGCGGAGGCAACAGCGCCGAGCCGAAGAGCTGGAGCAGGTCTGCCGCGCCGTTGCGCGACCGAGCCCGACAAATCTACGATGCAGCGCCGTCTGCGAGGTGATCCGATGCTGTCCCGAGCCAACACCGCGTTGTCGCAAATCCATCTGCAGATCATGTGGAGCCGGCTGATCGCGGTGGTCGAGGAGCAGGCGCAAACCCTGGTGCGCACCGCGTTCTCGACGACGGTGCGCGAGGCCGGCGATCTGTCGGCGGGCGTGTTCGACGGTGACGGCAACATGTTGGCCCAAGCGGTGACCGGAACGCCCGGCCATGTCAATTCGATGGCGGCGGCGGTCCGGCATTTTCTCGACGCCTTTCCGCTCGCGACGATGCGGCCGGGCGACCACTACATCACCAATGATCCGTGGCTGACCTGCGGCCATCTGCATGATCTGACCGTGGTCAGCCCGACTTTTCTGCGTGGCGAAGCGGTCGGCCTGTTCGCCAGCACGGTCCACGTCGTCGATATCGGCGGGCTCGGCATGGGTCCGGACGGGCGCCAGGTGTTCGAAGAAGGGTTGTCGATCCCGCTGATGGCCTTGGCCCGCGAAGGTCGCATGAATGAGGATTTGTTGCGCGTGATCCGCGCCAATGTGCGCGAGCCGCTGCAGGTCGAGGGCGATGTCTACGCCTTGGCCGCGTGCAATGACGAAGGCAGCCGCCGGCTCGTCGAGATGATGGAGGAGTTCGAGATCACCAATCTCGACCGATTGGGTGAGCACATCATCGAAACCTCGCGCCAGGCGACGATCGAGGCGATCGGCAAGCTGACGCCCGGCCGGTATCGGCACAGTCTCCAAATGGACGGGTTCGAGCGGCCACTGACCCTCGCCGCCGAGATGACGATCGGCGATGGCGACATCCATGTCGATTTTACCGGCACCTCGCCGGCCAGCGCCTTTGGCATCAATGTCGTGCTGAACTATACCCATGCCTACACCGCCTTTGGCGTCAAATGCCTGGTGGCGCCCGAGGTGCCGAACAATGCCGGCTCGCTGGCGCCGATCACGGTCAGCGCCCCCGAGGGTTGTCTGTTGCACGCCAAGCGGCCGCGCGCGGTTGCCGCCCGGCACACGGTCGGCCACATGCTGCCTGATCTGGTGTTCGGCTGCCTGCACCAGGTCGTCGAGGGCGGGGTTCCGGCCGAAGGCGCTTCATCCTTGTGGATCCCGCAGATCTATGGCGGCGCCGACGTGCTCGACGAACTGGGCGCGGAAGAAGGGACGGCACCGCCCGAGATCCGGCCGTTCAGCACCGCGATCTTTCATTGCGGCGGCGCCGGCGCACGGCCCGGCAAGGACGGGCTCGACGTAACCGCGTTTCCGTCAGGCGTGCGCACGATCCCGGTCGAGGCGACCGAGGCGGTGGCGCCGGTGGTCTTCCGCCGCCGCGAATTCCGCGAGGGCTCGGGCGGTGCCGGCCGATACCGCGGCGGGCTCGGCCAGATCATCGAACTGGGTGGCGCCGAGGGCGCGCCGATCGCGATGCTGTGCAATTTTGAGCGTGTCCAGAACCCGGCGCGTGGCCGCGACGGCGGCGGGACCGGGGCGGCGGGTCGGGTCAGCCTCGTTTCCGGCCGGCCGATCGGCGCCAAGGGACGGCAGAGCGTGCCGGGCGGCGATTTGATCCGGCTCGAATTGCCGGGTGGCGGCGGCTTTGGCGATCCGGCCGAGCGCGATCCTGAGCAGGTCGCACGCGATGTCGCCGACGGGCTGATCTCGGCCGAGGAGGCACGCCGGGACTACTGCGTCGCGCTCGCCGCCGATGGCAGCCTCGACCACGCCGCCACCAAGACGCTGCGCACGGGCTGAACCGCGACCCATGCGATCTCCACTCCATAAGTGGCGAACGCCCGATCGCCGCGGGTGATCGGAATACGCTCGCCAGCGATTGCGCGATGATCAACCGATCGAACATGTCGCAGTAATGCGGCGGCGAGCCTCCGGTTCCGGTCAACTCCCGGGTGTGGTCGCGCGGTTTTGCCCTTCAATGTCGATTTTCGTGGCGCAGGGCCCGGTTGGCGCATCAGTCGCGGCCATGGCAGCAGGCGGTTCGACCGCATGCAGATCGGTCAGCAACGCGCGCCAGCATGGATCCCGGCGCAACAGGAAACGGCCGGCCGCCTCGGTCACCTGCAGTTGCGCCGGGGTCAAGGTCCAGCGCGTCGGCACGTCCTTGGCCATGTCTCGCAGCTGGCGATGTGCCGGCGTATCGGCGGGAAGCTGGTCGTAATCGATGGTGATGCCGTAGATCCGCATACCGGCGAACTTTGCCGAATTCTGCGCTGCGCCCGCGGCTTGCGCCAGCTCGTCGAGCAGAGCGGCCAGCGCCGTCTGCGAATTCGCGGTGTTGGCATCGATCGGCACCGAGGTCACGGCCTGGATCTGCTGGACGAGATTCGGCGGTCGCGGCTGTTGGTAAAGCGGGCTCGGTGGGTCGGAGCGGGCGTTGACGACGATGACCACGAGCCGGCGAATATCGCCATCATTGAGCGCACGCCGCAGGCCGGTATCGTCATAGGGTGCTGTCAGCGCTCCAAGGATCGACTGGGTGCCGAGATTGTCGGCCAGCCCGCCATCGAGCAGATAGAGATAGTCGATCCGCCGGAACGGATTGGGACCGTGACGCAAATCATTGGAATAGCGTGCGTCTCTGTATTCCGGCAGGTTCAGATAGGGGGTGTAGGGATTGCCCAGATCGGTCGTGATCCAGTCGCCGTTGCGCAACCGGCCGCGGCAGCCGGAAGAATAGTCGCGAAACGTTACCGGGGTCAGCAGGATCGGGAACGCGGCCGATGCCGCGACTGCGGTCGCCACCGGCAGGGCGTCATAGTCGGAGCACACATCGTCGAAGCGCCGCGGCACGATCGCAAAGCTTTCGCCGCCAGCCATGTCGGTTGCGTTGAACACGATGTAGGGCCGGCCCCTCTGGTTCAGCGCGGCCAGCGTGGCTCCGTGGTAGAGCCGCTCGTCAAACAGCGTCTCCTCGGCCTCGATCCGGGTGCTCGAGC
This sequence comes from Allostellaceae bacterium, assembly GCA_035503615.1. Taxonomy (GTDB): domain Bacteria; phylum Pseudomonadota; class Alphaproteobacteria; order ATCC43930; family CGMCC-115725; genus AP-15. Next base: position 29,323 of record DATJTI010000072.1, on the reverse strand, counting down.
CGGTCACCAGGTCGAACCAGGTGATCGGGTTGATCGCATCGAGCTCGAGCGCCTTCATGTTGTCCCTGGCCAGAAAATCGGCCCGCAACTGGTCGAGATCGCCATCCCAATGGCCCGGCCCACGATGCAGCCCGAACCACGCGGCCGTGACGCTGCCGCCCGACACCGACGAAATCAGCCCGATATCCTCCGTCAGCGCATGGAAGCTGTCGCCAGCGGCGTACCGGGTCTGAGCCATCTCCCGCAGCACCGCTTCGGCGAGTGCCGCCGCTCGCGACCCGCCGCCCGAAAACGCCATCAGCACGACCGGGCGATCGGGGCCGGCCGGGATGATGCTGCGATGGTCCGGGTTCGCCTCGCCGGCGCGCAACGGCGTATTTTCGACGTGCAAACCAGTGCAGCCACCAGCCAGCAGGACGCATAGCAGCAGGCATCGTGCCGATCGCCGCATCGTCGCTAGGCCCTGTCGAACCGGATCGGCAGCGGCTGTGCCGGCGACGTGCCGCTGACCAGCACATAGCGGTGCGAGGGAGCATATCCGGCGCCGGACAGCGAAATGACATAGTAGTTCGCCGGCAAGGCCAGCTCGGTCTCGGTCGAGCCGACGACATTGCCATTGGCGATGACGTCACGCACGTCGCCAGTGACAAAACTGACGCGGACATATTCCATCGCGCGCTCCCTTCGGACGCGCATCCTAACCATAAATCGAGCAGCGTGGCGATCGCTGCCGCGGGCTCGGCAAAGGCGTGCGGCACCACCTCCGCCCCACATATCCTTCGGGACCGCTACCCGTTGGGCCAGCGATGCGATGGACGCGAGGCGCGGCCGGGCGTAGGGTCGACGCATGGTCCCGGCGAACGGTCTGGCACCCTATGCGTCAAAGCCCGAAGAGTCGCGCGGCCGGCTCCATCCCGAACCGGAACACGCAATCCGCTCACCCTATCAGCGCGACCGCGATCGCATCATTCATTCGACGGCGTTTCGCCGGCTGACCTACAAGACCCAGGTCTTCGTCTATCACGAGGGCGATCATTACCGCACCAGGCTGACGCACAGCCTCGAAGTGGCGCAGATCGCGCGCACCGTGGCCCGGGCGCTCAGGCTCGACGAGGATTTGACCGAGACGCTGGCGCTCGCCCATGATCTCGGCCACACCCCGTTCGGCCATGCCGGCGAGGAGGCCCTCAACATCGAGATGGCCCGGTTTGGCGGCTTCTCGCACAATGACCAGACCCTGCGCATCCTGACCCGCCTCGAGCGCCGCTACGCCGGGTTCGACGGGCTCAACCTGACCTGGGAGGCGCTCGAAGGCACCGTCAAGCACAACGGGCCGCTGGTCAAACCCGGAAGCGATCGGCCACTGCCGCCGACCATCGCCGAATATGACCGGCATCATCCTTTGGCGCTCGACAGCTTCCCCGGGGCCGAAGCACAGATCGCCTCGCTCGCCGATGACATCGCCTACAACAATCATGATCTCGACGATGGGCTGCGCGCCGGATTGTTCACGGTGGGCGATCTGGTGGACGTGCCGCTGGTGGGTCCGGTGTTCCAATCGGTCGCCGGGCATTACCCGACGCTCGATGAGCCGCGGCTGATCCACGAAGCAATCCGTCGCGTCATCGACCGCATGGTCGGTGACCTGATCGCCGAGACCGGTCTGCGGCTCGCCGACAGCGGGGTCCGTTCGGTCGCTGAAATCCGCGCGCTGACATCGCCGGTCGCCGCTTTTTCCGATGCGATGCGCAAAAACGACCGGGCGCTCAAGGCGTTCCTGTTCGAGCGCATGTATCGCCACTACCGGGTCAATCGGATGAGCTCCAAGGCGCGCCGCGTCGTCCGCGACCTGTTCGGGCTGTATCTCGCCGAGCCCGAATGCCTGCCCGGCGAGTGGCGCGGACTGGCGGCCGGTCCGGATGATCCGCAGACCGCGCGTGTCGCCGCCGATTATCTCGCCGGCATGACCGACCGCTTTGCGCTCGACGAACACCACCGCCTGTTCGACACTTACGTTTCGAGCTGATCACCATTGCAAACGGGGTTCGCCGCCCGGCGGGAGGGCAAGTCCGGTCCTTCTGAAGCCTTGCAATTTCCGTCTTGCCCGGACTTGATCCGGGCCTCCAGGTCTTGTGAGCGGTGTCGCGGGAAGACGTGGACGGCCGGGTCGAGTCCGGCCGCGGGATCGGCGGGTGGGACGTCCAGCGATGACCAACATTTTCCATGATGTGCGCCGCCTGGTGCTGGCCGCGATCGACGACCTCGCAGCAAATGGAGAGCTGCCGCCGGGGCTCGATCTCTCCCGGATCACGGTCGAGCCGCCACGCGACCCGGCGCATGGCGATCTTGCGACCAATGCGGCGATGGTCCTGGCCGGCACCCTCAAGGAGCCGCCGATGGTGCTCGCCGGGCGGATCGCAGCGGCTCTCGGCGGGCGGGAGCTTGCCACCGGGGATTACCACGGTCCCGGCCTGACGGTCACGGTGGCGCGGCCGGGCTTTTTGAACATCAGGCTGGCGCAGGAGATCTGGCACTCGCAATTGCGTGCGGTCTTGCATGCCGGGTCGGCCTTTGGCGATTCGAAGCTGGGCCGCGGCGAACGGGTCAATGTCGAATATGTCTCGGCCAATCCGACCGGACCGATGCATGTCGGCCACGGCCGTGGTGCCGTCGTCGGCGACGCGCTCGCCTCGTTGTTGGCCAAGGCCGGGTTCGCGGTCGAACGCGAATATTATATCAACGACGCCGGCGCCCAGGTCGATATCCTCGCCCGCTCGCTCTACCTGCGCTACCGCGAGGCCTTGGGCGAGGAGGTCGGTTCGATCCCGGAAGGGCTCTACCCGGGCGAATACCTGGTCGAGACCGGCCGCGCCCTGGCCGCGCGCGACGGGCGAAAATGGCTCGATCGGCCGCAGGCGGAGTGGCTGGCGCCGCTGCGCGAGTTTGCCGTCGGGGCGATGATGGCGCTGATCCGCGACGATCTGGCGACGCTCGGTGTCACCCACGATCGCTTTGTATCCGAGCGCGCGCTGGTGGAGACGGGTGCGATCGACGACTGCCTCGCCGCACTCGACAAAAGCGGTCTGATCTATACGGGGATACTTGAACCGCCCAAGGGCAAATTGCCCGATGATTGGGAGCCGCGGGCGCAGACCCTGTTCCGCGCCACCCGGTTTGGCGACGATGTCGATCGGCCGCTCAAGAAATCGGACGGGTCCTGGACCTATTTCGCCGCCGATATCGCTTATCACCGCGACAAGTTCGCCCGCGGCTTCGCCAATATGATCGATATCTGGGGTGCCGATCACGGCGGCTATGTCAAGCGCATGCAGGCCGCGGTCAAGGCGGTGAGCGACGACCAGGCGGCGCTCGACGTCAAGCTCTGCCAGTTGGTGAACCTGTTCGACAAGGGTCAGCCGGTGCGCATGTCGAAGCGCGCCGGCACTTTCGTGACCCTGCGCGAGGTCGTCGACGAGGTCGGCAAGGATGTCTTTCGCTTTATGATGCTGACCCGGCGCAACGACCAGGCGCTCGATTTCGACTTCGCCAAGGTGACCGAACAGTCGAAGGACAACCCGGTCTTCTACGTGCAATACGCGCATGCCCGGGCCGCCTCGGTGATGCGGCACGCCGCCCAGGAGCTTCCGCCGGATGATCTGTCGGACCGGTCGCTGGCCGCGGCCCCGCTCGACCGGCTCGCCGACCCGGCAGAACTGGCGCTGATTCGCCAGCTGGCGCTGTGGCCGCGGCTCGTCGAGGGTGCCGCCGAGACGCACGAGCCGCACCGTATCGCCTTCTATCTCCAGGAAGTCGCGGCCCAGTTCCATACCTTGTGGAACAAGGGCCGTGACGAATCGACCCTGCGGTTTATCCTCGCCGGTGATCCGGGGCTGACCCGGGCGCGCCTGGCTCTGGTCCGCGGCGTCGCCATCGTCATCGCCTCCGGCTTCGCCGTGATCGGCGTCGAGCCGGTCGAGGAGATGTAGCGGTGTCCTACAATCTCAACCAGATCGACCCCGAGGAACGGATCGGGCGCTACGCCGAACCGCGCGACGAGGCGCCGCAGGCTGCACCCCGGCGGATCTTGACGGCCGGCATGGCGCTCCTGGTTATGGGGCTGTTCGCGGGCGCTCTGTGGTTTGCCTATGTCGCGGGGCTGCACCATGCTGCGGGGTCTGGCGGCGGTGATGACATTCCGTTGATCCGCGCTGATTCCCAACCGATCAAGGTCAAACCGGCAAATCCGGGCGGCATGGCCATCCCCGATCGCAACATGCTGTTCTATAATGAAACCCAGCCGACTGTCGAACACCTGCTGCCGCCGCCGGAACAGCCGATGGCCCGACCGGCGGCGTCACCCTTGGCGCCGGCGGCAGCAGCCTCGGTCACGCTTGCGGCATCTCCGCCGGCCGCGGCGATAGCTGCTGCCGGTGCCGAGCCGGGCCTCCGCGCGCCATCCGCGCGGCCCGAGCGGCCGGCGGAGCGGCCTGCAGCTGCCGCGCCGGCAAAGCTCCGCCATGGGCTGCACGAGACCGCCCGCGCCGAGACGGCGCCAACCGGCGCCGGCGGCATCCGCCTCCAGCTCGGCTCGGTACGCAGCGAAGGGATCGCGCGCCAGGAATGGGATCGGATCCGCCGCGACAACGCCGATCTCTTGGGCGGCCTGTCGGGGTTTGCGATCCGCGCCGATCTCGGCGGGAAGGGCGTCTATTACCGCATCCAGACGGGACCGGTCGGTGATGTCGCTCGTGCCGACCAGCTCTGCAGCAAGCTGCGCCAACGCCACCTCGGCTGCATCATCGTCCGATGAGCGGGCAAAGAAAGGGCTTCGAGCGCACTGCCGAATCGGCGCCGGTCCATTGCCCGGTTCGATCCGGCTCGCCATGTTGATGAGCGCAGGTGTCGTGATCGGCTGACGCCTGGCTCGGCTTGGCGGAAGCGCGCTTGCAGGCAAGAAAGACTTCGTCTTGGTAGCACCATCTCGCGCGCGCCGGCCGCGCGCTGTCGTGTTCGGCTGTGCCGCGGAACGGTTGCACGCGGCGGAACTGAGCTTCTTCGCCGATGCCGATCCGGCCGGTTTCATCCTGTTCCGGCGCAACTGCCGGGCACCCGACCAGGTGCGGGCCTTGGTCGAGGCCTTGCGGGGCTGTGTCGGCCGCCCCGATGCGCCGGTGCTGATCGACCAGGAAGGCGGCCGGGTGGCACGGTTGCGCCCACCCTCTTGGCGCCTCTATCCATCTGCCGCGCGGATTGCGGCGTTGCCCGGTCCGGCGGCGGCACAGGCGGCGTGCCTCGGCGCCCGGCTGATCGCCGACGACCTGGCCCGGCTCGCCATCACCGTCGCATGCCTGCCGGTGCTCGACCTGCCGGTGGCCGGCGCCGACCCGGTCATCGGCGATCGCGCCTACGGCACCGAGCCCGATCGCGTCGCAGGGCTTGCCCGGGCGGTCTGCGACGGGCTCTTCGCCGGCGGCGTGCTCCCCATCCTCAAACACGTTCCGGGTCATGGTCGCGCGCGCGTCGACAGCCACTATGCCTGCCCGGCCGTAACCGTCGGGCATGACGAATTGTCGGCGACCGATTTCGCGCCGTTTCGCGCGCTGGCGGCGATGCCGTGGGCGATGACCGCGCATATCGTGTATCGCGCGATCGACCCGACATCGCCGGCAACGCTGTCGCATCGGATCATCAGCCAGATCATCCGTAGCGAGATCGGTTTCGACGGCGTGCTGATTTCCGACGATCTGTCGATGCGGGCGCTCGGCGGCAGCCTTGGCGAGCGGGCGCGGCAAGCGCTCGATGCGGGCTGCGATCTGGCATTGCATTGCAACGGCGACCTCGACGAGATGGCGGAGATCGCCGCCGCGGCAGGACCGCTATCCGAAATGGCCGCGACACGGCTGGCGCGGGGCGAGGAGATGCGCACCGCCGCACGAGGCGACGCCGTAGATTTCGATCGGGCGGCGGCCGAGCACCGCTTTGACGCACTGTTGGCGGAGATGTCGTGATGGGCGGCGCATCCTTGGCGGCGACGCTCTACCAGGCCAGCACCTGGGTCCTGCCGGTGGTCATCGCCGTCACCTTTCACGAGGCGGCGCATGGGCTTATCGCCTATCACTGCGGCGACGACACCGCCTGGCGGATGCGGCGCGTCACCTTCAACCCGCTCAATCACATCGACCCGTTCGGCACGATCATCCTGCCGGCGCTACTCTACCTGACCTCGGGCTTTCTGTTCGGCTATGCGAAGCCGGTGCCGGTGAATTTCGGTCGGCTGCGCGACCCGCGGCGCGACATGGTCTGGGTGGCGCTGGCCGGGCCGGCAACCAATGTGCTCTTGGCGATCGCCTCCTCGCTGCTGTTCTACGGCGTCGGCTTCCTCCCGCCGAGCCCGGCCGAATGGATCGCCGCCAACCTCGTCCACTCGCTGCAGATCAACGCAATCCTGTGCGTGTTCAATCTGTTGCCGTTGCCGCCGTTGGATGGTGGCCGGGTCGCGGTCGGGCTGTTGCCGCGTGCCTTTGCCGGTCCGCTGGCCCGGCTCGAACCCTACGGCATCCCGATTCTGTTGCTGTTGATATTCGTGCTGCCCTGGATCGGCGAGCACACCGGTTTCAACCTCAACATCCTCGCTTATGTGATCGGGGTGCCGACCGAGGCGCTGATCCATTTCGTGCTGACCCTGACCGGTCAGGGCGGATGACCGGACCCGCCCTGCGGCCGGCTTCGTGCTGATGGCGAAGGCCCGCCGCGGACCGCGACAAGAGACTTCCCGCCGGCCGAATAGCTGGTGCTCGATCTCGACCGCCGTGCGGGGTGCCGGTCGCCGGCTGGTCGAATGTGCCGCAGCCGGGTCAAGCCCGGCCGCGGGGACTTTGATTCACGCCGCCCGGTCGAGATGGAAGAATTCGACGCAGTTCTGCGCCCAGATCCGGCGCTTGTCCGGCTCCGGGATGTCGGCATAGATCTTGTCGATCAGCGGGCGCGAATTCGGCCATTCGCATTCGATATGCGGGAAGTCGGTGGCGAACATGATCCGGTCGGTGCCGACATGGGCCCGCTCCTCGATCGCCACCCGCTCATATTGCACGCTGAAATAGACGTGCTCGCGCACATAGTGGCTCGGTAATTCCTTCAGCGGCTGAAATCCGAGATATTCCTGCGCCCAGCCGAGATGGCGCTGGTACCACAGATCCATGTGTTCGAGCCAGAACGGGACCCAGCCGAGCCGGGTCTCGGCGAAGAATACCTTGAGCTTTGGATGGCGCTCGAACACGCCGGCCAGTACCAGCTGCGCGATGCTGACCGACGGCGCCAGCCCAAAATTGCACAGCCATTCGAGAAACGGGCGGCGTAACCGCTGCATGATGACCGGGTCTTCTTTCGGATATTTGAAGGTCGGCTGCGCGGCGCGCGGCCCGGTCCGGTAGAACTGGACATGGACGGTGACCGGCATGTCGAGATCGACCGCGGCGGCCCAGAATTTGTCGTCCTCCGGCGTCGGATAGCCTTTGGCGCTCGGCAGGGCACCCATCAGGATGCCCTTGAGCCCGAGCTTTTTGCAGTGCTGCATCTCGGCGATCGCGTCATCGACATTGGTGATCGGGATCACCCCCATGCCGATCAGCCGGTCGGGTGCGACGGCGCAATATTCCTCGGCGAGCCAATCGTTGTAGCCGCGGATCACCGCCTTGTAGACTTCGTCATGGGCGATGTTGCGCCAGAATACCGGCCCGGCGACCATCGCCGCGAACAGCACCTCGGCATCCATGCCGTCCTTATCCTGTTCCTGGACACGCTGCTCGGGCGAGCCGGTGCCGGCGGCATCGGCGACCTTGAGGCCGAACGGCTGCCAGGTGCCCTCAGCGCGGCCGGCGCGCAGGTCGAGAAAGTTCGCCTCCAACAGCGGCTGGCCCTCGATCATCAGCGCGTCACCACCATCCGGCAGATGTACCGTGTGCGGGGCGCGGTCGCGGAATTTCGCCGGCACCCGATGGGTCCACCGCTCGGGCGGCACTTCGAGATGCCCGTCAGACGACATCAGATTGTATTTCCGCGCCATTTCCGTCTCCCAACATCGCCGCGCCTGGTGTGACGCCCCGCTCGCCCATATACGCAGCTACGCGCCCGGCTCTCGCCGATCAGCCCCTGCGCCGGCCCCCGTTCGGGCCGGGCCGCAAAGCCGCAATCGCCTGCTGGCTCACGGCGCCCAGACGGCGAAGCATTTGCTCGAATTGAAGATCCAGGTTTCGACAAACCGGGTTTCGCTGGGCCGCCGGCCAAGTGCCGACATCGCCCCGACGAGGCACATCCAGTTGAGGATTTCCTGCTGGCCGCTGTCCTCGACCGCACTCAGCGGCCGTTCGCGCCAGGCCGCGTAATCGGCCTCAACAAGCGCGTCGTAGAGGCCACGGTCGGCCGGAACATCCGGATAGAGCAGGTAGTTTTTTGGCGTCAGAAAGGCGTGCGACCAGCTCGACGAGGCGATCAGCGCCACCCGGTAAGGGCTGTCCTCGGCAATCCGTGCGCAGGCGGCGCCAAGGTCGAAGCAGCGCCACGGGGCAGGGGAGGGCGGATCGAGATCGGCCTCGGCCGGCAATTCGCTCAGCGAGCGCACCCCGGCCTGTTGCGCGACGACCCGGCGGCCATAGCAATTGACCTGGAACGGTAGCACCGGATAGGGGAAGCCCCGCCGGTCATAGTCGAGAAACAAGAGCGTGTTCAGAAACGCGTGGCCGAGTTGATGGTGCAATGGCCGATAGGCGTAGGAAACATCGAACCCGGCCTCGATCATCTTGCCGGCGAGATATTTGCCGGCCTCCGGGTGCCCGGCATATTCGAAGACCTTGTCGTGCGGCTCGCCCCAGGCGTTCGACGCCCGGTAGTATTCCCAAGGCTTTGGCGTCATCGACGGGTAAGCCAGCACGCTGAATGGCGGGATCAGGTCTTCCTTGAAGTTCTCGTACTGGTCGTCGCCCCAGATCACGACCAGGTCGGGCGCAAACTCGTCGAGAGCGCGCCGCGCGTTGCGAAAACCGGCAACGAGCGCCTCGCGATGACGCTGCGCTGCCGACAGCCCATGATCGGACCCGTATTCTTCGCGCATCGGCGCCGGCCAGCCCTCGGGATGGCGGTAGCGCTCCGGCAAGGCCGGGTCGTCGAGGACCCGCTTCAGGATCCGTCCCATGCTCTCGTCGGTTCCCGAAAGCGGCGGAAAATGGGTGACGCCGAGACCCAGAATCTCTCCCATCTTTTTCCTCCCATTGGGCACGGAACCCGGCTCTGCGTTACGGTCAGCGCGATGTTTTGTCAAGGTCGCCGGGCCAAGATTCGGGCCAAGAATGCCGTGCCGGACCCGGCCGATTCGCCCGCTCCGGCCGTAGCCGCCTGCCGCGTTGCCGGGGTGCCGAGACGGAATCCTTCAGGCCCGTTGGCACGTTCCAACCGCAGCATTGCATACGCTGCCATAGTTGTGGCAAGAAGGAGCGGGGGAATTGTGTCAGGGGTCTGCGATGCTGCATCGCCGCGTGAGCCGTCGATCGCTGCTCGCCGCGCCGCTTGTCGCCGCGCCGGCTTTGATCCCGGGCCTGCCTGCCTGGGGTGCCGAAGGGGATGCCGAGAACGGTTTCACGGCCTTTCTCGACGCGGTGCGGCGCGAGGCGGCGACGCGGGGGATCCGCGTGTCGACGATCGACGACGCGCTGCGCTATGCCGAATACCTGCCGCATGTCATCGAACTCGACCAGCACCAGCCCGAGCAGGTGTTGACCTTTGCCGAATACCTGCAGAAGACGGTCACGCCGCAGCGCGAGGAAAACGCTCGCCGACAATTGTTCGACAATCAGGCCCTGCTCGATGCGATCTGGCGCCGCTATCTCGTCGAGCCGCGCTTTATCGTCGCGCTGTGGGGGCTCGAAAGCGATTTCGGCGCGGTCACCGGCAATTACATGGTCGTCGCTTCGCTGGCGACGCTCGCTTTCAACGGACGGCGCGGCCCCTATTTTCGCAGCGAGCTGATCTCCGCCCTGCGCATCGTCGACGAGGGAAATATCGCCGCCGGCGAGATGACCGGCTCGTGGGCGGGCGCCATGGGCCAATGCCAGTTCATGCCGTCGACATTTCTCGGCTATGCGGTCGATTACGATGGTGACGGACGGCGCAACATCTGGACCGACCGCGCCGACGTGTTGGCCTCGATCGCCAACTTTCTCGCGCATCTCGGCTGGCGCGACGGCGAAAGCTGGGGGCGTCTGGTGGTGCTGCCGCCCGGCTTCGACGCGCGGTATACCGGGCTCGAGATCCGGCGGCCGACCTTCGAGTGGAGCCGGATGGGTGTGCGCAGCGCCGGCCAGGGGCCGCTTTCGGCACGTGACCTCGAAGCCTCGCTGGTCCTGCCGGATGGAGCGGGCGGCCCGGCCTTTCTGGTTTACGACAATTTCCGCACCATCATGCGGTGGAACAAATCCACCTATTTTGCCGCGGCCGTCGGCTATCTTGCCGACAGCATGATCGGAGGGGAGCGGATCGAGCGCGGCTGACCGAAGACGAGCGGTCGGGAACGGCCATGGCGGGGGGCGCCGGCGGCTGCGCGCCGATTGCCGCTGCAATTGCATCACTCGGCCTGCTGCTCGCGGGATGCGCGTCACATTCCGGTTTTGGCCCCTACGCCGGTGCCCCCGGCGACGGGCGCGGTTACTACCGTGTCGGCAGGCCGTATGAGATCAATGGCGTCTGGTACTATCCCGCAGTCGACTACAATTACGACAAAACCGGGATCGCGTCGTGGTATGGTCGGGAGTTCCAGGGCCGGTACACCGCCAATGGCGAAATTTTCGATATGAACCGGCTGACCGCGGCCGATACCACGCTGCCGATGCCGAGCATCGTCCTGGTCACCAATCTGCAGAACGGCCGTGAGCTGCGGCTGCGGGTCAACGACCGCGGACCGTTCCGCGACGGCCGGCTGATCGACGTGTCGCGCCGTGCGGCACAGCTGCTGGGCTTCGAGGCGCAGGGTACTGCACCGGTCGAGGTCAAGGTTCTCAAGGATGCCAGCATCCGGGTCGCCGAAGAGGCGATGCACGGCAGCGACCAGGGCGAGATGTTCGTCGCCGATGCCGCGACACCCGCCGCCGAAGCTCCTCCGGCACCGCTCTATCGCCCGTCCGTACCGCCGCCGCGGATCGCGTTCGACGCCGCGTCCCGGCCGATGGTTCCGGCAATGCGCCCGGCCCCGCCGGATCTCCGGCCGCCGGCACCGGCCGCAGAAACGATGGCGGTGCCGCCGCGCCTACCGTCACCGCCGGAACGCCCGGTGACTACAGCTGCGGCCCACAGATCTGCGGCCGACAGATCTGCAGCCGACAGGTTTGCGGCCCTGTCACGGTTTGCCCTGATCGCCCCGGCCGAAGCTGCGCCACTTCCCCACGCTTCGACGCACAGCATCGCCGCCGCGCCGGCCCGGACCGCAAAACCGCCGTTTTCTGCAGCAAGCCTTGGCGAGGATCGCCGCAGGCGGCCGCCACGGCTCTATATCCAAGCCGGAGCCTTCGCGGTGCGCGACAATGCACGCCGGGTTGAATCGCGCATTGCGTCACTGGGCAAGGTCCGGGTGCGGACCGCCGCGGTCAACGGCGTCGAGCTCTATCGGGTGCAGCTCGGTCCGGTAGCGAGCCGGGAACAGGCCGATCGCCTGCTGCGCCGCGTCGTCGGCAGTGGTTATTCCGGGGCGCGGATCGTCACCGATTGAAGAGCGTACCGCCATCCCGCCAGACGGGTGAGACGATGAATATCAAGCCGCGGATTTCCGGAATCCTGCTCGCAATGCTGCTGGCGGCGAGCCTTGTCGCGGTCCCCGCCGCGGCGCGACCCGCAGCCAAGGCCGGAGCGAGCGCGGCAATCCCGCCCGCAACCAGCCCTGCCGCCCCGACCGGCGCCTCCACGACCGGCGCTTCCACGACCGGCGCTTCCACGATCGGCATCGACACGCAGGCGACGCATGCGATCATCATCGAGGCCGATACCGGCACGGTGTTGCTCGAAAAGGCTGCCGATCAGCCGTTTCCGCCGGCCTCGCTGAACAAGATGATGACCGCCTATGTGGTCTTCGACCTGCTCAAGAAGGGCGCCGCCAAGCTCACCGACGAATTGCCGGTCAGCGAAGCGGCGTGGCGGCTCGGCGGCTCGAAAATGTTTGTGCCGCTCGGCGGCAAGGTGTCGATCGACGATCTCGTGCACGGCATGATCATCCAGTCCGGCAACGATGCCTGTCTCGTGCTGGCCGAGGGGTTGGCCGGCAGCGAGCAGGCCTTTGTCGATCTGATGAACAAGACTGCCAAAGAGATCGGGCTCGAGCACAGCCACTTTGCCAATGTCACCGGGCTGCCGGACCCGAATGGCTGGGTGACGGCGCGCGACCTTGCCACTCTCGCCCGCCGCACGATCAAGGACTTTCCCCAATATTATCCGATCTATGGTCAAAAAGAATTCACGTTCAACAACATCAAGCAGGGCAACCGCAATCCGCTGCTGTATGACGAGGATGGTGCCGACGGGCTCAAGACCGGACATACCGAGGAGGCCGGGTACAGCGTCACCGGCTCGATCAAGCGTGGCGATCGCCGCATCATCATCGTGCTCGGCGGGCTGCCGACGATGCGCGCGCGAGCCGAGGAGAGCCGCCGGCTGGTCGATTGGGCATTTCGTGAATTCGACGACTACCGGCTGTTCACCGCTGGCGAGACCGTGGACGATGCACCGGTCTGGCTCGGCGCCGCACCGCGGGTTCCGCTGTCGGTCGACCGGAACCTGGTTGTCACCCTGGCCCGCCCGGCCCGTGCCGGCATGAAAGTCACGCTTCACTACGACAGCCCGATCCCGGCCCCGATTGCCAAGGGACAGCCGGTCGGAACGGTCGAGGTTACCGCCCCGGGGCTGACGCCGATCGAAATGCCGCTCGTTGCCGCCGCCGCCGTCGGCCGCATGGACCCGATCGGCCGGATCGCGACATTGGCCGGCTATCTGGTATGGGGTCGGCGGCACTGACCGGCGATGCCGCGCGGCCGGTTCATCACCTTCGAGGGCGGGGAGGGGGCCGGCAAATCCACCCAGACCGCACTGCTCGTGCGCGCCCTCGGCCGCGCCGGAATTGCCGCGCTGGCGACCCGCGAGCCCGGCGGATCGGACGGCGCCGAGGCGATCCGGCGATTGCTGCTCGAAGGAAACCCCGCCCGTTGGGATGCCGAGCAGGAGGCGTTGCTATTTGCCGCAGCGCGGCGCGACCATGTCCGGCGACGGATCGAACCGGCCTTGGCGGGCGGGACCTGGGTCGTCTGCGATCGCTTCGCCGATTCGACGATCGCCTATCAGGGCTACGGCCGCGGGCTGGCACTCGCGGATATCGCGACCTTGCATCGCCTGGCCGTCGGTGATTTTGCCGCGGATTTGACCCTCGTGCTCGATGTGCCGGTCGAAATGGGCCGGACCCGCATCGCCGCCCGCAAGCAGCCGGCCGACCGGTTCGAGCGTCTCGATGCTGCCTTTCACGAGCGGCTGCGCCAAGGTTTCCGCGATATCGCCGCGGCGGCACCGCAGCGCTGCGCACTGATCGACGCGAGCGCCGGGCCGGCCCGGGTGCACCGCGCCGTGCTCGATGTGGTGATGCAACGGCTCGGCGTCGCCGTCGCCGCGGCGGAGTGCTGAGGGCGCCCCCGAATGGCAGTCGATCGCGAGGCGGTGACGCAGACGCAGAGCACGGCGCCGGCACCGCGCGCAAACCCCGATCTCGTCGGCCACGAGGCCGCCGAGCGCGAGCTCGAGCGGCTGTTCCGCGCCGGCCGGCTGCCGCATGCCATCCTGCTGGCCGGACCGCGCGGCATCGGCAAGGCGACCCTTGCCTTTCGCTTCGCCCGCTTTGTGCTGGCACAGGGCGACGACATGTTGGGTCAGGGCGACGACATGCCGACACAAGGCGATCCGGCCGCCGCCGCGGTCGGCGGTGACGCCGCTGGCCAATCGGGGCTCGCGATCGCCGCCGATAGCGGCGTGTTTCGCCGGGTGGCGGCCGCCGGCCACGCCGATCTGTTGACGGTCGAGCGTGCCTGGGATCCGCGGCGCCGGCGGTTGCGCGGTGAAATCGTCATCGACGACGTGCGCGAGATCATCGGCTTTTTCCGGCTGACCGCGGCCGAGGAGGGGTGGCGCGTCGTCGTCGTCGACGGCGCCGAGGAGATGAACCGCAGTGCCGCCAATGCACTGCTCAAGATCATCGAAGAGCCGCCCGATCGCGGATTGCTGCTGCTGGTCAGCCACAATCCCGGACGAGTGCTGCCGACGATCCGGTCGCGCTGTCGGCAATTGCGGCTGATGCCGCCATCGCAGGATTTGGCAGCGCGGCTCGTGCGGCACTATCGTCCGCGGCTCGACGCTGCGGAGGCCGCCTCTCTTGCGGCACTGTGCGGCGGCAGCATCGGTCAGGCGCTCGGTCTCGCCGATAGCGGCGGCTTCGCCCTGTACCGCACGCTGTTGGAGATTTTATCGACGGTCCCGGAACTCGACGTCCCGCGGCTGCACGCCTTTGCCGACCGGCTCGTCCGCAGCGATGCAGACGATGCCTATCGGGTGACCGAAGAGCTGCTGCTGCAACTGGTCGCCCGGCTGGCAACCACCAGGATCGCCACGGCGTTGGGTCCGGAAAGCGACATCGTCGCCGGTGAGCGCGCTCTTCTGCAGAACCTCGGCGATCGTGCTCTCGGCGATCGTGCGGAGCGTGGGCGCTGGGCCGCCCTGCATGCGAAAATCGCCGACGACTTTGCCGCCGCGGACGGGCTCAACCTCGACCGCCGGCAGACCCTGCTCGGTGTGTTCTTTGCTATCGCGGAGGCAGCACGCTAGAACGAGCGGCCACCATCCGGCACTGGGTCTGGTGCTGGACCGGCGGCGGTCCCGACCCATATCTGGGGTTTGGAGAGGATAATGAGCGTGCAGCGGCCGTTTTTCATCACCACGCCGATCTATTACGTCAACGACCTGCCACATCTCGGTCATGCCTACACGACGGTGGCCTGCGATGCGCTCGCCCGCTTTATGCGGCTCGACGGGCGCCGGGTCAAATTTCTGACCGGGACCGATGAGCACGGTCAGAAGGTGGCGCAATCGGCAGCCGCCGCAGGTGTATCCCCGCAGGAATTCGCCGACCGCAACTCGCAGCGGTTCCGCGAGGTCACCCGGCTGCTGAACGTCTCACAGGACGAGTTCATCCGCACCACCGAGCCGCGCCACACGCGGGCGGTGCAGGCGCTCTGGCGCGAGCTCGAACAGCGCGGGGAGATTTATCTCGGCCGCTTTGCCGGGTGGTACGCGGTGCGCGACGAAGCCTTTTACGACGAAGCCGAGCTGGTCAACGGCAAGGCACCCTCGGGCGCCGAGGTCGAATGGCTCGAAGAGGAGAATTATTTCTTCCGGTTGTCGGCGTGGCAGGACCGGCTGCTGGCCTATTACGAGGCCAATCCCGAAGCGGTCGCACCGCGCGGCCGGCGCAACGAGGTGCTCAGCTTTATTCGCGGCGGGCTCAGCGACCTGTCGATCTCACGGACCAGCTTCAGCTGGGGTGTGCCGGTTCCAGGCCACCCTGGACATATCGTCTATGTCTGGCTCGACGCATTGATAAATTACATCACCGCCACCGGCTATCCAGATGAAAAAGCAGAATTCTCGAAATTTTGGCCGGCCGCGCTTCATGTTGTCGGCAAAGATATCGTGCGCTTTCATGCGGTGTACTGGCCGGCATTTTTGATGGCCGCCGGGCTGGCCCCGCCGGAACGCGTCTTCGCCCATGGCTGGTGGACCGTCGAAGGCGAAAAGATGTCGAAGTCGCTCGGCAACTTCATCCCGCCGCAACAACTGGTCGACACCTATGGGGTTGACCCGGTGCGCTATTTCCTGCTGCGAGAATTGCCGTTCGGCAGCGATGGCGATTTTTCGCACCGTGCGGTCGTGGCCCGTCTCAATGGGGACCTGGCCAACGATCTCGGCAACCTGGCGCAGCGCGTCCTGGTCATGATCAACCGCGATTGTGGATCGGTCGTACCCGACCCCGGAGCGCTCGACGCGGCCGACGAGGCGCTGCTCAACAACGCAGGAGATTTGTTGGAAACGGTTCGCAAGCGGATGACAGAACAGACCTTTCATCTAGCGCTCGAAGCGATATGGCGGGTTGTCGGCGAGGCCAACCGCTATATCGACGAACAGGCGCCCTGGGCGCTGCGGCGGAGCGATCCGGCGCGCATGGCGACGGTGCTTCATACCGTTTCCGAAGTGATCCGGAAAATCGCGATCCTGCTACAACCATTTGTTCCAGATGCCGCTTCAAAGCTGCTCGACCAATTGGCCGTGCCCGTCTCGGCACGCGAATTCGCGGCGCTGACGACGAACCCACTGGTCGCCGGGACACGGCTTCCGAGACCTTCGGCCATCTTCCCACGCTTTGTCGAGGCGGCACCGGCATGAGCAGCGCTACACCACCGCCGGCGATGCTGGTCGACAGCCATTGTCATCTCGATTTTCCGGAGCTTGCCGCCGAGCAGGAGGCAATCATCGCCCGCGCTCGGGCGGCCGGCGTCGGCACGATGCTGACGATCGCCACCCGCCTCGACCAGTTCGACGCGGTTCGTTCGATCGCCGAACGGGATGCCGCAATCTGGTGCTCGGTCGGCGCCCACCCGCACGAAGCCGCGTCGCATGCGGCGCTGCTGCCGGAGCAGCTGACAGCGTTGGCAGCCCATCCCAAAGTCGTCGGGATCGGCGAGACCGGGCTCGATTTCCACTATGATCTGAGCCCGCGCGATATTCAGGAGCAGGTTTTCCGGGCGCATGTCGCAGCTTCGCAAATGACCGGGCTGCCCCTGATCATCCACGCCCGCGAGGCCGACGACGAGATCGCAAAAATTCTCAAAGAGCAGCGTCCGCCGGCGGGAGTGCTGCACTGCTTTTCGAGCGGCCGGCGCCTCGCCGAGGTGGCGCTCTCTCTCGGTTTCTACGTGTCGATTTCGGGGATCGTGACCTTTAAGAACGCGGCGGCTTTGCGCGACATCGTGCGCGACCTGCCGCTCGATCGCCTGCTGGTTGAGACCGACAGCCCCTATCTGGCGCCGGTGCCGTATCGCGGCAAGCGCAACGAGCCGGCTTTTGTCACGGCGACGGCGGCGGCGGTCGCGGCACTCAAAGGGGTCGATCGCGACACCCTGGCCGAGGCGACGACCCGGAATTTCTTCCGCCTGTTCACCAAGGCTGCATTGCCGTCGCCATGCGGGTGACGGTCCTCGGCTGCGGTCCGTCGACCGGGGTGCCGGCGGTGGGTCCCGATTGGGGCCGCTGCGACCCCGCCGATCCGCGCAACCGGCGCCGCCGCGCATCCGTGCTGGTCGAAATCGGTCCGGTCACGATGCTGATCGACGCATCGCCGGATTTGCGCGAGCAACTGATCGATGCACGAGTGGCGCGGCTCGACGCGGTGCTGATGACCCATGCCCATGCCGACCATCTGCACGGCATCGATGATCTGCGCCAGGTCAACCGGCACATGCGGGCGGCCATTCCGCTCTGGGCCGACGGTTTGACGCTGGCCGAGATCCGCCATCGTTTCGGCTATGCGCTGTCGCCGCCGGCGGAGCCCGGCCGCTACTACAAGCCGTGCCTGATCCCGCATCAGATCAGCGGCCCGTTTGCTGTCGCCGGGGTGTCGGTGGTGCCGTTCGCGCAGGATCACGGGTTCAGTACGACCCTCGGGTTTCGGATCGGGCCGATGGCCTATTCGACCGATGTCGTGAACCTCGACGATGCCGCGTTTGCGGCGATCGACGGGGCCGAATTGTGGATCGTCGATTGCCTGCGCCGCGCCGCGCATCCAACTCATAGCGATCTCGCCAAGACGCTTGGCTGGATCGCGCGGGTGCGCCCGCGGCGCGCGGTGCTGACGCATATGGATCAGAGCCTCGATTATCGGCAGCTTAGCGCCGAACTGCCGCCGGGGGTCGAACCCGCGCATGACGGTCTGGTCATCGAGCTGCCCGATTCGTGATCGCGCCGATCAGCTATTTTCCATAATATATATTATGCGACATTCGGATCAGGATCGAGCCGAACGGTTCGCCGCGATCATCCGGGCCGATCCCGAACTGATGCGCCTCTTGGCGGCGCTGCGCTCGGTGCGTCTGCCGCAGTGGCGGCTGGTTGCCGGTTGCCTGTATCAGACGGTGTGGAACGTTCTGACCGGTCGGCCGCCGCGGACCGGCATCAAGGATTACGACCTGATCTATTTTGATGATCGCGACCTGTCATGGGCTGCGGAAGATGCGGTCATTTGCCGGGTTGGTGCGGCAACGCGCGGCTGCCTCGGCCCGGTCGAGACCCGCAACCAGGCGCGGGTGCATCTGTGGTTTGAAGACCGGTTTGGCATCACCTACCCGAGACTGTCCTCGGCCGACGCAGCATTGGTGCATTACGCTTCGATCGTCCACGCGATCGGGGTCCGGCTTGAGGATGACGACCGGCTCGATGTCGCGGCACCGTTTGGTTACGATGATCTGTTCGCGATGGTTATCCGGCCAAACTTGGCGCTCGACAATGCTGCCACTCACACCCGCAAGGCATTGCGTGCGCAAACGATCTGGCATGAGCTGACGATCGTCCCATGGCCAGCGAGCCACCGCTGAGCGTGCCGCCACCGCGATCCGGCGGGCTCTTGGCAACCGGATCTTTTGTTACCGGGGTTCACGGGTGAGCTCGATATAGCCGAAAGAATCGATCCGGGCGGTAAATGCCCGAGTGACGACCGTCGAGGTTTCGTCTTCGGTGATGATGGCCGGGCCGTGAATTCGCGCGCCGGGATGCAGCGTGCCCCGCTCGTGGATCGCGACCATGACGAATTCACCGAGCGCGGGATCGAAAACCGCGCGGTGAGCCGCGGGTTCGGGCCGATAAGATGCCCAGGATCGCGCCGGATCGGCGGGTCCGGGCGGCGATGCGGCGCTCAGCAGCAGCACCCAGCTCAGAATTTCGACTTCGACCCCGGGGATGATCCGGCTGTAGAGCCGGCGATAGGATGCCTCAAAGGCGGCGCGCAGCGTGGCCGCATCGGCGGCGGTATAGCGCCGGACCGGCAGCGGCACCGCGATCTCATGACCCTGGCCGCGATAGCGCATGAAGGCGGTTCGGGTCTCGTCGAGCGGCGTGTCGGGGGCGCCGCGGCGGACCACCTGCTCGGCCTCGTCGTGCATCGTCGTGAGCAGCGCGTTGGCGGCGGCCGGATCGAACAGGTCGAGACGCTGCAGGCCGGAGCGCACGATCTCGTAGGCGATCGGCGCGCGCAGAAACCCGACCGCCGAGCCGACCCCGGCCTGAGACGGCACGACGACCCGGTCGAGGCCGAGCTTTTCGGCCATACGCGCGGCATGCAGCGGGGCCGCACCGCCAAAGGCGATGAGCGTGCGGCCGCGCGCATCCTTACCGCTTTCGATCGCGTGCACGCGGGCGGCATTGGCCATGTTCTCGTCGACGATCTCGCTGACCCCGAGGGCGGCGAGCTCCACCGCGAGCTGCAATGGCTCGGCCACCTGGCGGCGAAGGGCGGTCTCGGCGGCGGCGCGGTCGAGCATCATGCGGCCACCGGAGAACCCGGCCGGGTCGATGCGGCCGAGCACGAGGTCGGCGTCGGTCACCGTCGGTGCCGTGGCGCCGCGGCCGTAGCAGGCCGGTCCCGGATCGGCTCCGGCACTGTCCGGCCCGACCGTGATCCGCCGCAGCCGGTCGACGCGCGCGATCGAGCCGCCGCCGGCGCCGATCTCGACCATCTCGATGACCGGGATGCGCAGCGGCAACCCGCTGCCCTTTTTGAAGCGGTAGATGCGGGCCACCTCGAAGGCGCGGCTGGTCTGCGGTTCGAAATTGTCGATCAGGCAGATCTTGGCGGTGGTCCCGCCCATGTCGTAGGACAGAACCTTGTCGAGATTGCAGCGGCGGGCGATGTCGGCGGCGAACATCGCGCCCCCCGCCGGTCCCGATTCGACGAGCCGCACCGGAAAGCGGATCGCCGTCTCGATCGTGGTGAGCCCGCCGCCGGACAGCATCAGGAACAGCGGGCACGAAAAACCCTCGCGGCGCAGAAGGCCCGCGAGATGGTCGAGATAACGCCCGATCAGCGGCTGGACGTAGGCGTTGGCACAGGCGGTCGAGAAGCGCTCGTATTCACGCATCTCGGGCGACACCTCGCTCGACAGCGTGACTGCGACCCCGGGCAGCCGTTCGGCCAGGATGTCGCCGGCGCGGCGCTCATGCGCCGGGTTGGTGAAGCTGTGCAGAAAGCCGATCGCGACCGCCTCGATCCCCTCGGCGGCGAGACGATCGGCCAGCGCCGCCACCCCCGTCTCGTCGAGCGGCAGCAGCACCCTGCCCTGCGCATCGATCCGCTCGCGCACCGGCAGCCGCCACCGGCGCGGCACCAGCGGCGGCGGCAGGTCGATGTTGACATCGTACTGCTCGAAGCGATTTTCCTGGCGGATCGCGATCGTGTCGCGAAAGCCCTCGGTTGTCAGCAGCGCCGTCCGCGCCCCCTTGCGTTCGATCAGCGCGTTGGTCGCGAGCGTCGTGCCGTGGATCATGATCGCGAGATCGTCCGGGCCAATTCCAGCCTCGGCCAGCACCCGGTGGATGACCTCGAGAACGGCTTCTTCCGGCGCCTCGGGGGTGGTCAGGATCTTGGCGCTCCACCGCTGCTCGCCGAGCTCGAGCGCGACATCGGTGAATGTCCCGCCGATATCGACACCCAGCCGGCCCTTCCCCGTTTCCACCTCCCGCTGCTCTGCCACGCTCCGGCACCTTCAAAACGACCGCGACCAAATTGTCCGCGACCAAATTGTCCGCGACGCTGGAGTTTTTGCGGCGCTGGCGGAGCTGTCAACTCACCGCCGTCAAGCCGCGCCACCGAATTGGCAGCGCGCCGGCCGAGGCAGACGACCGGCGCTTCTGCACAGCGCCGAGCCCGGCTCAGGCGCGGTGATGCCAGCCGTGGTGCCAGCCGTGCTGCGGCGCGATCAGGGCATTCGCCATCTGTTGCTGCTGCGGCGACAGGCTCGAATAGAGCGGCTTCAGCGCGGTCACGAGCCGCGCGTCGTTCTCGGCGCGCAGCTTGGCGAATTCGGCCTGCGTCGTCAGCCGCCCGATCGCGTCCATGCCCGAGCGATGCTGTCGAGCGGTGGTAATCTGCTGGTCGAGCGCATTGGCGTTCTGCCGCATCGCCGCCGCGACCTCGTTCCATTGCGCTTCCTGCGCCGGCGTTATCTTGAGTTCGGCTTTCAGAAACGCGATCCGCCCTTCGACAAATTGCCCCGGCATCATCCAGCCGGTTTTGCCGTGCCAGCCCATTTTGCCGTTATGGTGCATTCCGCCCGGCGCGGCGGCAGAGGCTGCCGGCGCCGGAGTTGCCTGGGCGAAGGCCGGAGACAGCCCGAGCGAAGCCACGCTGGCAAGGAGTGCAGCGGCGAAAAGCGGTGTGCGAACTGTTTTCACTGTTGACCTCGGAACAAACGGGGTTCATGCCCCTCACAGTGATCTACGCTACAACAGCGCGATGCATGCCCGTGAGCCATTGCATTACAAAGATTTAACCTCGGACTCCTGCTATGCTGCCACGGGTGCGGCGCCCGGTCTGCGGCCGGCTGCACGCGCCTAGGGCTGCGGCGGAGCATTATGGGGGGAATCCGGGGGCTCGATTACAAGGCGCAGCGGCTGATCGCGGCGCGCGGCATCCGCGGCGTGGCACAGGGCTTGATGGTCGTCGATTTCACGCTCTATCTGCGCGCGCTGTCGTGGTCGGCCGTCAGCATCGGCGCGCTGTTTGCTGCGGCGATGGTGGTCAGCATCGTGCTGACCCTGGTCCTGGGTCCGCTCAGCGACCGCGTCGGGCGCAAGCGTTTCCTGCTCGGCTACGAGGCGACGCAGCTGGCCGCCGCGGTGATCGCAGTTTCCACCAGCCAGCCGCAGTGGTTGGCGCTGGCAGCGATCGCCACCGGTTACGGACGCGGCGCCACCGGGGCGATGGGCCCGTTCAGCCCGATCGAGCAGTCGTGGCTGGCGGCCGGATTGACTTCGCCCGAGATCGCCCACGCCTTCCGGCTGAACATGGCGGCGGGGTTTCTCGCGATGGGTGCGGGAGCGCTGCTTGCCGGGCTGCCGGGCTGGCTCTCTCCGTGGCTGCAAGGTGCGGTTGCCTATCGCGCGATCTTTGCCGTTGCCGGGCTCACCGCGGTCCTCTGTTTTGCGCTGCTGCGCACGGTGCCGGAGCTGCCGGTCGCCCCGGCCGCCGCCCAGGATATGCCGGCGCAGCGGCACGTCGAACGGCGCCGCCTGACCGGGCTGATCGGTGTCAACCTGCTGAACGGTCTCGGCATCAGCATGGTCGGGCCGTTCCTTGCCTATTGGTTTCAGTTGCGATTTGGCGCCGGACCGGGTGCGATCGGGCCGGTGATGAGTGCCGGCTTTGTCCTCGCCGGGTTGTCGACGCTCGCCACAAGCCGGTTGATCGACCGCCTCGGGCTGGTCGATGCGGTGGTGGTGATGCGTTTCTTTGGTCTGGTTTTTCTGCTGTTGCTGCCGTTTTCCACCAGTTTCGCGATCGCTGCGACACTGCACATCCTGCGCTCGACACTGAGCCGGGCGACCGCCGGTGCGCGCCAGGCGCTGACCGTCCAGCTGGTCAGCCCGGAGCGCCGCGGCCTCGCGGTCAGCCTCGGGACGGTGTCCTCGCAGATCCCGCGCGCGCTCGGCCCGCTGCTCGGCGGCTTGCTGTTCGATGCCGATCTGCTGGCGGCACCGTTTCTCGTCGCCGGACTGTTCCAAACCGCCTATCTGACGCTCTACCGCCGGCTGTTTCGCCGCCTGCCCTTTGCCGGACCGCTGTGACCGGCGGCGAGGGGCTCACCGGGTGCGAATCTCTTCGACCGGCTGAGGCTCCTGGCCCTGTACCGGCAGGATCGGCGGTAGCGGGTTGAAATCGAGCGGTGCCGCGTTTTCGATCTGGTTGCGGTTCGGCAGCTGTGCCGCGTTCCAGCCGCCGCCCAGCGCCTGGACCAGAGCGGCACTGGCGACGAGCCGGCTTTCCCGGATGTTGAGTGCGGTTTCGGCGTCGGAGAGTGCCGTCTGCTCGGCGACGATGACGCTCGTATAGGCGACGGTGCCGGCCAGGTACTGGTTGTTGATGACGCGCTGCGCCTCGCGCGCCGCCGCCACCGCCGCATCCTGAACCGTCGCCTCTTGCGCGAGGATGCGCTGTGCCGCGAGTTCGTCCTCGACCTGCTGAAACGCGGTCAGCACGGTCTGCCGGTAATCGGCCAGGTCCTGATAGAAGACCGCCCGCGCCGCCTGCACCTGGGCGTTGCGCAGTCCGGCATCGAACACGGTCTCGACCAGGCTCGCGCCGAACGACCAGAATTCGCCCGACTCGCCGATCAGCTTGTTCAAGGATGCGGCCGAGGTCCCGGCATCGCCGGACAATGTGATCGTCGGGTAGAACGCCGCGACCTGGACCCCGATCTCGGCATTGGCTGCGGCCATCGCCCGTTCGGCCGCGGCGATGTCCGGCCGGCGCTCGAGCAATGCCGAAGGCAGGCCCGGCGGGATTTCCGGAACGGCGATGATCGCATTGGTCGGAGCGATCGTCAGTGCCGCCGGCGGCACGCCGATCAGCACCGCAATCGCATGCTCGAACTGCGCGCGGGTGACGCCGGTGGCGATCGCCTGGGCCTCGGTCGATTGCAGCTGCGCCGCGGCCTGCGATACATCGGATTGGGAGGCGGTGCCGGCCGCGTATTGGTTGCGGGTGATGCGCAGCGATTCGGCGAATGCCGCCGCCGAATCATCGAGCAGGCGTTTCAATTCGTCGGCGACGCGCAGCTGCAGATAGTCGCCGGCGAGTGCCCCTTGCGCCGACAGCCGGGCATTGGCGAGGTCGGCGGCACTCGCCTGCGCGGTAGCGACATTGGCCTCGACGGTGCGGCGCACCTGGCCCCAGAAATCGGGCGTCCAGCTGGCCATGACGCTGTCGCTGAAAAAGCTGCCGATCCGGCCGCCGCCATTGCTGACGAAAGATGACGAGCCGGTTCCGCTCGAACTGCTGCCGCCGCTGCGCGAACGCTGCGCCTCGGCATTGGCGGTACCGGTCGGGAAGAACCCGGCGCGCGCCTCGGCGACGATGAATTCGGCCTCCCGGAACGCCGCAGCGGCGGCCTGGAGGTTCTGGTTCGAGATGTCGATGCGCTGTTCGAGGCGGTCGAGCACCGGGTCGTGATACATCGCCCACCAATCACCGCGATCGCGCGTGTCGTCCGGTCGGCCGAGCTGCCAGCCCGGCTGCGGCTTTGCCTCCTTGTACGAATATTCCTTGTAGAGTGCGGGCACGATGGCGGCGGGCCGGCGATAATCGGGCCCGACCGTGCAGGCAGAGAGGATGGCGGCCAGTCCGACGAGGCCCGCCGACAACGACCTTCTCATTCGCCGGGTTCAGGAAGGTGTCCGGCGCCGAAGCGCGGCGTGACCGCGGTCCATTGCCGCTGCGCCCACAGGCGGAACCGGTCGAGATAAAGATAGATGACCGGTGTCGTGTAGAGGGTGAGCAACTGGCTGACCATCAAGCCGCCGACGATCGAGATGCCGAGCGGGCGGCGCAGCTCGGCTCCCTCGCCAAAGCCGATCGCCAACGGCACGGCACCGAGCATTGCTGCAAACGTCGTCATCATGATCGGCCGGAACCGCTTCAGACAGGCCTGGTAGATCGCCTCGCGCGAACTGAGACCGAGGCTGCGCTCGGCGTCGAGCGCAAAGTCGATCATCATGATCGCGTTTTTCTTGACGATGCCGATCAGCAGGATCACGCCGATCAGCGCGATGATGCTGAATTCGGTGCCGGTCACGATCAGCGCCAGCACCGCACCGACCCCGGCCGAGGGCAAGGTCGACAGGATCGTCAGCGGGTGGACATAACTCTCATAGAGCACACCCAGCACGATATAGACGGCGAGCAGCGCCGCGCCGATCAGCAGCGGCTCGTCGGCGACCGACTGTTCGAAGACCTTGGCGGTGCCCTGGAAGCTGCCGTGGATCGTCGACGGCATGCCGAGATTGCGAACCGCCTGGTCGATGCTTTGCTGCGCCTGGCTCAGCGACACCCCGGGCGCCAGGTTGAACGACACGGTGGCAGCGACGAACAGACCCTGGTGATTGACCGCGAGCGGGGTGTTGCCGGGGCCGAAATGGCTGAACGCGGACAACGGCACCATGGTCTCGGCGGCGGTGCTGACCGCCGCCCCGGTCGAGGTCGTGCTGTGACCGGTATTGGCGAGCGAATTGTTCGCCTGATTGCGCGCGGTGTCGCTGGCGATCTGGGCTGCGGCGGTGGCGGCGGCGGCACTGCCGGTGGCAGCCGGTGCCGAGGCCGAAACCGTGCCGGCCAGCGCATTTGTCGATTGGGTCCCGCTGACCGTGCCGCCGCTGGTGCTGACATAGATGTCCTTCAAGGTTTGCGGGCTCTGCCAGAACCGCGGCGCTACCTCCATCACCACATGGTACTGGTTGCGCGCGGCGTAGATGACCGAGACCTGGCGCTGGCCAAAGGCGTCGTAGAGCGTGTTGTCGATCTCGGCGACGTTGAGCCCGAGCCGGGCGGCGGTCGGCCGGTCGATGACGAGGTCGGTCTCCAGCCCTTTCTGCTGCTGGTCGAGATTGACCTCGGTCAGGCCCTTGATCTTTTGCAGCGCGGCTTCGACCTTGGGCGCCCATTTGTAGATATCGGCGGTATTGTCGCCTTGCAGCGTGTATTGGTATTCGGCGTTGCTCTGCCGCCCGCCGACCCAGATGTCCTGCACCGCGCGCAAGAACAGCCGCGCGCCGGCGACATGGTTGAGCTTGGGGCGCAGCCGGGCGATCACTTGCATGACCGAAACGTTGCGCTCGGACAACGGTTTCAGCACTGCGAAGACGAAGCCGGAATTGGTCTGGCCGCCGCCGGTGAAGGCGACGACATTGGCGATCGCCGGGTCGTGGCGGATGATGTTGACGAATTGGGTCAGCTTTTTTTCCATCGCCTGAAACGAGATGCTCTGGTCGGCCTGGATGCCGCCGATCATCCGCCCGGTGTCCTGCTCCGGAATGAACCCCTTGGGAATGATCACGAATAGGTAGCCGGCCAGCACGATCGTCGCGGCGAGGCTCAGCATGACCAGCGCCGGCCAGCGCAAAGCCTGCCGCAAGCTGCGCTCGTAGGCCCCGAGCACCGCGTCGAAGGTGCGCTCGGCAGCATGATAGACCCGCCCGTGCACCGTCGGCTGCCGTGGCGACAAGAGATGGCCGCACATCATCGGCGTCGTCGACAGCGAGATCGCCAGCGAGATCAGGATCGCCACCGACAGGGTCACCGCGAATTCGCGGAACAGCCGGCCGACGATGCCGCCCATCAGCAGGATCGGCGTGAACACGGCGATCAGCGACAGGCTCATCGACAGGACCGTGAAGCCGACCTCGCGCGCGCCGAGCAGGGCTGCTTCGTGACGTGGCATCCCGGCTTCGATATGCCGGGTGATGTTTTCGAGAACCACGATCGCGTCATCGACGACAAACCCGGTCGAGACGGTCAGTGCCATCAGCGACAGATTGTCGAGGCTGTAGCCGAGCAGGTACATCGCGCCAAAGGTGCCGATCAGCGACACCGGCACCGCGACGCTCGGGATCAAGGTGGCCCGCGGGTTGCGCAGGAAGATGAAGACGACAAGGATGACGAGCGCGATCGCGATCAGCAATGCCCGCTCGACATCGTGCAGCGAGGTGCGGATCGTCGTCGTCCGGTCCATCGTCAGCGCGACGTTGATGGCACTCGGGATCGACGCGCTGAGCTGCGGCAGGATTGCCTTGATCCGGTCGACCGTCTGGATGATGTTGGCGCCGGGCTGGCGGTAAAGGATCACCAGCACCGCCGGCTTGCCGTTCGACAGGCCCTGGTTGCGCAAATTCTCGACCGAATCGTCGATTTCGGCGACATCGGTCAGGTGCACCGCCGCGCCGTTGCGATAGGCGACGATCAGCGGCCGATAATCGGCGGCATGGTTGGCCTGGTCGTTGGTGTAGATCTGGTAGCGGCGGTTGCCGACATCGATCGCGCCTTTCGGGCTGTGCGCGTTGGCCGAAGCCAGCGCCGCGCGCACATCCTCGAGCCCGATCCCATATTTGAAGAGGGCCATCGGGTTCAGCTCGACCCGCACCGCCGGCAACGAGCTGCCGCTGATCACGACCTGGCCGATGCCGTCGATCTGCGACAGCGCCTGCTGCATGACGGTCGAGGCGGCATCATAGATCTGGCCGCGGGTCAGCGTGTCCGACGTCATCGCCAGGATTGCGATCGGCGCGTCGGCCGGGTTGACCTTGCGATAGGTCGGCGGCGAGGGCAGGTTCTTCGGCAATTGGCCGCTGGCGGCGTTGATCGCGCCCTGCACGTCGTTGGCGGCGGCGTCGATGTTGCGGTCGAGGTTGAACTGCAGCGTGATCGCGGTGTTGCCGAGCGAGCTCGTCGACGTCATCTGCGACACGCCGGGGATCTGGGCGAACTGGCGTTCGAGCGGCTGCGCCACCGAGGACGCCATCGTCTCGGGCGAGGCGCCGGGAAGCTGCGCGGAGACCGAGATCGTCGGGAAGTCGATCTGCGGCAGCGGCGCCACCGGGAGCTGCGGATAGGCGACGAGGCCCACCATCAGCAGCGCCAGCATCAGAAGCGTGGTCGCGACCGGACGCCGGATGAAGATTTCGGAGAAGCCGCCTTTCATTTCAGCCCGCCGAATCCGCCGTCTGCACCGCCACCAGCGAGCCCGGCCGCAGCAGCGACTGGCCGGAGGTAACGATGCGCTCGCCCGGCTTCAGGCCCTCGGAGATCGCCGCCAGCTCGGGCGTCTCATGGGCGATCTTGACCTTGCGCGGCTGGACCTTGTTGTCGGCGCCGATCACATAGACGTAAAGGCCGTTGACGCCGTGCTGCACGGCGGGCGTCTGCACGACCACCGCGTCCTTGTCGACGCCGAGCGTCAGGTCGGCGATGACCGCCAGCCCGGGCCACAACTTGTTGTCGGTATTGGCGAACCGTCCTTTCAGCATGACCGTTCCCGTCGCGGCGTCGACGTGGTTGTCGACCACCTCCAACACGCCGCTCGCAAGCGGCTTGCCATCGGTCGACTTGACCTCGACCTTGGCGTCGCCCTTCTTCATCAGGGCGTTGATCTCGCCGACCTGCTCCTCCGGCGCGGTGAAGGTGACCGAGATCGGCTGCAATTCGTTGATGACGACGATGCCCGTCTGCGTGCTCGCCTGCACCATGTTGCCCTGGTCGACGAGGCGGAAGCCGACGCGGCCCGTGAGCGGCGCGGTGATCTTGGTGTAGCCGAGCTGCACCTTGGCGGCGTCGATCGCCGCCGTATCGGCGGCTGTCTGCGCGATGAGCTGGTTGACGAGCGAGCTCTGGGTGTCGAACTGCTGCTGCGAGGCGAAGCTCTGCTTGACCAGCGTCGAGTAGCGGGCGAGGTCGAGCTTGGCGTTGGCGAGATTGGCCTCGTCCTGCTGCTTCTTCGCCACCGCCTGGTCGAGGGCGGCCTGGAACGGGCGCGGGTCGATCTCGGCGAGCAGATCGCCCTCCTTCACCATCTGCCCTTCCTTGAAGGCGATCTTTTCGATCTGGCCGTCGACGCGCGCCTTGACGGTTACGGTCTGGTAGGGAATGACCTGCCCGAGGCTTTCGAGCACCACCGGAAAATCCTTGCGCTCGACGGTCTGGGCTTCGACGTTGACCGCCGCCGGCGCGCTTTCCTGCGCCGCCTGGGCCGCAGCCGCAGCGCCCGGGGGCGGCAAGGGCAGGCGCGCGCGCGCTTCGCGCGCGAGCTCGGCGGCGCGCGGCGACAGGCTTTCGACGGCATCCGGGTTGTATACGGCGTAAGCCGCCGCGCCGACCGCCGCGACCAAGACAAGCCCGATTACCGACTTCAAGCCCATGACGATCACTTGATTGCGCTGGCGCGGACCCCACGGCCCCCCTCATGCGCTGACCCAAAAGGTAACGCTGTAATGAGGGAAAAAAGGGTCGCAGAACATTTTTTATTATGTCGACAATAATGTTCCGTTACAAGGCCATAATGGGCGCCGTTCATGTCCTCTTCATGTTGGGCGGCGCATAGGGCAAGTTGGAGGGCCCCTTCGGGGGCGTTGGACTGACTGTGAAATTTGGAATTCTGGCCTGGCTCGGGGC
>DATJTI010000071.1:0-117911 GCA_035503615.1 Allostellaceae bacterium | reverse complement strand
CCCCACCTATCGCATTCGGGTCGAGCGCGCTGGCGAAGGTAATCTCGAAATCGGTGACTGGCACGGTCTCATTGGAGGCAGTGACGCCGCCGCCGAGCCCAGGACTGCCCCAGCCGATATCCGGCGGAAACACCGGGAACGGATTGCCATACTCCCACGGCTCGGACGCACCGGCGGGATCGAGAAAGCCGCTGGCACCCGAGCCGCTGAAGCTGCGCACCACGCCCGCCTGCGCCGCCCCACTGGCGGCCATCACTAGCGCGACCGCCATCGCCGAGGTCCGCAACCCGATCATTTTTTGCTCCTTCGTCCGGTCAGTCGTCTTTTCCTGACACATGAGCAATATTCATGCCCTAGCCATGGAGTCATAGATAACAGCGGCTTGCGGCTGATTGCCGCTTTCGTACCGAGAGCTTGATGTAAAGTTTTCCGACATTAGTATGGTTAAAAACACCACTTTAGCGCGGGACGGCTGTAAAGGTTTCCGTCAGCCCCGCCATCTGCATCGCGCTTGGTCGACAATTTATGCCGCGGTCATGTTATGACGCCTCGGGTTGCCCCGCTCGCACGCGCATCCCATTTGATCGTCGTTCCCGGCACGATCGGCGATTGGCGCGCCCGCCCGGCACGCACCTTTCCGTGACCCATGATGAAGCTGCTGGTTGTCGAAGACGATCGCGACACCGCCCTCTATCTGGAGAAGGGGCTCGGCGAGAGCGGGTATACCGTCGATCGTGCCGGCGATGGCCGCGACGGGCTGTTTCTGGCGAGCTCCGGCGGATATGGCGCGATCGTGCTCGACCGCATGTTGCCGGGCATCGACGGGCTGAGCATGCTGAGCGCGCTGCGGGCGGCCGACATCCATACTCCGGCCTTGATCCTGAGCGCGCTCGGCACCGTCGATGACCGGGTCAAAGGCCTGCGCGCCGGCGGCGACGATTATCTGGTCAAGCCCTTTGCGTTCAGTGAGTTGCTGGCGCGGATCGAGGCGCTGCTGCGGCGCGGTGCGACGGCGCCGGCGGCGACCCTGCTCAGGGTGGCCGATCTCGAACTCGACCTGTTGAGCCGCACCGTCCGACGCGCGGGCAAGCCGATCGAGCTGTTGCCGCGCGAATTTCGCCTGCTCGAATATTTGATGCGCAACGCCGGGCATGTGGTGACCCGCACGATGCTGCTCGAACAGGTCTGGGACTATCATTTCGATCCGCAGACCAATGTCATCGATGTCCATGTCAGTCGGCTGCGGCAGAAGATCGACCGGAATTTCGCCCGGCCGCTGCTGCAGACCGTGCGCGGTGCGGGTTATTGCCTGCGCGCACCCGATTAGCGGCGGCGGCGCGCGATGGTCACCGAAAAGCTGCTGCTTCCGGCCCCACCGATCCGTTCCGGACGGCAATTTCCGGCCCATCTGCGCCGCCTCGTGCATACCCATGCGTTCCGTCTGGCGGCGCTCTATTTCGTGGTGTTCGCCGCCTCGGTTCTGGGCGTGCTGTTTTTCGTTTACTGGACCAGCGCCGATTTTGTCGAGCGCCAGACCGAGGCGACGCTCGATGCCGAGATCACCGGGCTCGCCGAGCAATATGCCGAGCGCGGTCTGAGCGGGCTCGTGCAGATTGTCGCCGCGCGCAGCGCCGGCGACCGCGGCGATGCGAATTTGTACCTGATCACCGGCCCCGGCGGACAGCCGCTCGCCGGCAACATCGCGGCGTGGCCCTCGGGTGTGCCGGCGCGTCCGGGCTGGTTGTCCTTCACGGTCGCGTCGGATGCCTCCGGTCGTGTCGCGACCGAGCCGGCGCGCGGCCGGCTGATCATCATCCCGGGCGGCTACCGCCTGCTGGTCGGGCGCGATATCAGCGATGCGGCGGCGTTCCGCGACCGGGTCAAGCTGACCCTCTTATGGTCCGGGCTGGTGGCCCTCGGGGTCGGCCTCGCCGGCGGCACGGCAATGAGCCGCAACCTGTTGCGCCGGGTCGAACTGGTCAACCGCACCAGCGAGCGGGTCATGGCCGGGAACCTGTCCGACCGGGTGCCGGTCGAAGGCACGAGCGACGAGTTTGACCAGCTCGCGATCAATCTGAACCGCATGCTCGACCAGATCGAGCGGCTGATGACGGCCATGCGCGAGGTCACCGATGATGTCGCGCATGACCTGAAGACGCCGCTCTCCCGGCTGCGCGCGCGGCTCGAACTGGCACTGCTCGGTTCCGGTGCCGCAGCGGCAACGCCGGCGCAGAGCGAGGCGATCCGCGGGGCGATCGACGAGGCCGACCGGCTTCTGGCCACGTTCAACGCCTTGCTCGGGATCGCCGCGGCCGAGGCCGGCGCCGGCCGCGATCGGACCGAGCCTTTGGACCTCGCGGAGATCGCGCGCTCGGCGGTGGAATTCTACGAGCCTGTCGCCGAGGAGCAGGGGTTCGAGTTGTCGCTGGCGGCCGAGCCCGCGGTGCGGATCCGCGGCGATCGCCATCTGCTGTCGCAAGCGCTCGCCAACCTGATCGACAACGCGCTCAAATATGCCGGTGGCGGGGATGTGCAGGTCGGCGTGTTTGCCGCCGACGGGCATGCGGTTCTCGAAATTGCCGATCGCGGACCGGGAATTCCGGAGGCCGACCGCGAGAGCGTGTTCGATCGCTTTGTCCGCCTCGAACCGAGCCGCAGCACCCCCGGCAATGGGCTCGGCCTCAGCCTGGTGCGCGCCGTCGCCCGCCGCCACGACGCGGCCGTATCGCTCGCCGACAACCGGCCCGGGCTGAGGGTTCGGCTCGATTTTCCGCTGCTGCCGGCCTGATGATCCGCTGCCTATTCGGCCGACGCCTCGGGTATCCCGTCCGCGTTGCGGTCGCGGTCCTCGAGGCGGCGCGCGGTTTCGACCATCATCTCGCGCAGCTCGTGCCGCTCGAGCCCGGCGCTGCGCAACACGGGCTGCATGACTTCGTCGGCAAGCAGATCGTCGAGACTGGGCCGGTAACGGCAGCAATCCAGATGCTCGGCCATGATGTCCTCCATGTCCTCTATTCTATGCACTGTTAACGCAAAGCATGACCGCTTTATGTCCCCCGCTCGGAAATTTCGCGGCGCCCGCCCACATCGCCGCCGCTTTTCCCGCAACGATATAGAGACGCCGCCGCACCGGCCGCTTGCGGCACCGCCGGAAGCGTGCCGGCAATCGATCCTGACCCCGCGAAGACAGACCAATATGTTAAAGGCGGGCCATCATGTTAACAAAGCTTGATCCATCATCGCGCAGCGCCCATTGCGCGGTAGAGAGTTTGACAAACCGTTAAAAAATACTGGGCGATCGCCCCGGTCGTCCGCTAGGCCGGGATTTCACCATAGCTGGTGGAACGGATGCCGAGTTTGTCGATGTGCGCCCTGACGCGTGGGCTCATGAGCGCGGCGAACTCATCGGTTTGACGGTAGCCGGGCATCGCTGCCGCGAGAGCCGGAGTGCGCCGCGTCGCCGGATGAAAATAGATTTCGTTGAGGCCGTCGGGCAGATGCGGCAGCAGGCGCAACAACCGCTCTTCGGTCATGCCGCCGCTCCAGACAAGCCCGAACAGATGATCGTTGACGACGAGGCCGGCCCGGCGCAGCCGCCGCCGCAGCAATTCGATCCATGGCTGGTAGAGCGGAGGGCGGTAGGGTTCGCCGGGGAATGCCCGGCGCAGCACTGCCACCGGCTCGGCCGGCAGGCGCACTGCCTTCATCCCGTAGTCGCGGCCGATCGCCAGGATCAGGTTTGCGACCGTCGGATGCAGGTGAAAATGCTTATGGGCATTGACGTGGTCGAGTGCGAGGCCGGTCGCACGAAAGGCGTCGAACTGGGCGACAATCTCGGCTTCAAGCTGATGCCGCGCCTGCGGCACAAAGAAGAACCTCACCCCGGCGCGGGCCATGTTGGGATCGAAAGCACCATCGCGGCCGATCAGCGCAGCGGTCCGGACGGCCGGCAACACCGGGCGGCCATCGACCAGGACGAGGTGCAGGCCGACCCGCAGCCCCGGCAGCTTCTTGGCGCGCGCCACCGCATCCGCCGCGGCCGGTGCTGCGACCATCAGGCTCGCCGTCGTCAGGATGCCATTGCGATGCGCCGCTTCGACCGCTTCATTGATCGCCGGATCGCGCCCGAAATCATCGGCGCAGACGATGAGCCGCCGCAACCCGGTCACCTCGAATAAGACCGTGATGCTGCGCACCCTTGACCCAAAGGTTGGATATAAGCACTCTCATCGATGATCATTCGTATATCCGGCGTATATCCGGGTATTCGTTCACGCCGGGCCGGGCATGCCGGACGGATCGCGCGATCATTAGTGCGGCGGCCGGTATGTCGATGGCGTAACAGAAGGTTCGTCAGAGCTTTAATGCGGTCCTGAACTCGGCGTGCATCTCGCGGCGAGTGAGCGGCAATGTAATCAAGAATCGTCTGAAGGTCGACAAGCGCCGGAATGGTGTATCGCAGCCTCACAGGCCGTATCTGGCCCAGACGGCACGCACCTCTTCGTCGGTCGCAAACTCGCCGCGGGCGGCCGCGGCTTTCGAGGCGGCGATGACGGCTTGCTCGTCGGGCGTGAGGGATGCCGGCGGTTCATCATCCGCTCCAGCCAGCCTCAGAACGATGTGCGCGATGTCGTCTTGCGCCTCCGGAGGAAGAGTGCGCACGGCAGCAAGCGCTCGATCCAGAAGTTCGGTCATCAAACACTCCGACGCCATCCCGTATATCAATCACACGACTTGCCCGACGCAAAGCTAATCCCTTTACCGGTCGGCGCAAAGCCAGCCGGTTCCGTTCTGCGTGGCGCAAGAACTTCCACGACCTGATCCATGCTGGTGAAGTCAGCCGGCCATCTCCCGATGGCGCAGGAAATGAAAAAATTCGACACCTTCGCGCAGGCGGCGGCGCATCATCGGTGGGCTCTTGATCATCTCCGCAACCAGTGCCGCGATCTTTTTGCGGCGGAAGTAGAAGCGCTTGTAGAAGGTTTCGAGCGACTGGAAGATCTCGGTGTGCGACAAATGCGGGTAGTGCAGCGGTGCAATTTGCACACCGCGCTCGTCAGTCAATTCGGCATGTGCTGCGTCGAGCCAGCCATTTTCGACCGCCTCCTGGTATAGTGCCGTACCGGGATAGGGGGCGGCCAGCGACACCTGGATCGTGTGCGGGTTGATCTCGCCGGCAAAGCGGATGGTTTCCTCGATCGTTTCCTTGGTTTCACCGGGCAGGCCGAGAATGAAGGTGCCGTGGATCCTGATCCCGAGTTCGTGACAATCCTTGGTAAAGCGGCGGGCGACGTCGATCCGCATGCCCTTCTTGATGTTGTTCAGGATCTGCTGGTTGCCGGTCTCGTAGCCGACCAGCAGCAGCCGCAACCCGTTGTCGCGCAGCACTTCGAGGGTCGCACGCGGCACGTTGGCCTTGGCGTTGCACGACCAGGTCACGCCGAGTTTGCCCAGTTCGCGGGCGATCGCCTCGGCGCGCGGGCGGTCGTCGGTAAAAGTGTCGTCGTCGAAAAAGAATTCCTTGACTTGCGGGAACCAGGCTTTCGCCTGGCGGATCTCCTCGATCACATGCGCGACCGAGCGCACCCGGTAGCGGTGCCCGCCGACCGTCTGCGGCCACAGGCAGAAGGTGCATTTGGAGCGGCAGCCGCGCCCGGTATAAAGCGACAGATAGGGATGCTGCAGGTAGCCGATGAAATAGTTCTCGATTTTCAGGTCGCGCTGGTAGACTTCGCTGACAAAGGGCAGCTGGTCCATGTCTTCGAGGATCGCGCGGTCGCGGTTGTGGATGACGCCGCCGCCGGCGTTGCGCCAGCTCAGCCCGTCGATCGCCTCGAACCGCCGGCCCTCGGCCACCTCCTTGATCGTAAAGTCGAATTCCTCGCGGGCGACAAAATCGAGCGCGCTGGACGCCTTCAGGCTGTCCTCCGGCTCGACCGCGACCTTGGCGCCGACCATGCCGATCTTCAGCCGCGGATTGGCGTCCTTGAGTGCCTCGGCGACTTTGGCGTCGGACGCAAAGGACGGGGTCGAGGTGTGCAGTACCGCAAGCTCGTATTCGCCGGCGAGCGGCAGGATGTCGGCAAGCCTGAGACGCGCCGGCGGGGCATCGACGAGCCGGCTCCGCGGCAGCAGTGCCGCCGGCTGCGCCAGCCAGGTCGGGTACCAGAACGAGCGGATCTCGCGCCGCGCCTGGTAGCGCGAGCCGGCGCCGCCGTCGAACCCGTCGAATGACGGGGGGTGCAGGAACAGGGTCTTCATCATCGGACCTGGTCTCCGTCGGCGGTGATGCGGCCGTCCGCCGCGACGCAAAAGTTGCGGTCCCGCCACGACACTTTGCGTCCAAAGAAACTGGCGACAAATACCGCGAAGGACAAGATGTCGCGAATGGGAAGGAGCCAGGGCTCGGCCGCCTCGACCCCGATCGCGCCGGCGACCACCCGCGTGCCGGCCCAGCGCAACAGCCAACTGATTGCCAGAGCGAGCCCGCAGATCGGATCCAATCGTGTCACTGCGGCGGCGAGCACGGCCAGCGCCAGCGGGTGCGTCACGATCGATCCGGTGAAACTCAACGGGGTCAGCCCGCGCACCGTGCGCGCCCAGCGCAGCTCGTGATGCCACAACGCGGCAAAGGAGGGCTCGCTGACCTGCGCCTCGACGATATGCTCCGACAGCACGACCGCAAGACCCGCGGCGCGCACCGCCTCGCCGAGACGATGATCGTCGGCAAGCTCGTCGCGAAACCGGGCAAATCCGCCGATCCGGTCGAGAGTCTGCCGGCGCAGCACGATCGTCGCACCGAAGCAGCCATGGCCGACGCCGAGCGTCTCGGCCAGGATGGCGCCCGGCAGGAATCCGAAATTGATGTGCAGGGCGCCGAGCTGCGACCACATTCCGCCGGTCGGCGCCGCCTTGTAGAGGCAGGTGACAAGGCCGGTGCGCGGATCCGCGAACGGTGCGGTGACCGCGGTGAGGTAGCCGCGCTCGACCCGCATGTCGCTGTCGGCCAGCACCAGCATGTCGTGACGCGCCGCCCGCAGCATGTTGGCAAGGTTGGCCACCTTGTGGTTGGCGCCGTCGATATGCCGGTCGATGACGAGCGCGATATCGTCGCCGGGGCGATCGCGAACCAGCGCGCGAGCCGCGGTGAGGGCGCCGTCCCGCGGGTCGTTGACCCCGAGCACGATCTGCTGCCGCATCGGGTAGTCCTGATCGGCGAACGAGCGCAGATTCTTAGAGAGGCCGGGCTCGTCACCGTGCAGCGGTTTGAGGATCGTAACCGCCGGGCCGGCCGCACCGGTTGCGCCGCGAGCGGCACGAGCGCGGCGGGCGAAACGCCGCACCGCCAGTACTGCGGCGCCGAGATAGATCCAGCCGGGCAGCACCACCAGCACAATGGCAAGGTCTGCCATCATCGCAACGCCATCACGGCCGGTGGCGATTGCGCGTGCACCACGGCGCGAGTTGTGGCAGGGATGCGATGCCTGCCTATATGCACGCTGTCGCAGGCGGGGCTTGGGACCATCGGGCGACGAGGCGAGATCATGCGGGTCGTGCTAGCTCAGCCGAGAGGTTTCTGCGCCGGGGTCGAACGGGCGATCGAAATCGTCGAGCGCGCGCTCGAAAAATATGGGCCGCCGATCTATGTCCGTCATGAAATCGTCCATAACCGGCATGTTGTCGAGCGGCTGCGCGGCAAAGGAGCGCATTTCGTCGACGAGATCGACGAGGTGCCGCCGGGCAGCGTGACGATCTTCAGTGCCCATGGCGTCGCCAGTTCGATCGAGCAGCGTGCCGGGGCGCGCGGCCTGCCGGTCATCGATGCGACCTGTCCGCTCGTCTCCAAGGTGCATATCGAAGGGCAGCGTTATGCGAATCAGGGTCGCGAAATCGTCCTGATCGGGCATGCCGGGCATCCCGAGATCGTCGGGACGATGGGGCGGATCGTCGGCCGCGTCCATCTGATCTCGAGTCCCGAGGAAGTCGCCCGATTACAGGTGTCGGACCCGGACAAACTCGCCTTTATCACCCAGACGACGCTCAGCGTCGACGATACGCGCGCGGTCATCGAGGCGCTGAAGGCGCGGTTTCCGACGATCCTCGGGCCCGACACCAAGGATATCTGCTACGCGACACAGAACCGTCAGCGGGCGGCGCGTGAGCTCGCCCGGATCGTCGATGTCGTGCTGGTGGTCGGCGCGCCAAACAGTTCGAACTCGAACC
This sequence comes from Allostellaceae bacterium, assembly GCA_035503615.1. Classification (GTDB taxonomy): domain Bacteria; phylum Pseudomonadota; class Alphaproteobacteria; order ATCC43930; family CGMCC-115725; genus AP-15. The sequence continues at coordinate 109,688 of DATJTI010000071.1, read as the reverse complement.
GGCTTCGCGAGATCGCCGCCGAGAGCGGGGTGCCGAGCTATCTGATCGAGGATGCCGCGGCCCTCGACCCGCGCTGGCTCGAAGGTGCGGCCGCAGTCGGCATCACCGCCGGTGCCTCGGCCCCGGCCGAATTGGTCGAGGCGCTGATCGACCGGCTGCGCGAGATTTGCCGGATCGAGCTCGAAGTGCTGCCGGGCGTCACCGAGAATGTTCGGTTCCGGATGCCGCCGCAGCTCGCCGAGGCGGCCGGCTGATCGCCGCTCAAGACCGCACAGCCCGTGGATCAATCGCAGACGAGGTTCGCTCGTGACCATTCCGTTGCGCCAAACCGTCAAGGTTGGGGCCTATGTGCTTGGCCGCCATCTACGCCGGGTGGAGCGGTACCCGCTGGTGCTGATGCTCGAACCGCTGTTCCGCTGCAATCTCGCCTGCCCCGGCTGCGGCAAGATCGATTATCCGGATGCGATCTTGAACCAGCGGCTCAGCGTCGCCGAGTGCCTCGCAGCGGTCGATGAATGCGGCGCCCCGATCGTTGTCCTCGCCGGCGGCGAGCCGCTGCTGCACCGCGATATCGGTGCCATCGTCGAAGGCATCATCGCGCGCAAGAAGTTCGTCTATCTGTGCACCAACGCGCTGCTGCTCGAAAAGCGGCTCGATCAGTTGCGGCCCGACCCCTATTTCGCCTGGACCGTGCATCTCGATGGCGACCGCGAGGAGCATGATCGCGCGGTCGCGCAGGACGGAGTCTACGACCGCGCGGTGGCCGCGATCGCGCGGGCCAAGGCGGCCGGCTTCCGCGTCAACATCAACGCCACGCTGTTCGACACGGCCGAGCCCGAACGCGTCGCCCGGTTCTTCGACCGGATCAGCGAGATCGGCATCGACGGGATCACGGTGTCGCCCGGCTACGCCTATGAGCGCGCCCCCGACCAGCAGCATTTTCTGAACCGGCAGCGCACCAAGGAGCTGTTTCGCGGCATCCTGGCCCGCCGCAGCCGGCGCTGGTCGTTCAACCAGTCGAGCCTGTTTCTCGATTTCCTGGCGGGCAACCAGCCCTACCGCTGCACCCCCTGGGGCAACCCGACCCGCAATTTCTTTGGCTGGCAGCGGCCGTGCTACCTGCTCGGCGAGGGCTATGCCAAATCCTTCAAGGAGCTGATGGAGGAGACCGACTGGGACGCCTATGGCACCGGCAATTACGAGAAATGCGCGCAGTGCATGGTGCATAGCGGCTACGAGGCGACCGCGGTCGTCGATTCGGTGCGCCACCCGCTGAAGGCGGCCACGGTGGCCTTGCGCGGGGTGCGCACCACCGGCGTGATGGCGCCGGAAATCCCGCTCGACCGGCAGCGCCCGGCCGAATATGTGATGTCGCGCCACGTCGCCGAGGCGATGGCCCGGCTCGGTCATGATCGTACCGGCTCGGAGCGCACCGCGTTCCGATCCGATCCGTGAATCCTGCTCGCGTCTTTGGAATCGGGAGCAGGAGTCATGCCTGAACTGGAAGCCATGTTTCCATTTCAGCCGATCCTGCTCTAGGCCGTGGCGAGCCGTCGCTGGAGCGCCTGGGCCGGCCGCATTAGTGCTGCGAGCGCTGCGCGGGTTTCACGCGCAAGAGTGAAGAGCGGGCCGAACTGGCGGGGGTCGTGCACCAGGGACGCGAGCACTGCCGGCAACTGTGCGGTCCCGTTTGCGGCAAGCGGCAGCAACGCCGCCGGCGGCAGGTCGCGCGCGGCGGGGTCGGCGATCGCCCGAATGACGACGAATGGAATGCCGGCTCGTGCCGCGCCATCGGCGACAAGGTCACTTTCGAGATCGACCGCCACGGCACCGGTCTGGTCCCGCGCCTGGCGCTTTGCCTCGGCGGTTGCGAGGATAACCGGCGCCCCCAGCACCGCACCCTGATGCACCCCCAGAGCATCCGCGAGGCCAGCGATGTCGCGGCGAAACGACGCGGGTGCGCGCCAGCTGCCGCCGGTGGCGACCACTTCGGTCGATATCACCACGTCGCCGGTCTGCAGCAGCGGTGCCAAGGCGCCGGCGATGCCGAAGCTGATGAGGCAATCGATGCCGTTGCCGGCGGCGGTGATCAGTGCCGCGGTGCGCGCCCGGTCGCCGGCACCGACGATCGGGCAAAGTCCCGACCGCCGCGCGCGCCTCGCCTCGGCGGCGAGCCCGCAGACGCAGACAAGCCTCACCCGCCGGGGCCTGCGCCGTCCTGCGGGTCGGCATCGGCCGGACGCCGCCTCCGGGTCAAATCCCGAGCCGTTCGAGCCGGAACCCGTTTGCCGCGAGCCGGCGATAGCGCGCCAATGCCCATAGCGGAAAATAGCTGCTATATCCGTGATAGCGCAGGAAGAAGACGCGCGGGAACCCGACCGCGGTAAACCACGGCTCGTCCCACTGGCCGTTCTCTTTCTGGGTATCGATCAGAAAGCCGACGCCCCGGCGCACTGCCGGATTGTGCCCCTCCCCGGCAGTCATCAGGCCGAGCAATGCCCAGGCCGTCTGCGATGGCGTGCTGTACGCGGCGCGACCATGCGGCTGGCCCGGCCAGTACGATTCTTCGCATTCGCCCCAGCCGCCATCGGCGCGCTGCCGGTCGAGCAGCCAGCCGACCGCGCGGCGGATCGCCGGGTCCTGCGGGTCGATGCCGATCGCGCCAAGGCCGGCCAGAACCGACCAGGTGCCATAGATGTAATTGGTGCCCCAGCGACCAAACCAGCTGCCATCCGCTTCCTGCTCGCGGCGCAGAAAGGCGATCGCCGCCGCGACCGCGGGATGGGACCGGTCATGGCCTAGCTGGGCGAGCAGCCCGAGACAGCGGGCGCTGACATCGGCGGTCGGCGGATCGAGCAGCGCACCGTGATCGGCAAACGGGATATGGTTCAAATAATAGTGTGTGTTGTCGGCGTCGAACGATCCCCAGCCGCCATTGCGGCTCTGCATGCCGATGACCCATTCCGCCGCGCGATCGACCCTGGTGCGGTAGCGAGCGCGGTCGAACCGGTCGAGTGCCAGGCCGACCGCCGCAGTGTCGTCGACATCGGGGTAATAGGGGTTTTGGTACTGGAACGCCCAGCCGCCCGGCCGCAGCCTTGGGCGTGCCGCCGCCCAATCGCCCTTGGTCTCCAGCACCTGCCTGGCGGCGAGCCAGTCGAGGGCGCGCCCGATCGCGGGTTCGATCTTCGGGTCGCCGGTCTCGACCAGCGCATGGCAGGCGAGCGCAGTATCCCACACCGGCGACAGGCAGGGCTGGCAATAGCTGCGCTCGGCGGAGACCACGAGCTTGTCGATCGCCGCGACGGCCATGCGCCGCTCGGGATGGTCCGCGGCATAGCCGAGGCCATCGAACATCATCAACGAGTTCGCCATCGCCGGAAAGATCCCGCCGAGGCCGTCCTCGCCATTGAGCCGTTCGGTCACAAAAGCCACGGCGCGGTCGATCGCCCGCCGTCGCAGTCCCGCTGGAAACCACGGCTCGGCCCGGCGCAGCACCCGGTCGAGCAGCCCGAAGATAACCGCCCATGGCGAGGCGGTCGATCCACCGATCCAGCTGCGCACCTGTTCCGCAGGCGTTGTAAACAGCTCAGGGATCGTGATCCGCCGGGGATTGCGCGCGCGCGGCCGCAGCGCCATCAGCACCAGGAGCGGCACCAGCACCGTGCGCGACCAATACGAGACCTTGGCCAGGTGAAACGGCGACCAGCGCGGCAGCAGCATGATCTCGACCGGCATCACCGGTACCGCGCGCCACGGGACTTCGCCAAACAGCGCGAGCAGGATGCGGGTGAAGACATTGCAGCGCTGCGCGCCGCCCCGTTCGAGGATCGCTCGCCGTGCCCGGGCCATGTGCGGCGCGTTCACGGCGTCGCCGGCGGCCTTCAGCGCGAAATAGGCCTTGACCGAGCAGCTGAGGTCGAGCCCCCCGCCATGGAACAACGGCCAGCCGCCATCCTCGCCCTGCCGGTCGCGAATAAAGCGGGCAATCCTTCTTTCGCGCTCGGGTTCGATGCAGTCGAGATAATGCTGCAGCAGGATGTATTCGGCCGGGATTGTCGCATCGGCTTCGAGCTCGAACCGCCAATGGCCATCCTGCTGCTGCAGGCCGGTCAATGCGGCGGCGGCGCGGGCCACGGCGCGGTCGAGCTCGTGCCGGTGCAGCCGGTCGGGCGCGATGCCGACCGCGGTCTCGCCGGGCATTGCTGGCGCGGGGTTCATCGATATTGGTGCCGTCGTTGTCGGTTCCATTGCCGAACCGCCACGGCGCCGGCGATCCCTGCCGGCAGCCGAGAAGCTTCACGTCGCCGCGCTGTCACCACGCGGCTGGCGGCGAGGCCGGAGCCAATAGCGCCCTCGATCGTCGCCGGCAAGCCGGTTGCCGTGTAATCGCCGGCCAGCACGAGGTTCGGCCAGCGCGTCGCCGCGGCCGGGCGCCGCTGCAACTGTTCCGGACTGGCGAGAAATGTCGCCCGCCGCTCCTTGACGATGCGCGCCGCCGGCACCGGTTCGGGCGGGAGCCGGTACGCCGCCGCGACATCGCGCCACAACATCTCTCGCAACGCGTCGGCTGGGTGGTCGACAATCCGGTCGGCGGCGCTGACCGTGACCGACAACACGCCGCGCTTGCAAAAGACCCACTCGGCGGTGCCGCCGACAATGCCGATCAGGAGCGGCGCGCCAGGCGGTGCCGGACAGCGGAAATGCGCGTTGACGATCGGCGAAAACGCGTCCGGCACGGTAAGTTCCGGTACCAGCCGGGCGGCGACCGCCGCCGGCACCGCCAGGACCAGGTCGTCACATCGGTCGAGCACGACGGTCCCGGCGTCGAAGGCGAGCCCCGCCACATGATCGGCCGCGAATACGAGCGCGCGCAGCCGGGTGCCGAACCTGATTTCGGCGCCGGCCTTGCGCAGGGTCTCGAGCGCCGGCTCGACAAACGTCTCGGACAGCCCCAGGCACGGCAGCAACGGCCGGCATTGGGCGCCGCCGCGGCCCAGGGTTTCCGCCAGGATATGCCAGAACAGCCGTGCCGAAGCACGCTCGACGCGGGTGTTGAGCGCCGCCACGGCGAGCGGCTCCCACAAGCGATGAAACAGCGGGCGTCCGCGTTCGAGCACCTCGGCGACCGTCGCCGCCGCACCGGCGGAACGTAGCGCCAGCACTTCGAGATAATCCGTGGGACTGCTGCCAGGAACCCGTCGCTGCGGCCGCAGGACCCACCACGGCACCGCGCCCGGATTTGGGCGCAGCTCCCAGCGCTCGCTGCTTTCTGCGTCGAAAAAGGCAAAGGCCGCGTCGGCCGGCCCCGCGATCGTGTCGAGGCCGCCGATCCGGCCGAGATAGCCGATCGTGCCGCGGTTGCCGGACAGCACCAGATGATTGCCATTGTCGATGCGACAGCCGAGCTCGGCATCGAAATACGAGCGGCAGCGGCCGCCGGCCTGTCCTGCCGCCTCGTACAGCCGGACCGGATACCCGCTCGCGGCGAGCTCGACAGCCGCCGCGAGCCCGGCGAGCCCGGCACCGACGACATGCACTCGTCCGACCTGCTGCCTGCCATTCATCTCGGGCCGCTCATATCAGGCCGTGGCGCAGCACCAGCCAGAGCTTCCGCCATTTCGACAGGCTGATGCGGGCCGCCGGGTCGCGCCATTCGCGGCGCAGCAGCTCGCTCAAGGTCGCGCGATAGATGGCCGCCATGACCGCGGCCGGCCGCATCGCCCGCCGCCGGCATTGCCGCATCGCATCGGCACTATCCGCGAAATGCCGGGTAGCGATCGCTGCGAGTTCGCGGCAGACGGCCGGCAACGCCGGGTGGCGCAGTACCGCCAGCGGCTCGCGATCGCCGATCCCGTGGCGTTCGAGCAGTTCACGCGGCAGGTAGAGCCGGCCGCGGCGGGCATCCTCGTCGAGATCGCGCAGGATGTTGGTCAGCTGCAATGCCCGGCCAAGCGCCTCGGCGACGCGATGGGCGGCGGCGCTCGGATCGCCAAACACGTGAACCGAGAGGTGGCCGACGGCGCTTGCGACCCGCGAACAATAGAGGTCGAGCGTTGCGAGGTCAGGGGCGCGAATATCCTCCTGCGCGTCCATCTCCATGCCGGCCACGACCGCCAGGAAATCCTCCCGGCGCAAGGCGTAGTGCCGGACCGGTTCCAGCAAGGCGCGGGCGACGAGGTGGCGCGGGCGCCCGGCATAGAGCGCATCGATCTCTTCGCGCCAGGCGGCAAGCGCCTTCAGTTTTTGCGCGACGGGCCAATCGCCATCGGCGATATCGTCAACCTCGCGGCACCAGGCGTAGACCGCGTACATGCCATGGCGGCGCGGCCGCGGCAGCAGCCGCATCGCCCAGTAGAACGAGGTTCCGGCCGCCGCGACCCGGTCGCGGATGGTCCGGCGCAGCGTTGCCGCGTTGGGCTGCTCGGCGACGCGGCCGACCGCGGCCTCGCTCACCGCCGCATCGCCCGTGGCAGACCGCCGACAAAGGCGGCGAGAAAATCCCGTTTGGCGAGCCCGACCCGCGCCGCCAGCGGGTCGCCATGGCGCAGCCGGCGCAGCAGGCGGGCCGAGAGTGCGGTGATCACCGCGCATTCGCAGCGCAGACCCGGTGCGGCGACCTGCCCGGCGAGCCCGCGCGCCGTGGCAACCAGCTCCGCGGTGCGGTCGAGCAGCCGATCGAGGACGCGGCGCAATGCCGGGCTCGACACCGGTGCGGCAAGCGCGTCGACACCGATCGCGGCGGCGGCAAGCTCGTCCTGCGGCAGGTAGACCCGGTCGAGGCGGCGATAATCCTCGGCGCAATCCTGCAGATGGTTGAGCACTTGCAGGGCCGCGCACAGCGCGTCCGAGGCCATCCAGGTGTCGCGGCTTTCGCCGTGCAGATCGAGCAGCTGCCGGCCGACCGGCGCTGCCGAATAGCGGCAATAGTCGATCAGCTCGTCCCAATCGCGATAGCGCCGCTTCTCCGCATCCTGGCGGAACGCCCGCAGCACGTCGTGGCAGTGCTGGGCTGTGGTCCCGGTCGCGGCAAGGCTCGCGCGCATCGCCGCCGCCGTCGGCGCATCCTCACCCGCGGCACCGTCGAGCACCGCGGCCATGCGGTCGAGCCGGCGGAGCTTTTCGCCGACACCGAGCACCGGGTTGTCGGCGATGTCGTCGGCATTGCGGGCAAAGCGATAAAAGGCGTGCACATGCGCGCGCAGGCTCGGCCGGATCAGCCACGAGCCGACCGGGAAGTTCTCGTCGCCGCGCCCTTTGCCCGACGGCGTTTCGACGGTATCGCGGTCTTGCCCGGCCGAAGCTGCCGCCGCTGCCATCATTTCAGATACCCGTTGGCCTCGAACCAGCCGACCGCGTCGCCGATCGCCAGGCGGGCCGGCCGCGGCCGGTAGCCGAGCTCGCGCGATGCTTTCGCAGATGAAAAATACATCTTCTTTTTGGCCATGCGAACACCGTCTCGCGTCGTCAACGGCTCGCGCCCGCTGACCCGCGCGGCCGTCTCGGCCAACACCGCCGCGACCGCGGCCATGGCATGCGGAACCTGCATGCGGGGTGCGCGCCGGCCGGTCACGCGCGCCACCTCGCCAAGGATTTCGGCCAGCGTCAGGTTTTCGCTACCGAGGATATAGCGCTCGCCGATGCGTCCGGTTGCGGCGGCGGCGAGATGGCCGGCGGCGACGTCATCGACATGGACGATGTTGAGCCCGGTATCGACAAAGCCCGGCATGTGGCCGCGCGCCGCTTCGACAATCAGCCGCCCGGTCGGAGTGGGCTTCAGGTCGCGCGGGCCGACCGGCGTCGAAGGGTTGACGATAACCGCTGGCAGGCCGCGTTCCGCCACCAACTCGCGCACCGCCTCCTCGGCGCGGTATTTGGAGCGCTTGTACGGGCCGATCATGTCCTCGAAGCGGGCCGGCGTGTCCTCGTCGGCTGAGCCGCCGGGAATGAGCCCGAGAGTGGCCACACTGCTGGTATGGACGATCCGCTCGACCCCGGCGGCGAGCGCCGCGGTCATCAGCTCGCGGGTGCCGTCGACATTGGTACGGTACATCGCCGCCGGATCGGGAACCCAGAGCCGGTAGTCGGCGGCGACATGGAACAGGTAACGGCAGCCGCGGACCGCAGCGGCCAGCGAGGCCGCGTCCTCCATCGAGCCGGTGGCGATGTCGAGATCGAGACCGCCGAGGTTGCGCCGGTCGGCGGCGGGGCGGACCAGGGCGCGGACCCGGTGTCCCTGCTGCAGCAACAGTCGCGCGACTGCCGACCCGACAAACCCGGTCGCCCCGGTGACGAGGCATAAATCCGGCTGCAACGTCACATTCGCTGTCCATCGCGGTGTGGGGCGAGGTGTCGGACCGCTCTTGCCGCGGGCCTGCCAGGGCATCAGCGCGGGGCGGCGCCGGCAGTCCCGGTCGGGGTGGTGGCGATCGGCGCGGCCGCCGGCGAGACGGCTGGAGCGCTCGCCGTCCCGGTATCGGCGGCAGCCTCGCGAGCCCGGGCCGCGGCCGCCTTGCCGGGCTCTCTCAGGACATCATAGGCATGGGCGAGGCGCGCCCATCCCGCTTTGTCCCCGGGGTTGCGCTCGAGCCGTTGCGCGAGGCTTTCGACCATGCCGCGGATCATCGCTTCGCGCTGCTCGGGCGACAGCGATCGGGCGGCAGCGATGTCCTGTGCAGTCGGTCCCGGCGCGGTCGGTCCCGGCGCGGTCGATCCGGGTGTCGCGTCGGCCGAGACCGGAGCGCTCGGCGACAGCTCGGCGAGGCGCTCGGCGACGGCCTGGCGCCAGGGTGCCGCGGCCGGAGCAGAGGCGAGCAGCGCCTGCAATTTCTGCCGCGCCCCGGCCGCATCGCCGCGTTGCGCAGCGGCTTCGGCGGCGTAATAGCGCGAGCGCGGATCGTCGGGAGCCTTGGCAAACTCGGCGGCGGCGGCCGGCGTCACCGTGCCGTCGGCGGCCAGCACCAGGACTTCGCCGAGTTCGGCATGCAGTCCGATCCTGCCGGGAGCCAACGCGATCGCCCGCGCGTAAGCCGCGCGCGCCTCGGGAAACCGGCTGAGCGAGGCATCGGTCCGGGCCAGCAGGATCCAGCCTCGCAGATCGCCGGGCGCCTGCTGCAGATGCGCCTCGATCCGGGCGGCGGCGGCGGCCAGCTCGGCTTCGCCATGCGGTATCGCGGCTTCGGCGATGGCACCCGGATCGATCGCCGCGGGTGTGCCGACCGCGAAGTAGACGGCGATCGCCGCCACCGGCAGCAATGCGGCAATGCCGACCGCCGCACCCATTCGCCATGAAGTTGCCCTGACGCTCTCATTCTCGGCCGTTTCTGCCGGAGCGCCGGTTGCGGTGGCCGCCAACAGCCGGCGGGTTACCTCGGCACGTCCCGCCGCCGCCTGCTCGGAGGTCAGCCGGCCTTGCGCCAACTCGACATCGATCGCCGCGAGCTGGCGGCGATAAAGGGTCGCGATCGGCTCCTCCACCGCGGCGCCGGGGCGCGGGGTGCGCAGCAACGGCCACAACAGCACGGCCAGCGCTGCAACGGTCAACAGCCCGGCCGCGCCCCAGAACAGGATCATGCCTCCTCGCCGAGCAGCGCCGCGGCGCGGGCCCGTTCGTCCGGCGTCAACGCGGCAACGACCGGGTCGGGCCGCCGCTGCCGCGCGCGCAGCAGAACCATCATGCCGGCACCCGCCAGGATCAGCGGCGGCGCCAGCCACAACAGCCAGGTGACCCGCTCGAACGGCGGGTCGAGCAGCACAAAGATGCCATAGCGGGCGACGATGTAATCGATGACCTGCTGATTGGTGTCGCCCTTGACCAAGAGCCGACGTACCAGGAGGCGCAAATCATGGGCCAGGCCGGCATCCGACTGCTCGATCGATTCGTTCTGACAAACCATGCAGCGCAATTCGCTGCCGATCGCTTCGGCACGCGCCTCGAGCACCGGGTTGGCGAGCCGCTCGGAGGGTTCGAGCGCATGCGCCGCCGGTACCCCGAGCCCGGCCAGCAGCAGCCCGGCCAGCAGCAGCCCGGCCGCAATCGACAGGCGGCTCATCCCGGTTCTGCCGGCCGGGGACCGACTGCCGCGGTCACGCGCGGCACGGGCAGCCGCATCCGCACCCGCCGGTCGGTGAGCGAGACAAGCCCGCCCAGCGCCGCCAGCACCGCGCCGAACCAGATCCACGGCACCAGCGGGTTGTAGTAGGCACGCAGCACCCAGCCGCCGTTCCCGTCAGGTTCGCCGAGCGCCAGGTAGAGATCGCCAAAGCCGTTCGTGGTGATCGAGACATGCGAGGTCCAGGTCTGCGCGAGCGGGTACCAGCGGCGTTCCGGATAGACTGTGAAGGAGGTGTCGCCCGGCCGCTCGACCACGATTTCGGCACGCTGCGCCTGATAGTTTTCGACATTGCCGGCGGTGACGCCGACAAAATGCAAGGTGCGGCCGGCAATGCTGAGCTCGCTGCCGGAATGCACCGTGGCGATCCGCTCGCTGCGCCACGCGGTCGACACGACAATCCCGGCGATCAGCACGCCGACGCCGAAATGGGCGAGCGCATAGCCCCAGGTGCCGCGCGGCAGATGCCGCAGCCGGCGCAGTACCGTGCTCACCGGCAATTTGCCGAGCCCGCCGCGATCGGCGAGATCGGCGATGACGCCGAGCATTGCCCAGCTGGCGAGCCCGATCCCGGCCAGCGCCGCCGGCGAGGCGCCGCGATTGAACGACAGCACGACGAGCGGGGCGAGGATGGCGCCGAGCAAGGCCGGGAAAAGGCGGCGCAACGCCGCGCGCAGATTGCCCCGTCGCCACGCCAGCACCGGACCGATCACCATCGCGACGATCCCGGGAGCGACGATCGGCACAAAGGTCCGGTCGAAATAGGGCGGGCCGACCGAGAGCTTGACCCCGCTCCACACCTCGGCAAACAGCGGGTAGAAGGTGCCGAGAAAGACCGTCGCCATGCCGGCCGAGAGCAGCAGGTTGTTCAGCACCAGCGCGCCTTCGCGGCTGACCGGGGCGAACGGGCTGCCGGTTTCGAGCCCGGGCGCACGCAGCGCGTAGAGGACGAGGCCGGAGCCGATCACGATCGCGACCAGCACCAGGATGAAGACGCCGCGCGACGGGTCGAGGGCGAAGGAATGGACCGAGGTCAGGATCCCGGAGCGCACCAGGAAGGTGCCGATCAGGCTCATCCCGAAGGTCAGGATCGCGAGCAACACGGTCCAGCGCTGCAGGGTCTCGCGCTTTTCGACGACCGCCGCCGAATGGAGGAGCGCGGTGCCCAGCAGCCACGGCATGAACGAAGCATTCTCGACTGGGTCCCAGGCCCACCAGCCGCCCCAGCCGAGCACGTAATAGGCCCACCAGCTACCCATCGCGACGCCGAGCGTCAGTCCGCACCACGCGGTCAACGCCCAAGGCCGCACCCAGCGCGCCCAGGCGGCGCCGACCCGGCCTTCGAGCAGTGCCGCGATCGCGAACGAATAACAGATCGAGAAACCGACATAGCCGAAATAGAGGCAGGGCGGGTGAAAGGCGAGACCCGGATCCTGCAGCAGCGGGTTGAGGCCGCGGCCGTCGGCCGGCACCGGAAACAGCCGGGTGAACGGGTCGGAGGTGCCGAGGATGAAAGCGAGCGTGCCGAGGCCGAGCAGCCCCTGGACCGCCAGCGTCCGCGCCCGCAGGCTCGCCGGCAGCGTGCGGCCGAACAGCGCCACCAGCCCGCCGAACAGCGAGAGCATGAACACCCACAGCATCATCGAGCCTTCGTGGCTGCCCCACGCCCCGGTCACCTTGTAGAGCATCGGCTTTTCGAGGCTCGAATTCTCGAAGACGTTGAGCACCGAGAAATCGGAAACGATGTGCGCGTGAATAAAGATCGCAAACGAGAACGCAATCAGGCCGAATTGTAAGAGTGCCGCCGGCCGCGCCACCTCCATCAGCGGGCGGCTGCCGGCCTGCGCCCCGATGAGAGGCACGATCCCCTGCACCGCCGCGACCAGAAGCGCCAGCACCAGTGCGAAGTGGCCGATCTCTACAAGCAACTCGGCGATCCTCGATTTCTCGATCCTGACCCGCCGATTCTGGCACAATCGACGGCGCCACGCTACGCTCGCCCGCCTGCAGCGAGGTCGCGGGACCCGGGATGCCGAACCGGCGCCGGGGCGCGCCGGCGACATCGCGCGCCCTATCCCAGAGGATGCTGGTCCGAGGCCGGAGCCCTTTTTTAGGTCCGACTCAGCCGGCCGCCGCGCTGCGGAGCAGCATATGGCCGTAAGGGATCATTGCCGCCACCCGGCTCGCGGCGGTGTGGGTCAAGACGGTCATCACATCGCGGCGGATCGTGCCGAGTTCATCGCTGTCGTAGACCGAACGGGCACCATCCAACTCGCACAGTTTGTCGATCGCCGAGCCCACCTGGTGTTGCGCAAAGACCATGTCGCGGCGCGCCCGCAATGCCTCGGCCTCGGTAATCCTGCGGCCGGACGAGACCTCGGCGGTGCTGGTCTCACGCCCGGTATGCAGCAGCAAGGTCGCGGCGTCGATCGCTGCGGCGGCCTCGCCGAGCGTCAGCTGCACGAATTCCGAATCGGCGAGTCGCCTTACGCCGCGCGACAGCCGCCCGGCGAACGACCGGCAGGCGATGTCGAGCGCACGGCGGCCGAGTGCGATTGCGACCGGCGGCAGCGAATAGGACACGAGATAGCCGCGTGGCGCGCGCAAAACCGGATAATCGGGATGCACGAGCGCGCCCGGCGGTGTGCCGGCGAACAAATCGGCGACCATGACGACCCGGTGCTCGGGCACAAACACCTCGTCGAGCACCAGCGATTTGCTGCCGGTGCCGGCGAGGCCCAAGGTCTGCCAATCATCGACGATCTCGATCTCGGCGAGCGGTGCCAACAGGTAGGCGATGGTCCGCGCGTCGCCCATTTCGCCGAGAAAGGCGCCGAGGATGGCCCATTGCGCCCAGTCGCAGCCGCTCGAAAACGGATAGCGCCCGCTCAATCGCCAGCCGCCCGGCACCTGCCGCGCCGCGGCGCGCGGTGCCAGCGAGGACGAGGCGACGGCGAGCGGGTCACGCCCCCAGACATCGAGCTGCGCTTCCTCGGGATATTGCGCGATGATCCATTGATGCTCGGCCAGGACCGCGTAGACCCAGGCCGATGACGCACAGCCGAAGGTCAATTCCTCGACAATTCGGGAGAACAGGCTGAACCGGCCCTGCATGCCGCCGAACCGGCGCGGCTGCAGAATGCGCAGGATCCCGGCCGCATGGTAGTCGGCGATCGTTGCGGGCGGGAGCTGGCGTGCCGCGGCCGTCGCCGCCGCCCGCTCGGCCAGGGGTGCGATCAGCCGCCGCGCCCGCTCCAGCACGGCGCGCTCCTCGGCCGGCAGCCCGCGATCGTCGCCCGAGAGCGACCGGACGGGCGGGGCCTGCGCTGCGACTACGGTGACAGTCTCGTTCGCCATGACACCCGGAGCGTGCAACGCCCGGTTCGCCGAGACAAGGGGCTCGACGCGACGGCCGCGCCGGCGCCGGCGTTCAGCCGGAGCCGACCTCGCGACCGGTGTCCGAAGCCTCCTTGATATTGTCGACGAGGCGGTGCAGCGCGACCGCGGTGGCAAAGCCCGGCGGCCGGCCGGGCATGTCGCCGCTCGCCCGGTCCCGGATCTCGTGCGCGAACAGCGTATACATCTGGCCGACATTCGCGGCCTCGCCCGGCGGCGTGCCGGAAGCCGCAACCGTCAGATGCGGCGGTACCGGGATCGGGGCGAGCGTGTTGCCACGCTGCGCCCCGTGCAGCGAGACCGCGCTCAATTGCGGCGAGTCTTTGCCGGCAATCGCAAGCGTCCCGTCGTGGCCGTAGATCTCCATGCGATAGCCGCTGCCGGCGTAGGGAATGGCGCCGATATGGACCGAGGCGACGGCACCGTTTGCCAGCCTTCCACTGATCAGGACGTTGTCGGGCGAGGTCACGTCAAGCCAGATGTTGGTGCCGGTGTCGAGCCACTGCCTGGCCTCGGTCGCGACCACCGCCGAGAGCCGGGCGAAATCGCCGGTGACAAAGCGCATCGCATCGACGGTATGGCCGTTGGCGATGGTCAGCGTGTTAGCGCCGAGCTCGGCGTCGCGCTGCCAGGTCCGGTGCGACGGCCGCGATAGCACGCCGTCGCGCATCAGGCTGACATGGACCGCCATGACCTCGCCCACATAACCGCCCGCCACCAGTTCCTTCATGTGCATGACCGCGGGGTTGACGCGGGCCTGCAATCCGACCGCGGTGACGAGGTGCCTGGCTTCGGCGAGTTCCGCGAGCTCCACGGCCTCCGCCGTGGTCCGCCCGAGCGGCCATTCGCAATAAACGTGCTTGCCGGCTTCGAGCGCCGCCTTGGTCGGGGCGTAATGCGACGGCACGCGGACGACGATTGCGACCGCGTCGATCTCCGGCGAGGCGACCATCCGGCGCCAGTCATCAAAGGCGAGGCGCGCGCCCCAGGCCCGGCGTGCCGCCTCGGCGCTGTCGGCACGGGTCGTGCAGACCGCGGTCAGCTCGATTTCGGTGCTGGCTTGCAACGCCGGCAGATGCGCCCGCGACGACCAGGTGCCGGTGACGCTGGCGCCGATCAGCCCCAGCCGAATTTTGTCCGCCATCTTGCCTCCTCCTGGGCCATCGCGCGCGGTGGTCGCACGTCGGGCATCGCACGTCGGTAGTCGCGCGACCGGCCGTTAATCGAAGCTGCCGCACGCGTCGCGGGTGACGACGCCCACCGATTGCTGGTCGAACCGCGTCTTATAGGCCGCGATCACCGTCGCCAGCCGGCGAGCAAGATCGGGTGTTCGCGGTGCCGCGACAAGCAGGATTTTGGTTGGATCGCGGGCAATCTGTCCGGTCCGGGGGTTGCGCCACTGGCCGTCGCCATTGAAGACCGTGAACCCGTCGGGGAAAGCGGGCGTGATGGTCTGCGCCGCAAACGCGGCCCATTCGGTCTCGCTGATCGGCGCCCGGCCCTTGACGGCGCGCCCGAAAAACAGCTCGGCAACCAGCATGCGGTGCTCTTGCGGCAGCACGCAGACATCAGCGGACAGTGCGGCCCTTGACATCGAGTGCCACGACCCGGCAGCACAGCCGGTCAGCAGCAACAGGCCCAGCCCACCCGCAAATATCGACTTTCCTGCGGGCAAGCGCATTCTCGTGCCGGAGCGGCGGTGATCAATGAAGCAATTTGAACCCGGCGAGGATGACCCCGACCGCGACGATCATCATGCTGCCGAGCCGGATCGTCATGTCGCGCCGCAGGATTTCGATATCGGCTTTGAACTCGGCGCGCAGCATTTCCATATCGGCCTTCAACCCGGCACGCAATGCTGCGATTTCCGCCTGCAGGTCGGTCTTGACCGCAAACAGGTCGGCCTTGGTGGCGAGCGAGGCGATCGCCTCGGCTATCGCCTCCGCCATGTCGCCCGCCTGCTGCGGCGCGAAACCGGCAGCTTCGAGCCGGCGCGCCAGCCGCAGCGTGTCGAACGGCATCGCCATCGCGCCACCGCAAGTGTGAGGAGACCCGTAGCTGCTATTCTGCGGCCTCCCTGACGGTCGCCGGCTCGACCTTGGCGGCGCAGAACTTGAACTCGGGGATCTTGCCATAGGGGTCGAGCTGCGGATTGGTCAGGATGTTGGCCGCCGCCTCGGCATAGCAGAACGGGATGAAGACCATGCCGGGTGCGACATTGCTGTCGGCGCGCGCCTTCAATTCGATGACGCCGCGGCGGGTGGTGACCCGCACCGGCTCGCCGGCCGCAACGCCGAGCCGCCGCAATTCTGCGGGCGCCAGTGAGGCCACCGCCTCGGGCTCGATGTCGTCGAGGATGTTCGCCCGCCGCGTCATCGCCCCAGTATGCCAATGTTCGAGCTGGCGGCCGGTGGTCAGCACCATCGGATAGTCGGCATCAGGCATTTCGGCCGGCGGGATGATCGCCGCCGGCACCAGCCTTCCGCGCCCCGAAGCCGTCGGGAAGCCTTCGCCAAAAACGATCTCGTGGCCGGGTTGGTCCTCGGCGTCGCACGGATAGGTCACCGACGATTCGCGCTCCAGCCGCTCCCAGGTGATATTGTTCAAGGACGGCATCGCCAATTTCATCTCGGCGAACACTTCGGCGGGTCCGGCATAGGACCAGTCGAGCCCGATGCGCCGTGCGATCTCCTGGATGATCGATAAATCCTGGCGCGCATTCCCCGGCAGCGGCAAGGCGCGGCGGCCCATCTGCACCTGGCGATTGGTGTTGGAGACGGTGCCGTCCTTCTCCGGCCAGGCCGAGGCCGGCAATACGACATCGGCGTATTTGGCGGTCTCGGTCAGGAACAAATCCTGGACGATGAGGTGTTCGAGATGAGCGAGCGCATCGCGGGCATGCTGCACATCCGGGTCGGACATCGCCGGGTTCTCCCCCATGATGTACATGCCCTTGATCTCGTCGCGATGGACCGCGTCCATGATCTCGACCACGGTAAGCCCGGCCTTGTCGTCGAGCGACGTCCCCCACAGCGCCTCGAATTTTGCCCGGACCTCCGGGTTCGCGACCGGCTGGTAGTCGGGATAGACCATCGGGATCAGCCCGGCGTCGGAGGCGCCCTGCACATTGTTCTGGCCGCGCAGCGGGTGCAGCCCGGTGCCGGGCCGGCCGATCTGCCCGGTGATGAGGGCAAGTGCGATCAGGCAGCGCGCATTGTCGGTGCCGTGAACATGCTGCGAGATGCCCATACCCCAGAAGATGATTGCCTTTTCGGCGCGGGCGTAGGTGCGGGCGACGTGGCGCAAGGTGGCCGCGTCGATGCCGCAGACCGATGCCATCTGCTCCGGCGAATAGTCGCGGATGTGCTCGCGCAGCTGCGCGAAATCCTGGGTGTGCGCCTGGATGTATTGGCGGTCGGTCAGGCCTTCCTCGATGATCGTGTGCAACAGCGCGTTCAGCATTGCGACGTCGCGACCCGGGGTGAAGCGCAGGGTCAGCGTCGCATGCCGCGTCAGCGTGTGGCCGCGCGGATCCATCACAAAGATCGTCGCACCGCGCTTCGCCGCCTGCTTGAAAAAGGTCGCTGCGACTGGGTGGTTCTCGGTCGGCCGCGCGCCAATGACGATGATGACGTCGGAATCCTCAGCCGCGGTGAAGGGTGCGGTGACGGCACCCGAGCCGATCCCCTCCATCAATGCCGCGACCGAGGAGGCATGGCACAGCCGGGTGCAGTGATCGACGTTGTTGCTACCGAAACCGGTGCGCACCAGCTTCTGGAACAGATAGGCTTCCTCGTTGGTCCCTTTGGCCGAGCCGAACCCGGCGAGCGCGCGCCGACCGTCCCGGTCGCGGATCCGGCGCAAGCCGGTGGCGGCGCGGTCGAGCGCCTCCTCCCAGCTCGCCTTCCTGAAATGCGTGTAGGGGTTGGCCGGGTCGATGTCGGTGTCGTGCTTCGAGACGCCGTCCTTGCGGATCAGCGGCTCGGTCAGCCGGTCGGGGTGCGCCACGTAATCGAAGCCGAAACGGCCCTTGACGCAAAGCCGGTTGTGGTTCGATGGCCCATCGCGGCCATCGACAGCGACGATGCGGTCGTCCTTGATGCGATAGGTCAATTGGCAGCCGACGCCGCAATAGGGGCACACGCTATCGACCTCGCGGTCGGGCGCGTTGGCATAGATGCCGTTCAGATCGACGAGGCTCGCTTCCATCAACGCACCGGTAGGACAGGCCTGCACGCATTCGCCGCAGGCCACACAGGTCGAATTGCCCATCGGGTCGTCGAAATCGAAGATAATCTTTTCGTGATAGCCGCGCGCCGCCATGCCGATCACGTCGTTGACCTGGACTTCGCGGCAGGCGCGCACACAGAGATTGCATTGGATGCAGGCGTCGAGCTGCACCGCCATCGCCGGATGGCTGCGGTCGGGTGCCGGTGCGGCGCGCTGCGGGAAGCGGCTCTCCTCGACGCCGAGCCGGTCCGCCCATTGCCAGAAGCGCGAGTTCGGATCGTGCGCCACCTCCCGCGCCGGCTGGTCGCCGACCAGCAGCTCAAACACCATCTGGCGCGAGAACCGGGCGCGCTCGCTCGCACTCTGCACCTTCATGCCGGGTGTCGGCCGGCGCACGCAGGAGGCGGCGAGCACCCGCTCGCCCTCGATCTCGACCATGCATGCGCGGCAATTGCCATCGGCGCGATAGCCGGGCTGGGGCAGCCAGCACAGATGCGGGATCTCGGTGCCATGGCGATGGGCGACCTGCCAGATCGTCTCGCCCGGCGCCGCCTCGACCTCGGCGCCATCCAGGAAAAAGCGGACCGGATCGGTCATTTCAGATCCTTCACCTTGTGTCGCGTTTCGCGCCTCGGCCCGTCGGGTTATCGCTCAAAGCGGTTGCAGCGTTTGAATGAAATCGTTCACTACCTGCTGGGTCCAGGTGTCGCCCTGGTACCAGAAATCCAGCAATGCATCCTTATTCCGCGCGACCCATGCGATCACCTGCGGTGACATTTGTCGAAGGGTGCGGGTTGGCAGACTGTTGGCGACGATGGCCGGCGGATCGGAAATCGAGACCGAAAAGCTCGGCTGGGTGCGGCCGGGCTGGACGAAATATTTGACCCGTGGGCCGTGCTGCCCCATCGCCGTCGAAATGAAGATTGTGCCAGTGATACCGGTTTGCGCACTCGTTAGATTGGCCGTCTCGACAACGTCTTCGGTGGCCAATTCGTCTCGCAGTGGCGCATCGGCCGGAACCTGCATGGCCTCCAGAAGGCTGGTCACGCCAGATCCTCGCGGAAATGCTTCAGAACTTGGCGGACCGGGTTCATCGCCGCCTGGCCCAAGCCGCAGATCGAGGCGTCGCCCATGACCTGCGTCAACTCGTTGAGCAGGTCCTCGTCCCAATGTGGTGCCGTCAGCAGCTTGACCGCTTTCTCGGTGCCGGCGCGGCACGGCGTGCATTGCCCGCAGCTCTCATCCTCGAAAAAGCGCAAGAGGTTGAGCGCTACCGCCTTCATGTCGTCCTGGTCGGACAAGACGACGACGGCACCCGATCCGGTAAAGCAGCCATGGGGTTCGAGCGTGCCGAAATCGAGCGGCAGGTCGGCCATCGCCGCCGGCAGGATGCCGCCCGAGGCGCCGCCCGGCAGATAGCCCTTGAAGGCATGGCCCTCGGCCATGCCGCCGCAATACTCATCGATCAGCTGGCGCGCGGTGATCCCGGCCGGAGCGAGCTTGACGCCGGGTTCGCGCACCCGCCCCGACACCGAGAAGGTGCGCAGTCCCTTGCGCCCGTTGCGGCCATGGCCGGTGAACCAGTCCGCACCCCGTTCGACGATGTCGCGCACCCAGTAGAGCGTCTCGATGTTGTTGCACAGGGTCGGCCGGCCGAACAGCCCGACCTGCGCCGGGAATGGCGGGCGCTGGCGGGGCAGGCCGCGCTTGCCCTCGATCGATTCGAGCATCGCCGACTCCTCGCCGCAGATATAGGCACCCGCACCGCGGCGCAGATGAATGCGCGTGTGAGGGGCGAGGCCGGCCCGCTCGATCGCCGCGATCTCGCTATCGAGGATGGTCCGGCATTGCGGGTATTCGTCGCGCAGATAGATATAGATATCGGCGGCTTCGACGACCCAGCCGGCGATCAGCATGCCTTCGAGAAAACGGTGCGGGTCGGTTTCGAGAAAATGACGATCCTTGAAGGTGCCGGGCTCGCCCTCATCGCCATTGACCGCCAGCAGGCGCGGCGCCGGCTCCTGATTGACCAGCCGCCATTTGCGCCCGGTCGGAAAACCGGCGCCGCCGAGCCCGCGCAATCCCGAATGTTCGAGTGCCGCGATGATCTCGTCGCGGCTGCGCTCGCCAACGAGACACGATTGTAGCAGACGGTATCCGCCATCGGCACGATAGGCGTCGAGCCCGGTATAGGCCGGGATCGGCCGATGCGTTTCGCCCGCGGCGACTGCGGCGGCAACCGTTTCGGCGGTGGCGCGCTCATGCAGCGCATGACCGATCGCGAAGACCGGCGCCTTGTCGCAGCCACCCATGCATGGTGCGCGCACGACCCGCACCCGCTCGCCGAGCCGGCTTTGCAGCTGGTCGAGCAACCGCACCGCACCCGCCAGTTCGCAGCTGAGGCTGTCGCAGACCCGCACGGTCACCGCTGGCGGCGGCGCCTCATCGTCCATGACGATGTCGAAATGGGCGTAGAACGAAGCGACCTCGTAGACTTCGACGAGCGCGAGCCGCATCTCCTCGGCAAGAGCCGCAAGATGGCGCGCATGGAGACAGCCGTAATGGTCCTGCAACAGGTGCAGATGCTCGATCAAGAGGTCGCGCCGCCGCTCGCGCTCACCGAGCAGGCCGCGCACCTCGTCGAGCGCCGCGGGATCGACCTGCCTCCCCTTCGGCGTCTCGCGCCCGCGCCGCCGTCCGGAGCCCGGGTGAATGCGGCGGTCGTGTCTTGTCGCCTGTGCCATCTGCCTGCGGCCTAGCTCCGCTCGCCGCCGCCGGCGCACCGACCGGATTTGGCGATGATTAGCGGCATCATGATCGGCGGCATCATACGGCACCATCCTTGTGCATCGCCGCGATCGCGTCCTTGTCGTAGCCGAGCCAGCCGAGGATTTCGTCGGTATGTTCGCCCAACAGCGGCGCGCGCTGCACCTCGACCGGCGAATCCGACAGGTTGATTGGCGAGCCGACCTGGACATAGCGGCCGCGCGTCGGATGGTCGAGTTCGACCAGCATGCCGCGCTCGTAAAGCGAACTGTCCTCGTAGATGTCCTTCATCGACAGGATCGGGCCGCACGGCACATCGACCTCGTTCAAGGCGGCCATGACCTCGAACTTGGTCCTCGTCATCGTCCATTTCTCGATGATCGAGAAGCATTCGGGGATCTTTGGCAGGCGGGCGGCCGGGGTCGCATAGGCCGGGTCGGTGATCAGCTCCGGGCGGCCGACGAGCTTCATCAGCGGCTCCCAGGAGGGTGGCTGGATGATCACATAGACCCAGTCATTGAGGCCGCCCGGCGCGCAGCGCAACGCCGCACCCGGCTGGCCGCCGCCCGAGGCGTTGCCGGCGCGCGGCACCGCTTCGCCGAATTCCTTGTTCGGGTATTCGGGCAAGGGTCCGTGGTGGAGGCGCTGCTGGTCGCGCATCTTGACCCGGCACAAATTCAGGACGGCATCGGTCATCGCCACCTCGACCCGCTGGCCCTTGCCGCTGCGCTCGCGCTGAAAGAGCGCGGCAAGGATGCCGGCGATGCAATGCACCCCGGTGCCGCTGTCGCCGATCTGGGCGCCGGTCACGGTCGGCGGGCCATCCTCCCAGCCGGTTGTGCTCGCCGCACCGCCCATGCATTGGGCGACATTTTCATAAGCCTTGCAATCGACATAGGGGCCGGGGCCGAACCCCTTGATCGAGGCATAGATGATGCGCGGGTTCAATTCCTGGAACCGTTCCCAGGTGAAGCCGGCGCGGTCGAGCACGCCCGGCCCGAAATTCTCGACGATGATGTCGCAGCGGCGCACCAGCTCTTCGAGCACCGCCTTGCCTTTTGCCGTCTTCATGTTGACGGTGATGCTGCGCTTGTTCGAGTTCAGCATCGTAAAATAGAGGCTGTCCGCCCCTTTCACGTCCTGCAATTGGCCGCGGGTGATGTCGCCGCGTCCCGGCAATTCGACCTTGATCACATCGGCACCCATCCACGCCAGAAGCTGGGTCCCGGTCGGCCCGGCCTGGACATGCGTCATGTCGAGGATGCGCACACCTTCGAGCGCTTTCGCCATCGTCCGCCTCACCTTGACTTGTCATTTCCAGTTTCGTCATTCCCGCGATCCCCGGAGCGACCGCGAAGACCTGGGCGCCGGGCGAGAGGCCCCGGGCGCTGCCGCGCCGCGCGCTGCCGCGGCACCCCGGCGGTTGACGGGGTCGCGGTGTTCGGCGCGGGCGGCGTCGCATCTTCGGGGGCCGCGTCGAGAAAATCGCCATGTGCCTCGACATGCGCGGCGAGGCCGAGCGTGTGCTCGCGGGCCAGCCGCTCGGCGACGTCACGGTCGCGGCCTTCGAGCGCCGCGATGATCCGCATATGGTCGGTGATCGACCGCGTCGCCCGATTTTCCTGATGGATCGTGATCTTGCGGATCGCCCGCATGTGGAGGAACAGGTTTTCGGTCATTTCCGCAAGCAGCTTGCACCCGCTCATCCGGATGATCGCCTGGTGAAAGGCGATGTTGGCATCCGAATATTCGTCGAGCCGACCGTCCTGGGCGCCATCCTGAAACGTATCCATCAACTGGCGCAACTCGGCGATTTCGGGGTCGGTGGCGCGCCCGGCCGCGAGCCGCGCCGCGATGCTCTCAAGCCCGGCCATGACCGTGATCATCTCGACGATCTCGCGCTTTGTCTTGCGCACGACAAAAATGCCGCGGCGCGGCCGGGTGCGGACAAAGCCTTCCTGCTCCAGCAGCGTCATGGCTTCCCGGATCGGTGTGCGGCTGACGCCGAGCCCCGCGGAGAGCTGCCGCTCGTCGAGCCGGATTTCTGCGGCGTGACCGTAGATGTCCATCGCCGTGATCGCCTGCTTTAGCGCGGCGTAGGCTTCCTTGGCGAAGCTGGTGCCGGTGTCGAGCCGCGGCACATCGAGGATCGGGCCGAAGGGCGAACCAGTCTCGGGCATGACCGAGGTATATGGTATACCAGGTGCTGCGGCAACCGCTATGTTCCCGCCGCGACGTATGGCGGTCCTCGTCCGATCGGGCGTTCCGCAAAGCCCCTGGTTCCGGCAGCAAAAACCGCCGGCTCTGGCGTTGGTTGGAGCGGGCGCCGCCGCCGCGATTTTGCCGCTTCAGGCTGTGGTCACGAGACTCGGGCTGTGGTCATGGGATTCGGGCAGGACTGTGCTCGCCACGCCTCATAGGCCGGAATCGCTCTTGCCGAATGCGTTTATCGCTGCGCCGCCGTGATCGGTACCGGGCGGCATGCTCGACCCTTGACCGATACCGGTATTTCCGGTCAGCGCCTGCCAGGTTTGCGCATCGAGCGACGCGGTGCGGGCGAGGCCGTTATCTGTTTGAAATTGTTGGATCGCCTGCTTTGTCGCGGGACCCAGGACGCCGTCGAGTGATCCCTTGTAGAACCCCCGATCGTGCAGCTCGACCTGTGCCCAGCGGACGTCGTCTCTCCAGAAGCCGCTGTCAGGCCGCGAAGGACCCGACATCGGTAATGCCGACGGCATGCTTGTCGCGTTTGCCGTATAGTTGGGGCTCGCTGCATAATCGAGAGCGGTGCCGGCGATGCCCAATGCCAGCACCGAGCCGGTCCCGACAAGCACTTTTCGGATCAACCTTCGCATCGCCATCCTCGTATCGGTGTGACGGCGCGCGCGCCGTCCATATCACCAAAACGTCGCAGGCGACGACTGCGTTCCCGGACATTCCAATATTTGCCCAATAGGATCGTGCGGAACCTTTGCCACAGACTGGCACAGGCTCTTCTTGGCAAAAAGTTGACCAAAGCGCGTCGAATACGCGGCGAGAAATGTCTCCTCGGCCTTACCGCTCGTCAGATGGGGTGCCCGCGTCAGCGTTGCCGCTTGCGGGGAGGGCGTGAACACACCGCTCAACAGGATGCCCTTGGCATGCGCCGGTCTGAACCCCGGGTGAACCCCGCCATTGGCCTTGTCGAACACGGCGATGGTCTGCCGGCTCAGCGCCAGCAACTTTTCATCCATCGTCAGCGGCATGGCCCGATCCTCCGTCCCATGCTTTGGCCCGATGCGTTCGCCCGATGCGTTCGCCCGATGCCTTCGCTTTGTACCACCCGGGGCGACTCGCCGCGAAAACTAATGCTATAGGACGGAAAACTTGGCGAGCGTCGATTGGGGCGAAACGGCTCTGGTCGGGCGAAAACGGCTCTGGCAACGGTGGATCATATGAGCACGGAAAATCTGTCAGCGGACATGACCGATGGGTTTCACCTGGTGGTGGAGGCGCTGAAGCTGAACGGGGTCGACACGATCTATGGCGTGGCCGGGATTCCGATCACCGATTTGCTGCGGCTCGCGCAGATGGAAGGGATCCGCTATCTCGGCTTTCGCCACGAGCAGTCGGCCGGCAACGCGGCGGCGATCGCCGGCTTTCTGACCCAGAAACCGGGCATCTGCATGACCGTCTCGGCGCCGGGCTTTCTGAACGGCATGGTGGCGCTCGCCAATGCCACGACCAACTGCTTCCCGATGATCCTGATCAGCGGGTCTTCCGACCGGGCGATCGTCGATCTCGAACAGGGCGATTACGAGGAGCTCGACCAGCTGAATGCCGCCCGGCCCTACGCCAAGGCTGCCTATCGCATCAATCGCCCGCAGGATATCGGCACCGGCATCGCGCGCGCGATCCGTGCCGCCCTCTCCGGGCGGCCGGGCGGCGTCTATCTCGACCTGACCGCCGAGGTGCTGGGGTCGGCGCTCGACGCGCGAGCGGGGCAAAGATCGCTGGTCAAGGTCGTCGATCCGGCGCCCTCGCAGCCGCCCGCGCCGGCGGCGGTCGCCCGCGCAATCGAATTGCTGGCGCACGCCCAGCGCCCGCTGGCGATCCTCGGCAAGGGTGCCGCCTATGCCCGGGCCGACGAGGAAATCCGCGCGTTTATCGAGACGACCGGCATGCCGTTTCTGCCGATGTCGATGGCCAAGGGCCTGTTGCCCGACGATCACCCGCAATCGGCGGCGGCGGCGCGCTCGTTTGCGATCGGCCAGGCCGATGTCGTGATGCTGGTGGGCGCGCGTCTCAACTGGCTCTTGTCGCATGGCCGCGCACCGCTGTGGAATGCCGACACGAAATTCGTGCAAGTGGACATCGCGCCGACCGAGATCGACAGCAACCGGGCGATCGCCGCCCCGCTTGTCGGCGACATCAAATCGGTGTTCGCGGCGCTCAATTCCGCGCTGCAGCCCGGCCGGATCAAGCGCCAGGCGGCGTGGATGGACGAGATGGCCAAGCGGAAGCAGCAGAATGTCGAGCGCATGGCGGCGCGGCTCAATGCCGATCCGAGCCCGATGAACTTTTCAAGCGCATTGCGTGCCGTGCGCAACGCCCTTGCCACAAAGCCCGATGTCTACATCGTCAACGAGGGCGCCAACACGCTCGATTTCGGCCGTAACATCATCGACATGAGCCTGCCGCGCCACCGCCTCGACAGCGGCACCTGGGGGGTGATGGGGATCGGCATGGGCTATGCCATTGGTGCAGCCGCGGTGACCGGCAAGCCGGTCGTCGCGCTCGAAGGCGACAGCGCCTTCGGCTTCAGCGGCATGGAGATCGAGACGATCTGCCGCTACGAGCTGCCGGTCACGACGGTCATTTTCAACAACAACGGGGTCTATCGCGGCGATCCCGCCGGCACCGCCTACACGCCGACCGGCCTTTTGCGCGATGCGCGCTATGAGCGGATCATCGAGGCGTTCGGCGGCAGGGGCTATCACGTGACCGACACGCCGGGCCTGACGACCGCGCTCAGCGAGGCGCTCGCATCGGGCAAGCCGGCGCTGATCAACGCCGTCATCGACCCGACCGCGGGCACCGAAAGCGGGCACATCCAGAGCCTCAACCCGCGCAGCGCCGCCGCCCAACGCAAATGACCGGGGCCGGCCGGCGATGCGGCGAGCCGCGATGAGTGCGGCGACGAGCGGGGCTGCGACCGGACAGCGGCACGGCTCGCCGCTCGAAGTGCTGCGCGTGTTTCTGCGCCTGGGGCTGACCTCGTTCGGCGGGCCGGTCGCGCATCTCGGCTATTTCCGCGGCGAGCTCGTCGAAAAGCGCCGCTGGCTCGATGAGGCGGCGTTCGCCGACATCGTGGCACTCTGCCAGTTCCTGCCCGGACCGGCGAGCAGCCAGACCGGGATCAGCCTCGGCCTCGTGCGCGCCGGGCTGCCGGGAGCCTTTGCCGCCTGGCTCGGCTTCACGCTGCCTTCGGCCGCGGCGATGATCCTGTTCGGCTACGGGGTCACCCGGTTCGCCGATCTTGGGCATGCCGCCTGGCTGCACGGGCTCAAGATCGTCGCCGTGGCGGTGGTCGCCAACGCGGTCTGGGGCATGGCCCGCAATTTATGCCCCGACCGCCTGCGCGCGACGATCGCGATCGGTGCGGCGGTGCTCGCGCTGGCGATGCCGTCGGCCGCCGGCCAGATCGGCGCGATCGCCGCCGGAGCCGTCATCGGCTGGATCGTGCTGCGCGGCGGGCCCGCGGTGCGGGAATGGGCGCCGCTGTCGATTCGCCTGCCGCGCGTGCTTTCGGTGATCGCGGCGATCCTCTTCATTGCGCTGTTGGTCGGGCTGCCGGCGCTCGCCGCGGCGGTGCCGTCGCATGCGCTGGCGCTCATCGCGGCATTCTACCGCTCGGGCGCGCTGGTGTTTGGCGGCGGCCATGTCGTGCTGCCGCTGCTGCAATCTTCGGTAGTGCCGCCCGGATGGATCGACAACAACGCGTTTCTCGCCGGTTACGGCGCAGCGCAGGCGGTGCCGGGGCCGCTCTTCACCTTTTCGGCCTATCTCGGCACCGTGATGCGGCCGGGTCCCGATGGCTGGGTGGGTGGTCTGTTGTGCCTGGCGGCGATCTTTCTGCCGTCGTTCCTGCTGCTGATCGCGGCATTGCCGTTTTGGGACGCATTGCGGCGGCGCACCGCAGTGCAGTCGGGGCTGCGCGGGGTCAACGCCGCGGTCGTCGGCGTGCTGCTGGCGGCGCTCTATCACCCGGTCTGGACGAGCGCGATTCTGACCCCGGCCGATTTCGCGATCGGTATCGCGGCGTTTCTACTGCTGGCGCTGTGGGCGGCACCGCCCTGGCTCGTCGTCGCATTGGGGGCAGTGACGGCAACGGTGGTTGCCTCGCTGACCGGAACGGGGTAAGCGACGCAGCAGCAATTGGGCCGACACCGGGGGGAGGCGGCTGATGGCGAGGGGATTGCTCGTTGCGTTGTTCCTGCTGATCGGGGTCGCCGGCGCGCGCGCCGCGCCCTCGACGAGCCTGTTCCTGGATGACCTGACCTGGCCCGAGCTGCGCGCCGATATCGCGGCCGGCAAGACCTCGATCATCATTCCGATCGGCGGCACCGAAGAAAACGGGCCGCAGATGGCGCTCGGCAAGCACAATCGACGGGTCGAGCTGCTTACCGAAATGATCGCGCGCAAACTGGGCAACGCGCTGCTGGCACCGGTCATCAAATATGTGCCGCATGGCGATGTCCACCATCCGACCGGGCAGCTCGCGTTTCCCGGCACGACCAGCGTTCCGGTCGGCGCCTTCAACGAGGTGGTCGAAGGGGCGGCGTGGAGCTTCAAGCTCGCTGGCTTCCGCAACATTCTGTTTCTCGGCGATCACGGCGGCTACCAGCACGATCTGCAAACGGTGGCGCAGCGGCTCAATCGCGAATGGGCCGGGACGGGGGTGCGTGCTTTTGCGGTCTACGAATATTACAAGGCGAGCGAGATCGAGTTCGCGCAGCTGCTGAAAGCGAAGGGCTACAGCGAGGCCGAGATCGGGACCCATGCCGGGCTGCTCGACACCTCGCTGATGATGGCGACCGATCCGAGCATGGTGCGCGACGACCTCCTGGGCGAAACCAAGCCCGGTGACGGCGTTCATGGCGACCCGCGCCGCGCGAGCGCGGCACTCGGCCAGCTCGGGGTCGATCTGATCGTGTCGCGGACCGTCGCCGCGATCAGAAGCGATCTGGCCCAGCGCTGAACCCGTCGCCGCGCTGGTTGGTCCGCGTTCCTCTCCTCTTTCCTTGCTGCGGAGGTGTCCTTGCCCCGGCTGATGCGTCGCTGGCTGCACGCTGCGCTCTGGATCGTCCCGCTTTTCGTGCTCGGTGTTGCGGTCTGCCGATTGCCGATCTGGCCCGTGCGCGGCAGCGCCGGGTACTTCGAGGCATTGTGCTCGGCCGCGGCCGCGGTGCTGCCAGTGGCCCAGAATGTGGCAGCACCGGCCCCTGCCGCCGCCGCACCCGTGCCGGCTGCCGCACCCGCGCCGGCGGTGCCGGCTCCGGCAGCATCGCCCGCTGCGGTAAACGCGATCCAGACCGTGCCCGGCATGCCGCCGGTTTTGAACCCGAAGAACCTCTACAGTGCCGCCGGTGTCAACATGCTGAGCCCGGCGGTGGCAGGCGCGCTGAGCCGCGTCTATGTCCCGAATTTGCGCTCGGACGATGTCTATGTGATCGATCCGGCGACACTGAAGGTGGTCGACCGCTTTCCGGTCGGGATCATCCCGCAGCATGTCGTCCCGTCCTGGGACCTGCGGACCCTGTGGGTCGCCAACAACGGCCGCCACGGCCACCAGGGCAGCGTCACCCCGATCGATCCCTGGACCGGCAAGCCCGGCCGGAGCATCCCGGTCGCCGACCCCTACAACATGTATTTCACACCCGATGGCAAGGCGGCGATCGTCGTCGCCGAGCGTCTCAAGGAGCTCGATTTCCGCGATCCGCACACGATGAAACTGGAGCAGATCGTCCCGACCCCGGGCTGCGCCGGCGTCAACCACGCGGATTTTTCGATCGATGGGCGCTATGCGATCTTCACCTGCGAGTTTCGCGGCGGCGGTCTGGTCAAGGTCGACATGGTCCACCGCAAGGTCGAGGGCTATCTGAAGCTCGACGCCCGCGGCATGCCGCAGGACATCCGCATCTCACCCGACGGCAAAGTGTTCTATGTCGCCGACATGCTGGCCGACGGCGTGTTTCTGGTCGATGGCGACAGCTTCAAGAAGGTCGGGTTCATCCATACCGGGATCGGCACCCACGGCCTCTATCCGAGCCGCGACGGCACCCTGCTCTATGTCGCCAACCGCGGCTCGCACAAGATTCATGGCCCGCCGCATGGACCCGGCAGCATCAGCGTCATCGACTTCGCCACCCGCACGGTCGTCAAGACTTGGCCGATCCCGGGCGGCGGCAGCCCCGACATGGGCAATGTCAGCGCTGATGGCAAGCATCTGTGGCTGTCCGGACGGTTCGACAACGTCGTCTACGACATCGACACGACAACGGGTGCGGTCACAGAGATTCCGGTCGGCAAGGAGCCGCACGGGCTGACCGTCTGGCCGCAGCCCGGCCGCTATTCGCTCGGCCACACCGGCAACATGCGCTAGCCATTTCCTCTCGCCCGCCAGTCGATCTCCATACTCCGCCTTCCGGCTAGGGTTGACCCTGCCCCGGCGCGCGGCCTCTTGATGCGGTGCGGCGCCGGCGAGCATCAGGGCCTGGCAACGGCAGCCGCCCGCAATCGATCTCGCGGCGCGCGCCGCAGGTCAAGCAAAGGCCCGCCGTTTCAGGGACGATGCGATGATGAAACGCTCTATAGCCGCGTGCGGCGCAGGCGCAGCGCGTTGCTGACGACCAGCACCGAACTCGCGCTCATCGCGGCGCTGGCGATCATCGGGTTGAGCAACAGGCCGAACGCCGGATAGAGGGCGCCGGCCGCGATCGGGATCGCCAGAGCGTTAAAGACAAAGGCGAAAAACAGGTTCTGGCGGATGTTGCGCATGACCGCGCGGGATAGCAGGCGGGCCCGCACAATGCCGTTGAGATCACCTTTGACCAGGGTCAATGCTGCGCTCTCGATCGCGATGTCGGTGCCGGTGCCCATCGCGATGCCGATATCGGCCTGCGCCAGCGCCGGCGCGTCGTTGACGCCGTCGCCGGCCATCGCCACAAAGTGATGGTGTTGTTGCAGGTCGCGCACCACGCCGGCTTTCTGGTCGGGCAGGGTCTCGGCAGCGATGTCGTCTATACCGAGCCGCCGGCCGAGCGCCTCTGCCGTCAGGCGGCTGTCGCCGGTCAGCATGACGATCTTGAGCCCCTCGGCGCGCAACGCCGCCAGCGCCGCGGCGGCTCCGTCCCGGAGCGGATCGGCGACCGCGACGAGCCCGGCCGCGGCGCCATCGACCGCGACCAGCATGACGGTCTGGCCATCCCGGCGCCGCTCGTCGGCACGGGCGGCAAGATCGCCCGGATCAAGGCCGAGGCCGGTCAGAAGCGCCGCATTGCCGATCGCGACCCGCCGGCCATCGATCGTGCCGGTCACTCCCTTGCCGGTCTGCGAAGCAAAATCGGCGACCGCCGCGAGCTTCAGCCCGCGCTCCTCGGCGCCGGCGACAATCGCCGCGGCGAGCGGATGTTCGCTGCCGCGTTCGAGGCTGGCGACAAGCCGCAGCAGCTCGTTCTCGTCGACGTTCCCGGTCGCGACCACGACCGCCAGTTGCGGCCGGCCCTCGGTCAGTGTGCCGGTCTTGTCGACGACGAGTGTGCCGGCCTTCTCCATCAATTCGAGCGCCTCGGCGTTGCGCGCCAGTACCCCGGCGCTGGCGCCGCGACCGGTGCCGACCATGATCGATATCGGCGTCGCGAGGCCCAGTGCGCAGGGGCAGGCGACGATCAGCACGGCGACCGCGTTCAACAGCGCGTAGCTCATTGCCGGCGCCGGGCCGAGGATCGCCCAGGCGGCAAAGGTGATCGCGGCGGCGGTGATGACGCCCGGCACGAACCAGCCCGCGACGGTGTCGGCCAGACCCTGGATCGGCGCGCGCGAGCGTTGCGCCTCGGCCACCATCTGCACGATGCGGGCGAGGAGGGTGTCGCTGCCGACCCGCTCGGCGCGAATGACGAGGCCGCCGGTGCCGTTGACGGTGCCGCCGGTCACCGGGTCGCCCGCCGATTTTGTGACCGGCAGCGGCTCGCCGGTGATCATCGACTCATCGACCGCGCTCGCGCCTTCGAGCACGGTGCCGTCGGCTGGGACCTTCTCGCCGGGGCGCACCCGCAGCCGGTTGCCGGGCATGACCGCATCGAGCGGAATGTCGTCTTCGCCGCCATCATCGCCGATGAGCCGCGCGGTTTTCGGTGCCAGGTCGAGCAGCGCACGGATGGCCCCGCCGGTGTGCGCACGGGCGCGCAATTCGAGCACCTGGCCGAGCAGAACCAGTGTCACGATGACCGCCGCCGGCTCGAAATAGACCGGGACCTGCCCGTCGGGCAGGCGAAATGACGGTGGAAATATGCCCGGCAACAGCGCCGCGACGAGGCTGTAGCCATAGGCGACACCGGCGCCGAGGCCGATCAGCGTGAACATGTTGAGCCGGCGGCTGATCAGCGAGGCCAGGAAGCGGGCGAAGAACGGCCTGCCGCACCAGAAGACGACCGGTGTTGCGAGTGCGAACTGCAGCCAAAGCGCGGCGCGCGCCGGAACCGGCGCGTGCAGGCCGGCATGCCCGCTCATGGCGAGGGCGAGGAGCGGCACCGACAGCGCCGCGCCGACCCAGAACCGCCGCGTCATGTCGCGCAATTCGGGGTTCTCGGCCTCGCCGGCCGCCGGCGACACCGGCTCCAGCGCCATGCCGCAGATCGGGCAGCTGCCGGGCGCGGCGCGCATGATCTCGGGGTGCATCGGGCAGGTCCATCGGGCGGCGGCAGCGCCTGCGGCAGTCGCTTCTGGAGAAATGATAAGTGTGCCCGGCATGCTCGGCGCTCTACGGCAATGCAGCCGGATCGGCCGCCATGCCGCAGACCGGATCGCGCACCATCGCCGGCTCCGCGAGCACGACGCTTGCCGCCCTGTTCGTCATTGCCCATCCCTTGCCGTGCACCGCCTTTCCCGGACCGCTTCGAGCGAGTAGGCTGGCGCACCTTGGCCGCGGGGTTCGGAAACCCTTGCCGATGTGCCGCGGCCGCAGCCCCGGGAGGGAATGACAATGCCGAGCTACGAAATCACGACCGAAGATGTCGAATATCTGCGCCATGGTGACAAGAGGCTCGTCGCCCGGCTCTACAAGCCCAAGGGCGACGGGCCGTTCCCGGCGGTCATCGACCTGCATGGCGGCGCCTGGACCAGCGGCGATCTGACCGGGACCCAAGGTCTCGACGAAGCCCTGGCGAAGAACGGCATCCTCGCCGCCTCGCTCGAGTTCCGCCACAATGAGGATGGCTACCCGACCTCGCTCGCCGACATCAACTATGCGATCCGCTGGGTCAAGGCGCATGCAAGCGGGCTCAAGGTCGATCCGGCGCGGATCGGCACCGCGGGGACGTCGAGCGGCGGGCATCTGGCGATGCTGGTGGCGATGCGTCCCAATGATCGGCGCTACGCCTCGGTGCCGCTGCCGTCGGGCTCGCCGGCGGTCGATGCGACGGTGCAGGCGGTAGCGATGTCGTGGCCGGTCATCAACCCGCTGTCACGCTACCGCCATGCGCAAAAGGCGGCGAAGACGCCGAACCCGCCGGCCTTCTCGATCGGCATGAAGGAAAAGCACGACCGCTACTGGAAGACCGAAGCCGCGATGAGCGAGGGCAACCCGATGCTGATCCTCGAACGCGGCGAGAAGGTCGTGATGCCGCCGGCGCTGTGGGTCCAGGGCCGGCCCGACATCGTGCACGATTATCACGACGATGATTCGAGCTTCCCCGGCAACGAACCCGAGCGGTTCATCTCGAACTACCGCAACGCCGGCGGTGATATCGAGATCGTCTATATCGACGCTGAGAAGCGCCAGTCGAACACGTCCTACGACCCGGTTGTCGCCTTCTTCAAAAAGCATCTCGGCTAGCCCTGTTTCGAGCAGCATCTCGGCTGAGCCGGCGGTGCGGTTCCGTCCTCTCCCCGCGGCGGGGAAAGGGCGGAACCGGGACCGATCGAAAGCCTCCTGTCGCGCGGGTCAGCGCCGTTTGCTGCCGCCGCACATTTGCCGAATTCGGATAGCGGTGCATCCTCTCGCTCGGTAAGGCTCGGCGCGGGCGGCGCGTCGAATATTGACTGCCGGTCGACGCTTGCGGCAATGGCCGGGTGGTCTGGTGCCGAACCACACCGCGCCGATGCCGGCGCGCGGGCCGATACGTTGTTCGACCGATGAGGCGGCTGCAGATGCGCCCATCACCGCGAACGGGTGCACCGCGAACGGGTGGTGCAGCCGGCCTCGGGCCGAGCAGGGTCATGCAGCAATTCGGGGTGCGGTTGCGAAACGCAGGAGAGAGCAGATGAAAGGCATGCCTGTTCTGGCCCCTGACCGCCTTGTGCATCCGCAAATCGGCAGCGCCCCGGATGGAAATCCCGCCGGGCCGGCGCGTCGGGCCGGCGGGTTCGTGCTGCGCGAGCTGCGTGAAATGCTGCCCCCCTTCATCTTCTTTTTTGTCGGCTTCAACCTGATTGTGCTGACCACAAATCTGCTGCTCGCCGATTACCATGCGCAATTTGCCAGTTTCCTGCTGGCGACCGGGGCAGCCCTCGTCGTCGGCAAGGCGGTGCTGGTCGCCAATGCAATGCACACGCTGCGCCGCTATGATCGTGCACCGCTGCTCCGGCCGATCCTGTTCAAGACCGTATTCTATTGGGCAGTCGTGTTCGTGGCCCGTCTGCTTGAACATTTTATCAAGTATTGGCTTGTCGAACATCATCCGCTGGGCAGCTTTCTGCCACATATGGTGGCAACGTTTTCCTGGGATCGCTTTGCCGCGATCCAGATCTGGATCGCGGTGCTGTTCCTCGTTTACGTGACGGCAAGCGAGATCAATCACCTCTTCGGAGAGGGCGAACTCGGCCACATCCTGTGCACCAGTCGGCCCGCCGAACTGCCGCTGAACCGGCGCCAGCGGATCTTGGAACTGGTCCGGCTGAGCCAGCTCGCCGATGCCCATTCGATTGCCGAGTTCAGCGATCTGGCGAGCCCTGCGCACAACGAGCTGATCGAGATCGTGCGCCGGCTGGCACGCGATCCACAGCCACGTCCCTCGATCCGGTAGCCGGGCGCGCCGTCCTTTCCTCGCGGGCCGTGCTTCGCCATGATCGCGGGGCGCCGGCAGCCACGGAGGTCAACAGTGTCATTGGACGGCAAGGTCGCGATCGTGACGGGCGGCAACAGTGGGATCGGCCAGGCGATCGTGCTCGAACTCGCGCGGCTGCGCGCCGCGGTCGCGATCGACTATGTCTGTCACCCGGAGGCGGCCGATGCGCTCGAACGAGAGGTCGCCAAGCTCGGTGACCGGTCGATTGCCATCGACGCCGACGCCAGCCGGCTGAGCGATCTGCAGCGGCTGGTGGATGAGACGGTGGGCGCGTTCGGGCGGCTCGACATCATGGTCAACAATGCCGGCGTCGAAACCCGCAGCTCGATCCTCGACACCACCGAGGAGCAATATGACAAGGTGTTGTCGGTCAACCTCAAGAGCGCCTTTTTCGGCACCCAGATCGCCGCCAAAGAGATGCTCAAACAGGGTGGCGGCGGGCGCATCATCAACATCACTTCGGTGCATGAGGACTGGCCGATGCCGGGCAACACGCCGTATTGCCTGTCCAAGGGCGGCATGCGCATGCTGACGCGCACGGCGGGTGTCGAACTCGCCCGGCACAACATCCTCGTGGTCGGCGTGGGACCGGGTGCGGTGGCAACGCCGATCAACCTCGCCACGATGAACGATCCGGCAAAGCTCGCGCAGTTGAACAACGCCATCCCGCTCGGGCGCATGGCTCGTCCGGAAGAGATCGCCAAGGTGGTCGGCTTTGTCGCCGGCGCCGGCGCCAGCTATCTCGCCGCGACCACCCTCTTTGTCGATGGCGGGATCATGCAGAACAGCGTCGGCCTGTAACGGGAGCGGCGGCCTGTAACGGGAGCGTCGGCCGGGTCCGCAGCAGGCCATGGCCAGCAAGGGTGCGGGCGGGTCAGGCCGCGGTGGTCAGCACGACGCGAAACCGCGCCTTGCCGCTCAGCATGCGTTCGTAAGCCTCGGCAGCGCGTTCGAGCGGGAAGATTTCGTTCATCGGGCGCACCCCGGCGAGCGCGCTGAACGCCAAGGTGTCTTCCGAATCGGTCGCGGTGCCGGAATACCAGCCCTTGATCGACCGCCTGCCGCGCAGCAGCTCCAATGCATCAACGGCGAGCCGGTCCACCGCGCCGATCACCAGCAGCGTGCCGTTGAGCGCGAGCCCGCCCTGCACCGAGTTCATCGCCTCGGCGCTGGTGACCGTGGCGAGGATTGCCTTGGCGCCGCCGAGCCTTTGCAATGCCGCCGCCGGATCCTCGGCCGCGTTGTCGATATAGTGATGCGCGCCGAGGCGCTGGGCGAGCGGCGCCTTGTCGGCGCCGCGGGCGATCGCGACGGTGCGGAAGCCGAGCTTTGCCGCGAATTGCACAGCGAGATGGCCGAGCCCGCCGAGACCGATCACGGCGACCACCTCGCCCGGCCGGGCGCCGCTATGACGCAGCGCGTTGAAGGTCGTGATCCCGGCGCACATCAGCGGCGCCGCCTCGATTGACGATAATTCGTCGGGAACCGCCGCCAGCGCCGTCGCCGGGGCGATCATGTAATCGGCGTAACCGCCATCGGAAGTGATGCCGGTCACCAGGGTTTCGGTTTCGCAGGCAAAGGCGTCGCCGTGCCTGCAGGCATCGCAATAGCCGCAATAGCCGCAAGCCGCCATGCCAGCCGACCCCGATCCGTTGCCCCGCCGTCCAGCGCGCAACATTGGCGCCGACTTTATCGACGCGGCCGATCACCTCGTGGCCCGGCACCCGCGGATATTGGAGGCCAGGCCACAATCCATCCTTGGTGCAGCTGTCGCTGTGGCAGATGCCGCACGCCTCGACCTTGATCCGGACCGTGCCGGGGCCGGGCTCCCTGATGTCCCGCTCGACGAGTTCGAGCGGCCCGCCCGGCTGCCGCACCTCGACCGCGCGCATCTTCGCCATATCGGATCCCCGCAGTTGATCATCCTGATGTCGCGATCGCGCCACCCGGTATCAACTGCACCTGCCGGGCACCTCGGCGCCCGAACCGGTCGGCGCCCGAACCGGTCGGCGCCCGAACCGGTCAGCGCTTGAACAGGGCCTCGGCGCCGTGGCGCTGGCCGCGCTTCAGCGCGATCTCGGCGCGGGTGCGGGCGATCTCGGTTTCGAGCTCGGCAATATAGGCTTCGAGCTCGGCGATCCCTAAGAGGCTCAGATCCTTCGGCTGGGCCGGCCTGCGGCGCGGCTCGAATTCGGCTTCGTCCATCACATCTGCCGTCCCTGCACCGTCTTCCCTCGATCCTGCAAGGGACTATATAGTCGTCCACAGTTTTGCGCTCGCCCGGGCAGCAGTGTCGCGGTGCCTGCGCCGGATCGAAAATCGGGACCCGCCATGTCCGCTCCGTTGATGCCAAAGGCGACCGCCGTATGGCTGGTCGAAAACACGTCGCTGACCTTCGAGCAGATTGCCGATTTCTGCGGGCTGCACAGCCTCGAGATCCAGGCGATCGCCGATGGCGAGGTGGCCAACCAGATGCAGGGTCTCGACCCGGTGGCGAACGGCCAGACCACCGTTGCCGAGATCGAGCGCTGCCAGGCCGATCCCGCCGCGCGGCTGGTGCTGTCGCCGCAGGCGCTGCCGGTGCAGGCGATCCGGCACAAGGGCCCGCGCTATACGCCGATCGCCAAGCGCCAGGACAAACCCGATGCGATCGCCTTTCTGTTGAAGAGCCATCCCGAATTGTCGGACGCGCAGATCTCGAAGCTGATCGGCACGACCAAGCCGACGATCGCCGCGGTCCGCGACCGTACCCATTGGAACAGTGCCAACATCAAGCCGCGCCATCCGGTCGGGGTCGGGCTGTGCACGCTCGACGAGCTCGAAGCGGCGGTGCGCCGGGCGCGCGCCAGAATGCCGCCGGAGGAGGGAGCCGCTGCCGACAGCGAAGAGCCGGCGCCGGCGGAAAGCTGACCGCGCTCGCGGCGTCGCTCATCATCAGGGCAGCGCCGGCGCTTTGCGTTAGGGTTGGGGGCTGTCGGCGGCGAGGCCCTGCGGGTGCTGCGGCGGTGCCGCTGCCACCGGTTCCGCGCCGCTCGGCTCCCGGAATTGCCACAGCTCGATATAGCGCCCGACCTGGCGCTGCATAACCGGGTGGCCGAGCGGGGCGAGCGTCTTGCGGTAGCTGGCCGAGGATTGCTTCTTGCTGGCCTGTCCGGCGCGCCCATAGACCGCCCAGAGATCATGGCCGGGCGCCTGCCCGAAGGCTTTTGCCGGGTCCCAGGTCATGCTGACGCCGCGATCGGTGAGCCCGGCCCGCGCGGCAAACACCGATAAGACCGAATAGGAATAATAGCTGTCGACCAGCACGACATCGCCCGGCTGGACCGCCGCCGCCAGCTGCGCCGCCAGCAGGTCCCAGCGCGGCTTGGTCTCGTCGCCGTAATAGGGGTAGAGGTTGACGAGGCAGGCCGCCATGAGCGCCGCCGCCGCCACCGCGAAGCGGCGCGCGCCGAGCATTCCGATGCCGGCCCCGACCAGGATGAAGAAGGGGGCGGCACTCCATGCGAAATAGCGCGACACCAGCACCGGCACGTAGAGTGAGACGATGAGAAGAGCGATCGGCACCAGCAGAGCCGCACTGCCGAGCACGACCAGCATCGCCGGCACACGCCGCAGCCGCCACGCGCCCAGTGCTGCGATGATCGCGACCGCGATCGCCAGCCCCGGGATCGCGGCCGGCATCATGCCGAAGGTGATGAAGCGCGATATGCGCAGCAGGTAGACCGGCGCCAAGGTCGACCAGATCGACCCGGCGCCGAGCGGCGGCGCCCAGCCGGCGCCGTCGAGCACCGCCCCCTTGCTGGCGAAATAGACCCAGATGATCGAGGGCAGCCAGGCGGCGAGGATCAGCGCCTGCGCCAGCCCCCAATTGCGCAGAAACCCGAGCCTGCTGCCGCGGGCCTGCCGGAGGATCGCGGCGGCGCCGAGGTTGGCGGCAACGAGCCACGGCACGGCGACGTTGAGCACGTTGAGTGCCGCCGCGGTGCCGAGCCCGTAGGCGAGCCATGCGCCGCGCAACGCGTCCTGCCGGCGCCAGGATAGCGCCGCCGCCTCCGGCTCCTTGGCGAGCTGCACCAGCCCGAAGAGGGCGACCAGGATCAGGCAGGTGGCGAGCGTGTAGGAGCGCGCCTCCTGGCCGAACTGGACCGCGAACGGCGAGACCGCCAGCAACAATCCGGCAATCAATCCGCCGCGCCGGCCCACCGCGCGATCGCCGATCATGCAGGTCAAGGCGGCACCGATCGCGCCGAACACCGCCGACGGCAGGCGCAGCAGCCACTGCGACGTGCCGAGCTTGGCGACCAGCCACAGCAGCAGAAAATAGCTCGGATAATGGTTGTTGCGCAGCGAATCGGCGACGAGATCGTGCAGGCTCGCCGTCGCCCGCCGCAA
This sequence comes from Allostellaceae bacterium, assembly GCA_035503615.1. Classification (GTDB taxonomy): domain Bacteria; phylum Pseudomonadota; class Alphaproteobacteria; order ATCC43930; family CGMCC-115725; genus AP-15. The sequence continues at coordinate 71,467 of DATJTI010000071.1, read as the reverse complement.
ACTCGCCACCTCGTCAAGCCAGAACGGCTTGTCGCCAAGGCCATGGAGCCGCAATGCCAGTGCCAGCAACCCGATCGCCAGCGGTGCTGCCCAATCGGGCGGGGCGCCAACCATCGCCGCAAGGCGGCGGCGCAGGCCGAGCGTCATCGCGGCGAGAGCATGCATCGCTTGATCCGAGCCCCAACAGCTTCGCCGCAACGGCGCACCCGTGGTCTTAGGCGCAGGACCGCGGCGCCATCCCTCCGCCGCCGATACGGCACGCATATGCCATTGCGGGGGGCGCTGCCGGCGCAGGCGATGTCGATCAGAGAAGCCGGTGCTGGGTCGCGGTCGGCTCGCGCGAAGCGGTGCGGAACGTGGCGGCGGCATCGATGCGGGGGATGCGCGGCCGCCGGCCCTGGAACAACTCGGCCAAGGTGATGCTCCGCGGCACCGCCTCGAACGGCCCCTCGAACAGCCCGGCGGCAGCCGCCTCGCGCTCCATCGCCCGGGTCGGCAGGGCGAGCGAGGTCAGCACGCCGACCGCGGCCTTCTCGCGCTCGACGACGGCGGGATCGATCGCACTTTCGAGGTCCTTGGCATCAGCCGAGCACTTCGCGGTTGACGATGTTTTCGCGGTTGGGCTTGCCGTCGAGCACGCTCAGGAGGTTGTGCACGGTGGTGACCGCCATGCGGTCGACGGCCTCGCGGGTGACCCCGGCAACATGCGGTGCCGCGACAAAGTTTTTCAGCGTCAGGAGCGGGTTGTCCTTGGGGGTCGGCTCTTCGACAAAGACATCGAGTGCGGCACCGGCGATGCGGTTTGCTTTCAGCACGTCGTAGAGCGCCGGTTCGTCGATGATGCCGCCGCGCGCGGTGTTGACGATAAAGGCGGTGGGCTTCATGCGCGCCAGCCGGGCCGCGTCGAACAGGCCCACGGTCTCGGGCGTCTTGGGGCAATGGATCGTGATGAAATCGGCGCGCGCCACCGCGGCGTCGAGATCGCCGACCGGCTCGTAGCCCATGCCGCGGATCGTCTCCGAGTACATGTAGGGGTCGTAGATGAGGACCTCCATTTCCATCGCCGCAAAGCGCTTGGCCGAGCGCGTGCCGATCTTGCCAAAGCCGATGATCAAGACGGTCTTGCCGTAGAGATCGACCGGCATCTCGAGATAGCGGTCCTGCCAGCGGCCCTCGCGAACCATCGCATCCATCGCCGCACCCCGCCGCGCCAGGTTCATCAGGAGATACACGCCGGCCTCGGCGACACTGACCGAATTGGCTGTGCCGGCGATCATCAGCGGGATCCGGCGGCGGGTCAGCGCCGGCACATCGACCGCGTCATAGCCGACCCCGATGCGGGCGACGACTTCGAGATCGGGACCGGCATCGAGCTCGGGATCGCTGAACGGCGTCACCGACAGCGCCACTCCGGCGACATCCTTGAGCAGTTTGTGCAATTCGGGCTTGGGTGCCGTCGTCTGGTAGGGCACGCCCTCGACATCCTCGCGCGCCTCGACGATCGCCCACCCCGCCCGAGCCAAGGTCGTCGGCAGCAGCAGCTTCTTGCGGTTGGTTTGGGTCGTCTGAGCCATCGGTTCCCTCGAGTTCGATTGCGGCGTCGCTTCGCACCAACTTGCGTCGCTTCGCTCGCAATGACAACCAAACCATCGTCACACGAGGCGGACAGCAACCGGCCAAGATCGACAGCCTCGACCGCAATCCGCTTGACAGCGATAGGTGGGCATGCTATATTACATAGCAGCCGAAATGGTTCGGCCTATATTAGACTAGGATTTCTCATGCCCACCAATGCCGACGTCGAGTTAGAATTGTCGCAGGCGCAATCGATCCACGAACTTCTCAGTCGATTGAGGATACTTCCGATAGGATATCAGTGCGAGGTATATCTCCATCGCGGAGACCGAAAAAAGCGGAGAAATGCTGAATTTGAAGCGAATTGGGATGCCGACGCTGATTCGATCCGAATTTCTTTTTCTCCGATGGAGGAGGAAGGAATCGAGACTGCAACAAGCGCGATTGGGGTTTCCGTTGAGACGACGGCAAATCCGACGTCTGCGGAAGATCGATTGTCGGATCTCGTTCGCGCATTGAATCGTGCGGAGGGACGTCCTGGCTATGAGTTTGTTTCGTTGAAATGGTTTCGCGATAATGCGCTCGTCCATGAGGAATTTTCTTGGGCCCGCGATGAGTCTGCGCGGCACGACGTCCTGCGCGAGGCGATCGACAGGCGCTGGCTCTTGACGAGCAAAGTCGCGAATCCTCGACCGCCACATTTTCCAGTTACCGCAATCCGGCTGAATCGACAGATGCCTGAAGTTAACGCTGCACTTGGCATCCGCACTGGTAGTCCCTCGGCATTTTGCCCAGTCACTATCCGCGGACCGTCTTTGTCGGCAACGGTGCTGCGCGACAGGCGGTAACTTGGCTCTCTATTTCTTGGATACCAGTGCGCTCGTGAAATTATACGTGCAGGAGCAGGGTACAAACCAGCTCCTGCACCTGATCGGTGATCATTCAGAAAATCGCTTTGCAATTCTGGCGATTTCGGTGGTCGAACTCCGTTCCGCGATCAGACGCCGCGAGCGCGCCGGCGATATCGAACAGAGCGTGGCCATCGCAGTTCTCGAAAGCGTGCAAAGACACATGGAGAGTCGATTTCTCCGGCAGCCGGTCAACGACACCGTAATCGACACCGCATTAGAAATGATCGATCGCTATGCGTTGCGCGCTTACGATGCCGTACAATTGGCAGGATGCCTTGTGATCTGTGGCACCACCAGCGAAGCATTTACGTTTGTCTGCTCGGATCACCGGTTGCTGGAGGCGGCGCTGTCGGAACAGCTAAAGGTGCTCGATCCAGCCGCATGAGTGGCAGGAGAACAAACAATCTGGCTCCCTAATTAAGGACTCGCAATGCCGACGCAATTTCTGATGCTGCCGCCGCAGCGGGACACCACGCGCGAATGGGGGGCGCGGCTCGCCGCAGCACTGCCCGAGATGGAGATCATCGTCGCCGAGGACCGGGCGCAGGCCGAGCGCGCGATCGCCACCGCCGAGGCGGCGTTTGGCACGATCCCGGCCACGCTCCTGCGCCAGGCGCGGCGGCTCAGATGGCTGCAAGCGCCGCAGGCCGCTCCGCCGGCTGGCTACTACTATCCCGAACTGATCGCGCACCCGGTCCAGATCACCAATTTCCGCGAGATCTACAACGACCATATCGGCACTCATGTGATGGCTTTCGTGCTGGCGTTCGCGCGCGGTCTGCAGCGCTACATTCCGCAGCAATTGCGCCGCGAATGGAAAAAGCCGGCGCAGAACGAGGGCGTCGTGCACCTGCCAGAGGCGACGGCACTGATCGTCGGCGTCGGCGGCATCGGCAGCGAGATCGCGCGCCTTGCTGCCGCCTTTGGCATGCGGGTCATCGGTGTCGACGAGCGCCGCCGCGACGCGCCGCCCGGGATTGCCGAACTGCACCGCGCCGACGAACTCGACGCGCTGTTGCCGCAGGCCGATTTCGTGATCCTGACCGTGCCGCACACGCCCGAGACCGAAGGTTTCATGAACCGGGCGCGGTTTCAGGAAATGAAGCGGACCGCGTTCTTCATCAATATCGGGCGCGGCCTGACGACCCGGCTCGACGACCTTGCCGCAGCGATCGAAGCGGGCGAGATTGCCGGCGCCGGGCTCGATGTGTTCGAGGAGGAGCCGCTGCCGGCCGATCACAAATTATGGACCCTGCCGGGCGTGCTGTTGACCCCGCACACCGCCGGCTACGGCCCCTATCTCGACGAGCGCCGCTACGCGGTGATCCTCGACAATTGCCGCCGCTTTCTCGCCGCGGAGCCGCTGCGCAACCTCGTCGACAAGGCCCACTGGTTCTGAGGCCCACTGGGTCTGAGGCCCACTAGTTCTGAATGTTCTGGATGGCATCGCTACAGCGCGCGGCGGGCCTTGAGGGCGGCGCCGAGCGTGCCGTCGTCGAGATAATCGAGTTCGCCGCCGATCGGCACGCCCTGCGCCAGACGGGTCAGCCTGACGCCGCTGCCAGCGAGACGGTCGGCGAGATAATGCGCGGTGGTCTGGCCTTCGACCGTCGCGTTCAGTGCCAGGATCAGCTCCTGGCCGGGTTTCAGCCGGGCGATCAGCCGGTCGATCGCGAGGTCCTCGGGACCGACCCCGTCGAGCGCCGACAGCGTCCCGCCGAGCACGTGATAGCGGCCGCGGAACATGTGGGTGCGTTCGAGCGCCCACAGATCGGCCAGATCCTCGACCACGCAGACGATGCCATCGTCGCGCTGCGGATCACGGCAGATCGCGCACGGCTCGATCGTATCGAAATTGCCGCAGACCGGGCAGGGGCGGATCGCGTCGGCGGCGCGCGCCAGGGCGGTGGCGAGCGGGGTCAACAGGCTCTCGCGCCGCTTGATCAGATGCAGCGCCGCGCGCCGTGCCGAGCGCGGCCCGAGCCCCGGCAACCGGGCGAGCAGCTGGATCAGCGTGTCGAGCTCGGACAAGGGTCAGGCATCCGCAAAAGGTGGGGTTCGGCATCCGCAAAGCAGGGCGGCCCGGCGTCCGCAATAGAGCGGCGCCGCGGCGCCGATCAGAACGGCAATTTCATACCGCCCGGCAATTGCAGCCCGCCGGTCAGCTTCTGCATTTCCTCCTCGGCATGGGCGGCGACCTTGCGGCGCGCATCGGTGAAGGCGGCGACGATCAGATCCTCGAGCACCTCGGCCTCGTTCGGGTCGAGCAGCGACTTGTCGATCTTGACCCGCTTGACGTCGCTCTTGCCGTTGAGGGTCAGCGCCACCAGGCCGCCGCCGGCGACGCCGGTCATCTCGACGGCTTCGAGCTGGGCCTGCATCTCGGCCATCTTTTCCTGCATCGCCTGCGCCTGCTTCATCAGCTGGCCGAGATTTTTCATATCGCGTCCTCTTCCTCGCCGTCCGGCTCCTCGCCCGCGTCTTGCTCGCTTTGCGGCGCTGCCGCAATGCGCTCGCGCACCGCCGCGATCGTCGCCCCTGGGAACGTCTCCAGCACCGCCTGAACCAACGGGTGATCGGCCACCTCGTTCCGCAGCGAGCGGTCGCGAGATGCCTGCTGCTGGCGCAGCGTCGGCGCGCCCTCTTCTTCGGAGATGGCGACGAGCCAGCGCGTCCCGGTCCACTCGCCGAGCAACTGGCCGAGCCGGTTGGCGAGGTCGCGCGGCGCCCCTTCGGCCGGACGGAATTCGATCCGTCCCGGCTCGAAATGAACGAGATGGCAATAGGAAGCGAGGTGCGAGCGCAGCACCGCCTCGCGCTGTTGGTCGAACAGTGCCAGAACCTCGGCAAAACTCTGCGGCATCGGCGCAAGCATATCCGCGGGCGGCGGCGCGGCGACATTCGCCGCCGGCTCGGGGCGCGGCTCTGCGGCGTGCTCCCGTGCGACGGCGGTCTGCAGCGCGGTCGCGACGGGCGGCGCCTTTGCCGCCGGCGCGCTCGGCTGGCGCTGCCGCACCGGTGCCGCTACCGCGGGGAGCGCCGCCCGGCTCTCGGAACCGCCGCTGGCCGTGGTGCCGGTGTCGGATGGTGTGCCGGTGTCGAGTGCCCGGACGAGCTCGGCCGGCGCCGGCAGATCGGCGACATAGGCGAGCCGCACCAGGACCATTTCGGCCGCCTGCAGCGGCGACGGTGCCGCCTGCACCTCGGTGAGGCCCTTCAACAGCATCTGCCACAACCGGGCAAGCGCCGGCATTGCCAGCCTTGCGACGAGTGGCCGGGCGCGCTCACGGTCGCCCTCGGCGATCGGATCGCCGCTGCCGGCCTCGGGTGCGAGCTTGAGCCGGGTCAGGAAATGGCCGAGATCGAGCAGATCCTGCAGCACCAGCAGCGGGTCTGCCCCCTCTTCGTAAAGGTGATCGAGCCGGGCCAGGGCGGCCGCCGCATCACCGCGCAGCACCTCTTCGAGCAGATCGAAGACCTGGCTGCGATCGGCGACGCCGAGCATGTCGCGCACCGCCGCCTGGGTGACCCGGCCGCCGGCCAGCGCAATCGCCTGGTCGAGCAGCGACAGTCCGTCGCGCACCGAACCATCGGCGGCACGCGCGATCAGCGCCAGCGCCTCGGGCTCGGTCGCGACGCCTTCCTGCTCGGCGACCCGGCGATAATGCGCGACCAGCAGCTCGACCGGCACCCGGCGCAAGGCGAAGCGCTGGCAGCGCGACAGCACGGTCACCGGCACCTTGTGCACCTCGGTCGTCGCCAGCACAAAGACCGTGGCCGGCGGCGGCTCTTCGAGCGTCTTCAAGAGCGCGTCGAACGCCTGCTTCGAGAGCATGTGCACTTCGTCGATGATGTAGACCTTGCTGCGCGCCGCGACCGGCCGGTAGCGCACCCCGTCGGTCAGGTCGCGGATCTCGCCGACCCCGGCATGCGAGGCGGCATCCATCTCGATCACATCGACATGGCGGTCGGCGGCGATGTCGCGGCAATGCACGCATTCACCGCAAGGTTCGATCGTAGACCCGCCGGTGCCGTCGCGGCCGACGCAATTGAGCGCGCGGGCAATGATCCGCGCGGTCGTCGTCTTGCCGACCCCGCGCACCCCGGTCAGCATAAAGGCATGGGCGATGCGGCCGCTGGCGATCGCGTTCGACAGCGTGCGCACCATCGCCTCCTGCCCGATCAGCTCGGCAAAGGTCTGCGGCCGATATTTGCGGGCGAGCACGCGGTAGGCGTTCGCAGGATCGCTCATGTTCGAAACCGGGGCCGGGGTGGGAGACCGGGTGAACAACCCAGGCCGGCACTCGTTACGGCTGCTTCCTTCCGGACCTGACCGGGTTGGCGAGAGGCCTGTCCGCCTCCGGGCTCCCGCCCCACTATATCAGCTGCCGCCGATCCCAGGGCAAGCATCCCGGGAAAAGCATCCCGATGGGCGGTCAGCTGCGCCATTCGAGGGTGCGCGGTTTGATCGGGTTCTCGAATGGCCGGCCTTCGGTGCGGGCGCGGCGGTACTCGCGCTTCAAGCGGTAGTACCATTTCGCCTGGGTGTCGGCGTCGTCGATCAGCATCAATGGCGGGTCGAAGCGCAGCCCGTGGCTCTGGCGCTCCATGATCGCGCGGTCCTGATCGAGAAACGCGCGCACATAGCGCCGCAGCAGCGGCTTCAGCGCGGCGAGCACGGGCACGGTCCAGTAGATGCAGTGATTGATCGCGGTCGTCCGCTCGTCGATCGGGGTGATCGCGGTCAGATTGCCGACCAGATGGCGGCCGGCGCGGATATTCTCGATCCGCACACTCGGCAGGCGAAAGATGATCTCGGTCTCCGGCGCGCCGCCAAGGAGCCGATAGGCGCGCGAATTGGCCGAAGGCTGATGCCGGCTCATCGTAAAGCCCCAGGGCGAGGGCGCGAAAACCTTGGCTTTGGGCTGGATCGAACGGCGCGAGCGCCACCACCAGGCACGGTGCACAAAGGGTCCGTGCGCCGGGTCCATCAGCCCGACCACGGCATGGTCGATCGATGCGGCCAACGCAACGGTCTCGATCAGCCGTGGGCGAGCGCCGTCAAAACCGTCGACCAGCGGGATCTCCGGTGCCGCGGCCGGATCGCTGCCGAAATAGACCCAGATGTTGCCCTGCACCTCGCGGGCCGGATAGCGGCGGACACGCACCCGCGCCGGGGTGAATGCCCGACCCGGCACCAGCGCCGGGATCGCCATGCACTGCCCGCCGGTCGCGAAGCGCCAGCCGTGATAGCAGCATTCGATCTCACGGCCGTCGAACTGGCCGGCGCTGAGCGGCATGCCACGATGCGGGCAGAGGTCGCGCAGCGCAAACACCGCACCAGCGGCGTCACGGCCGACCAGCACCGGCTCGCCGAGCATGGTCCTGGCCAGCATCGCCCCCGGCTTGAGCCGCCGCCCGGCGGCCGCGTAATACCACGCCTCCCGCAATGGCGCGGCGCTATCCTCCACGCTCGCTCCCCTTAAATACCAGTTGCCGCGATCGGGCGGCGGCGTGACAGTCGCGATTCGACGGCGGGCAAGCAAGGGCGAAGGTGCAGCGATGACGGCGATGCCGAGGCCGGGCGAGGACACCCCGTTGCTGCTCGAAGCGTGCGAGGGCGCGGTGTTGCGGCTGACGCTGAACCGGCCGCAGGCGCGCAACGCCCTCTCGGCGGCGCTGATGGCGGCGCTGATCGACGCCCTCGCGCGTGCCGCTGCCGACAAGGGGGTGCGGGTGGTGGTTATCGCCGGTGCCGGCCTGGCCTTTTGCGCCGGCCATGATTTGCGCGAGCTGCGCGCCGACCGCCGGCGCGAAACCTACGAGCGGCTCTTCGCGCAATGCAGCCAATTGATGCTGGCGATCGTGCGGCTGCCAAAGCCGGTCATCGCCGAGGTGCGCGGGGTCGCGACTGCCGCCGGCTGTCAGCTCGTTGCCAGCTGCGACCTGGCGATTGCCGCCGAGGAGGCGCGCTTTGCCACCCCCGGCGTCAATATCGGCCTCTTCTGCTCGACCCCGATGGTGGCGCTGTCGCGCGCGGTCGGGCGCAAAGCGGCGATGGAGATGCTGCTGACCGGCGAACTGATCGGCGCGGCGCGGGCGCGCGAAATCGGCCTCGTCAATCGCGTCGTTCCCGGCGGCGAATTGCGCGCGGCGGTTGACGCTTTGGCCGGGCAGATTGCCGCCAAATCGGCCTTTACCGTGGCGATCGGCAAGGAGGCGTTCTACCGGCAGGCCGAGCTCGACCTCGCATCCGCCTATCGCTATGCCGCCGAGATCATGACCACGAACATGCTGGCGGCCGACGCCGGCGAAGGCATCGACGCGTTTCTCGCCCGGCGCACCCCGCAATGGCAGGACCGCTGAGGCGCCGATCCTCTGCGGCCGCGATCGCCGCCGCACTTCGCTTCAAGATGACCCGTCTCGCCCGCATCGGATCTGCTGCGTTGCTGGTACTGGCGGCAGTCCCGATGCTTCTCGTCACGCCATGCCTCGCGGGGGAATGGTTCGATCCCAGTGGCATGATCGCAATCCCCCAGGTGCAGAACGCGATCTGCAAATATTCCGGGATCGACTGCGCCCGGCAGAACCGGATCCGCCTCGACACGCTCGATTACCGCGCGAATTTCGAGGATCCCCTGCCGTTTGCCAATGACAACACCGGTTGGGAGCAATTCGCCAGTCTGGGCTCGATCTATGGAGATCAGCGTTGCATCGATTATACGAGGATCGGATACATCATCAGCCATTACGGGACATTCGACGGGAACCTGCTGCACTTTTCCGGCGATTCGCCGTTCAACGGCAAGTTCGACGAGCAATGGGATTTCCGGCCGGTCACCGGCTGGGTCGCGGCCGAAGCGGCGCCCGCCGGCTACCGCGCAACTCTCGGTGCCGGGCGTCAGCTGATCTTTGATTATCTTGCCAGCACGCGCGATCCGATGCCGCGCGATGTCGCGATCTCGATCCATCTCCAGGTGTTTCAGGACGGCATGCCCCGCCCAGACCTCGAGAACACCTATCAGGTCACCTTCCCGAGCGGTCAGGACGAATTCAGCAATTCCTGTGTTCTGCCGGCCCTGGCACCCGGGAATTACCAGCTGACATTCCTGGTGTCGGATGATTTCTTTGGCGAGGACAAGCCGATCTCGGTCGATCTGACGGTGAGCGGCCGCTGACCTGGTCTTTATCCGATAGAGCGGTGGCCGACAGGGCGCCGGCGGCGCCGGAAAGATGCGAGGCGAAATGGACCACGACGACTATTCCGACGCCTATCTGCGCGACATCCTGACGAGTGCACGGACGATCGCGGTGGTCGGTGCAAGCCCGCGGCGCGAGCGGCCGAGCCACCGGGTCATGGCCTATCTGCAGCGCCACGGCTACCGCGCGATCCCGGTCAACCCGAATGCCGCCGGCATGATCATCAACGGCGAAACCTGCCTGGCGGCACTCGCCGATGTCGGCGAGCCCGTTGATCTCGTCGATGTGTTCCGTCGCAGCGAACTCGCCGGCGACGCGGTCGATGCGGCGATCGCGATTGGCGCCAAGACGGTGTGGCTGCAACTGGGTGTACGCGACGACGCAGCCGCCGCCCGCGCCGAAGCCCATGGGCTGAAGGTTGTGATGAACCGCTGCCCGGCGATCGAGATCCCGCGCCTCCAACTGCCGCCACGCTGAACCGGGGTGCCGGGGATCCAAGGGAAGCAGAAGCCCCGCCGGTCCCCGCTCCGGCCGACATGGCGGCCCTGAACAATCAGCCGGTCTGCGCAACCGCCGATCTGCGACACTCTGCCTCACACGGCGGGAGTGAGCATCATCATGCTGTTCGTGCTGGGCGGTCGCGCCACCCGGAACTTCCTGGCGATCCTCTGCCTGATGTACGTCATCGTGTTTGTCGACCGGGTCAACCTCGCCGCGGCCGCAGGGGTCATGCAGAAGGACCTGGGTCTCAGCAACATCGCGCTCGGTGTCGCGTTTTCCGCCTTCAACTATGCCTATGCCCCGTTTCAGCTGGTCGGCGGCTGGATCGCCGACCGGTTCGGGGCGCGGCTGACGCTCGCCGTCTGCGCGCTGGTCTGGGCACTGACAACGGTGCTGACGGGTGCGGTCGGCGGGCTCCTCTCGCTCTTCGCGGTGCGGCTGGTGCTCGGCATGGGCGAGGGGGCGACCTTCCCGGCCGCGACCCGGGCGCTGTCGCAATGGACGCCGCTTGCCGCGCGCGGCGTCGCGGTCGGCATCACCCATGCCGCCGGGCGGATCGGCGCGGGTGTCGCAGCACCGATCGTGGCGCTGCTGATCACCTGGTACTCCTGGCGCTTTTCGTTTGTCGCGCTGGGCACGCTGTCGGCATTTTGGGCGGTGCTGTGGTGGTGGTATTTCCGCGACGATCCGTGCGAGCATCCCGATATGACCACCGGCGATCTCGCCGGCTTGCCCAGCGCTGCGGCCGGCCGCTCGATCGCCTCCGGCCCGGTGCCGTGGCGGCGGCTGGTCCCGCGCATGACGCCGATGATGATCGTCTATTTCTGCATGGGCTGGACCGGCTGGCTCTATGTGACCTGGATGCCGTCGCTGTTCTCGAAAAACTACGGGCTCGACCTCAAGAAATCGTCGCTGTTTTACGCAGTGACGTTCTTTTTCGCGATGATTGCGGAATTGTCCGGCGGCATCGTCAGCGACTATCTGCTGCGGCGCACCCGCAGCCTGCAGATCGCCCGTTCGCTTTCCGTCGCAGTCAGCCTCGGCCTTGCCGTCGCGGCGCTGCTGCCGGCGATCCTGGTCCATGATTTGGTCATCGGGCTGGTCAGCTTCACGCTGGCGCTATTCTTTCTCGACCTGGCGATCTCGCCGATGTGGACCGCAACGATGGATATAGCACCCGATTACGCCGGCACCGCCAGTGCGCTGATGAACGCGGCGGGTGCCGTCGCCGGCATCCTGTCGCCGCTGGTCTTCGGCCTGATCCTCGAAGCGACCGGCAATTGGACGCTGCCCTTCGCCGTCTCGGTCGGGCTGCTGCTGTTTGGCGTCGTCATGACCTTCTGGATGCGGCCCGACCGTCCGGTCGAGAGCGGCGCCGGAATCGGCGGTCTGGCGATGGCCGGCGAATAATCCCGCCACCACCCCAATAACCCCGGCCGCCACCACATTGGGTGGGTGCGCGCCGGGCCGCGATCTGCCACAGTGCCGGAACCTATCGAGGAGCGAAAGCGCACCATGCTCGACCAGCCGCTGACCAGCAAGATGATCGCCCGCAAGGAGGGTGGCGTCGGCCATCTGATCTTCAACAACCCGGCGCGGCACAACGCCGTCTCGCTCGAGATGTGGCAGGGGGTGGCGCAGATCATCGACGATTTCGAGGCCGACGAGGCGATCCGGGTGATCGTCGTCAGCGGCGCCGGCGGGCGCGCCTTTGTCTCCGGCGCCGATATCTCCGAATTCAAGGAGCGCCGTGCCTCCGAGGAGGCGGCTGCGGCCTATGCGAAAATCTCGGAAGGTGCACGGCTGCGCCTGCAGGAGACGCTGAAGCCGACGATCGCGATGATCCGCGGCTATTGCATCGGCGGCGGGGTCGGCACGGCACTCGCCTGCGATCTGCGGATTGCCGCCGAGGGTTCGAAATTCGGCATCCCGGCAGCGAAGCTCGGCCTCGGCTACGCTTATGACGGGATCAAGAAGCTGGTCGATCTGGTCGGCCCCGCTCTTGCCCGCGAGATCTTCTACACCGCGCGCCAGTTCACCGCGGAGGAGGCGCTGGGCATGGGCCTCGTCAACCGGGTGGTTCCGGCCGACACGCTCGAAAGCTATGTTGCCGATTATTGCGCAATGATCGCGGCCAATGCGCCCTTGACCGTGCGCGCGGCCAAGGTCGCAATCCGGGAGGCGCTGAAGGACGAGAATGCGCGCGACCTCGCCTTGTGCAAGCGGCTCGTCGACGACTGCTTTGCCAGCGCCGACTACGCCGAAGGCCGCACCGCCTTTATGGAAAAGCGCAAACCGGCATTCACCGGACGCTGACGTGCCGCCGAGATCCGAGCGTCGCGGCCGTCGTATCGCTGCACTCCTTGCGATGCCAATAGCGGCGCCGTGATGAAACTGCCCGCGCACAACCGGTACGACTACGTGCCGATCCACAAGCGGCCGCTCTATGACTGGCCCGAGGGCAAGCGGCTCGCCGTGACCTTCAACAACAACATCGAATATTTCGCGTTCGGCGCCGGGCTCGGCAGCGATTCGACCGGGGCGGCGGCAGCGCAGAGCCAGCGCAACTATGCCTGGCGCGACTATGGCAACCGCGTCGGGTTGTGGTCCTATCTCGACCTCTTGGACGAGTTCGGCCTGCCCGGCGCGCACAATGTCAACTCGGCAGTGCTCGAAGCCTGCCCCGACATCGCCTTGCGCCTCAACGCCCGCGGCGACGAGTATGTCGGCCACGGCCGCACCAATTCCGAGCGCCAGGACGGGCTGTGGGAGGAGGACGAAGCGCGGCTGATCGCCGAATGCACCGAGATCGTGGCCCGGCTGTCGGGCCGGCGCCCCGAGGGCTGGCTCGGCCCATACATCGCGCAGAGCGGCGTGACCCTCGACCTGTTGAAGGAGGCCGGCTACCGCTATGTCATGGACTGGGCGATCGACGACCAGCCGGTGTGGATGCGCACCCGGTCGGGCCCGATCCTGTCGGTGCCCTATCCGCTCGAATTGAACGACTCGCCGTCCTTGGTCTTCCGCCGACATACCGGGCGGCAATTCGCCGAGATGGTCATCGACCAGTTCGACGAGATGCTGGTGCAGTCGCGGAAATACCCGCTGGTCTTCGCGGTCTCGGTGCACCCGTTCATTATCGGCCAGCCATTCCGCCTGCACGCCTTTCGCGGCGCGGTGCGCCACATTCTCGAGCGTCGCGAGGAGTTGTGGATCACGACCCCCGGCGAGATCGCCCGCTATTGCGAGAGCCTGCCGGCGGGGACGCTTCCCGGCAGGGCCTGATCCCGAACTGGCCCTAGCCGGCGCCGGTTGCAGCGGCGCGCGCCGGCTCGCCCGCGACCTTGCTGCCGAGGCGCAGGAGCGGCACCAGCGCCAGGATCACCGCGGTCGAGGCCGCCGATACGACGATCAGCGGCGCCAGCCGGTTGTGGAAGGCGTGCTCGTAGAGAAACGAGCCGATATTGCCGGACAGCGTCGAGGACAGGTTCAGGAGCGACATCAATGCCGCAAAGGCAAACCCCTCGGCGCGCTCGGGGCAGTAATCCGCCGCCAGCGTCAACGTCGCGACAAACGCCACCATGCCGGCCATGCCGCTGAAAAAATTGATGACCACCGCACTTGCGGGGCTCGTGAGCAGCAGAAACGAGGTGGTGGTGACGGTGCCGAACAGGATGCTCGCATTCAATAGCTGCTTTGCGGTCAGGCCGCCGAGGAAGCGGCGATAGAGCAGCGCCGCGATGATCCAGCCGGCCGAGTTGATCGCACCCAGCATGCCGATGGTGGCCTGGGAAAACTTGAGGCTGTCGGTCATGTAGTAATAGAGCGGCAGGCCAAACCCCGGGTTGAGGTAATAAAGGAACAGAAATAGCCCGATGACCCACAGCTCGCGCAGCGTGAAAGCGGCAAGGAGCGCGCGAAACGTGCGCTTCAACTCGGCGACGTCGAGCCGGCTCGGCACCTCGTCGATCAGAAACAGGGTGCCGAAGATCGCCAGCAGCGGGGCGACCGCGATGATCGCCGCGGCGCCGTGCAAGGCGCCCGCCGGCGACAGGTGCTGAACCAGTTCACCGCCGACAAAGGCGCTGGCCATCGCCGCGATATTGAACCACAGCCATTGCTGGTTGACAAAGCGGTCGCTGGCATTGAGCCGCTGGCCGTTCTCGACCAGCACCGCACCGCACAACGTGCTCGAAATCGCCATCGCATAAGCGGTCAGCAGCAGCACCGGCAGGAGTGCCGTGGGGCGGGTCATGCGGGTGACGGCGAGGCAGGCGAGCGTCGCCGCCGCATTGGCCAGCACCAGATAGGCTTTGCGGCGGTAGCCGAACAGCGGCACGAAATCGGAGACGATCCCGTAGACCGGCTTGATGATCCAGGGCAGGTTCAGCACGGTCAGCCAGGCGGCCACCTGCACCGGGGTCCAGCCCAGCGCCGATTTGAGAAAATAGTTGAGCGGCTGGGCAATCAGTCCGGCACCGGCCTGACCCAGCCCCTCGACGATATAGACGAGAGCGAAAAACACCATCAGCCGGCTGATCTGCCGGCGCTCCGGCAGTGGTGCCATCGGCGGTGCCGGCGTGTCAGCGGCCACGCTTCATCCGCCACGCCCCGGTATATTGGGGCGGCAAACGCGATCCCGGCCGAGGTGCCGCCGCGGCAGCGAGCTCATCCCGACCCGCCGGGAGCGTGGTCCCGGTGTGGTGAGCCGCGGTTCGAAACCCATCGCGTTCCCTAAGCTGTCGCGGTGCGCAAGGCTGTCGCGGTGCGCAGGGCTGTCGCGGTGCGCAGGGCGTGGCAATGCGCAACATAGCCGAAATGGCGCCAGGCTTCAGCGGCAGCGATAGCGCGCGATCTGGTCGCTGCCGTCCTTGAAAGTGGTGGCGAGCTCGGCCGATTTGCCCCAGAAGCCGCAATGCAACGCCGCCACCTGATAGGCGGCCGCGTCCGGGGTCCGGTCCGAATACCAGCGCAGGGTGATGTCATGCGGCGATCGGTTGAGCGTCCAGGGGGGCATGGTGCAGGCCCCGAGCCCGAGCAGCATCGCCATCGCCACCGCTCGCCCCGCTGCCATCGCCGTTCGCGCCATCGCTGCTCGCGCCATCGCCGTTCGCGTCATCGCCACCTCGCTCGGCCCGGCATCGGATTGCCGACGCCTCGCCCTTTGATACACCAGGCAAACGCCGTTGCCGTTGCGCCGGTTTCAGCGGTTTCGCGACCCCGGCGATGAGCGCAGGGCTGCACGGCTATGTCGGCGATATCCCCTATCTGCGCGACTTCAAGCCGATGCTGGCGCCGGCCTGGCTCGATCACGTGGCGCTCTGTTGCGGTGTCGAGCCGCCGGCCCGTCGCAATGGCTTCACCTGGTGCGACCTCGGCTGCGGCCAGGGGGTGACCGCGGCGATCCTTGCGGCCACCCATCCGCGCGGCCGATTTTACGGCATCGATGCGATGGCCGTGCATATCGACCACGCGCGGCGGCTCGCGAGCGAGGCCGGGATCGGCAATCTCCATCTCGATGCGGTCGATTTCGCCACGGCGGGCCGGTGCCGTCTGCCGCAGTTCGACTATCTGGTGGCGCATGGCGTCTACAGCTGGATCGACGCGGCGAGCCAGGCCGTACTGCGCCGCCTGATCGATCGCCATCTGAAGCCCGGCGGCCTTGTCTATATCAGCTACAACGCGATGCCGGGCTGGATGCCGGATCTGCCGTTCCAGCGCCTCGTCCATGAACTCGGCCGGGTCGGTGCCGGCGACAGCGCCGCACGGCTCGCGGCCGCGACCGAGGTGATCGGCCGAATGGCGGCCGCGGGAGTGCCGGCGCTGGCGCGCAGTGCCACTCTCGCCGGGCTCGCCGCGCAGCCGCAGGATTATCCCGCGGCCTATCTCGTCCATGAGTTCATGCATGCCGCGTGGCGGCCGCTCTATGTCACCGAGATGCGCCGGGCGATGGCCGAGATCGGGCTGGTCCCGGTCGGCTCGGCGACGCTCTCGGAGAATTTCGATGCGCTGGTATTGCGCGATGCCGCGCGGACGCTGCTCGCCGGTATCGCCGATCGCGATGTCCGCGAATTGCTGCGTGATTTCTTTCTCGATCAGCGGCTGCGCTGCGACGTGTTCGACCGCGGCAATCGCCGCCTTGCCGGCGCCGAGCGCGAAACGCGGCTTCTGGAGACCAGCTACGCGCTGTGCCGCCCGGCCGCCGCGATCCATTACCGGATGACCACTGCGGCCGGAGCGCGCGGCTATGACAGCCCGGTGGCGCGGGCGATCGTCGCAGCACTCGCCTCCGGTCCGCGCCGTCTCGCCGGTCTGGTGCCGGCGCCGGACCTGCTCGAAGCTCTGCTGACGCTGTGCGCCGCCGGCGAGGTGATGCCGGTCGAGCCCGGCCATGCGCCGGTCGAGCGGCTGAACCGCGCAATCGGGCAGCGGCTCGACAGTGCCGAGGAGATCCTCTGGTTAGCGCTGCCCTGCGGCACGGCGGTTGCCGTCGATCGCGAATTGCTGCGCGCGCTGCGCCGCGGCACCAAGCCCGACGGGCGGCGCTTCCCCGGCTGGCGCGATTTCCTCGCCGCGCATGGCGTGCCGGCTCAGGAAGGGCTGCCGGCTCAGTAGAGCACCGAGGGCAGATAGGCACCGGCCGGCTCGTTGTAGAGGCCGGTCGTCATCAGCGTCATCTGATGCACGAGCCGCAACCCGTGTTCGAGGCACCAGCGGAACAGCTCGGTGTTGCGGGTCGGCAGCAGAAACCCGCCATGCTCGAAACCGGGTGCGGCAGCGATCAACGCTTCGAGATCCTGGTTGGTGAGCGCCACGGCGTGACCATAAAAGGCGAGTTCGCTGGCATAGCCGGTGATCCGTCCGAGATGCTCGACGAGCCTTGCCGATCCTTGCCGGATCGCATCGCTGAGCTCGCCGTTGCGGTCGTGGCCGTGCACCTGTCGGCACAGCGCGTTGCAGGCGTCGAGGTCGGCCATCTTCGCCGGCCGCACATCGTAGCCCGCGAGCTTCAGGCCGAGCCGCGGTCCTTCCATTTTCGAGCACATCTCGCGGCTGGCGAAGCCGAGTTTGGTGTAGAGGCACAAGGAACGGTTGTGATAGGCCGATTGCATAAGCCGCACGCCGACCGCGCCGCGCCGTGCCTCCTGCTCCATGACAGCCTGCATCAGGCGCCGCCCGGTGGACCGGTTCTGTGCTGCCGGTGCCACCGTGATCGGGCCGATGCCGGCGATCGGCCCGCGCTCGTCGACAAAGTTGCTGCCGATGATCGCGCCATCCTCCTCGGCCACCACCGAATAGAACGCGGGGTGCGCCAGCAGCGTGCGCATCAGCCCGATTGCGGTGTCCGGCGTCGGAAAATCCCACGGGAAATTGTGCGCGCTGGAGATCGCCTTGAACGCCTCGAAGGCGATCCGGCCGCAGGCTTCGGCATCGGCAGGAACGCCGCGCCGCAGAATGATGCTCATTGCCCCTCGCGGGTAGATCGGCCGGATGCATAGCATAGATTGCACGCAGCGGCACTGCTGCCGGCTCTTGCCCTCGGCTCGCGATCGGCCGATGATCGCACCGGGCCCGCCGCGATTGCGGCGCATGACCGTTTGACCTCATCTCCGTTTGACGAGGAGACCACCCGATGCTGTCACCCGAGGACAACGAGCTGATCACCCGCGTCGGCCCGGGCACGCCGATGGGCGGAGTGCTGCGGCGCTACTGGATCCCGGCGCTTTTCGCCGGCGAACTGCCCGAGCCCGATTGCGCGCCGGTGCGGGTCCGGTTGCTCGGCGAACAGCTCGTCGGGTTTCGCGACAGCCAAGGCCGCATCGGCCTCATCGACGAGTTCTGCCCGCATCGCCGTGCCTCATTGTGGTTCGGGCGCAACGAGGATTCGGGTCTGCGCTGCGTCTATCACGGCTGGAAGTTCGATGTCGACGGCAACTGCACCGAGCAGATGAACGAGCCCGAGCCGTTCTGCCACAAGGTGCGGCTCACGGCCTATCCGACGGTCGAGATGGGCGGCGTGATCTGGACCTATATGGGACCGAAGGACAGGATGCCGGCGCCCCCGGCCTTCGAATGGACCCAGGTGCCCGAGACCCATCGCCATGTCTCGAAGGTGTGGGAGGAGTGCAACTGGCTGCAGGCGCTCGAAGGCGGCATCGACACCTCGCATGCGCCGATCCTGCACCGCACGATCACGCCCAATACGAGCCGCCCGGGCATTCCGGTGCAGGGGCCGTTTGTGCGCGGCCGTGCTCCGCTGCTCGAGGTCGATGTGACCGATTATGGCTATCGCTATGTCGGGATCCGGCCGCTTGACGACGACAAGACTTATGTCCGCTCCTATCATTTCGTGATGCCGTTCACCCAGATCCGGCCGCAGCAGCTGGGCCGCGCGATGGGCGGCGGTGACCGCCCCAACATCGCCGGCCACATCTGGGTTCCGATCGACGACGAAAACTGCATGGTGTGGAACTGGATGTACAGCTTCGGCGAGCCGGGCCTGTCCGACGAGGACCGCATGGAGCGCGGCAACGGCAATGGTCCCGACTATGTCGAGACCTCGGGCGAGTTCCGCTCGTTCCGCAACAAGCGCAACGACTGGATGATCGACCGCCAGGTGCAGAAGCACGAGACCTTTACCGGGATCGATGGCATCAACACTCAGGACCGCGCGGTGCAGGAAGGGATGGGGCCGATCGTCGATCGCTCGAAGGAGCATCTGGGGCCGGCCGACCGGGCGATCATCGCGACGCGACGGCTCCTGCTCAACGCGGTCAGGACCGTGCAGGAGGGCGGCAACCCGCCCGGGACCGACACCAGCTATTACTCGGCGCGGGCGATCGAGAAGATCTTTCCGCGGCAGGAAACCTGGCGCCAGACCGTGCTGCCCGAGATGTACGCCGACGCGGTGCCGGCGGCAGCCAAATGATCGGACACGGGGTCGCGGCCTGAGCCGGCCGCGCCTCTCTCTTCAGCGCGGCGAACGCCGAAATCGGGCGGTGCCCTGTAATCGGGCGGGGCCAAATCGAGCGCGGTCGGGCGGCGGCAATCGGCTGATGCCGCCCGGCGGGTGCTGCGGCTAGGGATTTGCTAATCCTGGGCGGCGATGCTTCGACGTGTGCAGGCTCGGCGATTGTCGGGCCGGCAAGCCGGAGGGCCGCAGCATCGCGCCGATCGATCTTTCGCGACGAGCCATCGGGCGAGTGGGCAGTGCGCGTTGGCGGCAGTGCACGCAGTTCCTTCCGTCCTGGCCACTGATCGTCGCCGTTCTTGCCTGCGCCCGCGTGCTGGCCCGGCCCGCAGCACTGCTGCACGATCCGGATACCTATCTGCACATCGCTGCCGGGCGCTGGATGCTGGCGCATGGCGCGCTGCCCGTGCACGACCCGTTCTCCTACACCTTCGCCGGTGCGCGGTGGATCCCGCACGAATGGCTTTCCGAACTCGTCATGGCGGCGCTGTACCAGGCGGCGGGCTGGAACGGGCTGGTGCTGCTGACGATCGCCTGCTTTGCCGCCAGCCTGGCATTGCTGACCCGCTTCCTGCTGCGCCCGGCCGAACCATTCTGCGCCCTGATCGCGGTGGCATTGGCCGCTTCCATGGTCGAGCCTCATCTGCTGGCGCGGCCGCATTTGCTGGCGATGCCACTCATGGTGCTGTGGTCGGGGGTGCTGTTCCAGGCGCGCGATGCCGGTGCCGTGCCGCCCTTCCGGCTGCTGCCGGTCATGGTGCTATGGGCCAATCTGCACGACAGCTTTTTGTTCGGCCTGCTGCTCGCCTTCTATCTGGCGGCCGAGGCGGTGCTGGCCGGTCCGAACCGGCGCCACCAGGCGGAGCGCTGGGGCCTGTTTGCGGCGCTGGCGCTCGGCGCCGCATTGGCGACACCCAACGGGATCGCCGGCCTCGTCCAGCCGTTCCGGCTGATGACGATGCCGGCGTTGCAATCCTCGTTCATCGAGTGGCAGAGCCCGAATTTTCAGGATTTTCAGCCAGTCGAGATCATGTTGCTGGGGCTGGTGGCGCTCGGCCTCGCGACCGGGGTGAAGGTGCCGCCGACCCGGGTTCTGGTGGTGGTCGGGCTGTGCCACATGGCGCTCGCCCATACACGGCACGCCGATCTCTTGGGGCTGGTCGGCCCGCTCGCGGTGATGGGCTCGCTCGGTCCCCAGCTCGCTGCGAAGATCGGCGCCGTCCCGCCTTCGGCGATCTGCCGCATCTTCATCCGCCTGGCGCGGCCGGCGGCGCCACCGGCACTGCTGCTCGGTCTGGCCGTGGCGGTGATGCTCAGTCTGCCGCTGCTGCTGCACCCGATTGTGCGCAGCGACGACACAGCGACACCGGCGCGGGCGCTGGCCGTCGCGACCCGCATGGGGCTCGCGGGGCGGGTGTTCAACAGCGAAGCCTTTGGCGACTACCTGGTGTTTCGGGGGATTCCGATCTTCATCGACGGCCGCATCGAGCTCTATGGCAACGCCTTTCTTGCGCGCTATCTCGACGCGGTCGATGGCGACGCCAGCGTGCTGCGCCACCTGCTCGACCGCTGGGGCATTGCCTGGGTCCTGCTCCAGCCGGGGCAGCCCGCCGTTGGCGACCTCGCCGAACTGCCGCAATGGCGGCGCGTCTATCGCGACGCGCGCGCCGTCATTTTTGTTCGCGACGACAGCCGGCAGAAAAGTGTTGCGCCGCGATAACTTGGCGCCCGGCCTAGCTGCCGCCGAGCGCGTCGATCTCGGCGTCCTCCGGGAACCGTCCCAGCTGCTTTTTTGAAAAGGCGAGCCTGCCATCGACGGTGATCTCGAACACACCGCTGGTACCTTTGACGAGCTCGACCTCGGCACCGTACTTCTCTTCGAGACGTGCCCTCGCACGGAGGGCCCTGGGCAGATAGTTTCAAGGCACGCAATATTCGATCCGAACCTTCATGATCGTGACCTCCGGGGAACTCCCCGGCGCCGATCATAGCACCGGCATGCGGTTGGGGCCACGTTCGCGCGCCTGCCTGCAAATGGGTCAGCTGGTGCGCAGCGGAATTTCCTTGAGGCCGAGCGAGCCGAGCGTCGCCAGCGCCGAGATCGCCGCGGCAGAGAAGAAGACTTGCGCGAAAGCGGCGCGCATGACCCGGTCGAGACCGGCAACGCGCGGCCGTCCTGCTGGGTGTGCCTGGGCGAGGTGCAGCAACGCGATCCCTGGATCGGCGCCGAACACATGGTGGCCGGGCAACGCCAGCGCGCCGGCGTCGAGCGCGCCGACCAGCAGCGCCGTCAGCAGCGCCACACCGAGCGCGCCGCCGATCAGCCGGAAGAACATCAGCACCGACAGGCCGATCCCAGTGTCCTCGAATTCGAGCGCGTTCTGCACCGCCACCACAATCGGTGACAGCTGAAAGCCGAAGGCGAGCCCGAGCCCGGCAGTCAGCACGGTGTCGCTGATGAGGCCGCGGCCCAGCCCATAAAGCGCGATCACCACGCACAAGAGGGTCATCGCCGCCGCACCCAGGACCGGGTAGGGGCGGTAATGCCCGCTGCGGGTCACCAGCTGCCCGGCGATGAACGAGCCCAGCACGGTGCCGCCGGTCATCGGCATCAGGCGGATGCCCGCCTGGTCGGCGGCCAGCCCCGAGACCAGTTCGAAATCGAGCGGCACCAGGATGATCAGCGCGATCATCACCATCGAGGTGGCAAACGCGGCGAGGCTGCCGATCGCGAAGATCCGGTTGGCAAACAGCCGCAGCGGGATCATCGGCTCGGCCGCTTCGCGCTCGCGCACCACGAGCAGGCCGAGCAGCACAAGGCCGATCGCGATCGGCACCAGGACATCGATGCGGCCCCAGCCGCCGGCGGCCTCTACGCCGGAGACACCGATCAGGATCGGCGTCGCCGAGGCGATGATCAGTGCCGCGCCGAGCCAGTCGATGACCGGCTTGCGCCGCGGCCGCGGCAGGCGGCGCAGGTTGCGGTTGCACAGCACGAGCGCCAGCGCGCCAAACGGCAGGTTGATCCAGAAGATCCACGGCCACGACAGATCCTCGGCGAAAAACCCGCCGAGCACCGGACCCAGCAGGTTCGAGATCGCCATGACGCTCGAAAAATAGCCCTGGTACTTGCCGCGCTCGCGCGGTGGGATCACATCGGCGATCGCCGCTTGCGAGACCGAGCGCAGACCGCCGCCGCCGACCCCTTGCAACAGCCGCGCGCCGATCAGCTCGAGCATCGTATGCGCCGAGGCGCACAGCACCGAGGCGGCGACAAACAGCGCGATCGACACCATCAGGATCGGCCGCCGCCCGTAGAGGTCGCTGAGCCGGCCATAGATCGGCGTCGTCACCGTCGAGGCGACCAGATAGGCCGACACGACCCAGGAAATCAGCGCCCAGCCATTGAGGTCCTGGGCCATCGCCGACAGCGAGGTGGCGACGATCGTCTGATCGAGGCTGGCGAGGAACATCGCCAGCATCAGCCCCGAGAGGACTGAGACGATCTCCGATCGCGTCAGGGACAGCGTGGTCGATTGCGCCGGCGGGGCCATCGCAGCTTCGCGGCAAGCCTGTCCGTTGTCACTACAGGGCAACGGGCCGGGAGGGCAACAGCGGTGCCGCATTTCAGGGGTTGCCTTCGCCCCGCGGCGGCGGCAATCCTCGGCGAACAGTGTGGCGGGGACCAGGGATGGACGAGAGTGCCGCGACGACGCGCTGGCCGGATGAACTCTACGAGTTGCTGCGCCGCCACCGGGTCACCCAGTTCGCCTATGTGCCCGATGCCGGCCACCGCCTGCTGATCGACCGCTCGCTTGCCGATCCCGAAGTGCGCTCGGTCGCGCTGACCAGCGAGGAGGAAGGCGTGGCGCTGCTCGCCGGCGCCGATCTCGGTGGGGCGCGCGGCGTCCTGCTGATGCAGTCGAGCGGTGCGGGCAACTGCATCAACATGCTGTCGCTGATCAAGGGCGGCCAATTCCCGTTTCTCGCCCTCGTCAGCATGCGCGGCGATTTTGGCGAGGGCAATCCGTGGCAGTACCCGATGGGTCAGGCGGTCGAGCCGGTGCTGGCGGCAATGGGTGTCATCGTGCTGCGGGTCGAGCACCCGGAAGAGGTGGTGCCGACCGTCGATGCGGCGCTGACCACGGTGTTTCAGGCCGGTCGTGCCGTCGCCGTGCTGCTGACGCAAAAGCTGCTCGGCGCCAAGCAATTCTGAACCGCGACCGGTGCCGGCGCGGGCCCACTCGCATCACCGTCGCCCAGCGCTGATGCCGCCCTACGCTGATGCCGCCCCGCGCCAACGCCACCCAGGAGGTGAAATGCCGAGTTCGCAGCCGCCGCAAGCGCGTCTTGCCGAGGCGATCGCCGCCGGTTTCGTCCTCGATCGTTGCCAGGCGATCCCGGCGCTGGTGGGCCGCCACCAGGATTTTCTGATCGTCAGCGGTCTTGCCGGCGCCGCCAAGGATGTCGCAGCGCTGACCGATGATGGCGCCAACGCCTATACGATGGCCGGTGCGATGGGCGGTGCCGCGATGATCGGGCTCGGCCTTGCGCTCGCCCGCCCGGAGCGGCGCGTGCTGGTGGTGACCGGCGATGGCGAGCTGTTGATGAATCTCGGTGCGCTAGCGACGATCGCGGTGATGAACCCGCCCAATCTGGCGATCCTGTGCGTCGATAACGGCCATTACGGCGAGACCGGATATCAGAAGAGCCATACCAGCCTCGGCGTCGATCTCGAACGGATTGCGGCCGGCTCGGGCATCAAGGCGACCCGCACGATCGCTCGCGACGCCGATCTCGATGATGGCGCGCGGCTGTTGCGGGCCGGCAACGGCACCGCCTTTGTCGTGCTGCGGGTCCGGCCGACCGATCCGCCGGCGGTCAAGCGCAACCTCGACCTCGCGGCCTGCCGCAACCGCTTTCGCGCGGCACTGCTCGGCTCGGGCTGAACTTGGGGCAGGGCTGAGCTTGGGGCAGGGCTGAACCCGCCCGGACATCGCCGCCCCTCAGCGCAACCGCGGTGACAGCGCGGTTGGCCGCACGCTAGGCTCGGCCCAGCCTTGCCTCAAGGACATGCCAAGGGAGGAGAGATTCATGTTGCCGGCCCCGCGGTTTCACCACATCCATCTCAATTCGGTCGATCCCGATCGCGCGCTCGCCTTCTACACCCGCCAGTTTCCGTCCACCGCGCGCGGCAGCTGGGGCGGGTTCGCGGCGCTCAAATCGCCGAACGACGTCATGGTGCTGTTCACCCGGGTCGAGACACCGCCGCCAACCGGGCCGCAGAGTGCGATCTGGCATTTCGGTTGGCACGTGACCGATTCGCGCGCCCGCCTCGAAACCTACAAGAGCCGGTCCGAGGTCGAGTTGCTGCCGCTCTACACGACCGATGAAGGCGGCTCGGTGCTGATCTCGAGCGATACCTGGCCGAGCATCGGCAATGTGCTGGGCCTGACCCGGGCGCAGATCGCCGAGGCCAGGGCGCGCGATGTCCCGCCGGGCAAGGTTGGCGGCTTTGCCTATCTGCGCGGCCCCGATGAGGCGCTTGTCGAATATGCCGGAAACCATCCGGCCGAGCGCTTCAACCATGTGCATCTTTACCAGGAAGACCCGATCGCGGCACTCGCATGGTACCAGGAGCACCTGAACGCGCCGCTTCGGCCCGGCTACGCGCCGATTCCGGCCGGGGCCTCGGGCGGCGGTCCGGTGCGCGGTCCGGACCGCACCTGGCCGGCGCTGGACCGCGAGGGGATGTTCCGCACTCCGCGCGCCGGGGTCGAGTTCGGCGACGTGTCGATGATGTGGTATGCGAACCAGGGCGACACCCCGCTGGCCAGCTCGCGCGGCCAGCTGCAGGATCATGTGGCGCTCTCGGTTGCCGATCTCGATGCCTGGGCTGACAAGCTCGCCGCCGAGGGTGTGGCGATCCTCGAACCGATCTACCCGCTCGGCGACACCCGTGCCCTGATGATCGAGGGCCCGAGCCGCGAGGCGATCGAGCTGGTCGAAGTCAGGTAGATCACCGCCGGCAAGCCGGCGCGCCGCCTCACGCGAGCGGTAGGACCAGCGCCGCGGCGCGCGTCCGGACCGCTTCCGGCAGCGGCGCCGGCCGCCGCGCGTCGAGATCGAGCTGCACGCCGAACTGGTCGGCGCGAGCCAATTCGCTGCCGGTGCGCGGATCGATCATCCGGTGCACAAAGCGCAGCGACGAGCTGCCGAGATGGGCGATCCCGGTTTCGACCAGGCAGGGCTCGCCGAGGCGCGGTACCGCGGTGATGCGCAGCGCCAGCTCGAAGGTTGAAAAGCCGCGCCGGCCGGTTTTCATGGCGGCGCCGCCCATGCCGATCGCCGCCAGCGCCTGCAGCAATGCGTCGGTAAAGCGATGCACAAAGGCCGCGGGCGAGAACCGGCCGTTCTCGTCGAGATCGCCCGGTTGCACCCGGCCGCGGGCGCTCGCAATGGCGCCTTCCATCGATTTCGGCTCGGGCCGCCGTTCGATCGCCGGCCCGTCCCATCGCGCCAATCGCTGCTCGATCGCCGCCCGACGCTCTGCCGGCAGGCGGTCGGGCGGCAGCTCCCAGCTCTCCTCGACCCAGCTCACCGTTTCACCGGCGGACGAATCGACAATGCGGTGTCCAAGGCGCAAGCCCGGATCGACCCCGATTGCCGCACTCTCGATATGAAAGCTGTCGCCGGCGCGCAGCTCGTGCACAAAGCGCAAATCGAGCCGCCGCGCAAACCCGCCGCTGCGCAGCGCCTCCGCGATGCCGAGCCGGTCGGCGAGGTTCGCCGCAGCGATGTCCAGCCGGTCGAGGTAGAACGCGATCGTGAAATGCTCGGTGACGTCGCATTCCCAAGGCGCCACCGTGCTGCGGCAGGTCTCGCGCCAATCCGCCATGTTTCGGGGATCCGAGTTGATTTCGCCAGCTTGCTGCTGATTTCGGCAGAGACCGGAAGCGGACGCAACGACGATCTTGGTTCGTCCCGCCGCGAAACCGGTGGCTGGCTGGCACCGCCGTCGCGCCCGACACCGACCGCGGGCGCTTGCCGATATCCGGAACGGGCGGTATACGGCGCCGCATGTCCATGCAAATCGCCGCCGGCACATGACCTCCGCCGCTCTCGATGTCGTCGGCATCGGCAATGCCATTGTCGATGTGATCGCGCGCGCCGACGAGGCGTTTCTCGAACGTGAAGGTCTGGTCAAGGGGACGATGGCGCTGATCGATGCCGCGCGCGCCGAGGCGCTCTATCGCATCATGGGTCCGGGCGTCGAATCCTCGGGCGGCTCGGCCGGCAACACCATGGCCGGGCTGGCCTCGCTCGGCAGCAACGGCGCCTATATCGGCAAGGTGCGCGACGATTTGTTGGGCGAGGTCTATCGCCACGATCTGACCGCGCAGGGTGTGCGCTTCGACACCCCGGCGGCGACCGGCGGCCCCGGCACCGCGCGCTGCCTGATCCTGGTCACGCCGGACGGCCAGCGCACGCTCAACACCTATCTCGGTGCCTGTGTCGGGCTTGGACCCGACGATATCGACGAGGGGATCATCGGCGCGGCGCAGGTGACCTATCTCGAAGGCTATCTGTTCGACCCGCCGCTCGCGCAGCAGGCATTCCGCAAGGCCGCCGCGATCGCGCATGCCGCCGGACACAAGGTCGCGCTGTCATTGTCCGACCCGTTCTGCGTCGAGCGCCATCGCCAGGCGTTCCGCGACCTGGTCGATGGTCATATCGACATCCTGTTCGCCAATGAGATCGAGATTTGCTCGCTTTATGAAACCAATGATTTTGCAACGGCTGCTGCTGCGGTGCGCGGCCATGTCGCGGTTGCTGCCCTGACCCGCAGCGCCGCGGGCAGCGTGATCCTGGCCGGTGGCGCAGAGCACATCGTGGCGGCGGCGCCGATCGCCCGAATTGTCGACAGCACCGGCGCCGGCGATCTCTATGCCGCCGGTTTTCTTTATGGCTTGACCCGCGGCCTGCCGCTCCCCATCTGCGGCGAGGTCGCCAGTTTGTGCGCTGCCGAGATCATCAGCCATGTCGGCGCTCGCCCCGAGCGCAATCTGGCTGAGTTCGTGGCCGCTGCGGCGGGACGCGCCGGTCCGTCGCGATAGCGGTCCCCGCCACCGCTGCGAGGCGGCCTCAGCCCGCGCCCTCAGCGGCGCGGTTTCTTCCAGCCCGCGCCCTCAGGGGCGCGGTTTCATCTTGGACCCATGGATATCCGCAATATCGCGATCATTGCCCATGTCGATCACGGCAAGACCACGCTGGTCGATGCCATGCTGCGCCAATCGGGTGCGTTTCGCGCCAACCAGCAGGTGGTCGAACGGGCGCTCGATTCGAACGAGCTCGAACGCGAGCGCGGCATCACGATCCTGGCGAAATGCACCTCGGTGGTCTGGCACGGCGTGCGCATCAACATCGTCGATACCCCGGGCCATGCCGATTTCGGCGGCGAGGTCGAGCGCATCCTCAATATGGTCGATGGCGTGCTGGTGCTGGTCGATGCGGCCGAAGGGCCGATGCCGCAGACCAAGTTCGTACTCGCCAAGGCATTGCGCCAGGGGCTCAAGCCGATCGTCGTGATCAACAAGATCGACCGCCCGGACGCCCGCGCCACGGTGGTGCACAACGAGATTTTCGACCTGTTCGCGGCACTCGACGCGAGCGAGGCACAGCTCGATTTCCCGACCGTCTTCGCCTCGGGTCGTGACGGCTGGGCGGTGACCGACCGCGCCGAACCGCGCCACGACCTCGCGCCGTTGTTCGGACTGATCCTCGAGCATGTGCCGCCGCCCAAGGCCGATCCCGTGGCACCGTTCGCGATGCTGGCGACGACGCTCGATTACGATCCCTATCTCGGCCGGGTGTTGACCGGGCTCATCCATTCCGGGGTGGCGCGGCTTAACATGCCGGTCAAATCCCTGGCGCGCGACGGCCGCGTCATCGAGCAGGCGCGGCTGACCAAATTGCAGGCGTTCCGCGGCCTCGACCGCCGCCCGATCGAAGAGGCCGAGGCCGGTGACATCATCGCCGTCGCCGGTCTCGCACTGACCACCGTGGCCGACACGATCTGTGCGCCCGAGGTCGAAGCGGCGCTGCCCGCGGACCCGATCGATCCGCCGACCCTGGCAATGACCTTTTCGGTCAATGACAGCCCGCTCGCCGGCCGCGACGGCAGCAAGGTCACCTCGCGCATGATCGGTGAGCGGCTCTACCGCGAGGCCGAGGGCAATGTCGCGATCCGGGTCAGCGAGAGCGCGCAGAAGGAGGCGTTCGAGGTCGCCGGCCGCGGTGAATTGCAGCTTGGCGTCTTGATCGAGACGATGCGGCGCGAAGGCTACGAGATGTCGATCTCGCGCCCGCGGGTGCTGTTCAAGACCGACCCGGATACCGGCCGGCGGCTCGAGCCGATCGAGGAGGTGGTGATCGATGTCGACGAGGAGTTCGCCGGGATCGTCGTCGACAAGATGAGCCGGCGCAAGGCCGAGATGCGGGAAATGCGGCCCTCGGGCGGCGGCAAGCTGCGGCTCGAGTTTCTCGCCCCGACGCGCGGGCTGATCGGCTATCAGGGCGAGTTTCTGACCGATACCCGCGGCACCGGGGTCATGAGCCGGCTGTTTCACGGCTACGCTGCGCACAAGGGGCCGATCGAGGGCCGGCGCAACGGCGTCCTCATTTCGACCGCCGGCGGGGTCGCGATCGCCTATGCGCTGTGGAATCTCGAAGAGCGCGGGCCGATGTTCATCGACGCGGGCGTAGCGGTCTACGAGGGCATGATCATCGGCGCCCACAGCCGCGGCAACGATCTCGACGTCAACCCGACCAAGGGCAAGCAGCTGACCAACATCCGCACCACCGCCAAGGATGAGGCGGTGCGGCTGACCCCGCCCATTCAGATGAGCCTCGAACAGGCGATCGCCTATATCGGCGACGACGAGCTGGTCGAGGTGACGCCAAAATCGATCCGCCTGCGCAAGCGCCTGCTCGACCCGAACGCCCGTCGCCGCGCCCAACGCGCCGCCGCGGAGTAGCCGAGCCCCGGCTGCCGGCCATTGCTTTCGCCCCGTGGAGCGCCTATCACGACGCCAGCAGCGCATTCGGATTTGGATCGCATGAGCAGCAAGCGCACGGAACCGAAATACAAGATCAACCGCCGGCTCGGGATCAACCTCTGGGGCCGGCCGAAGAGCCCGCTCAACCGCCGCGAATATGGGCCGGGCCAGCACGGCCAGCGGCGCAAGAAGCCGTCGGATTTCGGGACCCAGCTTGCCGCCAAGCAGAAGCTGAAGGGCTATTATGCCAATCTCGGCGAGCGCCAGTTCCGCCGGCTCTACGAAGAGGCGGTGCGCCGCCGCGGCGACACCGGCGACAATCTGATCGAGCTGTTGGAGCGCCGGCTCGATGCGGTCGTCTATCGGATGAAGCTGGTGCCGACCCCGTTTGCCGCGCGCCAGCTCGTCAATCACGGGCATGTCCGGGTCAACAACCGGCGGGTGACGATCCCGTCCTATTCGGTGCGCGACGGTGACGAGATCGAGCTCGGCGCCAAGGCCAAGGCGATGGCGCTGGTGCTCGAAGCGGCAAAATCGGGCGAGCGCGATGTTCCCGACTATGTCGAGATCGACCATGACCGGATGAGGGGTCGGTTCATCCGGGCGCCGAAGCCGGCGGACGTGCCCTACCCGGTGTCGATGGAGCCCAACCTCGTCATCGAGTTCTATTCGCGCTGAGCCTGTCCGCACTCCCGTCGGGTCGGATCGGTCGCTAGCTTGTGGGCCGGCCTCGGCCGGTCGCGCGGCGGATACCGGTACCGCCGACACGCCTCGCGCCAGGCTCCGCGTGCGGGCACGCGCTGCCGTGCCGCCGGGGCTGGTGCACGCAGCCGGCGCCGCGATCGAACGGGACGGTTGCGATGCTGATTGTGCCGATCGTCGTCGTCTTTTTGCTGATCCTGCTCAATGGCGTGTTCGCCATGGCCGAGATTGCGCTGGTTTCGGCGCGGACGGCGCGATTGAAGGCGCTCGCCGACAGCGGAAATCCCGGTGCCGCGGCGGCACTCGAGCTGAAATCCGACCCCTCGCGGCTCTTGTCCACGGTGCAGATCGGGATCACCGTGATCGCGGTGCTGTCCGGCACGTTCGGCCAGGCGACGCTCGGCGATCGGCTGCAAGGGCTGATCGAAAGCCATGCGGGGCTGGTCGGCCATTACGCGCATGCGATCAGCATCGCAATCGTGGTCATCGCGATTTCCTACCTGTCGCTGATCCTCGGCGAACTGGTGCCGAAGCGCATCGCCCTCGTCCATCCCGAGCGCATCGCCGCGGCGATGGCGCGGCTGATGCGAAGGATGGCGCAGCTCGGCACCCCGGTGGAGTGGTTCCTCAGCGCCTCGAGCGATCTCGTGCTGCGTCTGCTGCCGCTGCGCGGCGAGGGGGCGGCACCGGTGACCGACGAAGAGATCAGCTTCATGCTGCGCGAGGGAACGGCGACCGGCCACATTCCGCGGGCCGAGACCGAGATCGTCGAGATGGCGCTGCGCCTCGGCGACCGCCGGGTCAGCGCGGTGATGACGCCGCGCACCCAGATCGAATGGCTCGACCTCGATGATCCGGACGCGGAAAATCGGGCAAAGCTCCGCGACAGCGTTCATTCGCGCTTCCCGGTCGTGCAGGGCGGCTCGCAGCAGGTGACCGGCATCGTCCGCGCCAAGGATTTGCTCGCCGCCTGCCTCGTCGGGCAGCCTTTCGATGTGCGCACGGCGATGCGCCCGCCGCTCTACCTGCCAAACACCGTCACCTTGCTGCGCGCCCTCGAAGTGTTTAAGAGCTCGGGTGAGCCGATGGCGCTGGTCGTGGACGAATATGGCGACCTTGAAGGACTGGTCGCCCTCAACGACATGCTGGAGGCGCTGGTCGGCGACATCGACGCCGACCGCCAGGTCATCCGCCGCGATGACGGCACCTTTCTGATCGACGGCATGCTCGGGCTCGATGAATTGAAGCAGGTGCTGGGCATGTCGCATCTGCCGGGCGAGGATACCGATTTCCACACGCTCGGCGGCTATCTGATGGCGCGGCTCAACCGCGTGCCGATGGTCGCCGACCGCCTGACCGCCGACGGCTACCAGTTCGAAGTCGTCGAGATGGATGGCCGCCGCGTCGACCGGGTGCTGATTTCGCCGGTCGCGGCCAAGGCGCGGCGGTGATGCCATGGCGACCCGCATGAGCGTTCCGGTCATCACCCCCGGTATTTTGCTAGCGGGTGTTTTGCTGGCCGGTATTTTGCTGGCCGATATCTTGTTGGCGGCAATGCGCGGTCCCGCCGCGGCGCAATCGTGACGATCGCCGGCCTCCGGCCCGCGCTATTGCTACTGTGGGAGCGGGCGGCGCTGTGGCGCGCGATTGCCGCGGGGCTCGCGGTGCTGGCTCTGGCTCTCATGGTCGCGGCCCTGGCCGCGCGCCCGGCCCCGGATTTTGCCGAGCACCGCGTGATCGCGGTGCTGCGCGATGCCGGGCAGAACCCGCTCTGGACGATCCGGTTGGCGCCGGGCGCGCATCAGATCGCGGTCGACAGCCTCGCCGCACCGGCATCGCCGCCCGGCCGGGTATACCAGCTCTGGCTTGCCCGCCCCGGCGCCGGGCTGCCGCGCCCGCTCGGCCTGTTACCACGGTCCGGGCGCAAGGTGATTGCCGAAACACCGGCGAACAGCCGCCTGTTGACCCGGCCCGGAGAGCTTCTGGTCACGCTCGAAGCCAAGGGCGGCTCGCAGCGGCCTGGACCGAGCGGACCGGTGGAATTTCGCGGCAGGCTGCGCAACCCGGGCTGATCCGGCGGTGCAAAGCGGCCCGCCGCCCCGGTTGTTCAGGCTTTGTTGAGGTGCTTTGGCCAAGCTGTGGCCCGCAGCTTTCGGGCAACGGCTGTCGCCGTCGCGATTATGTCATGATTATGGTGTCGAGATCGGGGTTGACCCGGCAGCACCGTCCGCCATGTAATGAAAACGCTGAGGACGGGGATCGCGAATTTGCGGCAGGACCACAATGCCCCGTCGGTTGCCGTGGTCATGGGCGTCTCCGGCGCCGGCAAAACCGCGGTCGGGGAGCGCCTTGCGCGGCGGCTCGGTTGGGAATTCGCGGAGGGGGATCGGTTTCATCCCCCGGAGAATGTGGCAAAGATGCAGAGCGGGCATCCGCTGGACGACGCCGATCGGGCGCCGTGGCTGGCGGCGATTGCTGCAGCAATCGACGCGTGGCAGGCGCGCGGCAGCCGTGGCGTCGTCACCTGCTCGGCGCTGAAGCGCGCCTATCGGCAACGGATCATCGGCGACCGCGCTGGTGTTCGCCTCGTCTATCTCGAAGGCTCGCGCCAGTTGATCGGCGCCCGCCTGGCCGCCCGGCGCGGCCATTTCATGCCGGCGAGCCTGCTCGATAGCCAGTTCGCGGCGCTCGAACCGCCGGGCCCGGACGAGAACCCGATCATCGTTTCGGTCGACCAGCCGATCGAGCGGATCGTCGAGCAGTTGGCCGCTGTTCTTTCGGCAAAGGCAGGGCCGGGCTCGGCGCCAATTGCAACGCCGCAGACGGAGACGAGATGACAGCGCCATCCGGCTCGATCGACGACATCTGTGTCAACACGATCCGCACCCTGTGCATCGACGCGGTGCAGCAGGCCAATTCGGGCCATCCCGGAACCCCGATGGCAATGGCCCCGGTGGTGTACACCTTGTGGCAGGAGTTTTTGCGCTTCGACCCGTCAGACCCGATCTGGCCGAACCGCGACCGCTTTGTCTTGTCCTCGGGGCACGCTTCGACCCTGCTCTATTCGTTGCTGCATCTGACCGGGGTCACCTCGGTCGACTCGCAATACGAACGGCTTGGCACGCCGGCCGTGTCGCTCGACGACCTCGAGCATTTCCGCCAGCTCGGCAGCAAGTGTCCCGGCCATCCCGAATATCACCTGACCTCGGGGGTCGAGACCACGACCGGGCCGCTCGGCCAGGGTGTCGCAAACAGTGTCGGCATGGCGATCGCGGCATTCTGGCTGGCACGGCATTTCAATCGCCCGGGTTTTGCAATCTTCGACTACCGCGTTTTCGCGCTGTGCGGCGACGGCTGCATGATGGAGGGGGTTTCGAGCGAGGCGGCCTCGCTCGCCGGGCATCTGCGGCTCGGCAACCTCACCTGGATCTACGACAGCAACCACATCACGATCGAAGGGAACACCGCGCTCGCCTTCAGCGAAGATGTCGCCGCCCGTTTTCTCGGCTATGGCTGGCAGGTGCTGCGGGTCAGCGACGCCAATGACCGCGAGCGGATCGCCGACGCGCTCGCCGATGCCGGTCGCACCGACGACCGCCCGACCCTGATCATCGTCGAGAGCCATATCGGCTATGGTGCGCCGCACAAGCAGGATACGTCGGGCGCGCATGGCGAGCCGCTCGGCGCCGAGGAGGTGCGTGCCACCAAGCGCCGCTATGGCTGGCCCGAAGACGCCAAATTCCTGGTGCCCGATGGCGTCTACCAGCATTTCGCCGACCATTTTGGAGCCCGTGGCAAAAAGCTGCGCGCGGAATGGCTCGAACTGTTCGAGCGGTACCGTGCCGAACATCCCGAGCTCGCGCAGGCATGCGAGCAGATCCAGCGGCGGGCGCTGCCGCAGGGCTGGGACCGGGACCTCCCGGTGTTTCCACCCGACCCCCGGGGCATCGCCAGCCGCGACTCCTCGGCGCAAGTGCTGAATGCGATCGCTCCGCGGGTGCCGTGGCTTTTAGGCGGTGCCGCCGATCTCGCACCCTCGACCAAGACCCGGTTGACCTTTGCCGGCGCCGGCGATTTCGAGGCGGGTGAGTATGGCGCCCGCAACTTCCATTTCGGCATTCGCGAACACGCGATGGGCTCGATCTGCAACGGTCTCGCAGTGTCGAAATTGCGCGCCTACGGTTCGGGCTTCCTGATCTTCTCCGATTACATGAAAGCGCCGATCCGGTTGAGCGCGCTGATGGAATTGCCGGTCGTCTGGATCTTCACCCATGATTCGATCGGCGTCGGCGAGGACGGCCCGACGCATCAACCGGTCGAGCAGGTGGCCGGGCTGCGCGGCATCCCCGGCCTCGTCGTGTTGCGCCCGGCAGACGCCAACGAGGTCGCCGAAGCCTGGCGCGTCGTGCTCGGATTGCAGCACCAGCCGGCCTGCCTGATCCTTAGCCGGCAGAACCTGCCGACCCTCGACCGCAGCCGCTACGCTGCGGCGAGCGGGCTCGCGCACGGCGCCTATGTGCTGGCCGACGCCGGAAACGGACCGCCTGAGCTGATCCTGATCGCCACCGGCAGCGAGGTGGCGCTGTGCGTCGAGGTCTATGAAAAGCTGGCGGCGGAGGGGGTCAGGGTGCGGGTCGTCAGTATGCCGTCCTGGGAATTGTTCGAGCAGCAGGACGAGGCTTACCGGCATGCCGTGCTGCCGCCATCGGTCACTCGCCGGGTCGCGGTCGAGCAGGCTGCGACACTGGGCTGGGAACGCTATACCGGGTTGCA
Organism: Allostellaceae bacterium; assembly: GCA_035503615.1. GTDB lineage: Bacteria > Pseudomonadota > Alphaproteobacteria > ATCC43930 > CGMCC-115725 > AP-15. The sequence continues at coordinate 36,776 of DATJTI010000071.1, read as the reverse complement.
CGGCACGATCATCGGCATGCGGACGTTCGGCGCATCGGCGCCGCTGAAGGAGCTGCTCGTCAAATTCGGCTTCACCCCCGAACATGTCTACGCGGCTGCTCGCGAGCAGCTCGCCCGCAAGGAGTAATGGCGATGGCCAATCCGCTGAGGACGCTCAATGAATACGGCCAGTCGGTATGGCTCGACTTTGTCAGCCGCGAGCTGTTGCAGACCGGGCAGCTCGGCCGGCTGATCGTCGATGACGGTTTGCGCGGGGTGACTTCGAACCCGTCGATCTTCGAAAAGGCGATCGGTCATGGCGACGATTACGACGAGCTGATCGCCGCGGCGCAGAAGAATGGCGATCTCGATCCGGGCGCGCTGTTCGAGGAACTGGCGATCCGCGATATTCAGGACGGTGCCGACGCGTTGCGCCCGGTGTTTCACCAGACGCAGGGGCGCGACGGCTTTATCAGCCTCGAAGTCTCGCCCTATCTGGCGATGCAGACGCATGAGACGATCGAGGAGGCGCGCCGGTTGTGGCGCGAGGTCGGGCGCGAAAACCTGATGGTCAAGGTGCCCGGAACCAAGGCCGGGCTGCCGGCGATCCGCACGCTGATCGGCGAGGGCATCAACATCAACGTCACCCTGTTGTTTTCGCGGGAGGTCTATGCCGAGGTCGCCGAGGCCTATGTCTGTGGTCTCGAAGCGCTGGCGCGAAAAGGCGGCGACCCGCACAAGGTGGCCAGTGTCGCGAGCTTTTTTGTCAGCCGCATCGACACGCTGGTCGACGAAGCGCTCGACCGGCGCATCGCTGCAACCGCCGATGCGGGCGAAAAGGCGCGGCTCGAAGCCTTGAAGGGCAAGGTCGCGATCGCCAACGCCAAGCTCGCCTATCAACACTACAAAGCGGTTTTTGCCGGCGAGCGCTGGCAGCGCCTGGCGCAACAGGGGGCGCAGACCCAGCGGCTGCTATGGGCCAGCACCGGCACCAAGAACAAGGCATATAGCGATGTGCTCTATGTCGACGAGCTGATCGGCGCCGATACCGTCAACACGATGCCGCCGGCGACGATGGATGCGTTTCGCGATCACGGGCGGCCGCGGGCGAGCCTCGAACAGGATGTCGACGCCGCCCGCGCGGTCATGGCGGCATTGCCGGCTGCCGGGGTCTCGATCGAGGCGGTGACCGCGAAGCTGGTCGAGGACGGGGTGCGCCAGTTCGCCGATGCCGCCGACCAGCTCTATGCCGCCGTGCAGAAAAAGCGCCGCGCCATGCTGGGCGCCAAGCTCGACGCGATCAGCGCCAAGCTGCCGCCGGCGATCGACAAGGATGTGCAGGCGGCACTCGAAGAGTGGCGCCGCGAGGGCAAGGTGCGCCGCTTGTGGGCCGCCGACGCATCGCTGTGGACCGAGACCGACGAGGCGAAATGGACCGGCTGGCTCGGCATCGTCGACCAGATGCTGGCGGGTGTGGCGGAACTCGAAGCGTTCGCCGCGGATGTCGTCGCTTCCGGCTTCCGCCATGTGCTGCTGCTCGGCATGGGCGGATCGAGCCTCGGACCGGAAGTCTTCGCCAAGACCTTCGGCGCCAAGCCCGGCGGTCCGGTGCTGCACGTACTCGACTCGACCGACCCGGCGCAGATCCGCCATTTCGAGAGCCTGATCGACCCGGCGCATACGCTGTTCATCGTGTCGAGCAAATCCGGCAGCACCCTCGAACCCAACATCTTCAAGCAGTATTTCTTTGAGCGGGCGAAGGCGGCGGTCGGCGCCGGCGAGGCCGCACGGCGTTTTGTCGCGATCACCGATCCCGGTTCCTCGCTCGAAAAAATCGCCCGCAACGAGGGTTTCCGCGCGATCTTCCACGGGCTGCCGAGCATCGGCGGGCGCTATTCGGTGCTGTCGAATTTCGGCATGGTGCCGGCCGCGGCGATCGGCATCGACCCGCGCGGCTTTCTCGAAAGTGCCGCCGAGATGGTCCGCTCCTGCGCGCCGAGCGCGCCGCCGGTCGAGAACCCGGGTGTCATGCTCGGTGCGATCCTCGGCGTCTGCCAGCGTCACGGGCATGACAAGGCGACGATCATCGCCTCGCCGGGGATCGCCGATTTCGGCGCCTGGCTCGAGCAATTGCTGGCCGAATCGACCGGCAAGCTCGGCACCGGGATCGTGCCCTTCGACGCCGAGCCGCTGGGCGCGCCCTCGGTCTACGGCAACGACCGGGTTTTCGCCTATCTGCGGCTCGCCACCGAACAGGATGCCGAACGGGAGCGTGCCGTCGCCGCACTGGAAGCCGCAGGCCACCCGGTGGTGCGGATCATCGTCTCGGACCCGATGCAGCTCGGCCAGGAATTCTTCCGCTGGGAGATGGCGACCGCGGTCGCCGGCTCGATCATCGGCATCAATCCGTTCGACCAGCCGGATGTCGAGGCCAGCAAGGTCAAGACCCGGGATCTGACCACGGCCTACGAGAAGACCGGGTCGTTGCCCGCGGAAAAGCCGTTCTTTGCCGGAACCGGGTTCGCGCTGTTCGCCGACCCGACGAACGCCGCCGCGCTGGCGCCGGCGGCGACCAGTCTCGGCGCCGCGCTCAAGGCGCATTTCGCGCGCATCGGCGCCGGCGACTATGTGGCGCTGCTCGCCTATATCGAGCGCAACCGCGCGCATATCGAGACGATGCAGCGGCTGCGCCGGATGATCCGCGACCGCACCCGTGCGGCAACCTGCGTCGGCTTTGGCCCGCGCTTTTTGCATTCGACCGGACAGGCCTATAAGGGCGGCCCGAATAGCGGGGTGTTTTTGCAGATCACCTGCGAGGATGTGGAGGATCTGCCGGTGCCGGGCCAGAAATACACCTTTGGCGTGGTCAAGGCAGCGCAGGCGCGCGGCGATTTCGAGGTGCTGGCCGAACGCGGCCGGCGGGCCCTGCGCATCCATCTGACCGGTGCTCTCGACGCCGGTCTCGAAATGCTCGGGCGCGCTGTCGACGAGGCCCTGTCCTGAACGCTGCGTCATCGGCGCTGCGGCAACCCAACAGCAGGAGATTTGCGATGCAACTCGGAATGATCGGGCTCGGTCGCATGGGCGGCAACATCGTGCGCCGGCTGATGAAGAACGGACACAGCTGCGTCGTCTACGACAAGAGCACCGACACGGTGCGCGAATTTGCCGGTGAGGGCGCCAAGCCGAGCCGCGATCTCGGCGATTTCGTCAGGCAGCTCGAAGCGCCGCGCGCCGTATGGGTCATGCTGCCGGCCGGCCACATCACCGATGAAACCATCGTCGAGCTTGCCGGGCTGCTCGCCAAGGGCGATATCGTGATCGATGGCGGCAACTCGTTCTACCAGGACGACATCCGCCATGCCGAAATCTTAAAGCCCAAAGGCATCCATTTTGTCGATGTCGGCACCAGCGGCGGCGTGTGGGGCTTCGAGCGCGGCTATTGCATGATGATCGGCGGCGACAAGTCGGTGGTCGATCATCTCGACCCGATCCTGAAGACGCTGGCGCCGGGCCGGGGCGACATCGACCGCACCCCGGGGCGTGAGCGCCGCGATCCGCGCGCCGAGGAAGGCTATCTGCATTGCGGCCCGGTCGGTGCCGGACACTTTGTCAAGATGGTGCATAACGGCATCGAATACGGCGTCATGCAGGCCTATGCCGAGGGGTTCGATATCCTGCGCAACGTCAACACCCCGGCGGTGCCGGAAAACCGCCGCTACCAGCTCGATCTGCCCGACATCGCCGAGGTCTGGCGGCGCGGCAGCGTGATCGCGTCGTGGCTCTTGGACTTGACCGCGATCGCCTTGGCCAAGGACGCCGAATTGTCGCGCTTTACCGGCCAGGTCGCCGATTCGGGTGAGGGGCGGTGGACCATCCAGGCGGCGATCGAGGAAGCCGTGCCGGCCGAGGTGCTGTCGTCGGCGCTCTATACCCGCTTCCGTTCGCGCCAGGACCACACCTTTGCCGAGCGCATCCTGTCGGCGATGCGCAACGAGTTCGGCGGCCACCAGGAACCGGGAACGATGGTGGGGGACTGAGCGATGGATGCGCGGGTCGAGGCAAAGGAACCCAGCACGGCGCAGCGCGCGCCCCAGGCGCCGCCTTGCATGATGGTGATCTTTGGCGCCGGCGGTGACCTGACCAAACGCCTGCTGATACCGGCCCTCTACAATCTGGCCAAGGACCGGTTGCTGGCGGCGAATTTTGCGATCATTGCCGCCGACCGCACCCCCAAACCGGTCGACGCCTTTCGCGACTACCTGGCCGAAGGCGTCAAGAGTTTTGTCTCCGATACCGGGTCCGGCGGCGAAAGCGAGCCGTTTGACGCCAAGACCTGGGATTTCATCGCCAGCCGCATCACCCATTTTGCCGGCGATTTCACGACGCCCGACACCTATAGCCGGCTTGCCAAGCTGATCGATGAGATCGCCACAAAGCACAATACCGGCGGCAATGTCCTGTTCTATCTCGCGGTCGCCGAGCAGCTATTTGGCACCATCGTCGAACGGCTCGGTGCGGCCGGGCTGGCGCAGGAAAAGAATGGCAGCTGGCGCCGGGTCATCATCGAAAAGCCGTTCGGCCGCGATCTCCCGACCGCCCGCGCGCTCAATGCCCGCATCCTGAAGGTGCTGGACGAGCCGCAAATCTTCCGCATGGACCACTTCCTCGGCAAGGAGACAGTCCAGAACATCATGGCCTTGCGGTTTTCGAACGCGATCTTTGAGCCGTTATGGAACCGCGACCATATCGATCATGTGCAGATCACCGCGGCGGAAACCGTCGGTGTCGAGCGCCGCGCCAATTTCTACGAGATCACCGGCGCGCTGCGCGACATGGTGCCGAACCATGTGTTCCAGCTCTTGAGCCTGACCGCGATGGAATCGCCGAACTCGTTCGCCGCCGACGCGGTGCGCAACGAGAAGACCAAGGTTCTCGAAGCGGTGCTGCCGTTCGACGATGAAACCGTCCGCCGCAATGTCGTGCGCGGTCAATATGCGAGCGGGGCGATCAACGGCAATCCGGAGCAGGCGTATCGCCAGGAGCCCGGGGTCAAGCCGGACAGCGTGACCGAGACCTATGTCGCGCTGCGCCTTGGCATCGAGAACTGGCGCTGGGCCGGCGTGCCGTTTTATCTGCGTACCGGCAAGCGGCTGACCCGGCGCACGACCGAGATCGCGATCCACTTCAAGCAGGCGCCGTTTGCCCTGTTTCGCGATACGGCGGTGGACATTCTCCCCGCCAACGTGCTGAGCCTGCAGATCCAGCCCGACGAGGGTATCTCGCTGCAATTCGGCGCGAAAATGCCGGGTCCGCGCATCGATCTCGGCAAGGTCAGGATGGATTTCCGCTACAAGGATTATTTTCACACCGAGCCGAGCACCGGCTATGAAACCCTGGTCTATGACTGCATGATCGGCGAGGCATTGCTGTTCAACCGGGCCGACGGCGTCGAAGCCGGATGGGAGGTGGTGCAGCCGATCCTCGATCTGTGGGAGGCGGACCGGACCGTGCCGCTCGAAACCTACGCCGCCGGCAGCGCCGGGCCGGAGGGCGCCGACAACCTCTTATGGCGCAGCGGCCGGCAATGGCGTCCGCTGGTCCCCTAGCCATGACGGCCCTAGCGATAGCGGCCATGGCGGCGGTTTGACATGACCCGTCCGATTGTCGTCGCCCCGTCGATCCTGTCGGCCGATTTCGGCCGGCTCGCTGCCGAGGTCGCAGCGGCCGACCAAGCCGGCGGCGACTGGATCCATGTCGATGTGATGGATGGCCGGTTTGTCCCGAACCTGACGATCGGCCCGGTCGTGGTCGCCGCAGTCCGCGAGGCCACGGCAAAACCCGTCGATGTCCACCTGATGATCGTCGAGCCGGAGCACTATCTCGACGATTTCGCCAAGGCTGGTGCCGATCACCTGCTGGTCCATTGCGAGCCCACGGCGACAATCCATCTGCACCGCACGCTGTCGCAGATCCGCGATCTCGGCAAGGTTGCCGGGGTGGTGCTGAACCCCGCGACCCCGTTGTCGCAGATCGAGTACGTGCTGCATCTGTGCGGCATCGTGCTGATCATGACCGTCAATCCCGGTTTTGGCGGGCAGGAGTTTCTGCCGGAGATGCTGCCCAAGGTGGCAGCGCTGCGCCGGCTGTGCGACGAGCGCGGGCTCGACCCGGTCATCGAGGTCGATGGCGGGCTCTCTGGTGCCAATGCCTGGCGCGCCATCGAAGCCGGGGCGAATGCGATCGTCGCCGGTTCGGCCGTGTTCCATGCGCCCGATTATGCGGCTGCGATCGCCGCGATCCGCAATTCCAGCCCCCGCCGAGCCTGAGGAGGGCCGATGCCGCCGAGCCAGCAAACCCGCATCGAGACTGCCGAGGATTCGGAAGCATTGTCCCGCCGGGCAGCGCAATGGGTGGCCGATCTCGCGGCCGCAAGCCGCGGCCGTTTCGCGATCTGCCTGTCCGGCGGATCGACACCGCGCCGTCTTTACCAGTTGCTGGCGGCCGCCCCCTATCGCGCCGCGATGCCCTGGGACCGGGTTCACTGGTTTTGGGGCGACGAGCGGTTCGTGCCTTGGGACCACCCGGACAGCAACTACCGCATGGCGCGTGAGGCGCTGTTGGCGCATGTCCCGGTCCCGGCGGAAAACGTGCACGCGATCGGCACGACCGGTGCGCCGGACGCCGCCGCAAACGCCTATCAGCGCGAGCTGGAAGCCTATTACGGTGCCGCTGCGCTCGACCCGGCGCGCCCATTGTTCGATATCGAGTTGCTGGGTCTCGGGCCCGATGGCCACACCGCGTCGCTGTTTCCCGGTACCGCGGTGCTCGACGAGCGCCGGCGCTGGGTCGCCGAAATCGTCGGAGCCAGACCTGAGACCCGGATCACGCTGACCTATCCGGTGCTCGCCAGCAGCCGGCACACCGCATTCCTGGTCGCCGGCGCCGACAAGCGCGAGGCGCTGGCGCGGGTGCTGGAGGGCGACCACGCGCTGCCGGCGGCGCGGCTGCGCCCGGAAGGCGAGCTCGTCTGGTTTGTCGATGCCGAGGCGAAGCCCGGCCGATGATCGTCGATCGCGACCAGCTCAAGCGCGCCGCCGCCTTGCGCGCGGTCGAGGAAGTCGAGGACGGCATGGTGCTGGGGCTCGGCACCGGGTCGACCGCGGCCTTTGTCGTCGAGGGTCTCGCCGCCCGCATCGCCAAGGGGCTGCGCGTTGTCGGGATCCCGACCTCGGAGCGGACCGCGGCGCAGGCGCGCCGGCTCGGCATTCCGATCGCGACGTTTGCCGAATATCAACGGCTCGATCTGACGATCGATGGCGCCGACGAAGTCGAGCTCGGCACCCTGCACCTGGTCAAGGGACTTGGCGGCGCGCTGTTGCGGGAAAAGATTGTGGCCGCGGCGAGCCGGCGGCTGGTCATCGTCGTCGATCAGGAAAAGCTCGTCGAACGCCTCGGCACGCATGCGCCGGTGCCGGTCGAAGTCGCCCAGTTCGGCTGGCAGGCGACCGCGGGCGCGCTCGGCTCGCTCGGCTGCATTGCCGAGCGGCGCTATGCGACCGGCGAGCTGCCTTATGTCACCGATGGCGGAAATTTCATTCTCGATTGCCGGTTTGGACCAATCCCGGACCCGGCCGGGCTCGAGGTGCGGATCGCGATGACCGTCGGCGCGGTCGAGAACGGGCTGTTCATCGGCCGCAGCTCGATCGTCGTTGTCGCCTCGACCACCGGGGTCGAAATCCTGACCCCGCCGCCACGAAAATCTGCACCGGGGAAATCTGCACCGGGGACATCCGCATGAGACCGATCTCGCTCGTGGTGTCGGATGTCGACGGCACCCTCGTCACCACCGGCAAGGTCTTGACGCCACGTGCGATTGCGGCGGTCTTGCGGCTGCACGAGCGCGGCATCGCGTTCTCGATCTGCAGCAGCCGCCCGCCGTTTGGCCAGCGCATGCTGGTGGCACCCTTGCGGCTCGCCTTGCCGTTCGGCGGCTACAATGGCGGCGCCATCGTCAATCCCGACCTGTCACCGGTCGAGCAGAAATTGCTGTCGCCCGAGGCCGCGCGCGACACGATCGCGATGCTGGAGGAGCACGGGATCACCAGCATTTGGGTGTTCACCGGCAATGCCTGGCTGATTCGCGATCGGGCGGGTGATCACGTCGATCTGGAAATTCACACGATCGCGACACCGCCCACGCTGGTTCCGTCTTTCACGGGCCATCTCGACACGGTCGCGAAGATCGTCGGCGCCAGCAAGGACCACGCCCGGGTCGCGAAGGCGGTTGCCGCCGGCCAGGCGGCGCTGCGCGGCCGCGCCACGGTGCTGCAATCGCAGCCCTATTATTGCGACGTGACGCCGCCGGGCATCGACAAGGGCCGGCTCGTCGATCTCTTGGCCGCGCGGTTGGCGATCACGCGCGAAGAGATCGCCGTCCTCGGCGATATGGGCAATGATGTCGAAATGTTTCGTCGCGCCGGGTTTCCGATCGCCATGGGCAACGCCACGCCGGAAGTCAAGGCACTCGCGCGGGCAGTCACCGCCTCGAATGACGAAGACGGTTTCGCGCTGGCCATCGAGCAGCACATCCTCGCGGCCTGAGGTGGAGGCCGCCGGAGGCCGCATGCTGCGGCCCCCGTCGCGGTCAGGCTCGAATCAGCGCCCGTAGTTGCTGCGATAAGGGTGCGGCGATACCGACGAACCAAACATCGTCGGCGCATACTGGTTGAAGCTCGCCAGGCAAGTGGCATGCAGCTGCGGGTCGGAGATCGGACCGCATTCCTTGTTCATCCGCGCGCGGCGGAAGGCCGAACTGGTCTCCAGCATGCGGGTATAGTGATGGCTCTGAAGCACGTTCTGTCGCGCCGACCAGTCGCTCGGCGGGTCCCCCTGCGGTCCGTTGGTAACCACCTGGTTCCCGCTGAAGCTCGCCGGCTGCGCCTGTGCCCCCGGGGCCGTCGCCACCGCCATCAGACATGCCGTGGCCAGCGCCAGGCTTGTCGCCGTCCTCAACAACATGACCGTCGCCTCCTTGCGTTCTTGGTCATGCCGCGCAAACGGGTGGTGGCCGCGATCGTTCCGCGCGGCATGCGAAGAGTGAGCATTGGCCCGCCTTGCGCCCGGCAGGCGCCGGTCACAGCGGCGGCTCGCCCCGCCCGCGTCGGCGGCAGGCGGCAATCAGCGTGTTGCGCAGCAGGCAGGCGATGGTCATCGGCCCGACCCCGCCCGGCACCGGGGTGATCGCGCCGGCGACCGTGCGGACCGCGGCGAAATCGACATCCCCGACCAGCCGACGGCTTCCGTCCGGTGTCCGCATCGGGCTGATACCGGCATCGATGACCACCGCACCGGGCTTGACCCAGTCCGGCGTCACCATCCGCGCCTGTCCGGTCGCCACCACCAGGATGTCGGCGCGGCGGGCGACCGCGGCGGCATCTTGCGTTTTCGAATGGGCCGATGTGACCGTGCAGTCGGCGGCGAGCAGCAACGCCGCCATCGGCTTGCCGACGATGTTCGAGCGCCCGAGCACCACCGCTGTCCTCCCGGCAAGATCGTGCTCGACCGTGCGCAGCAGCAGCATGATGCCCTGCGGCGTGCAAGGAACGAGGCTTGGCAGACCGGTCCACAGCCGCCCGACATTGGTCGGGTGAAAGCCGTCGACATCTTTTGCCGGGTCGATCGCGGCGATCACGCGGTGCATGTCGATCTGTCGCGGCAATGGCAGCTGCACCAGGATCCCGTCCACCTGGTCATCGTGGTTCAGCCTGCCGATTTCGGCGATCAGCGCCGCCTCGCTGGTATCTGCGGCCAGCCGCTGCGCGAACGACACGAGCCCGGCACCACCGCAGGCTCCCTCCTTGGCGCGCACATAGCTGTCGCTGGCCGGGTTGTCCCCGACCAGGATCGTGGCGAGACCGGGCGTGAAGCGATGCTGCGCCCGCAGCTCGTTCGCGGCCGCGGCAATGCGCTGGCGCAGCGCGGCGGCGATGGCCCTGCCATCGATGATCTGCGCATCCGCCACCCCTTTGTTCTCCCTGTTCATTGATGGCCTGGGAAATCTATACCGGGTCCGGCGGATCGCGCCGACTCTATCGCGGGCTCGGCCGGCGGGCGGGGCGACGCGCAGGTGGCAAAAGGAGGATGCAGATGACGATGCGGCAACGGCTGCGGCAGCTGATCGAGCGCCCCGGTTATACCATGGTGCCCGGTGCCTATGACACGCTGACCGCACGACTGGTCGAGCAGGCCGGGTTCGAGGCGGTCTATCTGACCGGCGGCGGGTATTCGCGGGCCAACGGCTATCCGGATCTCGGTCTGTTGACGCTGTCGGAGAATGTCCGCTTTATCGGCCTGACGGTCGAGGCGGTCGGGATCCCGGTCATCGCCGACGCGGATACCGGCTACGGCAACGCGATCAACGTGATCCGCACCGTGCGCGAATATGAAAAATCCGGGGTCGCCGCGTTTCACCTCGAGGATCAGGTGGCGCCGAAGAAATGTGGTCATTACGACGGCAAGGAGGTGATCCCGCTCGACGAGATGGTCGGCAAGATCAGGGCCGCGGTCGATACCCGCCAGGATCGGGACCTGATCATTATCGCCCGTTCCGATGCACGCGCGGTCGAGGGGCTCGATGCGGCGATCGACCGGGTCAATGCCTATCTCGAAGCCGGTGCCGATGTGGGCTTTGTCGAGGCGCCGCAGAATGTCGAGGAATTGCGCGTCGTTGCCCGCCGCCTCGCCGGGCCGGCGCTGGTCAACGTGTTCGAAGGCGGCAAGACACCGATGGTGCCGGCGCACGAGCTCGAAGCGATCGGCTTCCGCCTCGGCATCTATCCCTCGCAGACCCATCGCGCCGCGATCCGTGCCGCACAGAAGGTGCTGGCGGTGCTGAAGGAAGACGGTGACACGACCCGCGTCGAAGCCGATCTCGCCACCTTTCAGGAGCGCGAGGACGCGGTCGGCACCGCCCGTTGGCGCGCGCTCGAGGAAAAATACCTGCGCTCAGCGGCAAAGTGAGCCGGCGCCGGCAACCGAGCGTGGCCGCCCGAAAACATGCTAAGCTGCGCTTGCTGCAAATCAGGGATGTTTCGTCCGCATGCAAAGCGATGTGGCTAGCGCTTTCCGGTCACTGCCGGTTCCGGTCCCGCCGGCCAAGGGGCGCGGGGCGGCACTGACGATCCGGCTCAGCGCTGTCATCCTTGCCGCCACGATCGATGAGCCGCGGGTTCTGACCGTGCGGTTCGGCCTGGAGCCGCTCGAAGCGCTGCCGTCGGGTCCACTGGAGATCGAGCACCGCACCCTCGAGATCGGCCTCAGAGCCTGGGTTGAGCGGCAGACCAGCCAGAAGCTCGGCTATGTCGAGCAGCTCTACACCTTTGGTGATCGTGACCGGATCGAAAGCGAGGAGCCGCGCCCGGGCCGGGCATTGACCGTCGCCTATCTGGCGCTGGTGCGCGAGGCGCGGGCCGAGGGTGCCGCGGAAGCGGAATGGCACAGCTGGTATCGCCATTTTCCGTGGGAGGATTGGCGCGCCGGCAAGCCGGCGGCGCTTTTCCCGCTCGAACAGCAGCTCGCCCACTGGGCCGAGAGCACGACCGGCGAGGCCGAACGCCGGTTGCGTCTCGAGCGGCTGGGTCTGGCCTTTGCCACGTCATGGAACGAGGAACTGGTGCTCGACCGCTACGAACTGCTTTACGAAGCCGGGCTGATCGCGGAGGCTTGGCGCGGTCGCGGTCGCGGCCGCGCGCCGCCGCCGGACGGTCCGGGATTCGGCGTGCCGATGGCGGCCGACCATCGCCGCATCCTCGCAACCGCGATCGGCCGGCTGCGTGGCAAGATCAAATACCGGCCGGTCGTGTTCGAGCTGATGCCGCCCGTCTTTACGCTGCTGCAATTGCAGCGCACGGTCGAAGCACTGTCCGGGGTCCGGCTGCACAAGCAGAATTTCCGCCGGCTGGTCGAGCAGCAGGGGCTGGTCGAGGAAACCGGCGGGATCAGCGCCGAGACCGGCGGGCGGCCGGCGCGGCTGGTGCGGTTCCGGCGGGAGGTGCTGCTCGAACGGCCCGCGCCTGGATTGCGGCTGCGTCCGGGGCGGCGCGTGCCGGGTCTTTGAGGAGGGCCGGGAGCCCGCTGCGATTGGCGCCCGCGCGGCGGCAAATGGCGCGCTCGGGCGCTCGACCAGTGCCCGGCCATTATTGTGCCGGTGATCAGGTGCCGGCCGTCATGTGTGAGCAGCGCGACGGCACGCGGCCGACAGGATGGGATGGATCGGCCGATCAGGGGAATCATCAACCATGAAAAGCGCAGTCGATACTGTCGCCGTGCGATCCGCCCCGGCTGATCGGGCCGCCGCGGCGGCCGCTCCATCACCGTTCTTGCGGCCGGCAGCGTCGGTCGCGGCTGGCGAGGACGTGCAGGCGCTGCGCGATCGGGTCGAACGCCAGCATCGCGAACTCGAAGATTGCCGCGCTGTGATCGGCGCGTTGCAGCAGCGCCTCACCCGCGCCACCGCGGCGCATGCGGCCCGAACCGACCTCTTCGCCGAGACCAGTCACGAGTTGCGCACCCCGGTCAATGCGATCATCGGGTTCGCCGAGATCATCCGTTCGGAATCCCTCGGCCCGCTCGGCAACCCGATCTATCGCGATTACCTTGACGACATCCTGTTCTGCGGACGGCACCTGCTCGAACTCGTCGGCGACGCGCTCGATCTGGTCCGCTACGAGGCCGGCCGGATGACCCTGAAGGAAGAGCCGGTGCAGCTCGGGGCGATCATCGACGAGGCGGTTCGGCTGATCACGCCGCAAGCCGCATCGGCCGAGGTCACGCTGGCCTGGTGCCGCCCTGCGGACGAACTGCCATGGCTGCGCTGCGACCGCCGGCGGGTCCGGCAGATCCTGCTGAACATCTTGTCGAACGCGGTCAAGTTCACCGAACCGGGCGGACGAGTCGAGATCGAGGCGGGAGGTGCCGCGGATCCTGCGATCGTGATCAGCGATACCGGCATCGGGATCGGACCCGAGAGCATCCCGCTTGCTTTTTCCCGATACGGGCAGATCGAACCCGACCGGGTGCACAACCGCGATGGCAGCGGCCTCGGTCTGACCCTGGCTCGGGCACTGACCGAGCAGCATGGCGGCAGTCTCACACTCGAGAGCATTCCCGGGGCCGGCACCAGGGTGCGCGTCTCGTTTCCGCGCGAGCGCATCGTGGCGAGCCGCCCAGACGCGCAGACTGCCCCCGGCGCGCAGACGGCCCCCGGCGCGCGAGTTGCTCCCGGCGCGCGGATTGCCCCGACGCCGCAGCGCTGAACCCGGCGATCCCGGCTCAGGTGCTCTCCGGCAGGCTTCGTTGCCGGCGATAGCTCAGCGCCTCGGCCACATGCCTGCGGCCGACGGTCGCGGCACCTTCGAGGTCAGCCAGCGTGCGGGCGACGCGCAGCACGCGGTGATAGCCGCGGGCTGACAGGCGCAGGCGCTCGGTTGCCCGGACCAGCAGTGTCCGTCCATCGGGGTCCGGTGCGGCGACCTGTTCGAGCACTGTCCCGTCGGCTTCGGCGTTGATGCTGATCCGGCGTTCCGGCGGCGATTTGGCATAGCGTGACGCCTGCCGCTGGCGGGCCGCCGCAACCCGCCTGGCGACCGCGGCACTGGTCTCGCCGGGAGCCGGCAATGTCAGATCCGCCGGTGAGACTGCGGGCACGTCGATGTGCAGGTCGATCCGATCCAGCAGCGGTCCGGACAGCCGGCCCTGGTAGTCCTCGGCGCAGCGCGGCGCGCGGCCACACGCCTCCTCGGCGAAATGGCCGCAGCGGCACGGGTTCATCGCTGCGATCAGCTGGAACCGCGCCGGATAGGTCACGTGGCCGTTGGCACGGGCGATGCTGACCCGCCCGGTTTCGAGCGGCTGGCGCAAGGCTTCGAGCGCGGCGCGGTTGAACTCCGGCAATTCGTCGAGAAACAGCACACCCTGATGGGCGAGCGAGATCTCGCCCGGGTGCGCCCGGATGCCGCCGCCGACCAGCGCCGGCAGCGATGCCGAATGGTGCGGCTCGCGAAACGGCCGCGTGCGCGATAATCCGGTGCTGCGCAACCCGCCGGCGACCGACTGGATCATGCCGAGCTCGAGCGCTTCGGCCGGTTCGAGGGGCGGCAACAGCCCGGGCAGGCGAGCCGCCAGCATCGACTTGCCCGATCCCGGCGGCCCAACCATCAACAGATTGTGGCCGCCGGCCGCGGCAATCTCGATCGCCCGCTTGGCGGTTTCCTGGCCTTTGACCTCGGCGAGGTCGAGCCCGGCGCCGGGCGAGGCCGCGAGCCGCGGCTCGGGCGGCGGCAGCAGCTGGGTTCCCTTGAAGTGATTGACGATCGCCAGCAGGTTCGGCGCGGCGACGATCTCGATCTCACCAGCCCAGGCGGCTTCACCCCCGCAGATGGCCGGGCAGATCAGACCCCATTCGCGGCTGGCGGCCGAGAGACCGGCGAGCAACACGCCAGCGACCCCGGTCACCGAGCCGTCGAGCGACAATTCGCCAAGCGCGGTGTAGCCGTCGAGCTCGTCGGCCGGCAGCACGTCCATCGCCACCAGCAGCGCCAGCGCGATCGGCAGATCGAAATGGCTGCCCTCCTTCAGGACGTCGGCGGGGGCGAGATTGACTGTGATGTGCTTTGGCGGCAAAGCGAGGCCGAGCGAGCTCAATGCCGAGCGCACCCGCTCGCGCGATTCGGCGACCGCCTTGTCCGGCAGGCCGACCACGGTAAAGGCCGGCAGACCCGAGGTGACCGTCACCTGGGTCTCGACCTCGATGACCTCGATCCCGTGAAACGCTACCGTGCGAACCTGCGCGGCCATGTTCCCGTCACCCGCCTCAACGAACCACCCGGCTTAACTATAAGGCGAATGTAGATGGGGCCGGTGTGCAACGCCAGCGCCGCGATGGCGAAGACGGCAGAGCTGTTGTCTGATCCCGAGGGCGGGCGTTAACCTCCGCGCTCTCACGGGGCCAAGCGGCCGCGACCATATCGAATGGGGAGGATGTATGCCCGATACCGCGCGCTGGCGGCTCGCCCTGGAGCCGCATCTGTTGAGCCTGCTGCGGCTCGTCGTGGGGCTGCTTTACTTGCAGCATGGACTCAACAAGCTGTTGGATTTCCCTTCGGCACCGCATCACAGCGCCTACCATTTGTTTACGCTGGTGCCGGGCTTGGCCGGCCTGTTGGAGACGATTGGCGGCTTCCTGGTGACGATCGGCCTTTATACCCGGATCGCCGCCTTCATTCTGTCTGGCGAGATGGCGTTCGCCTATTTCATGGCGCACGCGCCGCGCAGCCCGTTTCCGCTGCAAAACGGCGGTGAGCCGGCGATCCTCTATTGCTTCATCTTTCTCTATCTTGCGGTGGCCGGCGCCGGGTTCTGGAGCATCGACCGGTTGCGCGCGCGGCGCTGACCCGTGTTGCTGACTGGCAAGCGTGCCTTGGGGATCGCGCGCGGCTTCCCTCAGCTGTCGGCCGGGATCGCGGGGGGACGCGCGGCCAGGATCCCGGCGACAAAATGGTCGAGATTGCCGCCGCGGAACAGATGGCTCGCGATCCCGGCGGCGGCCGCGGCCGCGCAATCGGTCGCGCGATCGCCGATCAGAAAGCTCGCCGCCGTGTCGACCGGCCAATGGCCGAGCAGATCGGTGATCATCCCTGGTCCGGGTTTGCGCCAATCGCTGACCCGGCGGTAGTCGGCAATCGCCGCCTGCGGGTGGAACGGGCAATAGCGGATGTCGTCGAGATGGGCGCCGGCCAGGGCGAGTTCGGCGCGCATGTGGTGGTGCAGGGTGTGGACGTCCGCTTCGGCATAATGGCCGTGCGCGACCCCGGCTTGGTTGGTTACGACAAACACAAAATAGCCGGCATCGTTGAGCCGCTTGACCGCGGCCACCGCACCGTCGATCCAGCGCAGCCGGTCGACGCTGCCGACATAGGCGTCATCATGGTTCAGCACGCCGTCGCGATCGAGAAAGGCGGCTGGGCGCCGCCGCCGGCGCGGCACCTGATGCTGTGCCTCGGCATAGGATCGGGGCACGCCAATATCGATAAAATACTCGTCGAATAGCATCCCTTGCAGCCGCCCCTCCCCGGCCAGAGCCGGAAATATGTCAGCCTCGAGCGAAGAGCGCGGGCCGAGGTGTTCGACTAGCGCGCGGTGGCAGAAATAGACCCCGCCATTGACGAGCCCGGGACCCGGTTCTGGGGGGCGTTCACCAAAGCCGGTGATCCGGCGCTGCGCGTCGAGCGTAACGACGCCGTAGCGCGACGCATCGGCGAGCTCCCTGACGGCAATGATGGCGATCGCCGCAGGTTGCGCCGCCGCCCCGCTGGACAAGGCCAGAAGGTTGATATCGAACCAGGAATCACCGTTGATCAGCAGGAAGCACGGGTCGAGGCGATCGCGCGCGTGCCACAGCGCACCGCCGGTGCCGGCGCGCTCGGGCTCGATTGCGACCGCGATCTCGATCCCGAACCGCGCCTTCAGCGCGGAGGCCGCCGCATATTCGGCGATCCGCTCGGCGGCAAAGCCGGCGAGCAGCAGGACCTCTCGGATCCCGTGCCGGCCCAATTCGAACAGCAGAATGTCGAGGAATGGTTCGCCGGCAACCGGCAAGAGCGGCTTTGGCATCCGCGCCGTCAATGCGCCGAGCCGGGTCCCCAGCCCGCCGCACAAAATCGCCGCCTGGCGGATCAAAAAGCGCCGCCTTCCGGTCAGCGCGGCGGCGGGAACAGGCGGGCTTCGACCAGGCCGCAGATGATGTGCGCAGCGGTGATGTGGATCTGCTGGATGAACGTCGTCGAATCCGAGGGTGCGTGCAAACACAGATCGCAGCGCCCGGCCATCTGTCCGCCGCTGCGGCCGGTCAGGCCGACGACCGCGAGCCCCCTGTCGTGGGCTGCGTCGATCGCGCGCAGGATGTTGGGCGACCGTCCCGAGGTCGAGATCGCCATGAACACGTCGTCGGCGACGCCGAGCCCGAGGATCTGGCGCTCGAACACCCGCTCGTAACCGTAATCATTGCCGATCGCGGTCAGCACCGAGGTGTCGGTGGTCAAGGCGAGCGCGGCCGCCGGAGCCCGGTCGTAGTTGAGCCGCGACAGGAATTCCCCGGCGATATGCTGGGCGTCGCCGGCGCTGCCGCCATTGCCGGCGATCAGCAGCTTCTTGCCGTCGCCGAGCGCATCGCCGACCCGCTCGGCAATCGCCGCGACCGTATTGCCAAAGGCCGGGTCGTCGATCGCCGCCTGGATGACGTCGCGTGACCGGACCAGGTAGTTGGTGATCTCGTTCATCGCTGCACCTGCCATGTCTCGCAACCGCGTTCGACGAATTTGACCGGGCCGGCGATGCCGCCGGCGGTGTCGAGCGCTTCGAGCAACCCCTGCCGGTCTTCCGGATCGACGATGAACATCAGAAAGCCGCCGCCACCGGCGCCCGAGATCTTGCCGGCCAGCGCGCCATTGGCAAAGGCGAGCCCGCACAATGCCTCGATCCGGTCGGTGGTGATGCCGGCGGCGGTCAATTTCTTGGCCTGCCAGGAATCGGCGAGGATTCGCGCCATCGCCCGGACGTCGCCGGCGAGCAGTGCGTTCTTCATCTCGATCGCGTCCGCCTTGAGCCGGTCGAGTGCTGCGAGCGCGCGAATGCTGTGATCCATCATCCCGGCGGTCTGCTGCTCGATAACCTCGGCGGCATCGCGCGAGCGCCCCGAAAAGCAGGTTACCAGCGAGGATTCCAATTCGTTGCGTGCCGAATCGGAGACCCGTAGCGGGTTGACGATGACCCGGTCGCCGGCCAGAAACTCGATGAAGTTGGTGCCGCCGAACGCCGCTGCGTAGTGATCCTGCTTGCCGCCGGCCAGTTCGAGGTCGAGACGCTCGATCTCGAAGGCCAGATGCGCCACGTCGTATTGGCCGAGCGGGGCGGCGAACAGCGCCCGGAACGCATCGACCAGCGCGACCACCAGGGCCGAGGACGAGCCGAGGCCCGAACCGAGCGGCGCATCGACCGAGGTGGTGACCGTGGCCGCGATCGGCTGGCTGCCATGATGGTCGCGAACCATGCGCTCATAGACCCCGCGATGCAGCAACAGCCGCGCCTCCGGCAGTTCGGGCGCCGCCTCGAAAGTCTCCTCCCAGCCGAGGTCCCTGGCGCGAAACACCACCTTGCCGTCATCGCGCGGGCTGACAAAGGCGTAGGCGAAGCGGTCGATCGTCGTGTTGAGCACGGCACCGCCGAATTCATCGCAATAGGGCGAGAGGTCGGTGCCGCCACCGGCAAGACCAAGCCGCAGCGGTGCGCGCGCCCGAATGGTCATGCGCGAATCCGAAATCACGACCGAACTCCCCAAATATGCGGCGGTCTGCGAGGCCCTTCGCGGAGAACAGAGCGATAATGTCCCTCGTCCGGTAAACTTTAGTAAAGAGCGGACATAGGATATATGACGACCACAGCAACGTAACATTGGCCGAGACGGATGTCCAGTTGGGGAGGCGCGGTGCGGCCGGGGATGCCTGTCGTGCGATCATCTGCGGTCTGTCCGCCGGCTACCGACCCGGCGCTCGGGCCGGTCAGGGGCTGGCAGCAGCCCGGCCGGAGCCGGTGAGCAATGCGGATCTTTTTTGTCTGCCAGCGCGTCCCGTTTCCACCGGACCGTGGCGACAAGATCACCACCTTCAACGAAATTCGCCATCTGTCGGCGACGCACGAGGTCCACGTCTTCTGCCTCGGCGACGGTGTCCGCGATCTCGACAATCTGCCCGGGCTGCGGGCTTATGTGAGGAGCGTCACTGCGGTTCCGGTGCGTCGGGGAATGAGCCGGCTGCGCGCGCTCGACGCCCTGGTCCGCGGTCGGCCGTTGTCGGTGGCGGCGTTTGACGAGGCGGCGCTGCATCGGGCGATCATCACGAAATACGACGAAGCCCCGCCGGACCTGATCATCGTCTTCAGCAGCAATGTCGCCCAATATGCCGAGCATTTTCCCGGGGTGCCGCGGATCATGCAGTTCCAGGAGCTCGACTCGTCGAAATGGTCGCAATATGCGCAGCGCTCGACTATTCCACTGCGCTGGATCTACCGCGCCGAGGCGAAACGCCTCTATGCTTATGAGCGGCGCATCGCGCGTCGCTTCACCCGCGCGACGGTCTGCACCGCGGCCGAGAAATGCGATTTCGAGCGCACCTTTCCGGGAGTTGCGGTCGCTCTCGTCGGCAATGGTGTCGATCTCGAATACTTCCGCTCCACGGGAGAACAGAAATCCCCCGGTTCGATCGTCTTCACCGGGGTGATGGACTACCTGCCCAATATCGACGCCGTCACATGGCTATGCGATGAGATTCTGCCGGCGGTCCAGGCGCAGATTCCCGAGGCGACGCTGACGATTTGCGGCAACCGGCCGACCGCGGCGGTGCGGCGCCTGGCCAAGCGAAAAGGTGTCGCGGTCACCGGCTGGGTCCCCGACATCCGGCCCTATCTCGATCGGGCGGAGGTGTTTGCGGCGCCGTTGCGGCTGGCACGCGGCATCCAGAACAAGGTGCTCGAGGCGCTGGCCATGGGTCTGCCCTGCGTCGCCTCGACCGCCGCTTGGCGCGGCACCGCGATCGCCGAAGGTGCCGGCATCCTGATCAGCGACGACAGCCGCGAATTCGCCGGGCAAATCGTGCATCTGCTGCGCAACGGCGCGTTTCGCGCCGAGATCGCCGGCAAGGCGCGCGGTGCGGTCGAGGCGAAATACAGCTGGGCGACCCAGCTCGCCGCGTTCGACGAGGTCATCCGCGCGGTAACGGCGTTGCCTCCGGGGCTCTCCCGCTGTGCTGCGGGGCCTCGCTGAGCCGCACTCCGACCCCCGGCGCCGGCGGACACAGCACCGGCGAACCCCCAGCACCGGCGGACGATCCTCTGCTACTCGCCCAGGGGTGGGTTCAGCTTGCCGAACGGACCGAGATAGGGTTCGCAGCGTCCGGTCGCCGCGACGATCTGACCGGGTGCCGCCTCCAGCGCTTTTCGCACCTGCAGCTCGTAGGGGGTGGCGCACATCTCTTCTCCGAGCAGCAGGGCGACGCGCGGATCGTAATTGTTGAACGCGGCGAATTCAGGCGGCACCGGTCCCGCCGGCTGCTGCCCGCTGACCCCGAACGCGTCCTTGACCGGGATCGCCGGCGTGCAGCCCGCAGCAAACAAACCGATCAAGGCGAGGGCTGACAATCGTCGCATGGCAGGTCCATCGGGGTGGCGGCGGCGAGTGTGACGGGCGAACCCGCCCGGCGCAACCATCGTTATCGCGCATGGCATCTCACGCTTCTGCCGGCTCGCGTATCCATTCGCTGCGAACCATCGGTTCGGGCTCGCCGGCAAGCCGCCGCACGCGCTCGGCCCGAAACCGCCGCGAACCGGCCAGCCGGTCGAACGCCCACACGGCTGCGGCGCGGACCAGCGGGGCTGCATCGTCAAGGCGCTGCCGGGCCGCGGCGATCAGCCGCTCGTCGCCATACCGGCCATTGCCGATCGCGATCATCACATTGCGCACAAACCGGTCGCGGCCGATGCGCTTGACCGGCGAGCCCGAAAACAAGCGGCGGAAACCGGCATCGTCGAGTGCCGCGAGATCGGCGAGCCGCGGTGCCGTCAGCTCGGCGCGCGGCAGAAAATCGGGCTCGTGCGCGGCCCGGGCAAATTTGTTCCACGGGCAGACCGCGAGGCAGTCGTCGCAGCCATAGATGCGGTTGCCGATCGCGCTCCGGAATTCGACCGGGATCATCCCCTTGTGTTCGATCGTCAGGTACGAAATGCAGCGCCGTGCGTCGAGCCGGTGGGGGGCCGGGAAAGCCGCGGTCGGGCAGGCATCGAGGCAGCGCCGGCACGAGCCGCAATGGTCGCCCTCGGCCGGGTCGGGTTCGAGCGCCAGACTCAGATAGATCTCGCCGAGAAACAGCCACGAGCCGAAATCGCGCGAGACGAGGTTGGTGTGCTTGCCCTGCCAGCCGATCCCGGCCTGCTGCGCCAGCGGCTTTTCCATGACCGGTGCGGTATCGACAAAGAGCTTCGCCGCACCCGGCCAGCGTCCGTCGATCCACCGGGCGAGCGTCTTCAATCGTCGCTTTATGGTGTCGTGATAGTCGCGCCCGCGCGCATAGACCGAGATCGCCCCGCGCCCGAGCTTGCCGGCTGCTGCCAGCGGGTCGTCATCGGGCGCGTAATTGACGCCGAGCACGACGACCGTGCGCGCCTGCGGCCACAGCGTCTGCGGGTCGCCGCGCCGTTTGGCGGTGCCGGCGAGCCAGCCCATGTCGCCGTGATAGCCGCGGGCGATGAATTCGCGCAGCCCGGCACGCGCCGCGCCGTCGAGCTGTGCCGCGGCAAAACCGACCGCGTCGAAGCCGATGGTGAGCGCCTGCTCGCGGATCGCCTCGCGGATCGGGTCGGCCATCGCGGCTCAGCCGCGGCCGCGATAGGGCGCCATCCCGGGATCGGGAAGCCACAGCCCGGCAGGCGGGTCGCCCGTCTGGTAGAAGACATCGATCGGGATGCCGCCGCGCGGATACCAGTAGCCGGCGATCCTGAGCCAGCGCGGCGCCAGCACCGCGACCAGCCGGCGCGCGATGCCGAGCGTGCACTCCTCGTGAAACGCCGCATGATTGCGGAAGCTGCCGAGATAGAGTTTCAGCGACTTGCTTTCGAGGATCGCCGCCTCGGGCACATAATCGAGGACGAGATGCGCGAAATCGGGCTGCCCGGTGACCGGGCACAGCGAGGTGAATTCGGGGCAGGTGAAACGCACCAGATAGGTGAGGCCGGGATGCGGGTTCGCCACGGTCTCGAGCAGTGCCTCGTCCGGCGATGGCGGCAATGGCGTCGACCGCCCGAGCTGGGTCAGGGCCGGCTTTCCGGTCATGCGTCCCTCGCCTGTTGCCGTCCGGTCTGCGCTGCGGCAAAGGCGGCAGCAAAATCGGCGAGCCCATCCGCCTCGATCGCGGCCCGCATCCCGGCCATCAGATCGGCATAATAGCGCAGATTGTGCTGGGTCAGCAGCATCGCGCCCAGGATCTCGCCGCAGCGGCACAAATGATGCAAATAGGCGCGGCTATAGCCGGTGCATGCCGGGCAGGCGCAGCCCGGGTCGAGCGGTGCCGGGTCGTCGGCGTGGCGCGCATTGCGCAGGTTCAGCGGGCCTTGCCGGGTGAAGGCCTGCGCGGTCCGTCCCGAGCGGGTCGGCAACACGCAGTCGAACATGTCGATGCCGCGCATGACCGCACCGACCAGATCGGCCGGTTTACCGACCCCCATCAAATAGCGCGGGCGGTCTTCGGGCAATGCCGGCACGGTGGCGTCGAGGATGTCGAACATGACCGCCTGGCCTTCGCCGACCGCGAGGCCGCCGACTGCGTAGCCGTCGAAGCCGATGTCGATGAGCCCCTGCGTCATGCGCAGCCGCAGATCGGGATTTACGCCACCCTGCACGATGCCGAAAATTCCGTGGCCCGGCCGCTCGACAAAGGCGCGGCGCGACCGCTCGGCCCAGCGCAGCGACAATGCCGCCGCGCGCTCGACGGCCTCGCACGGCGCCGGGTAGCGCGTGCATTCGTCAAGCGCCATCGTCACATCGGCGCCGAGCAGGTGCTGGATCGCGATCGCACGCTCGGGCGTCAAGAGGTGGCGGCTGCCGTCGAGATGCGAGCGGAAGGCGACGCCGTCCTCGCCGATCTTGCGCAGCGGTGCAAGCGACATGACCTGAAAGCCGCCGGAATCGGTCAGGATCGCGTGGGGCCAGTTCATGAAACGGTGCAGCCCGCCATGTGCGGCAATCCGCTCCGCGCCCGGCCGCAGCATCAAATGATAGGTGTTGCCGAGCACGATCCTGGCACCGCTGGCGGCGACGTCCTCGGGTGTCATCGCCTTGACCGTGGCAGCGGTTCCGACCGGCATGAACGCCGGGGTGTCGACAACGCCGTGAGCGGTCGCCAGCCGGCCGCGCCGTGCCGATCCATCGCGCGTCAGCACCGTGAAGCCGATCATCGGCGGCCCTGCCGCATTTTTTGATCCTCGCCGCCCTTTTGGTCGATCGCCGCGGCGATCCTGCGGCACGATCCGCTGTCGGGCAAGACACCCGGCGCATCGGCTCGGCGGCCCGGTAGCACTGTCGCAACGCGCCCGGTCACGGTAATCTCGGCAATCGAGCCGATGATCGGTCGCCGCTCGCGCGATGTCGCCGGCAACCCCGACCGCTTCGCGCGGCGAGCTGGTCGCCCCCGAACCGCTTGCCAAGCGGTTGCCGTGACTTGAGGGAAGAGCATGACCGACGAGATCGCCTTTCTGCCGGCGACCCGATTGCTGGCGCTCTATCGCGACAAGAAGCTATCGCCGGTCGAAGTCGCGGCGGAGACGCTGCGGCGGCTCGAAGCTCATGAGGGTGCGGTCAACGCCTTTGTGCTGTACGACCGCGAAACGGCGATGTCGGCGGCGCGCGCGGCCGAGGCGCGCTGGCAGAAAGGCACGCCACAAGGGTTGCTTGATGGCGTGCCGGTGGCGATCAAGGATACGGTGCTGACCCGCGGCTGGCCGCGGCTGATCGGCTCGCGCACGATCGATCCAAACCAAGCGTGGGACGAGGATTCGCCGGTCACCGCCAAGCTGCGCGCGCAGGGTGCTGTGCTGTTCGGCAAGACCACGACCCCCGAATTCGGCTGGAAGCCGCTGACCGACTCGCCGCTCTGCGGGATCACCCGCAACCCGTGGAACCTCGAGCGCACCCCCGGCGGCTCGAGCGGCGGCAGCGCTGTCGCGGTGCTATCCGGCGTGTGTCCGCTGGCGGTCGGCACCGACGCCGGCGGCTCGATCCGCATCCCGGCTTCGTTCTGCGGCATTTTCGGGCTGAAGCCGACCTTTGGCCGGGTCGCGGTCTATCCGCCTTCGGCGTTTGGCGATGTCGTCCATGTCGGGCCGATGGCGCGGAATGTCGAGGATGCGGCCTTGATGCTCGACGCGATCAAGGGACCGGATTCGCAGGACTGGCATAGCCTGCCCGATGATGGGATCGATTACCGGCTGCGGGTGCGCGAAGGCGGGTTGCGCGGCCGGCGCGTCGCGCTGTCGGTGACCCTCGGTCTCGCCGAACCGGAGCCGGCGGTGCGCGAAGCGGTCGAGCGTGCTGCTGAGGTGTTCGGCAGCCTCGGCGCGGTCGTCGAGCCGGCCGATCCGTTCCCGCAATCGCCGCGCGGGATTTTCGAGCCGTTGGCGCTCGGCGCGTTCTGGGCTCTGCTGCGCAGTCTGCCGGCCGATGCTCCGGCAGTGATGGATCCGGGCCTCGTGGCACTCTGCCGGCGCGGTGCGGCGGTGACGCAGGAGCAATATGTCGAAGCGGTCGCCAAGCGTGCGGCACTGGGCCAGGCGGTGCGGCAATTTTTCGACCGCTACGATCTGCTGCTGTCGCCGACGATGCCGATCCCGGCCGCCTATGCCGAGCCGCGCGACGACGATCTGCCAAACCCGAACAATTTCCCGGGCTGGATGCCGTATACCGCGCCCTTCAACTTGACCAAGAACCCGTCCGCGTCGATCCCCTGCGGCATGGTCGATGGCCTGCCGGTCGGGTTGCAGGTGACCGGTCCGCTCTATGACGATCTTGGCGTGCCGCGCCTATGAAGAAGCTGTCGGCGCAACTTGGCCGAGCCCGGAGCTTGCGGCTTCGCTGGCACGGATCGCGGCCGCTCCCGGTCCCGCCGTCCAGGCCAAGCAATGGGGGCAAAGAGGGTGAATGGCGGGTTGCATCGCTGCGCCGGCGCCGCATATTCGCAGGGCGAGACGGATGGGAGGGTGTCGTGGCGAACAAGGAGCAGAAGCGGTCGAGCCGGGAAGCCAAAAAGCCCAAGCAGAAGAAGAAGGGTGCCGACAAGCGGCCGCCCGGCCAGCCGCAGGCGAAGATTTAGCGATCGCAGGCGGGGACCCGGTGCGGGTCAGCGCGCCCGCAGCCCCGTGCCTGCAGCGCCGTCTCTGCCGGCTCGTCCCGATGCAGCTGGCCGCCGGAGCCGTCGCGGCCCGTCAGCATAGGGACAGCGCAATCCTGGCAGGACGTGCGGCTCACTCGGCGGCGCGAGCCGGCGAGGCGGGGGCCGGTTCGAGTGCTGCCTCGGTCACCTCTTCGACGCGCTCGGCCCACAGGAAACGCAGGCTGTTGCGGGCACTCTCCGGGATGTCGTCGTAATCCTTGCGGTTGCGCGCCGGCAGGATCACGGTCTGGAGCCCGGCGCGGGCGGCGGCGACGACCTTCTCCTTGATCCCGCCGACCGGCAGCACCAAGCCGCGCAGGCTGATCTCGCCGGTCATCGCCGTGTCGCTCCTGACCGTGCGGTTGGTCAACAGCGAGACGAGGGCCGTGTACATCGCCACCCCGGCCGACGGACCGTCCTTCGGGATCGCCCCGGCCGGCACGTGGATGTGGATGTCGCTCTTTTCGAAGATCGCCGGATCGAGCCCGAGCGAAGCGGCCCGCGCCTTGACCAGGGTCAGTGCCGCCTGTGCGCTTTCGCGCATGACCTCGCCCAGCTGCCCGGTCAGGATCAGCCGGCCGCCGCCCGGGCTGCGCGCCGCCTCGATAAACAGGATGTCGCCGCCGACCGGGGTCCAGGCAAGGCCGGTGGCGACGCCGGGGACGCTGGTGCGCATCGCCACTTCGCCCTCGAACCGCGGCGGTCCCAGAATGGCTGCGAGATCCGCCGCTCCGATCGCGACATGCTGCGCGGTCTTTTCGGCGATGCGCATCGCCGCACTGCGCAGTGCGGCGCCGATCTCGCGCTCGAGCTGCCGCACGCCGGCTTCGCGGGTGTAGTCGCGGATGATCGCGCGGATCGCCTCGTCGCTGAGCTCGGCCTGACCGGCACTGAGCCCGTTCGCCGCAAGCTGGCGGGCGACCAGGTAACGCTTGGCGATTTCGAATTTCTCGTCCTCGACATAGCCCGGAAGGTCGATGATCTCCATGCGATCGCGCAGCGGGCCCGGAATGCTGTCGAGCACATTCGCGGTGGTGATGAACATGACCCGCGACAGGTCGAACGGGACGCCGAGATAATTGTCGCGGAAGCTCGCATTCTGTTCCGGGTCGAGCACTTCGAGCAGCGCCGAGGCCGGATCGCCCTGGATACCGTGGCCGAGCTTGTCGATCTCGTCGAGCATCATCACGCAGTCGCGCGCACCGGCGCGGCGGATGCCCTGGATGATGTTCCCCGGCAATGCGCCGATATAGGTGCGGCGATGACCGCGGATCTCGGCTTCGTCGTGGGTCCCGCCGAGGCTGACGCGGACGAATTTGCGACCGGTGGCGCGCGCGATGCTCTGGCCGAGCGAGGTCTTGCCGACGCCCGGCGGTCCGACAAAGCACAGGATCGGGCTGCGGCCGTCGGGGTTCAGCTGGTGGATCGCGAGGTTTTCGAGAATCCGCCGCTTGACCTTGGCCAGACCGAAATGATCGGCATCGAGGATGCGCCGCGCCTCGGCGATGTCGATCGGCTTGCCCGACTCGATCGACCAGGGCAGCTCGATCAGCCATTCGAGATAAGTGCGCGCCATCGAATATTCGCCGGCCGCCTCCGGCATCCGTTCGAGCCGCGCCAGCTCGCGCTTGGCATGCTGCTCGACTTCGGCTGGCATGTTCGCCTCGGCGATCTTTTTCGCCAGCTCGGCGATTTCCTGGCTCTTGGCATCGTCGCCTTCACCGAGCTCCTTCTGGATCGTCTTCATCTGCTCGCGCAGCAGGAACTCGCGCTGGCGGTCGTCGATCTTTTCCTTGGTCTGCTCGCTGATCTGGCGCGACAGCCGCAGCACCTCGGTACGGTAGGCCAGCATCGTCGAGACCCGCTGCAGCCGGCTCTCGATATCGACGGTTTCGAGGATCTCCTGCTTCTCGGCCGGGGTGATATCCATGAAGCCGGCGATCAGATCGGCGAGTGCCGCAGGCGAGGTCACCGATTGCACGGTGTTGACGAGCTCCACCGGAGCCTGCGGCAACAGCTGCAGCACCTCGATCGCCTGGTTGCGCAGATTGAGCATCTGCGCCTCGATGTTTTTGCCGAGCGTGTCGGTCTCGGCCAGCCGCTCGACCCGGGCCACCAGAAACGGGTAGCCGTCGAGAAAGTCGAGCACGCGAAACCGTCGCTCGCCCTGGCTGATCACATGATGCTGACCGTCGGGGCTCGTCACATAGCGCAGGATGTTGGCCTCGGTCCCCATGCGGTGAAGATCGACCGGGATCGGATCCTCGGTCGCCGCATTGCGCTGCAGCACGAGGCCGATCGGGCGGTTCAGCCGGATCGCCGCCTGTGCCGCGGCAATCGAACGCTGGCGGCCGAGTGTCACCGGCAGCACCGTGCCGGGAAACAGCACCAGAGAGCGGGTCGGGACCAGGATCAGCGCATCCTCAGGCAGCGCCGGGATGCTGGAAAGCGTCGCCTCGATGCCGCCGGCTGGCGGTGGTGCGGCCGGACCGACCGCACGCAATTCCTGTTCTTCCAGGGACATCTGTAAAATCCTCGACGAAGTCGCGATCGCGGTTGGCAGCGATGCATCACAGCTTGTGCAGCTGGACCATCAGGCAGCCATTGGCGAGATGTCGGCCGGTGATCTCGACCGGGATCGGCGGCAATTCGATCCGGCGCTGAAAATGCCCGTGCGGGATCTCCAGCCGATGGATCCGGGCCTGGCCCAGCTCGGCCGGCAGCGGCCGCTCGCCGCTGACCATCAACACTCCGGCGCTGAGCGTGACGGTGATCGCGTCCGGGGCCACCCCCGGCAGTGCGATCAGCAGGGTCAGCGTCGCGTCGGTCTCGAAAATATCGCATGGCGCCTCCCAATACGGCGTCGCCGGGCTGCGATGAAAGAACTGCCGGTGCAGGCGCTCGGCCCGGTCCATTGCCTCGCAGGCCTTTGCCCACATCAACGTTTCCAGTCGCTCCGCCATCCATCGGCTCCGAACGGGGCGGGCCGCCGGGTCCGGCGACGCCTACTCGGGGTGATATAGTTACGTCTTCACGGTCGGGGAGGGCGAACCGTGCTTTTGCCATGCTGACGCGGCCTGATCCGGTGCTAGGCGCGCGCCGCGAAACCGGCTAATCAGGCACCGGTACAGGATATTCGGGGGCGAAGAGTGGCCGGGATCAGTACAGCAACCAAAGACCTCGTCGCCGGCATTGCCGCCGAGGCGACGCGCATCGAGACCCCGTGCGGCGATGGCCACATGGTCTGGCACCGCTGGGGAGGCGGCCCGGCGCTGGTGCTGCTGCATGGCGGCTACGGCTCGTGGATGCACTGGATCAGGAACGTGCTGCCCTTGGCGCGCGATTACAGCGTCATCGCCCCTGACCTGCCGGGGCTCGGCTGCTCGGCGACCCCGCCCGAGCCGCACACCGCCGAGAGCCTGGCGCAAATCATCGCCGCCGGGCTGGCGATGATATTGCCGGGCGGAGAGCGCTTTCATCTCGCCGGCTTCTCGTTTGGCGGGGTGGTCGGCGGTCATGTCGCGGCATTGCTGGGCGCGCAGGTGCGCGGCTTCACGATCGTCGGCTCGAACGGGCTCGGCCTGCCGCGGCAGCCGACCGAGCTCGAGCGCCAGAAGCCGGGCGGGACCGTCGACGAGCTCTTGGCGATCGCCCGGCACAATCTCGGTGTGCTGATGATCGCCGACAAGGACAAGATCGACGACCTCGCCGTCTATATTCAATACCTGAACGCGCCGCGCGGCCGGGTCAGGAGCCGGCGCTTTTCGCGCACCGACACGCTGCTGCAGGCGCTGCCGCGGGTGACGGCGCGGCTTTCCGGCATCTGGGGCGGGCGCGACGCCGGCGCCGGACCCTATCTCGATGAGCGCCGCCGCGTGCTCGACAGCATCCAGCCCGGCCTGCGCTTCGAGGTCATCCCCGGCGCCGGCCACTGGGTCGCCTACGAAGCCGCCGACGCGTTCACCCCGCTGCTCGCCGAAATCGTCGGGCAACACCAGGGCTGAGGCCGCGGCAGAAATACGAGGTGTCTCGCGCGACTGGCCCGGACGTCCGGGGTTCGCGAGCGCCCGGTGCAGATGGGCGCAGACCCGGGTGCGGCAGAGCTCAGTCCAGCTTGGCCAGCTTTTGCAGGGCGCGCAGGCCGGGCGGGAACGGCTCGCCCTTGTAGCGGTTGCCCCAGTTGGTGAACGACACCTCGCCGACATAGATGTCGCCATGGCTGTCGACGGCAAGGCCGTGCGGCGAGACGAATTGGCCGGGTTCGAGACCGGCTGGCCGGTTGCCGAGCCGCGCCAGCATCTCGCCTGTATGCGAATAGATGCTGACGCGGGGGCCGATCCCCGGATGATCGTAATTGACCCCCATGCCGCCGCCGATCTCGCCGACATAAAAGCGCGGCGTCCGCGTTCCGCTTTCCATATAGAGTCCGGACGGGCGGTGCATGTTGTTCCACTGCGTCTCGTACTTGCCGTTGCCGTCGAACACCTGGATGCGGTGGTTCTCGCGGTCGGCGACATAGACCCAGCCATCGGGATCACAGCACACATTATGCGCAATGTTGAACTGGCCGGGATCGGTGCCGGGCTCGCCCCAGGCCAGGAGCAACTTGCCGTCGGGCGAATATTTGTGAACGCGGGCGTTGCCGTAGCCGTCCGAGACGTAAATCTCGCCCTGCGGCGACAGTGCGGTATGGGTGCAGCGGTGGAACGGTTCACCGCTCATATAGGGTGCGGGCTTGCCGGCGATGCCGAGGGTCAGCAATACCCGGCCCTCGAGAGTGCATTTGCGCACCGTGTGGTCGCCGTCATCGGTCAGGAACAGCGTGTCGTCCGCCGCCATGTGAACGCCGTGCGGGCGGTGGAACACCCCTTCGCCCCAGGAGCGCAGAAAGTTGCCGTTGCGATCGAACACGATCATCGGGTGCGCGCCGCGGCTGAAGGCGTAGACATTGTCGTGCCGGTCGACCCCGACCGCGGCGACATCGGCATCCCACTTCCAGCCGTCGGGCAGTTTTGCCCAATCATTGACCACCTGGTAGCGGTAGCCGTCGGTTCCGAGAATGGCTGCCATCGCGTTCTCCTCCGTCTCGATTGGTCCCGATTACTCGATTGAACGCGATTATAGGCCGATCGGATGGCGGCTCAACGCGATGGCGGGGCGGCCGGACGCAACGGGCTCAGCCGCGCCGGGAAGCTGGCGGCGACGATGAAGGTCAGCACCGCGGTCAAGGTCGCGACCCAGTAGACCTCATGCAATGCGCCGGCGACCGCGTTCGTCAGCCGCGCGATCTCGCCCGGCCCGAGGCCATGGCGCAAGCTCGGCTCCAACAGCCGGTTGACCGCATCGACCGCATCCGGAACCCGGCGGAACACGCCAAAATTGAGGATCGCTCCGCCGAGTGCGGCACCAAACGACTGACCGATCACCCGCATGAACATGTTGGCACCGGTCGCGACGCCGCGCTCATGCCAGCCCACACTCGCCTGGATCGAAACGAGAAAGGCGGTGTTGCAGGCGCCCATGCCGATGCCCATGACCAAGGACCCGGCTGACGCCAACAGGATGCCGCTCTCCGGCTGCAGCCAGGTCAGGATCAGCGCTCCCGCGGCGAGCGCCATGCCGCCGAGCGCGGCGGCCAGCCGATAGGAGGTGAGGATCATTAACCGGCCGCCGGCGAACGAGGCGAACATCCAGCTGACCGACATACAGCCGAGCACCAGCCCGGCAACGGCGGGGCTCCGGCCCATGACGCCCTGCACATAGGTCGGCAGAAAGGCGCTGACCGCCATCATCGTCGAGCCGGTGCCGAAGATGCCGAAATTGGCGAGTGCTATGACCCGGTTGCGCCACAATCGGAATGGCACCATCGGCTCGGGCGCGCGCGCCTCGTGCACGAAGAGCGCCAGCAGCAGCGCCAGCCCGAGCCCGACGAGCGAGGCGAGGCTGCCGGTAGCGAGGCTGCGCGCCTGCACCAGCGCCAGCATCGGCGCGCCGACGCCGATGATCAGCAAGACGGCACCCAGATAATCGATGCGGTGCTGGCGGCGCTCGACCCGCTCGGGCAGATAGAGCGCGAACATCGTGATGCTGGCCGCGCCGATCGGTAGATTGACCCAGAACACCACCGCCCAATTGACATGCTCGACGAGAAAGGCGCCGAGCGCCGGGCCGACGATCGCCGAGACCCCGAATACGCTCGACAGATAGCCCTGCACCCGCGCCCGCTCCGCCGGGGTGTAGATGTCGCCGATCACGGTGCTGGCGATCGGCTGGATCGCCCCGGCGCCGATCCCTTGCAGCGCGCGGAAGATCACCAGCATCAGCATCGAGCGCGAAAAGCCGCACAGCGTCGTGCCGATCAGAAAGATGCCGGTGCCGGTAAAGAAGACCCGCTTGCGCCCGTAGATGTCGGCGAGCCGGCCATAGATCGGCACCGACACCGCCATCGTCAGCAGGTAGGCGGCAAACACCCAGCTGAACAGCCGGAACCCGCCGAGATCGCCGACAATGGTCGGCATCGCGGTGGCGACGATGGTGCTTTCGACCGCGGCCATGAATGTCGCCATCAGCGCCGCCATCAGCACCATGCCGCGCTGCGGGACGACGCTGCTCGGCAGTTGCGGCGGGGCTACCGCTTGGTCCAAACCATGCCTCCAATTTGGGCAAAGGCCGGACTTTACGGCTACGATATGGGCAAGGACAATGCGCGAGCGGTTGCGTTCGCCGCGACGCTGGGCTGCGGGCGAGCCTGCTCACGACGGCGCCGGTTGTCAGCACCGTCCCGATCATCGACGATGGCCGCCGGACATGATCGGGAGGGCGCTCAGTGCAATACGATCTTCTGCTGACGGGTGGCGAGGTGCTCGACCCCGCCGCCGGGTTGCGCGGAATCATGGATATCGGCATCGCCGGCGGCAAGATCGCCGCGGTGGCGCCATCGCTGCCGCGAGCCGAGGCGCGCCGCACCCTTAGCGCCCGAGGCCGGCTGGTGACGCCGGGGCTCGTTGACCTCCACGCGCACATCTTTGTCAACGCCCACGACATGGCCGGCGACACCGACCGCTTCTGCCGGGCGAGCGGGGTGACGACACTGTGCGATGCCGGCAGCACAGGCTCGGCCACCTTCGCGGGGCTGCGGCAGGTTCTCGACCGTGAAGTGCGCACCCGCACCCGCGCCTTTGTCAACCTGTCGGCGATCGGCATCGTCGGCACGTCGCGCGGCGGCGAGCTGGCGCATTTCCCCTATGCCGACCCCGAGGGCTGCGCCCGCACGATCAGCGAGAACCCCGACCTCGCGATCGGCGTCAAATTGCGCTACGGGCCCGGGCTCGTCTGGGAATACACGGCAGAGCCGGTCAAGCTCGCGCGCCGCACCGCCGACATGGCGGGTGGCGTGCCGATGATGATGCACATCACCGATTCGCCGATCCCGCTGCCCGAGTTGCTTGCCCATATGAAGCCCGGCGACATCGTCACCCACTGCTATCATGGCCGGGCCCACGGCATCATGGGCCAGGAGAAGCAGCTGGTGCTGAAGGAGGTCGTCGAAGCGCAGCGCCACGGCATCATTTTCGACTGCGCCCATGGCCGCAGCCATTTCAGCTTTCCGCTGATCGAGAAGGCGCTCGACCAGGGCTTTCTGCCCGATACGATCTCGACCGACCTGACCTTCACCAGCGCCACCAACGGCCCGGTGTTCGACCTGCCGACGACGATGTCGAAGCTGTTGCATTTCGGCATGCCACTCGACGAGCTGGTGCGGCGCGCGACCGCGGCCCCGGCGAAGATCCTCGGCTACGAGGGAACTGTCGGCACGCTCAAGCCCGGCGCCAACGCCGACATCGCCGTGTTCGAGCTGCGCGACGGCGCTTTCGAGCTGCGCGATAGCGACGGCAACACTGTCACTGCCAAGCGCCGCCTGATCGCCCAGCTGACGATCAAGGACGGGCGGATCTGGTACGAACGGCAGGCCGAATAGCGGCAGGGCGAGCAGCGGCAGGTCGAATAGCGACGAGGTGCCGCCCCGGTTGCGCGACCGGAGCCTGCATGCGCGGCGGTGACGCGCCATATGGCCGACCGCAGCCGGTGACGAGCGCATAGTGAGCCGCAGGCGGGACCGATGGCCGCGACCGATCCGGCACAGAACCTGACCGGGACGGCAGGGCAGCAACCGCGGGCTTGGCGCGCGGCATTTGCCGCAATCGGCGGCAGCGTCATGGTCGGGTTCATGCCGATCATGACCTTGCAGCTCTACAGGGCCGGGATCAGCGCCCCTTCGATGCTGGTGTGGCGCTATGGCCTGGCGCTGGTGCCGCTCTCGATGGCGGCCGCCATGGCCGGACACGGTATCCGCGCGGCGCTGCGCCGGGGTGCGTGGCGGATCACACTGGTCGGCGCGACCCTCGGCGCCGGGCAGACCCTGTGCTTCTGGGAAAGCCTGCACACCCTCGAGACCAGCATCGCGATCCTGCTGTTCTATACCTACCCGGCGCTGACGCTGGTGCTCGACCGGCTGATCTTCAAGCGGCCGATCCGCCCGCGGGCGGTGCTGTGCGTGGCGCTGATCCTGATCGGGGCCGGGCTGATCGCGGTGCCGGGAATGCGCGGCGGCGGTCTTGATCCCGGCGGCCTGATGTGGATCTTGCCGGCCCCGGTCATCTACGCGCTCTATCTCGCCGCCAATTCGGTGCTGATGCGGCGCCATCCGCCGCTGATCGGTGCCGCTTTTCTCTATCTCGGGCTGGCGCTGACCTTCACTGCAACGAGCCTCGTCATCGGCCTCGACATTCCGCGGTCATTCGGTAGTTGGCTGCTGATCCTGGTCGTCGCGCTCGGCCCCGGCGCACTGACCGTCACGCTGTTCTCCTACAGCGTGCCGCGGCTCGGGCCGGCCAGCTATGCGGTCATCGCCAATTGCGAACTGGTCACCGTGATCGTGGTCGGGGTGGCGCTGCTCGGCGAAAGGCTGACCGCCGGGCGCGCGCTCGGCGCCGGCCTGATCCTGTGCGGCATCGTCCTCTACGGGCTGTGGCGGAGCGCGGCCGCGCGCTGAAGCGTAGCTGCAGAATTTTGAAAACGGGTGTCGATTGGGTCTTGTGCCGGAGAACTCGCGGTAATTGCTCGTAAAATGGCATGATTATAAAAATTTTACCCTGAATGCGAGATTTTTAGAGACAGACCGTGAACGGTCAGTTATAACCACAACCGCCAACTTCTCATCGCTCCCGTCTGCCGTGGCTGATCCCGCGGGGCGTTCGTCACAGGAGACAGCATGGCGCGCTGTTGCGTTATCGCGGCAATCGTTCTCATTATGTTCTCACAGTTGCCGTCATGGCTGCTGCCGGCCCACGCTGCAGGCATCACGCCGGCGGCCTGTGCCGCGAACCCATGGATCGACGCCCGCTGCTACGGCGCTACCGGCAACGACCGCAGCGACGATACCGCAGCCCTCGAGCGTGCGCTTGCTGCGGCCATGGCCACGGACGAACCGTTGCTGCTGCCGCACGGCACGTTCCGGCTGACCCGCCCGTTCGTGATCGACTACCGGACCCGGTCGGACACCGGCTTTCGCGTGATCTCCATGGGTGCCGTGCTTGATGGCAAATCGATTTCCGCCAATCCGGTGCTGGAGATCGAATGCTCCGGTGGTACGCCGACCTCGCCAAAGGGATGCTTTTATTTCAACGAGCAAGGCACCTTGTTTGTCAACGCCAATAGCGACAGCTATGCGGTCGTGATCGGACGCCCCGATTTTTCCGATGCCCAGAACTCGATGAAGATCGATCATCTGATCGTCAACAACGCGGGCGCCGGCCGGCGCGCCGGCGGGTTGCAGTTGAACTATGTCCTGAACTCGCAGATTTTCGCGGTCGCCGATTCCGCCGGTGGTGCCGCCGGGATCGCGCTCGAACAGACCCAGATTTCCCGGATCAGCGGCGCCGGATCGGCGAGCGCGCGCGGCGGTGTCGGCCTGTTGCTTGAAAACGGCTACAGCTTCGCCAACACGATCGACGCGATGGACCTCGAAGTGGCCCCGACCTGCCTCGCGATCGTTTCGCGCTATGCGGCTCACAACACGTTCATTTCACCCTATTTCGCCTGTCAGACGGCAGTCGATGCGACCGCCGGCAGCGGGACCCGTCTCGTCAACCCGCAATTCGGCGGCAATGTCGGGACCAAGTTTGCCGCCGCTGACGGGATCGCGATGACCCCCTGAACGAACCGGGTTGCCGGAGCGGAGCCGCCAAACCGCTGTCGGGCTTTGACATCGGCGCTCCAGCACGCCAAATAGGCGGGGCCAGACGGCGGGACGGCCGCTCTTTGCCATCGCGCAACGAGAGGAAAGTCCGGGCTCCACGGAGGAACGGTGCCGGGTAACCCCCGGCGAGGGCGACCTCAGGGACAGTGCCACAGAAAAGACACCGCCAAGTCCCCTCGCGGCAACCTCCGCGGGTGGACGGCAAGGGTGAAATGGTGCGGCAAGAGCGCACCGCGCCACCGGCAACGGCGGCGGCAGGGAAAACCCCACCGGGAGCAAGACCAAGTAGGAGCGGCAGGCCGTCGCGGATCGCTCCGCGGAGCGATCGGAATGGCCGGGCGGTCCTTCGCGCCGCCGCTCGGGTCGGTCGCAGGAGATGCCCGGTGACGGGCATCCCAGAGGAATGGCCGTCACCGCCCCGTGCTGCAGATCGGCGGCTCGGAGCGGGACAGAACCCGGCTTACAAGCCGTCTGGCGCCGCCGGCTCGGGAAATCCCCGGCTTGTCGCCGGCGCAGGCTCCTCCAGGTGGACGGTTCGGCGGACGAAACCGGGATAAGTGGGTTTTCTAGGGGACAACCCTGTGGAGCAGGGTCTGCGCCATTGCCCGGTTCGACCATTGCATTAAGCTCTCGGGCGTGCGGTCGAAGCGCTGCGGCGGTTGCCGACCGGCCTGAAGCCGAGGGTGGGTAGGGCAGCGCCGGCGCGCCGATCGTGCCGGGGGATGGAGCGGGCGGTCTCGGCAGGAGATCGCCCGCCTCACCGCAGCCGCACCTGCGCCGCACGGGTGCCACCCGCCCCGCCAGGTTGGCGCCGGAAATCGAGCGACGGGATGACGCAAAAGCGTCGATCACGGCAAGATTCTGCTCGCAGTGGGCTATTTTTATGCCATAGTTTTGGCATTGTTATCCGCATCGATGATGGGCGGTCGCCATGGCGCGAGATGTCAACCCACTGAAATCGGAACTCATCACGCTCTCGCTCAACACCCAGACCGTCTGGTATCTCGACCGCTTGGTGGAAACCGGGCTCTACGGCAACAACCGCACCGAGGCCGCGCGGGTCGCCCTCTACGACCACTGCAAGATGCTGATCGCCGGCAACCAGTTGGCGGTGGCGCCGACCATGCCGAGCAAGGAGGTCACGGCCGTCGGATGAGCGGCCGATGCCGGCGACCATTCCCGTGACCTGCGTGTCAACCGCGCACGCCGTGGCACGGCTGGCGGCGCGGTGGGTGACCGGTCAAGGGTTGAACTCGCCATCGAGGCCACCCCGGCGCCGCGGCATCAGGCCGGTCGGCCACGGTCCCCGTAATACCGCCCGCCGGCTGCCAGTCGTCCTTGGCAGCGTTCCGGTTGCTGCCGCCTGGTTCCCCGACGCCGCAATCGGCGGCTCCCCGCGCCCTCTCGCGGCGCCGGCACGACGCGGCCGCCCGGCCCCGCCGGCGGACTGCGCTATGGCAGCGATCGGACAGTGTTGCTCGGGATTGGGCAGGCGGCGATGCCGGCGACTACAT
>DATJTI010000070.1:0-72552 GCA_035503615.1 Allostellaceae bacterium | reverse complement strand
GGCGAAGCGATAGGTGGTGCCGACCGCCGACTGGCTGACCCGGTCGCCAAACGCATTGGCGAGCGCATGCAAGGCCCGCCAGCCGGTGCAATGGCCGGTGATGATGTGGCCGATCGCGAATGGCCGCAGCGCTTCGACGGTCTGCGGGATGATCGCCTCCATGACCCCGCCCAAATGCAGCCCGCCGATCACGCAATGGATCGGGAGGTCGGGAAACCGGCGGCGCACCTCGGTGCAGACATTGACGATGCCAGCATGCGAGCACGCGCTCAGCACGATCAATCCCAGCTGCCGCACATGGGCGACCAGCATGCGCTCGTCGAGCAGCAGCGGATCGGGCCGCCACGGTGCCGCGCTGCCGGTACGGCTCAAATGGTCGGTGCGGCCCTTCTCAAAGGCGCTCACCCGCGGGATCTCGCCGCTCAGATAGAAATGACCGTCGAGCAGCAGCCGCTCGGCCGGATCATTGACCACCACGGCGCCGAGCGCCTCGAGTTCGGTCGGCGCCGGCACCTTGGCCGCCGGCAGGATCGTGCCGTCGCCGAGCCGGATCGCGCGCTCGTCGAACATGCCGGGGTTGACATGGACAGCGGCCCGCCCGCCGCCGGCGCCGATCGCCTGCAATGCCGCGGGCAGGGCCGCCATATGGTCCCAATGGCCGTGGCTGACCGCGATCGCCTCGACCTCGCCGAGCCCGATGCCGAGATTGGCGCAGTTGCGAAGGAAGATCGCGCCTTCGGGCCCGGTATCGAACAATAGCGTGTGGCGGACGCCGGCCGCCTCGGACACAAGCCGGCAGCCGAAGCCGAGATTGGCGCAGAGCAGCGCTTCGCCGGACAGCGCCCGGGCCCCGGCGCGCACGATATTGGCAAATTCGGAGACCGCGAACAGCGCCTTGCTGACGTAATTGTCGCTGACATCGTCGGTGATCACATCGATCGCCAATGAATCGAGCGGGGTCAGCAAGCGGCTCGCCTCGGTCACCGGCATTGTCTCCCATGTAGAGTATGTAACGCACCCTAGCACGGTTCGGCAAAAAGGAGCGCCACCCGCTCTGACGCCTTTCTGACCTTGCGGCTGGAGAATGCGCCGGGATCAGCCGGGGATCGGTCGATGAAGCAAGCTCTGTTTCTGCTGGCGCTGGCGCTGTCACTGTCGGCCTGCGCGCTACAGGCGAAGATGAACGCGCTCGACGAGATGAAGGCGTCGAAAGCTGCGTACAAGGAATGCCTGATGGCCAATCCGAACAAAGTGTCGGTCTGCGAGGCCCAGCAATTGTCTTACCAGGCCGATTTGAAGGCCTACGAGGCGACCGCCGACGCGATGTCGATCAGCCGGTAGGATTCTCGCGCGAGGCGGCCCGCCGCGCGGCGCCGGACCGGACGACACCGGCCGGGTTCACCGCACTTGCCTTGGCCGGGCACCGGGCGGCAAGGTGGCGCGTCGCATCACTCGAGAGGACAGCATGACCGATCCGGTCGGCCCCACCGGTCTGGGGCGCGGGCTCACCAATTACGGCGACCCTGATTTCGCGCTCTATCTGCGCCGCTCGTTTGCACGCTCGATGGGCTATTCGACCGAACTGCTGGCGCGGCCGGTGATCGGCATCGCCGACACCCGCTCCGGTTTCAACAACTGTCACCGCCATTTCCCGGAACTGGTCGCGGCGGTCAAGCGCGGGGTATTGGCGGCGGGCGGGCTGCCGCTGACATTTCCGACAATCTCGCTCGGCGAAGTGTTCCTGTCGCCGACCAGCCTGATGTTCCGCAACCTGATGGCGATCGACACCGAGGAGATGATCCGCGCCCAGCCGATGGATGCGGTGGTGCTGGTCGGCGGCTGCGACAAGACCGTGCCGGCGCAGCTGATGGGCGCCATCTCGGCGAACCGGCCGGCGATCGGGCTGGTCGCCGGGCCGATGATGACCTCGCGCTGGCACGGCGAGCGATTGGGCGCCTGCACCGATTGCCGCCGCTTCTGGGCGCGCTACCGCGCTGGCGAAGTCTCGGCCGAGGAGATCGGGGAGGTCGAGGGCAATCTTGCGACCACCGCGGGCACCTGCGCGGTGATGGGCACGGCGAGCACGATGGCCTCGATCGTCGAGGCGCTGGGCATGATCCTGCCCGGCACCGCGGCGATCCCGGCGGTGCATGCCGACCGGCTGCGCGCCGCCGAGGCGACCGGGCGGGCGGCGATGCGGCTCGCCACGAGCGGGCTCACCCCGGATCGCATCGTGACACCCGATGCGGTCGAAAATGCGCTCCGGGTGCTGATGGCGATCGGCGGCTCGACCAACGCCGTCTTGCACCTGACCGCAATCGCCGGCCGCGCCGGGATCGACGTCGATCTGCGCCGGCTCAACCAGGTCAGCGACGAGACCCCGGTGCTGGTCGATCTGAAGCCGACCGGACCGCATTACATGGAGGACCTGTACGCCGCCGGTGGCATCGGTGCCGTGATGCGCGAATTGCAACCGCTATTGCATCTCGACTGCCCGACGGTCTCCGGCGAGACCCTGGGCGAACGGCTCGCGGCCCCCGCCGGCCCGGTCGATCGTGCCGTCGTCAAGCCGCTGGCCGAACCGCTGCAGAACGTCGGTGGATTGGTCGCGCTGTTCGGCTCACTGGCGCCGCAGGGCGCGATTTTCAAGCGCTCGGCCGCCGACCCGAAATTGTTCGAGAAGGAAGGCCGCGCCGTCGTCTTCAGCTCGCTCGAAGATCTGTCGGCGCGCATCGACGATCCCGCTCTCGATGTCACCCCCGACGATTTCCTGGTGTTGCAGCATGCCGGCCCGCTCTCGGCTTCGGGCATGCCGGAGGCCGGCTATCTGCCGATCCCGCAAAAGCTGGCGCGCGCCGGGGTCAAGGATATGGTGCGGATCTCCGACGCGCGGATGAGTGGCACCGCCTATGGCTCGATCGTGCTGCATGTGACCCCGGACGCCGCCGCGGGCGGGCCGCTCGCCAAGGTCAGGAATGGCGACCGCATCCGCCTTTCGGTCAAGGCGCGGCGTATCGATCTCCTGGTTCCGCCCGAAGAGCTGGCCCGCCGCCCGGCGCCGCCGCCGCCCGTCCCCGAGCGCGGCTACGCCCGCCTCTACCGCAAC
Organism: Allostellaceae bacterium; assembly: GCA_035503615.1. Lineage (GTDB taxonomy): Bacteria > Pseudomonadota > Alphaproteobacteria > ATCC43930 > CGMCC-115725 > AP-15. The sequence continues at coordinate 69,446 of DATJTI010000070.1, read as the reverse complement.
GAGATCCTGCAGGCCGACCACGGCTGCGACTTCAACTTCCTGCGCAAACATCCGCTGCCTGACAGGGCGCGGCAAGTACAGTAGGGGAAATCATCGATGACCGATTTCATCCTGCGCGGCGGCGCAGTCATCGACGGCAGCGGCGCGCCGCGGCGGCGGGCCGATGTCGCGATCACGGGCGACCGGATCGTCGAGGTCGGGAGTGTTGGCAAGGCGACGGGCGCGCGCGAGATCGACGTGTCGGGCCGGATCGTCGCCCCCGGCTTTATCGATGTGCACACCCATGACGACCGCGCGCTGTTCGCGACGCCCGAGATGGCGGCGAAGGCGAGCCAGGGGGTGACGACCGTTGTCACCGGCAATTGCGGGATCAGCCTGGCGCCGCTCGCGATCGATCATGCGCCCCCGCCGCCGCTCGATTTGATCGGCGAGGCCGGCGATTACCGCTACTACCGCTTCGCCGATTATCTCGCGGCCCTCGACCAGGCTCCGGCCGCGGTCAACGCCGCCTGTCTCGTCGGGCATTCGACATTGCGGGTCGGTGCGATGGCGGCGCTCGACCGGCCGGCCGATCAGGGTGAACTGTCGCGGATGGGCGAAGCGCTGCAGGAAGCACTCGACGCCGGTGCGGTCGGTCTGTCGAGCGGGCTCGCCTATGCTCCGGCCGAGCATGCGCCCCCCTCCGAGATCGAGGCGCTGGCGGCCTTGCTGCGCCCGGCCGGTGCCCTCTACACGACACATATGCGCAACGAGGGCGGCGGCGTGCTCGACAGTCTCGACGAGAGCTTCGCGGTCGGCCGCAGCGCCGGGGTGCCGGTCGTGATCTCGCACCACAAGACGATCGGCCGCGACAATTTCGGCCGCACCGCCCTGAGCCTGCCGCGGATCGCCGCGGCGATCGCCCGCCAGGAGGTCGGGCTCGACGCCTATCCCTACATCGCGTCATCGACGGTACTGAGTGCCGCGCAGGCGGGCCGGGCCACCAAGGTTTTGGTGACCTGGTCGAGGAGCGCGCCGGAACAAGCCGGACGGGAGCTTGCGGCAATTGCCGCCGATTGGGGTGTCGGCATCGCCGAGGCGGTCGAACGGCTGCAGCCGGCCGGAGCGATCTATTGGATGATGGACGAGGCCGATGTGCAGCGGGTGCTGCAGTTTGCGCACACGATGATCGGCTCGGACGGGCTGCCCCACGACACTCACCCGCATCCGCGGCTATGGGGGACGTTTCCGCGGGTGCTCGGCCATTATTGCCGCGAGCTCGGCCTGTTCGGGCTCGAAGAGGCGGTGCGCAAGATGACCGGGCTGCCGGCCGCACGGTTCGGGCTCACCGGGCGCGGCCGAGTGGCTATCGGCGGCTATGCCGATATCACCGTGTTCGACCCCAGAATGATCATCGATTGCGCGACCTTCGAGGCGCCGACGACCCCGGCGGCAGGCATCGACCACGTCTTTGTCAATGGCCGCCCGGTCTGGATCGCGGGAAAGCCGAGCGGCGAGCGCCCCGGCCGGGCCTTGCGCCGCCAGCAGTTGCGAGCCGAAACCGGATAACCGATCCGGGCGGCCGCTCCGCCGGATTCATCGCCGCGGTTCGAGCCGGCCGGAAAGGAAAGCCATGATCGAAGCCCGGATCGCGAAGATCCTCATGGTCGGCTCGCTCGCAATCTTCGCGCTGCTGGTGACGTTCGACAACCTGACCGATTACGGCACCAATTTCGAATTCGTGCGGCATGTGCTGAGCATGGACACGACCCGGCCCGGCAATGCGCTGCTTTATCGCCGGGTGACCTCGCCCGCTTTGTGGAACGCCGCCTATGGCCTGATCATCTTCGGCGAGGGCATTACCGGGTTGAGCTTCGCGGCGGCGACACTGGCGCTGCTGCGCCGGCTGCGGGCATCGGCTGCCGTTTTCAATCGCGGTAAGCGGCTCGCCCTGGTCGGGGCCACACTTGCGTTTCTGGTGTGGTTTTTCGGCTTCATGGTGGTCGGCGGTGAATGGTTCCAGATGTGGCAGTCGAGCGTCTGGAATGGCCAGGAGCCAGCCTTTCGGTTCTACCTGACGGTGCTGGCGGTGCTGATCTTCGTCAACCAGACGGATGGAGAGCTGCGCGGTTGACCGTTGCGCACCGGCGTTCCGGCGGCTACGGCACGACGCGCCGGGCAAAGGCGGCGATGACCGGCAATGCCAGGCGCTGGGTGCGCGGGCCGAGTGCCAGCGGCTTCAGCAGCATGCGCACCCCCATCTCGACCGGGAAATGCCGCCGCATCAGGTCGCGCGATTGCCGCCGGACCTCGCGGTAAACGCGCACATCGAAGGGCGCGCCAGGATGCCGCGCGGCGTGGACATGCTTCAGCACGATCAGCCGGTCCTCGCCGCCGGTCATCCTGAGGCGGCGCCACAAAGCCGTAGCGATGGCACGCCGCCATGGCCGCTCGATCTCGCGATATTTGCGGAAATAGCGATAGAAATGCTTGTAGTGTCGCACCTCGTCCGAGGCGATCTGCCGGGCCAGCAAACTCAGCACCGGCTCGGGGCTGGCGCGCGACAGGCCGGTGTAAAAGCTCGCGGTGCCAGTCTCGACGACACAGCGCGAGGCCATTTCGAGGCTGCCCTTCGCTTCGAGCGCCTCATCGCAAAACGGCCGGAACTCATCGATGAAGCGTTCGCGGACCGCTCCCCACGGAAATTCCGGCCAGGCGGTTTCGACATAGCGGCGCAGCGCGCGACCATGCTGCAATTCCTCCGGCAGCCAAGCCTCGGTCAGCCACGTGGTGATTTCAGGGTCTGCGGCAAAGCGCTCGATCAGGTTCGCGGTGTAGAGGTCGGTGGCACTCTCCATCAGTGACGCGGCGGCGACCATGTAGAACAGCGCGGCGCTGCGCTCGACCGCACTGCGATCGATCGATCGCCACGGAATCTCGTCGAGCGACCAATGCGCCCGCGGTGCAGCGCGGGTGGGACGGACCGATACGGTCGGGCCACGCTGGGTGAGGTCACTCCGGGTGGGAAAGCGAACAGGCGCCATCTCGGTCGGTCGCCGCCCCGTCGATCAGAAGGTAAACATCGTGTTCTCGGCGGCGAGGCCGAGCAGGACCTGGCCGACGCTCTCGAAATGAGCCTGGCGGCCTTGATATTGCTGGATCACGGTATGGATGTCGCGAAACCGCCGCTCGAACGGGTTGTCCTCGAAGATCGCGGTGGCACCGGCGGCGTGATAGAGGGTATCGACCGCGTCCTTGGCCTGGTGGATCGCCCAGGTCGAGGCCAGCCGGATCGTCGTATTGTGGTCGAGGCTCAACCGGCCGGTCGTCTCCGCCTCGTGCCAGATGTCGTCGAGCCCGCCCAGCAGAAAAGCGCGCGCCGCCCCGATGCGCGCCGCGGCCTGCGCCACCTGCGCCTGGATCACATGGTTGTCGCGCAAGGTCTGTTGGGCGCCGCGCGGGATCTTGTCACGGGCCAGTTCGACAAACGCGTCGAGGCTGGCGCGTGCGATGCCGAGCGCCACTCCGGCAAAACCGGCCGAATAGACATTGCTGCTGCTGAAGGCATAGAGCACGCCCGGCTCGCGCGGTGCCGTGGCGGAGCCGCGCTCGACAGAATGCGCTTCGGGCACGAACAGGTCGGTGACCCGGTAGCTGTCGCTGCCAGTGCCGCGCAGGCCGATCACGTGCCAGATATCGGTCATTTCGGCGTGGGCCTTCGGAAACAGCAAGGTGCGAAACATCGGGCTACCGTCGGGCCGCAGCCGCGGCGACCCATCCGCCGCGCAAACCGTGACATGGGCGCCGAGCCAGCCCGCGTGGTGGCTACCACTGGCAAAGCTCCAGCTGCCGCTGAGGCGGTAGCCGCCGGGCACGCTGCGCGCCTCGGCCGGGCTGCCGGGTGGTCCCCAGGCGACGATGCCGCGTTCGCCACCAAAGATTTCCCGGGCCGCCTCGGGTGTGAGGTGGGCGGCGGTCATCGAGCAGCCGCAGGCCTGGCCGAGGCACCAGGCGACGCTGGCGTCGTGGCGGGCAACTTCCTCGATGACCGGAACATAGGCCGCAGGCGGCAATTCGGCGCCACCGAGCGAGCGCGGTAGCAGCAGCCGGAACAACCCATGCTGGACCAGCGCTGCGACCAAGGGCTCGGGCAGCTCGCGCCGCCGCTCCAGCGCAGCAGCCGCCGCAGCGATCGTCGGGCCGAGCTCGCGAGCGCGGTCGAGGTAGACCCTGCCTGGATGTCCATCGTCCGCCGGGTGTGCCGCCGCCGACCCCATTGCCCCCTCTTGCCGCTGCACCGGTACCACAACCCCGTCGATCATAGCGCATCCGGAACGAGCCGGCATCTCCCCTTGTGCAGCGCGGTGCAGCACCGGCGGCAAGGCCGCGCACCGGCGAATCGGCGCCGCTCCGGTCTTGTCGGGAGGTCCACCAACGCCAAACCCCGGCCAATCCGGAATTGCGCGCCATCCGCCCGGGTGGGAGAATCGCCGCCGGCCGCGATCGGCCTTATGGTGTGAACGCCACCGGCGGCACAGCGGCCGACAGCAATCGCCCGCTGCCGGGAATGCGATGGCGGCACAGCGGTATTGAGCTGATCGAGTGGGAGGATCGGAATGGCGGCGACAGGAACGGCGGCGGCAGGAATCGCGAACGCGGCACAGCAGGAATATTGGAACACCGTCGCGGGCCCGCGCTGGGTCGGGCTCGAAGGCTTTGTCGAGCGCCGGGTGCGTGCGGTCAACGATCTCTTGCTGCGGCATTCGGCGGTGGCGGCGGGCGAAAACGTGCTCGAAATCGGCTGTGGCACCGGCGCATTCACGGTGCCGCTGGCCGAGGCTGCCGGCGCGCGCGGAACGGTCGTCGGTGCCGACATTTCGGCGGCAATGCTGGCCGGTGCCAGAAAGCGCATCGCCGATAGCGGGCTGAGGAACGTGTCACTGATCGAAGCCGATGCCCAGACCCATCCATTCGAGCCAGGCCGGTTCGACCTCGTGGCCTCACGCTTCGGCGTCATGTTCTTTGCCGATCCGGCGGCAGCCTTCACCAATCTGCGGGCGGCAACGCGGCCGGGCGGCCGACTGTGCTTCGCCTGCTGGGGGCCGCTCGATGCCAACGAGCACTGGCTGATCCCGTACCGGGTAGCATTGCGCCACCTCGGGCCGCCCGAGCCGAAGCCCGCACGCGCGCCCGGGCCGATGGCGTTCAGCGACCCCGATTATGTGCGGGGGTTCCTCGGCACGGCCGGGTTCGAGGCGATCCGGGTCGATCGGGAGACCCCCGGCATCTTCGCTTCGGCCCCAGAAGAAGAGGCGCATCACGCCTGCATCATGGGACCGGCCGGACGGCTGATCGACGAGAAGAAACCCGACGCGGCAATCGTCGAGACCATCCACCGCGAGATCGAAGCAGCGTTTGCCGCGCACGCCAAGGACGGATCGACGACATTGCCGGCCACGGTCTTTCTCGTGACCGCGCGCCGCCCGTCATAGTTCAGGCGGGACGGTCAGGCGTTCTGGAATTCCGCATAAGCGGCCGGCAGCAGGCGGGCGAGGCGCGCGGCCCAGGCGGCCTGACCCGGTGGCTCGGCGATCAAATCCTGGCGTATCTCGATCTCGAGATAAGGGAGGCCGCGCCGCTCGCCATGCACCGGAACCGTGTAGTCTGTCATGTCGGTGACCCGGTAGGGCTCGTTGTCGCCAACGGTCAATTCGCCCTCGGCGCGCAACAGGCCGATCAGGCGGCGGGCGAGGCGGGCGTCGCGATTGTAGAGGACGCCGACATGCCACGGCCGCGACACACCCTTGAAGACCGGCGTGAAGCTGTGCAGCGCCACCAGCACCGAGGCGCTGCCCCGTTCGCGGCGCCGGTCGAGGGCGGCGGCGATGCAGTCGTGATAGGGGCGAAAGACGCCATCGATACGGGCCTGGCGCGCCGCTATGCTCAGGCCGTGATTGCCGGGAATCTCGGTGGTCTCGCTGATCTCGGGGATCGAGCTCGGCACCGCCGGGTCGCGGTTGCAGTCGATCACCAGACGGGAATAGTGCTGCACGATCAGCGGGGCATCGAGCCGCGCCGACAATTCGCGCCCGACCGCAGCGATGCCGATATCCCAGGCGATGTGGCGAAACGTTTCCGGTTCGGCGATGCCGAGCCTGCCGAGGCGTCGCGGGATCGCCCGCCCGCCATGGTCGCAAGTCAGAAAGAATGCAGCACCGCCGGTCTCATTCTCGAACGCAAACGGTGCCGGTTCGTCGGGTTCGAGCAACGGATGATCGGTCATGTCGCGATAATCAATAGATCTCGAATCAATAGATCTCGGCATAGCGGGTGCAGAGCTCGGCCGGTGACAGCGGCGCCATCTTCTCCGCTTCTGCCCGCTTGAAGCGCAAATAGGCATCGCGGTGCACCGGACCGAACCATTGGCCGGCTACGTCATTGGCGGCGAGCCGGTCGAGCGCCGCGTCGAGCGAGCTGGGCAAAGAAGCCGGCGCTGCGGTCCCGGACACCGAGAGCGGCAAGGCGCGGCGCAGCCCGTCGAGCCCGGCGTAGATCACCGCGCCGAGCGCCAGATAGGGGCTCGCGGTGGCGTCGCAGACGCGAAACTCGACATTGAACTGGCGGGCGGTTTCATCGATGTCGGCGGCGGCAAACACCGGACAGACGCGCAAGGCGGCGCCACGATCCTGCTGCACCAGGTCGATCGCGGTCGGTGCCCAGGCGTTCGGGACGAGGCGCAGATAGGAGACGGGCGATGGCGCGGTCAACGCGCAGAGCGCCGGCATGTGGTGAAGAACCCCGGCGAGGAAATGCTGCGCCGGCTTGCTCAGACCCATCACTTCGCCGGGGTTGTAGGTGGCCGGCCGGCCGGCTCCGTCCCACAGGCTCAGATGGATGTGCACCCCGTTGCCGACGAGATCGGGATCGGGTTTCGGCGAAAACGTCACGCGATACCCGAGCCGCTGCGCCGCGGCGCGGGCCATCTCGCGGGTGATGACGGCGTGGTCGGCAGCGGTCAGTGCCGGCTGCGGCGCCACCGTGACCTCGAACTGGCGCGGCCCGTATTCGGCAAGGAAGCTGTCGGGCACCGGGCCGGCGGCGCGCAGCGCGGCGATAAAGGTCTCGCCAAAACTGCCCTGGCGGCGGAACGCACCGAGCGCGTAGGCGTCGCCAGGACGGTCGTCCAGCCCGGTATAGACGAATTCCTGCTCGAAGGCGGCAATGAGGCGCAGACCGCTCAGCTCGTCCAACTCGTGCGCAGCGCGGCGCAGAAATTCACGCGGGCAGCATTCCCAAGGGCGGCCGTCGGTGGTCCTGATGTCGCCGAGAAAGAAATGCTCGACCGGCGAGCCGTCGGCGAAATCGACGCGCACCTCCGCCGCCGGATCGGGCACGATCATCAAATCGCCGGCGGTGCCGAACGGGGTGTCCCAGATCGGCCCCTGCGGCGACATCATCAGATTGCTGCCGGTCCAGCCGATGCCCTTGCCGAGCCGGTCGGGCAGTGCGGGCAACGGAAAGCCCTTGCCGCGGACATGTCCCGAGATGTCGCAGGTGGCGACAAAAACGAGCTCCTCGCGAATCATGCCGCATCCCTCCCCGGCCGGACCGGCAGCAACCGGCCCCTTCCCGCCACAACGCCGGCTGAGCGGCCGCCAGGGCCGGACGCGGCAGGGGCACAACGGACACGGCACCACCTGTCGATTCCTCTGCGCGGCCGCGACGGATCGGCTAGCATGGCCACGAACCTGCTGTTCCAGCATCAGGAGACGTATATGCCGGTCATACCGATCCGCGGTGTCGATATCAACTATCGGGTGCTGGGCGAGCGCGGGCCATGGATCGCGTTGCAGCCGGGCGGCCGGCGCGGGCTCGACGGGGTGGTGAGCCTCGCCGAGAAGATCGCCGAGGCCGGCTATCGGGTGCTGATCTATGACCGGCGCAATTGCGGCGCCTCGGACGTGTCGTTTGCCGGCGGTGATGCGGAAAACGAGATCTGGGCCGAGGATCTGCACGAAATGCTGATGCGGCTCGATGCGTCGCCGGCCTTCGTCGGCGGCAGCTCGTCAGGGTGCCGGTTGGCGCTGCTGTTCGCCCTGCGCCATCCGACGACGGTGCGCGGATTGTTGCTGTGGCGGGTCACCGGCGGCGCCTATGCGGCGCAGCGGTTGGTCGAGCAATATTATGGCCAGTTCATCGCCATGGCGCGATCGGGCGGCATGGCGGCGGTGTGTGCCAGCGAGCATTTCGCCCAGGTGATAACGGCCAATCCGGCCAACCGCGAGCGGCTGATGGGGCTCGACGTCGATCAGTTTGTCGCGGTCATGGAGCGCTGGCGCCTCGCCTTCAACGAAGGCGCCGAACATCCGGTGATCGGGCTTGCCCCCGAGGAATTGCGATCGCTGGCGATGCCGGCCTGCATCATTGCCGGGAACGACCCGGTGCATCTGCGTAGAGCGGCGCAGACCGCGCACCGGCTGATGCCGCAGAGCGAATATCACGAGCTCTTTGCCGAGGATTTCCCCGATCTCGACGGCGCCCTCCTCGCATGGGAACGAAAGGAGGGCCTGTTGGCCGCAACCTTCATCGACTTCCTGCGCCGGGCCCACCGCCGCACCTTAATCCGGGTCGGCTGAGATTTGGGATCCGGGTCGGCTGAGATTTGGGATCCGGATCGGCCGATCAGACGGCGGATGACGGGGCCAGCGCCACCGCGGCTTCGGCAGTCAAGAGCAGGAAGGTGAACGTCTCCTGCAGATAGAGGCGCACCGCGGCATCGGTGTGGGAGAGATAGCCGATCGAAAAATCCTGGCCCAGATGCAGTGCGAAATCGCCGCCGCGCGTGCTCAGCACAAAGCCACCGGCAATCGCCGGGGCCCAGATGATCTCGGTTTCGACCAGCCGATGGATGTGCTGGATGATCGGGTAACCGTAATCGACGCCCTCGCTGACCGCGGTATAGGCCTCGGCGCCGAGCAGCACCGAATACGGGCCGTTGACCCCGGCGAGGCGCAGCTCGGTCAGCGCATGGGCGATCGCGTTGGGGTAGTTGCGCACATCGGCCGGCAGCGTCACGACCGGGTTGCTGGCGCCCTGGCGCACGCCCTCGATGCCACCCGCGGCGTAACCCTCGAAAATCGCCGCGTCCTCGGCAAACGCGATCTTCTTGGCCGCGTCCTTGGCCGGCTGCCAGTCCGAATCATTGGCGCCGCGCTCGACATCGTCGATCATCTGGCGATCCAATTCGAACGGTACGCGCAATTCAACGAGCGGCTTCGCCTCGCGCTGTCGGGCGAGAATGCCGTCGCCCGGTGCGGCGATGCTGCGCAGATGGCCGGTGCCGATGGCAGCGAGCGTGGCACCCCCTGGCCCCGCGACATCGACGACGCGCCGCCCGGCCAGATAGCGCTTCAGCGTGCGCGCGGTTTCCTCATCGATCTGCGCCCAGGCCATGTCGGAAATCGGCGCCAGCTCGCGGTGCAAATTATTCATTGTGGGGACCTTTCCCTGAGGGAGCCGATGCCGAGCGAGCCGTCGGACAGCGATGGAGCGGACGGAGCGGGTTCAGCCGTGGCCGCCGCCGCGGTCGGCACGTTTTCGAGGAATGCGGTGGTCGGAACGAAGAACAGATTGCCGGTGACGGCGCGGCTGAAGTCGAGAATGCGGTCGTAGTTTCCCGGCGGCTTGCCGACGAACATGTTTTCGAGCATCTGCTCGATGGTTCGCGGCGAGCGCGCATAGCCGATGAAATAGGTGCCGAATTCACCCTTCCCGGCCTCGCCGAACGCCATGTTGTCGCGGACGATTTTGATCTCCTCGCCATTCTCGACGATCTTGGTCAGCTCGTTGTGCGCGGAGCTCGGCTTGACGGCGGCGTCGAGCTCGACATTGGCGAGCTTGCTGCGGCCGATGATGCGTTCCTGCGCCTCGGTCGGCAGCGCGTTCCAGGCGCCGAGATCATGCAGGTATTTCTGCACGATGACATAGCTGCCGCCGGCGAACCTCGGATCCTCGGCGCCGACCAGGGCCGCATCGAACGCGGCCTCACCCTGCGGATTCTCGGTGCCGTCGACAAATCCCAACAGGTCGCGCTGGTCGAAATATCCGAAGCCGTGGACCTCGTCGGCCACCGCCACCGCCGCACCGAGCCGGCTCATGATCTGGCTGGCGAATTCGAAGCACAGATCCATGCGCTGCGCCCGGATATGAAACAGCAGGTCGCCCGGGGTGGCGATCGCGTGACGCGCCCCGCCGCCGAATTCACGAAACGGGTGCAGTTCGGCCGGCCGCGGCGCACCGAACAGGCGGTCCCAGGCCGCCGCACCAAACCCGAGGATGCAGGACAGCTTCCCGTCGAGATCGCGAAACCCGACGGCGCGCACCAGCGCCGCGAAATCGGCGCACAGCGACCGGACTGCGGTTTCCGCCGCCGGACCGGGTTCGACGGTGACGACGAGGAAGATTGCGGCGCGGGTCAGGCCGAGCGACAACAGCTGGGTCAGCGCACGCGGCTCCGCTGCCGTTTCGGGCACGGTCATTGGCCGGATTCCATTGTTCCCCACGAAATACGCGATCGCCAAGCGTGAGACTAGCGCGCCGTTCGCCTTGCACGATGCGACACGGGGCCACCGCGCGCAAGCCCGCGATCGCACTGCGTCGGTCGCGGGCAGATCGGATCGGCGGCGCTAGCTCCGCGGCCGCGCGGCGACGATCGCCACCCGACCTTCCTGCCAGACGCATTCGGCGGTGGCAAACCCGGCATCGCGGATCGTGCTCAGCTGCGCGTCGAGGCCGCCGATCAGCTCGAACAGATCATAGTCGAGAAAGACACCGTCGGGCTTCACCAGCCCGGCAATTGCGCGATAGCAGGCGGCGATCTGACTGCTGTCGCGCAGATTGTGGATCGCGATCGCCGAGACGACGAGGTCGAACGGACCGCCGACCGCGCGGGCCCAGGCCGGGTCGCGCAGATCACCCAGCGCGTAGCGGACCTTTGCGCCATGTTCCGTCAGGCGGGCACGCGCGCGATCGAGCATCGGCTGCGAATAATCCTGCAAGGTGACTTGGGCGTGCGGGAAGGCGCGCAGCACCTCTTCGGTGACGACACCGTAACCGCCGCCGACATCGAGCACGGCGAATTCGGCATCGGCCGGGCGCGCCGCGACGGCCAGCATCCGGCGCAGGCGGATGCGGCGCTCGTCGTCGCGGGTGAGGTCGCGCGCGATCCACTGATCGACATAGCCCGCGGAGTGCCAGTCGTGATGGTCGATCGGGATCGGGTCATGGGTCGAAGACATCGCGGGCCTCCTGTTCAGCGTCTCGCCGCGATCATAACCGAGTGCCGGCGCTTGCAGCATCGGCCGAGTTGTGACAACCAGACAGCGGGTGTCGAGGCTGAAGGAGCAGACCGCAAATGGCGCGCTACGATTTCGACATGTTCACGATCGGCGCCGGCTCTGGCGGAGTGGCAAGCTCGCGACGCGCCGCCGGCTATGGCGCACGGGTGGCGATCTGCGAGGAATTGCGGATCGGCGGCACCTGCGTCTTGCGCGGCTGCGTGCCGAAAAAGCTGCTCGTCTATGGCGCCCAATTCGCCGACGCGTTTGCCGATGCCGCCGGCTATGGCTGGACCGTGCCGCCGGCGGAATTCGATTGGGGGCACCTGATCGCCGCCAAGGACAAGGAAATCGGCCGGCTGTCGCAGATCTATATCAACATGCTGAACAACGCCCATGTCGAGATCATCGACGGGCGCGGCATCATCGTCGATCCGCATACGGTCGAGGTCGCCGGCCGGCGCTATACCGCCGACAAGATCCTGGTTGCGGTCGGCGGCTGGCCGGAGACCCCGGCGCTGCCCGGGATCGAGCATGTCATTTCGTCGAACGAGGCGCTCGACTTGGCCGCCTTGCCGCGACGCATCGTGATTGTCGGCGGCGGCTATATCGCGGTCGAGTTCGCCGGCATCTTCGCCGGGTTCGGCAGCGAGGTCGTCGAGATCATCCGGCGCGAGGAGGTGTTGCGCGGGTTCGACGAGGATCTGCGGGTCCATCTCGGCGAGGAGATGAAGGGGCGCGGCATCACGATCCGCAACCGTACCACGGTGGCGCGGATCGACAAGACCGCAAACGGCTACACCCTCACCACCGGCGATGGCGGCACGATCGAGACCGATCTCGTCATGTACGCCACCGGCCGCAGACCCAACACCAAGGGGCTGGGGCTCGCCGAGGCCGGTGTCACGCTGACCGAGCATGGTGCCGTCGTGGTCGATGAATGGCAGCGCTCGACGACGGTCCCGAACATCTACGCCGTCGGCGACGTGACCGACCGGATCAACCTGACGCCGGTGGCGATCGCCGAGGGCCGTGCGATCGCCGAGACGCTCTACAACAACAACCCGATCCGCATGGACCATGACGACGTGCCCTCGGCCGTGTTCAGCCAGCCGCCGATCGGCACGGTCGGGTTGACGGAAGACGAGGCGCGCCGCCGCCATGGCGACATCGACATCTATGCGTCCCGCTTCAGGCCGATGAAGAACACCCTCTCAGGGCGCGACGAGCGCACCTTCATGAAGCTTGTCGTCGATGCGAAGAGCGAGCGGGTGGTCGGCTGCCACATGCTCGGCCCCGACGCGCCGGAGATCATCCAGGGGCTGGCGATCGCGGTCAAATGCGGCGCCACCAAGCGGCAGTTCGACCAGACCGTCGGCATCCACCCGAGTGCGGCCGAGGAATTCGTGACGATGCGCGACAAGGTCGCCCGCCCGCAGAAGCTCGCCGCGGATTAGAAAGCCCGGCGGCGCCGCCGCAAGGCAACCGCCTTGTGTTTCCCGGTAAATCGCGTACTTATCAAATCGAGCAAGGCAGGATCGATACTTCATGGCGAACACCCAGGAAATCAGCAAACAGCATCCAAAATCAGGGACCACGCCACGCCAGCGGGCCGAAAAAGAAATCCTGCGCGCGCGGCCGGTCGAGGGTGAGGTTGACCACGGCGCGTTAACCCGCGAGATCATTGCCCGCTTCCCGAACATCCTTGCAGAACTTGCCAAATGAGCCGCAATGGCTGTCCGCAGAGACAGTCATCGACATCAATCGAACCGTTGTCGAGATTACCGCAGAGCCACATTTTGTGCGCGAACGGGGGCTTCTAGAAAGCGCCTTGGCGCGGCCGCAGAACGCGTTTGCTTACGGCGAGGAGGATATCCTTGCGCTCGCCGTCAGGCTGCTCGCGGGCATTGCCCAGGCACACGCATTTGCGCAAGGAAACAAGCGCACCTGCTTTGTCGCAATGGTCCAGTTCCTCAATATCAATGGCTACGATCTCGCAATCGATGATACGCAACGCTGGGCTGACGCCGTGATCGCATTGGTCGAGCATCGGACCGGCGAGGAGGATTTTGCCCGAGCTGTCCGGCCGTTCGTGATCGAGAGGTAACATCTTGGCGCGCCGGGTCGGGAGGGGATGATGGCCTACGAGCTCTATTACTGGTCGGCGATCCAGGGCCGCGGCGAGTTTGTCCGGCTGGCACTTGAGGAGGCTGGTGCCGAATACGTCGATGTCGCGCGCCAAGGGGGCGGCGAAACCGAGATGATGCGGCTGATCGAGGGCGAGGAGGTGCCGCGCCCGTCCTTCGCCCCACCCTATCTGAAGGCCGGCGTGCTGCTGATCGGGCAGACCGCGAACATCCTCCTTTATCTCGGCGCCCATCACGGCCTGGCGCCGGTGGCCGAGGCGGGCCGGCTATGGGCGCATCAACTGCAATTGACGATCGCCGATTTTGTCGACGAGACGCACGACACCCACCATCCGATCGCCGGCAGCCTCTATTACGAGGACCAGCGGCAGGAAGCGTTGGCCCGTGCCGCCGATTTCCGGCGCGCGCGCATGCCCAAATATCTCGGCTATTTCGAGCGGGTGCTGGCGCGCAACACATCGCGTGGCGGTCATCTTGTCGGCGCGCGGCTGAGCTATCCCGATCTGTCGCTGTTCCAGATCGTGGCCGGTCTGCGCTACGCCTTTCCCCGGGCGATGGCCGCGCTCGAACCGGGGCACCCGCGCGTCACGGCCTTGCATGATCAGGTCGCGGCCCGCCCGCGCATCGCCGCCTATCTTGCCTCCGACCGGCGCATCGCGTTCAACCAGCACGGCATCTTTCGCCATTATCCCGAGCTCGACGGCGCGGATTAGGCCATCGCGGCTGGCCCTCGAGCGCCACCCGCCGATGGTGGCGCTGGCGGCGCGCAATCATGCTTGGCAGCACCACAGGGGCTTGGCTAGGGTGCCCGGCTCTTCGGCGTGACAACGGGTCCGGTCATGGAATTCGGCATGTTCCACGAGTTTCCGTCGCTTCCCGGCCGATCGGAAAGCGAAGCCTTCGACGAGGCGATGGAGCAGGTCGATGCCGCCGAGCGGCTCGGGCTCGACGTGATGTGGCTGGCGGAATTGCATTTCGAGCCGCGCCGTTCGGTGTTGTCGGCGCCGCTCAGCATCGCCAGCGCGATCGCTGCGCGCACCCGGCGCATCAAGATCGGCATCGCCGTGCAGGTCCTGCCATTGTGCCATCCGCTGCGGCTCGCCGAAGAAGCCGCCACGGTCGACCAGCTCAGCCACGGCCGGCTGGTCCTTGGGGTCGGCCGCAGCGGGGTTGCACAGACCTATGAGGCCTACGGCATCTCCTATGCCGAGAGCCAGGCCCGGTTTCGCGAAATCCTCGACATCCTGCAGCGCGCCTGGACCGAGCCGAGCTTTTCGTATGATGGCACCTATCATCGCTTCAAGGATGTGAGCCTGGTGCCGAAGCCGTACCAGCGGCCGACCCCGCCGATCCGGATCGCGGCCAGCACGCCCGACACCTTTCCGGCGATCGGCCGCCGCGGTGTCGCGGTGTTCGCCTCGGTGCGGCATACCAGCTGGGCCGATCTCGCGTCGCAGATCGCGGCCTATCACGAGGCCTGGCGGGCGGCGGGGCATCCCGGTCGCGGCCAGGTTTTCGTCTCGGCGCCGACCTATATCGCCGAGACCGATGAGCGTGCCCGCGACGCGCCGAGGGACAGCATCATGCATTTCTATCACGAGCAGGCGAATTTGCTCGAAGGCGCGGCAAGGCTGGTCGATCCCGAAACCGCGGCGCGGCGCATGCGGCGGGTTCACGATCTGCGCGCGCGGACCTACGAGGACGCGCTTGCCGCCAATGTGCTGATCGGCACGCCCGACGCGATCACCGAGAAGCTGAAGACATTGCAGGCCGAGATCGGTCTCAGCGGGGTTCTCGCCGAATTGAATTGCGGCGGGCTGATCCCGCACCAGAATGTCGTGAACGCGATGCGGCTGTTGTGCGAAGAGGTCATGCCCCGGTTCGCCGCGGCGAGTGCGGGGACGATCGCGGGTGAACGGCCGCGTATGTGATCTGGCGCCGAGGGGAGGATTTGATGCTGACTTTGTATTTTTCACCGGGATCGAGTGCTATGGCGACGCATATCGCGCTGCACGAGATCGGCGTCCCATTTGATGCGAAACCGCTGTCCTTTGCCCGGCGCGAGCAGCACTCACCCGACTATCTGAAGGTCAACCCCGAAGGCAAGGTGCCGAGCCTCGTCATCGACGGCCGGGTGCTGACCGAGGTGGCGGCGACCCTCTACTATCTGGCCAGGCGCTACCCCGAGGCGGGATTGTGGCCATCGGGCGGGCTCGAAGCCGAGGCGCAGGCGATCTCGTGGATGTCGTTCATTGCCGCAACCGTGCACCCGGCGCGCCGGATCGGCCTCGAGCGCTGGAAGGAGGTGTTCAAGATCACCGAGCCGCGCCTCGGAGCGAAGGAATGGGCGGTTGGCGACCGGTATTCGATCGCCGACATTCACCTGTTCCGGCTGTATTGGCGGTTCAAGACCACGACCAACCCGGCCGCCGGCGAATACCCGTCGCTCGACGCTCATTTTGAGCGGATCATGGCGCGGCCGGCGGTGCAGAAGACGATCGAGATCGAAAACGCAATCGGCTACAACCTGCCATAGTCGAAAGCCCGGGGTTGCGCCGCCGCCGGCGGGAGCAAGCCGCGTGCTGCCGCAAATGGTCGGGCGTTGGCGCGCAGCCCGCAACCTGACGCGTGATCTCGACGCGGCGCTGGAATTGCAGCGGCAGGGCCGGCTCGCGGCAGCCGAGGCGGCCTATCGCGCGGTGCTCGAACGCGAGCCGGGCCATGTCCGAGCGCTCTTTAATCTCGGGCTGATCCGGGTCCGGCAGGGCGCGCCCGACGAAGCGATCGGCCTGTTTGGCGCAGCACTCGCCCGGCAGCCGGATTTTGCCGAGGCGCACAACGCGCTGGGCATCGCCTTGCGCCTTTTGGGCCGATACGAGGAGGCACTGGCGCATTACGCCAAGGCGCTCGCGATCAGGCCGGACTACGCCGAGGTCGAAAACAATATTGGATTGGCGCTGCAGGCTCAGGGCCGGCCAGACGAGGCGATCCTCCATCATCGGCGAGCGCTGGCGCTCAAGCCCGATTACGCCGAAGCCGAGAGCAATCTCGCCGCCGCCTTGCGCGAGCTCTACCATTTCGAGGAGGCGCTCGCACATTACCGCCGTGCCGCCGCCTTGCGCCCCGACGCTGCCGGGGCGTGCAACAATCTCGGCGCCGCCTTGCAATTGGTCGGCCGGCATGACGAGGCGCTGGCGCGGTTCGACCAGGCGCTGGCGATGGCGCCAAATCTTGCCGAAGCCCATCACGGCCGCGGCACCGCGTTGCGCACCCTAGGCCGGCTCGACGAGGCACGTGGCGAGCTGGAACGGGCGATTGCGCTGGCGCCGCGCAAGGCCGAATTCTATCGCTCGCTCGCCGAGGTCAAGCATTTCACCCGCGACGAGCCGCACTTGGCGGCGGCGGAAGCACTCGCCGGAGAAGCTGCCGCGCTGTCGCCGGAGGAGCGCATCCATCTCTTCTTCGCGCTCGGCAAGATCTATGACGATCTAGGCGAGCACGAGCGATCCTTTGCCAATCTGCTCGAGGGCAATGCGCTGAAGCGCGAACGGACCCGCTACAACGAGGCCGCGGCTTTAGGTCAGCTCGAACGCACAAGCGAACTGTTCAGCGCCGAAATCATGCGCGAGCGGGCGGGGCAAGGCGAGCCTTCACCGCTGCCGGTCTTCATCATCGGCATGCCGCGCTCGGGCTCGACCTTGGTCGAGCAGCTGCTGGCGAGCCACCCGGAGGTTCACGGCGGCGGCGAGCTCAGCGATTTCGCGCAATCGGTGGTGGCGCTCGGCGGGCCCGACGGCATCCCGGCCGATATCGGCGGCGCGGAGTTGCGGCGCATCGGGGCGGGCTATCTCGACCGGATTACCGGTTTGGCACCCGCGGCGCTGCGGATCACCGATAAGATGCCGGCGAATTTCCGGTTTGCCGGGCTGATCCACCTAGCTCTGCCCGAAGCGCGCCTGATCCATGTCAGCCGCGACCCGGTCGACACCTGCCTGTCGTGCTTTTCGATCCTGTTTGGCGGCGACCAGCCCTTCACCTACGACCTCGGCGAGCTCGGGCGGTATTATCACGCCTATCAGCAGCTGATGGCGCATTGGCGCACGGTGCTGCCGCCGGGGGTCATGCTGGACGTGCAATACGAGACGCTGGTCGGCGATTTCGAAAAGGAGGCGCGCCGCCTCGTCGCTCATTGCGGGCTCGAATGGGACGAGGCCTGTCTCGATTTCCACAACACGCGGCGCCCGGTCCACACCGCGAGTTCGGTGCAGGTGCGCCAGCCGCTCTACCAGAGCTCGATCCGCCGGTGGCGACCTGCGCCGGAGCAGCTGCAGCCGCTGCTCGACGGGTTGGCCGGCGGGTGAGCCGCCGGGCCAAAGGCGGCAACAAAGGGGATCAGGCGGTTTTACGCCGCGCCAGCAGCCAGCCGAGACTGCACAGACCGGCGAACATCACCCATAGCGAGCGCGGCTCTGGCACGGCCGAAGGCAGCTCTTCCGCCAGGGTGACTTGGATGCCAACCGGCGAAAAGCTCGCCGGTACGGTTGTCGAGGGCGGGCCGTAAGGAGCCTGGGCGCCGATATAGGCGAGCAGCTGGTCGTTGATGTCGAAGGTGTTCGGGCCGGCGGGAATCTCGGCGGTAAAGGTGCCGCTGGTGAAATCGGTCCCGGTGACGGATACCGGCACGATCGAGGTGGTCCCGACCGAGTTGCCATCGACAAAAGCCTGGAAGACATGACCGGCGCCAAACGTCGTCGATTGCTGCACGGTCATCACCAGGGTGCCGGCAAACGGCGCGGTAAAGGCAATCGGTCCGCAGGCCGGTGGAGCGGTGCCGTTGATGAGGCCGCCGACATCGCCATTAGGCGGCGATGAAGGCCAAACACTGCTCGGTGGCGAAGGACAGGCGGCAGACGCTTGCTCGTTGAAGGTGCCGATCGGTGTCGGCGCAGCACTGGCGCCTCCCGAAACAAGGCTCAGCAGCGTTGCCCCGGGCAGAAGATACTTGTTCATCCGATCGCCACGTTAACGTTAACGCCTGCCACATTATTCACACAATGCACACGATATCGTCAACAGCTTTGCGAACTGCCGGTTTTGAAATCTTTGTGAACCGAGGGTTTCGGCCGGGTCCGTCCGTTACCGCCGGATCGTTACTGGCGAGTGAAGTGCTTTCCCCGGCCGATGAGACCCTGGCGCGGCAAGCGGACCTCCTTGGCGGCATCGGCGACGACCCGGCCGATCACTTGCGCGCGACGGTTGTATCGGGTGAGGATGGCAAGGACTTTTTCCGCATCCTCCGGCGCGGCGAGCACGCAGAACCCGACCCCCATGTTGAAGACCTCGAACATTTCCGCGTCCTCAACCGCCCCGGACTGCTGGATCAGCTCGAAAATCGGCGGCGGGGGCGGCAGCGTGTCGAGCTCGAAGCCGACCCGGGCAGCCACCCGCGGCAGGTTCAACAGCCCGTCGCCGGTGATGTTGATCAGCGCTTTCACCGCCGGGACCTCGTCGATCACGGCCAGCATCTCGGGCACATAGATCGGCGTCGGGCGCAGCAGCTCCTCGCCGAGCGGCACGCCCAGCTCGGGCATGATCCGGTCGATCCCGAGCCCGGCCTCTTTGAGCAGCACCCGGCGGGCGAGCGTCAGCCCGTTCGAGTGGATGCCGTCGCTGGCGACGCCGATCACGATATCACCCGGCAGCAGCGCACTCCCGATGATGATCCGGTCGAGCGGCACCAGCCCCACCGCCATGCCGACCAGGTCGAAGCCGTGGACCACGCCCTTCAGCTGCGCAATCTCGCCCCCCGAAATCGAGACGCCGGCCTGCCGCGCGCCCTCCGCCAGCCCGATCGCGACGGCGTCGAGCATCGCCGCATCGGCTGTCTCGACCGCGATGTAATCGACCATCGACACCGGGCGCGCCCCGACGCAGATCAGGTCGTTGACATTCATCGCGACGCAGTCGATGCCGATCGTGTCGTACCGGTTCAGCATCGTGGCGACGACCGATTTCGATCCGACCCCGTCGGTGCAGATCGCCAGGCCGATGCCGCCGATATCGATCACATTGGCGAAATAGCCGATATCGAGCATGACCGCACCTGTTGCACCGGCCGGCGGCCAGCTCCGCTTGATGCGGTCGATGATCCTGGAGAGACCGGCCTCGGCGGCGGCGATATCGACCCCGGCCTCGCGGTAGCGATTGTCCTCAGCGCTCATCGGCGATCCCTTGCGGGTCATGGCTCCCTTGCTGGTCATGGCTCCCTTGCGGGTCATGGCTCCCTTGCTGGTCATGATGGCAATGCGATCGATCGCCCCAGCCATGCTCGATTAGACCTTTGCGGCGCGCAAGCCCAAGCCGATCATCCGCCGAATTGCAGGATCGCTTGCATGGAGGATCGCCCGTGACCGCAGCCCTGGAGACCCGTCCGCTCGGCGAACACCTCGGCACCGAGGCGCTCGGCGCCGACTTGTCGAAACTCGACGACGCAACTTTTGCCCGCATCCAACAAACCTTCGCTGAGCACCCGGTACTGGTGTTCCGCGACCAGAAGCTCGATGCCGGTGACATCGCCGCGTTCGGCCGCCGCTTTGGCACGCCGCGGATTCACTCGCTGGTCGGCTACCGCCATGCCGAGCACCCGGAGGTGTCGTGGCTGCGCAATGTCGATGCCGAAGGCAATATCGACTGGTACGGGGTCAAGCGGGCGACCGACTGGCATACCGATTCGACTTATGAGGAGGTGCCGCCGCTGCTGGCGATGCTGCACGCGCTCGAAATCCCCTCGACCAAGGGCGGCACGATGTTCGCCGATATGTGCGCCGCCTATGACGCGCTGCCGGACGCGATGAAACAGCGGCTCGCCGGGCTCACCGGGCTGCACGGCCGCACCGACGGCCCCGCCGGCGCGCGGCTCTACGATCCCGACGAGGAGATGCGGCGGACCGACAAAAGATATATGGAGCAGCGCCGCCCGGCGGTGGTGCCGCACCCGGTCACCGGCCGCCCGATCCTGTTCGTCAACCCGATGCACACGCACGGCTTCGACGGGATGGACCGGGAGGCAGCGTGGCAGCTGATCGAGGAGCTGGCCGCCCATGCGACCCAGGCGCGCTTCACCTATTACCATTCCTGGCGGGTCGGCGACCTGTTGATCTGGGACGAGCGGGCGACAATGCACCGCGGCGCCGGCGATTACGATCCCTCCCAGCGCCGCATCATGCTGCGCACGATCGTCTATCCGAACTGAGCGTCTATCCGAACTGAGCGTCTGCCCGAACTGAGCGCAGCGACGGCGGCCGCGGGCGGCGAGCCCCGGTCGCCCGGTGCGCTTGCGGCGGGAACGGCGCAGCGATAGCGTCAGGGTACGGTTCAACATGAGGTAGCACCGTGCCGTCGCGTCGCGTTTCATCTGGAGCCCGATCCTGGATCGGCCACCGGAGCGGGTCGGTGTGACGATGCTCGCCGGTCCCGCGCTGCTCGGCTATCTGCTGGGCTCGATCCCGTTCGGATTGCTGCTGAGCCGGCTCGCCGGGCATGGCGACATCCGCCGCATCGGCTCGGGCAATATCGGCGCCACCAACGTGCTGCGCGCCGGCGGCAAGGGCTTGGCGGCGCTGACCCTGGTAGCCGATGTCGGCAAGGGGGCGCTCGCCGTCGGTGTGGCGGCCGCTTTGTGGCCGCTGCCGGCAGCGCTGGTCGCCGGGCTGTGCGTCGTGCTCGGCCACATGTTTCCGGTGTGGCTCGGGTTTCGCGGTGGCAAAGGGGTGGCGACGGCGTTGGGCGTGCTGCTCGTGCTCGCCTGGCCGGTGGCGTTGGCGGCGCTCGCGATCTGGCTCGCCATTGCCTGTGTTTCCCGCTATTCCTCGCTTGCGGCATTGAGCGGTGCCGTCACCAGCGCCGCGCTGGCCCCGTTTCTCGCCGACGGCGCCACGGCGGTATTGACCGCCGTGCTCGCCCTGCTGATTGTGCTGCGGCATCATGCCAACATCCGGCGGCTGATCAGCGGCACGGAAAGCCGGATCTCGTTGACGAAAGGCTGAAGACGCCCTGGCGCGCGAACTCGACCCGCAGGAGCGCCTCGACTGGTTGCGCCTGATCCGCACCGAGACAATCGGCCCAATCGGCTTCTATGCGCTGCTGCGGCGGTTCGGCTCGGCTGCGGCGGCACTCGAAGCGCTGCCGCAACTGGCCCGGCGCAGCGAGCGTGCGCGGACCGTGACCGCGGCGAGCCGGGCGGAGGCCGAGGCCGAGCTTGCCGCATTGCAGCGGATCGGCGCCCGCATCGTCTGCCGCGGCGAGCCGTCTTATCCCGTGGCACTCGCCGCGATCGACGATGCCCCGCCGGTACTGACCGTGCTCGGCCGCAGCGAGCTGCTCGTCCGGCCGATGGTGGCGGTGGTCGGCGCCCGCAACGCTTCGGCCAATGGCCGGCGTCTGGCGCGCGAGCTGGCCGCCGGGCTCGGCGCCGGCGGGTTTGTCGTGGTGTCCGGCATGGCCCGCGGGATCGATGCCGCGGCCCATCTGGGTGCCCTCGAAAACGGCACCGTCGCGATCGTCGCCGGTGGCGCTGATATCGTCTATCCCGAGCAGAATCGCGGGCTCTACGAGGCACTGTGCGAGCATGGCGCGGTCATCGCCGAATCGCCGCTCGGCAGCGAGCCGCAGGCGCGCCATTTCCCGCGCCGCAATCGCATCATTTCGGGCATGGCGCTCGGCGTCCTGGTCGTCGAGGCGGCGGCCCGTTCGGGCTCGCTGATCACCGCCCGCTTTGCCCTCGAACAGGGTCGCGAGGTGTTCGCCGTGCCCGGCTCGCCGCTCGATCCGCGCTGCCGGGGCACCAACGACCTGTTGCGCGGCGGCGCCGTCCTGACCGAATCATGCGAGGATGTGCTCTCGCAATTGGTGCCGCTGGCGCGGGGCGGCCCGCCACCCCATCCGACGACAACACAGCCGACGACAACACAATCGGCGACAACACGACCGACGACGGCCCTGCCGCCGCTGGCCCCGCCGCCGCTGGCCCGGGGTGGGTCGCCGGGTCCGGCGCCAGGCACTCCTGGCGATCCGATCGCCGACGAGAACGAACTCGCCATGATCCTCGAAAGCCTGGGACCGACGCCGGTCGCAGTTGACGAACTGGTGCGCCAGTGCCAATTGACAGCTTCCGCGGTCGCCACTCTGCTTCTGGAGCTGGAGCTGGCCGGGCGGGTCGAGCGTCATCCGGGCAATCTCGTCTCACTGCGCTGAACATGGCTTTGACGATATCGCAAGCCGCGAGGACGGCGCTGCCGCCAGCGCAACACCGAACGGGCCGATGAAAGTCGTCGTCGTCGAGTCGCCGGCCAAGGCGAAAACCATCAATAAATATCTCGGCAGCGACTACAAGGTCGTCGCCAGCTACGGTCATGTCCGCGATCTGCCGGCCAAGGACGGCTCGGTGCTGCCCGATGCGGATTTCGCGATGTCGTGGCAGGTCGATGGCCGCTCCGAGAAGCATCTGAAGACGATCCTACAGGCGATGCGCGGCGCCGACGGGCTGTTTCTCGCCACCGACCCCGACCGCGAGGGCGAAGCGATCTCCTGGCACGTGCAGGAGGTGTTGCGCGCGCGCCGGGCGCTCAAGGACCTCGATGTCAAGCGGGTGGTGTTCAACGAAGTCACCAAGAACGCCGTGATCGAGGCGTTCCGCCGGCCGCGCGAGATCGATCGCGAGCTGGTCGATGCCTATCTGGCACGCCGCGCGCTCGACTATCTCGTCGGTTTCACGCTGTCGCCGGTATTGTGGCGCAAATTGCCGGGGAGCCGCTCGGCCGGCCGCGTGCAATCGGTGGCGCTGCGCCTCGTCTGCGAGCGCGAAGCCGAGATCGAGGCGTTCAAGTCGCGTGAATATTGGACCGTGGAGGTCACCTTCACGACCGCGGCGGGACAGAACTTTACCGCGCGGCTGACCCATCTCGACGGCAAGCGCCTCGAACGCTTCGACCTCGATACCGAGGAGAAGGCGCGCGCCGCCGCCGCGGCGATCCTCGCCGCCCCGAGTTTTGCGGTCGTCGAGATCGAGAGCCGCCAGGTCCGACGCAATCCGTTCCCGCCGTTCACGACCTCGACCTTGCAGCAGGAGGCATCGCGCAAGCTCGGCTTTGGCGCCAGCCGGACGATGCAGCTCGCCCAGCGGCTCTACGAGGGGGTCGATCTCGACGGCGAGACGGTCGGGCTGATCACCTATATGCGCACCGACGGGGTCGCGATCTCGGCCGAGGCGATCGCCGCCGCGCGCCAGCTGATCGGCGCCGAGTTCGGGGCGCGCTATGTGCCCGACGCGGCGCGTGTCTATCGCAGCCCGGCCAAGAACGCGCAGGAGGCGCACGAGGCGATCCGCCCGACCGATCTCGGTCGCAAGCCGGGCGATGTCGCCCCCTATCTCGACCGCGACCAGCTGCGGCTCTACGAACTGATTTGGAAGCGCACGCTGGCAAGCCAGATGGCTTCGGCATTGCTCGAACAGGTCACCGTCGATATTGCCGATCCGACCGCGAAGCTGCGCCTGCGGGCCACCGGCTCGGTCGTGCTGTTCGACGGCTTTCTGAAGCTCTATCAGGAAGACCGCGACGACGAGCCATTAGGCCAAGGTACGGCGACCGGCGCCGAGGACGGTGAAGGCGGCCGGCTGCCGCAGATGCGCGAGGGCGAGGCGCTCGCCCGCGGCGCGGTGGTGCCGAGCCAGCATTTCACCCAGCCGCCGCCGCGCTATACTGAGGCGAGCCTTGTCAAAAAGCTCGAAGAGCTCGGGATCGGCCGGCCCTCGACCTACGCCGCGATCCTTCAAGTCCTGCAGGACCGCGCCTATGTCCGGCTCGACCGGCGGCGCTTTGTGCCGGAGGACCGCGGGCGGCTCGTCACCGCCTTTCTGACCAGCTTTTTCGAGCGCTATGTCGAATATAACTTCACCGCCGATCTTGAAAACCAGCTCGACGACGTCTCGGGCGGGCGGATCGACTGGAAGGAGCTGCTGCGCAATTTCTGGCAGGATTTCTCCACCGCCGTCGACGGCACCAGGGAGCTGACGATCACCCAGGTGCTGAACGCGCTCGACGAGGATCTCGGGCGGCACTTCTTTCCCGCTGACGAGTCCGGGCGCGACCCGCGGTTGTGTCCGGTCTGCGGCAGCGGCCGGCTCAGCCTCAAGCTCGGCAAGTTCGGCGCTTTTATCGGCTGTGCCAATTATCCGAACTGCCGCTACACCCGCCCACTGGCGATCGAGGCTTCCGGTGAAAGCGAGGCGGCGGCCGAGACCGTGCTCGGAACCGATCCGGAAAGCGGCCTCGCGGTCAGCGTCAAGAAGGGTCCGTTCGGGCATTACGTCCAGCTCGGCGGCGGCGATGGCGAGGAGAAGCCGAAGCGGGTGGCCCTGCCCCGCCCGTTGAAAGCGGCCGATGTCGATCTCGCGACCGCGCTGCGCCTCCTGGCGTTGCCGCGCGAGCTCGGCCGGCATCCCGAGACCGGCGAAGCCATCACCGCCGGGATCGGCCGCTTCGGACCCTATATCCGGCACGGCAAAACCTACAAATCGCTCGCCGCCGATGACGACGTGCTGACGATCGGGCTGAACCGGGCCGTCGTGCTGCTCGCCGAGCCGGTGACGGCGCGGCGGCGGGGCCCCGAACCGTTGCGCGAGCTCGGTCCGCACCCGGAGGGCGGCGTCGTGGCCCTCTTTCAGGGCCGCTACGGCCCCTATGTCAGCCATGACGGTGTGTTTGCCACGCTGCCGAAAACCGCTGATCCCGAGACGTTTTCGCTCGAAGCGGCGGTGGCACTCTTGGCCGAGCGCGAGCCGGCGAAGCCGAGCCGGCGGCGCAAGGCTGCCAAGCCCTCTGCTGCAAGATCCACCCCCGCAAAATCCGTGGGGGCAAAAGCTGCGCGGGCAAAATCCGCGGGGGCAAAACCCGATGCGGCGAAAGCCGACGCCACGGCGTCGGTTGCGACGGCGGCCAGGCCGCGCCGTTCGACCTCGACGACAGGCCCAGGGACGACAGGCCCGGGGACGACAGGCCCGCAGATGCCGGCCAAAGCGGCGAAATCGGCAACAGCGACCAAGACCCGGGCACGTCCGGCCGGCGCACGGGCCAAGCCGCGGCGGCAGACCGGGGCGCAGTCGCGCTAGATGGCGCGCTCGCGCCGACCCGCACCGGCGCGGCAACGACGGCCGACGGACCGGCTGCCCTCGGCGGACGAGCTCGTAGCATTCATCGGCGAGAGCCGGGCGGCGCCCGGCACCCGTGAGATCGCCCGCGCATTCGGCGTCGCACCCGCCGACCGGCCGGCACTGCGCGGCATGCTGCGCCGGATCGCGCAATCGGGTCGGGGCGGCGGCGCTGCCGGTCACCGCCTCGCCGGCGGGCGGCCATCGCCCGAGAGCTATCCCGAGATCGGTATCGTCGAGCGCTTCGGGACCGATCCGGACGGCGTTGCGCTGGCTCGTCCGTTGGCATGGCCGGGTCCCGAGCCGGCACCGGTGGTGCGCCTCGCCGAACACGCGGCCGAAGCGATTCCGGTCGGTGCGCGCGCCGCGGCCCGGCTGGTGCTGCTCGACAATGGCGAGATCGAGGCACACGTCATCCATCGGCTCGAACCCGGTGGCGAGCGTATCGTCGGCATCTTTTCCCGTGATCGCGATGGCGGACGCGTGGTGGCGGCCGACCGGCGCAACAAAATCGCCTGTCATGTCGCCGAAACCGACGCTGCAGGTGCCCGGGATGGTGAGCTGGTGGTCGCCGAGGGGCTGCCGGTCGCCCGGCTCGGGCGGCCGCGGGCGCGCATCGTCGAGCGGTTGGGCCCGGCATCGGATCCGGCGGCAATCAGCCGGCTGACGATCGCCCTGTTCGAGCTGCCAACCGAGTTTCCAGCGGCGGCGCTCGCCGAAGCCGAGGCGGCGCTGCCGGTGGATACGGCGGGGCGGACCGATCTGCGCGACCTGCCGCTGGTGACGATCGACGGCAGCGACGCGCGCGATTTCGACGACGCGGTCTGGGCCGAGCCCGATCCCGACCCCGCCAATCCGGGCGGCTGGCATCTCGTCGTCGCGATCGCCGATGTCGCCTGGTACGTGCGGCCCGGCAGTGCGCTCGATCGCGAGGCCGAGCGGCGCGGCAACTCGGTCTATTTTCCGGACCGCGTCGTGCCGATGCTGCCCGAGGCGCTGTCGAACGAGCTGTGTTCGCTGAAGCCGGCGGTGGACCGCGCCTGCCTCGCGGTCGAGCTGCATATCGACACCGCGGGCCGCAAGCGCCGCCACCGCTTCATGCGCGCCGTCATGCGCTCGGCGGCGCGACTGACCTATGAGGAGATCCAGCGGGTCCGCGATGGCGCCGGCGATCCTTGGGGCGATCCGCCGCTGGGCGTGCCCAAGGCGCTGGTCGCGGCTCTGTACGGCGCCTTCGCGGCACTCGGGCGAGCCCGCGAGGCGCGGGGTGCATTGGAGCTCGACATCCGCGAGGACCGGGTGGTGCTCGATCCGGGTGGACGACCGGTGGCGATTGCGCCGGCCCAGCGGCTCGACAGCCACCGGCTGATCGAGGAGTTCATGGTGCTCGCCAATGTCGCCGCCGCCGAGGAGCTCGAGGCGCGGCACCGGCCCTGCATGTACCGCATCCACGACGCGCCCGACCCCGAGAAGCTGGCGACCTTGCGCAATGTCCTCGACGAGCTCGCGATCCCCGGCCTCGCCTTGGCCAAAGGACAGGCGCTAAAGCCCGATCTGTTCAACCGCGTGCTGCGCCGGGCCGCGGCGAGCGAAGCCGCACCGCTGATCAACGAACTGGTGCTGCGCTGCCAGGCCCAGGCGGTCTACAGCCCGGACAATATCGGTCATTTCGGGCTCGCACTGCGCCGCTACGCACACTTCACCTCGCCGATCCGCCGCTATGCCGATCTCCTCGTGCATCGTGCGCTGATCGCATCGGCCGATGGCGCGCAAGACGGGAGCGGCGCCGGCGGCCCGGCCGGCGGCATCGACCGGACCCGAATGGCGGAGATCGGCGCGCATATTTCGGCAACCGAGCGTCGTGCTGCCGCCGCCGAGCGCGCCGCGATCGAGCGCTATCGCGCGACCCTCGTCGCCGGCATGATCGGCTGCGTGCTGCCGGCGCGGATCAGCGGTGTTGCCGAATTCGGGCTGTTCGCCACGCTGACCGAGAGCGGCGCCACCGGGCTCGTGCCGATCTCGACCCTGCCCGGTGACTATTACGAGCGGAACGAGAACGTGCCGCGGCTGGTCGGGCGGCGCCACGGTCGTGTCTTTCGCCTCGGCGACGCGGCGATGGTCCGGCTCGTTGAAGCCGATCCGGTCGCCGGGCGGCTCCTATTTCACATCGAGGACGAGAGCGGGCTGCCAATCCGCCGCAACCGGCGTCGCCGGGACGATTGATCACCGGGTTGAGAGGCACTAGCATTCTCGGTCCGGCAGCCGGGATTTGCAGCAAAGCAAGCGCATCGTCGGACAGGCTGCCGCGGGGGGATTGAGGGGTTCCTCGATGCCGATGTCGCTGCGCCCGGCCGAGGCGCTCGTCCCGGCGGTATTGATCCTGTTGCTGAGCGTGCTCGGCGGCTGCGCCCAGCAACAACCACTGCCGGCGGATCCGACCGGCCGGCTGTTCGGCCGTGCGCTCGACGACATCTCCGACTTTTATATCGCTCCGGTATCGAGCCGGCGGCTGGCGCTTGCCGCGACGGCGCGGCTCGGCGAGCTCGACCCGCAACTGGCCGTGTGGGAGACCCCGGGGCCGGGAGACAGCACCGAACTGACGCTCGACTATCGGGGGCGCGAGGTCACCACCTATCCGAACCCGAAGCATGACGACCCACATGTCTGGGGCGGCTGGCTCGGCCATGTCGTCGCCGACGCCAAGAATGCCTCGCCGACCTTGGCGGGCACGCCCGATGACGAGATCGACGAGGCCCTGTTCGACGGCATCACCGGCGCGCTTGATCGCTTTTCGCGCTACGCCTCGCCGGCAGCCGCGCGCGAGCATCGCGCCGCCCGCGACGGGTTCGGCGGGATCGGCGTCACCCTCGACCCGTCGCCGGACCGGTTCCAGATCGTCAAGCTCACTCCGGGTGCCCCGGCCGATCTTGCCGGGATCCGGGTCGGCGACACGATCGTCGCGATCGATGGTCGACCGACCGCCGGATGGGCACGCAGCGATGTCGTCGACGCCCTGCGCGGCCCGGTCCTGAGCCCGGTTGCCGTCACCGTCGAGCGGCCCGGCACGCCAGGCCCGCATCAATACCAGCTCCAGCGGGTGCTGATCGTCGAGCCGACCGTGACGGTGTCGGATAGCGGCGGCGTCGCGGTCTTTCACATTTCAAGCTTCAACCAGGATACGACCCAGCAGCTCGTCGCCGATCTCAGAGCGGCCGAGCGCGGGCCGGGGCCGGCGCTGCGGGGCGTCGTGCTCGATTTGCGCGGCGATCCGGGCGGGCTGCTCGACCAGGCGGTCAGCCTCGCCGACGTGTTCATCGCAAAGGGCCCGATCGTCGCGACGATCGGGCGCAACCCGGCGGCCCGCCAGTTTTTCGAAGCCTCGGGCGACAGTGTTGCGCCCACGATACCGATTGTCGTGCTGGTCAATGGCGGATCGGCCTCGGCCTCGGAGATCGTCGCAGCCTCGTTGCAGGATGCCGGTCGTGCCGTCGTCGTCGGCACCGCCTCTTATGGCAAGGGCACGGTGCAGACCGTCTTGCGATTGCCGAACCATGGCGAGCTGACCCTGACCTGGGCGCTGCTGGTGGCCCCGGCCGGCTACCTCCTCAACACCCACGGCGTCGTGCCGACGGTGTGCACCAGCGATCTCGGCGATGATCCGGCCGCACTGCAGACAGCGCTCGCACGGGCGGGCGGCGCGGCCGTGCCATCGCCGCTGACCGATCGCCCGCGCGCCACGCTCGACAATGCCGACTGGCTGCGGTTGCGCGCCTCCTGCCCACCGCGGCTCGGCGACCGGGCGATCGACCTCGCCGTTGCCGAGCGCCTGCTGGCCGATCCCCAATTGTACAGCCAGGCGGTGCACGCGATCGCCGGGACCGCGAGCCTCGCGGCCCGACCGCAGCGGCCGTCGACTGCGGCCGACCCCGTCTTGACAGGGGCCGCCTTGACAGCGAAGCCCGGAGCGCTATTTTTGCAGCCACCCCATCCGTAAACCTGGGATCGCTGTCATGGCCAAGACCAGCACTGTCCTGATCAAGCTCGTCAGCAGCGCCGATACCGGCTTCTACTATGTGACCAAGAAAAACCCGCGGACCAAGACCGCGAAGCTCGAATTGAAGAAATTCGATCCGGTGGCGCGCAAGCACGTCGTGTTCAAGGAAGCAAAGATCAAATAGCGGCGCGCGGCCCTCCGTCGCGCGGCCGTCCTTGTTGCAGTCTTGGCGACGACCGGGGACCATCCGATCGCGGCTGGCTGCATGGCGTCCGGGGCCCATGCCGGTGGTGCGCGAAATTGTGCTTAGACCAATCCTGCCGTTGTGCGATGATAGGTTAATTCACATCAGCGACCGGAGGCAGCGATGACAAAGTACATGCTGGTCAGCTTCAAGACCTGCCCGTGGGTACAGCGCTCGGCGATCGTACTGCGCGAGAAGGGAACCGAGTTCGAGCTGCGCCATATCGAGCCCGACAACCGGCCCGACTGGTTTCTGGCGATCTCGCCGCACAAGAAGGTGCCGGTGCTGCGCATCGACGACCGGCTCTCGCTGTTCGAATCGAACGCGATCAACGAGTATCTCGACGAGACCATCAGCCCGCGGCTGCACCCGGCCGATCCGATCGAGCGCGCGCTGAACCGCGCCTGGACCGATTATGTGCCGACCTTTGCCAGCACTGTGACCGCGACCGCGTATGCCGACACCGAGGAAGACTACAACAAGGCGGCGGCCGGCATTCCGGTGCCGTTCGAGCGGCTCGAAAAGGCGCTCGAAAAGCAGGGCAGCGGCCCGTTCTTCAACGGTGCCCAATATTCGCTGGTGGATGCCGCCTATGCGCCGTTCCTGCAGCGCTATTTCTTCCTGGACCGGGTCCGGAAGCTCGGCCATATCGAACATTATCCGCGGCTCAAGGCATGGAGCGAAGCGCTGATGCAGCGGGCTTCGACCCATTCCTTCCCGCCCGCCGAATTCGAGGCGATGTATCGCGAGGGTCTGCGGCGGCGCAACAAGTGGGTCTCGCGCTTTGTCGAGCCGGCGCGGGCGGCGGCCGAGTAGCAGTCGAGCCCAACCCGGCTGACGACTGACCGCGGGCGGCATGGCGGTACCGCCCGCGGATCTCTCCCACCGCCTGGTCGCGGCGGATCGGGCGAGGCTGCCCCTTCATCGCGCCGAGAAGACGCGCAAGCCGATGACCCCGGCGGCAATCAGCAGCAATGAGCAAATCCGCGCGAAGTTTGTGCTCTCACCAAAAAATGCCATGCCGACAATCGCCGTCCCGGCGGTGCCGATGCCGACAAAGGTCGCATAGACCGTGGCCGCCGGCAGCCGCATGACGGCACCAGCCAACAGGTAGTTCGCCGGGATCGCGCAAAGGAGCACGACGAGAAGCGGTGCCCAGCGCGACTGCGGCGCCGCCCATTTCAACAGGAACGGCCACGCGATCTCGAACACATCGGCGCCGAGGATGAAAAGCCACGCCATAATGTGGGGATAGCATCGCGCCCATCGGAGTGTCGAGCCCGGCCCGACCGCGGCGTTGCCGAGCGAAGGGGTCGCAGCCGCCGGAAAAACAATTTAGAATGTTTCGACAGGAAGTCTCTGGGAGAATGACATCATGCCGTTGATCAAGGCCTATGATCTCGCTTATGGGCGGCTGCGCTCACCCGACCTCGACCGCCAGGAAGAATTCCTGACCGATTTCGGCATGGTCCGGGCCGAGCGCACCAAGACCGCGCTCTATATGCGCGGCACCGACGCGCCGCATCATCTGCATGTGACCGAACTCGGCGAGCCGCGCTATGTCGGGATTGCCGTGCACGCCGCCGACATGGAGGATCTCGATCGCGTCTCGCGGGCCGAGGGCGCCTCGAAGATCGAGGACATCGACGAACCGGGCGGCGGCAGGCGGGTGCGACTGACCGATCCGGATGGCTACCAGGTCGAAGTGATCCATGGCATGGAAATGCTCGCTCCGATCCCGGTCAAGCGGCCAAAGGTCAATTCCGGCGACGACAAATATCGCCGCAAGGGCGAGTTGTTCCGCATCGAGCGCGGTCCGTCGCACATCAAGCGGCTCGGCCATTTCGTCGTGATGAGCAAGAATTTCGCGAAGACACTCGGATGGTATCGCGACACGCTCGGCTTCCGCTGCTCCGACGAATTCTATGCCGGAGACCGGAACAATATCGTCGGCTCGTTCAACCGGCTCGACCGCGGCGACGATTATGTCGATCACCACGCGTTCTTTTGCATCCGCGGCGACAAGAACGGGCTCAACCACCTGTCTTACGAAGCCGCCGATATCGACGATGTGATGGCTGGCTACGAGCATCTCGAAAGCAAGGGCTACCAGCATATGTGGGGCATCGGCCGCCACCTGATCGGCAGCCAGCTGTTCGATTACTGGGCCGATCCGTGGGGAAGGGTGCACGAGCACTGGGCCGACACCGACGTCTTGAACGCCAGCACGCCGCCCAACCTCTTGGAGCGCGGCGTCGGCGGCAGCGGGCCATGGGGCCAGCCGATCCCGGCGATCTTCATGGGCCACGCCTCGCCCTGAGCCGGACCGGGTTTCCGCGGCTCCGTCCTGACTTGATTGCCCCGACCCGGTTTGGCGGATCGGGTGGACGGAGCCGGCCCCGGCAGGCGATATCGCGTCCTCGGTGCCGGGCTTGAGCCGTCGACAATCCGGCTGGCCGCTATCCGCCTCGGCCATGCTATGCTGCCTCCAGCGCCGGCGGCAGCGGGCGCTGTGACACTGAGAGGCGGGGCCGGACCGGATGGGCTCAGACGGGTGGATCGACCGGGGCATCCTGGCGTTATCGGGAATCACCCTGATCCTGGTGGTCGTCTATCTGGTGCTGGCTCAGGCCAATCGCGCGGCCCAGGCCGAGATCAACCAGCGCCAGCAATTCATCAACCAGAGCATCGAGTTCGGGCGCGTCAACAATGCACTGGTGCAGGCGATCGCCAAATCCGCGGTCGCATCCAAGGATGACAAGCTCAAGGCGCTGTTGGCGCAAAACGGCATCACGATCAACCCGACGACCGGCGCGCCATCGGAGCGGATCGTGCCATCGGGAGCCGGCACACCAGCACTGCCGGGAAAGTGACGATGGTCATACGCCAGCGAAGCGGCCGCGAGCGCAGCGCACTGCCGTTGCCGTTGATCCTCGTCGTGCTGTCGCTGTTCGTGCTGATGGCGTTCGAGACCAATCAGGCGATCCACGATCGCACCACCCTGGCGGCGGTCCATCAGGCGCAAGAGCCGGCGATGCAGCAGGCGAGCCGGGTGCGCCAGCAGCTGCAAACCCTGGCCGGCAAGACCGCCGCTCTCGCCGCGCAGGGCGACGCCGGCGCCAAGGATGTCGTGGCACAGATGAAGGCGCAGGGGGTGACGCTGTCGGTGCCGAAGGAGTAGTGCCCCGGCTGGGATGCCGTTCCGGTTAGTACATCTGCGGCGTGATCACGTTTTGCGGGCGGTTGGTGAGAAGTGCCGCGCGCATCGTCTCGGCAGATTTGACCCGCGTATCGTGCTCCGATTCGGGGGTGAACCAGGCCGCGTGCGGGGTGATCACGAGCCGGCCTTCGAGCGCCGGATCGCGCTCGCGATACGCGCGCAAGAGTTCGGGAAGAGGCTCGGCCGGCGGCTCGACCGGCAGGACATCGAGCCCGGCGGCGGCGATATGGCCGCTGCGCAGCAAGGCCAGGAGCGCGTCGAGATCGATAATCGGGCCGCGCGCGGCGTTGACCACGACCGCGCCCGGCCTGAGCAGGGCGAGCTGGTCACGGCCGAGCATGCCGCGGGTCTCGGGCGTCAGCGGCGCGTGCACCGACAGCGTGTCGGTTTGGCGCAGCAAATCTTCGAGGCTGGCGGCGCGGCCGATGCCGAGCGCCAGATCGGCGCCGTTTGGCAGGTAGGGATCAAAAAACATCACGTGAAAACCAAAGGCCTTGGCGCGCAACGCCACCGCCGTGCCGATGCGGCCGAGCCCGATGATGCCGAAATTCTGCACCCCGAGCCGCCGGATCAGGTCGTTCTTGACCGCACCCCATGGTGCCGGCGGGTCTTGCCGCAGCCGTTCGTGGTAGAGGATCACGCCGCGGCGCAACGACAATGCCAGCGCCATCGCATGATCGGCGACCTCGGTCGTGCCGTAATCGGGCACGTTGCAGACGAGGATGTTGCGCGCCGCCGCGGCCGGCCGGTCGATCTTGTCATAGCCGACACCCATGCGCACGATCGCACGCAACCGCGGAAAGCGTGCCAAATCCGCCGCCGAGACCGCGTGGCGCATGATCATCAGCCCGTCCACTTCGGCGCAATCTGCGGCACCGAGCTCGGCGAGTGCGGTCTTGGTGCGGCGCACGAGACGCACCTCCGGACCGAAAATCTGCTGCTCCAGGTCGAGATCGGGGACCTGCCGGTCTTCGGGATAAAGGACGGTGACGGGCATTGTGATTGCTCCCCTCTCCTAATGCCGCGCAACCTTGACCGGCCGACCTGTCTCGGCAGAGCGCACGATCGCCTCAAAAGCGGCGACACCGTGCAGGATTTCATCGGCGGTGATCGGATACGGGCGGCGGCCCTCGATCGCCGCGGCAAAGCCTGCCAATTCGGCGGCGAGCGGGTTGAAGCCCTTGTATTCGATGATCTCGGGCGCGGGGGCGCGATGGCGCCCGGCCGGCATCGCTGCCGGGACCGCGGTGAAGCGAAACTCGGCGTCGCGCCCGGCCAACTCGACCGCCCCTTTGGTGCCGTAGACCGCGAAGCGATAGGTCGGCGCGGTGACGAGCGAGCAATAGAGGCTCGCCGATACGCCATTCTCCATGCCGATCAGGACACTGGTCGTGTCTTCGAGCGTCGGCACCAGATGGCGCCGGCTCCTGCAGTAGACCTCGTCGATCCGGCCGAACAGGTGGATCAGCGCGTCGAGATTGTGCACGCCGGTCGCGGTCATCGCCCCGGCCGGTGCCTCCGCCGGGTCGGCGCGCCAGTAGTACCCTTCCGGCATGAAATGTCCGGCCGGCGACGCCTGCGCGCTCTCGCAATGCGTCGGCCGCCCGAGCCGCCCGTCACCGAGGCGCGTCTTCAGCTCGATCATCGCCGGGTGAAAGCGCCGCGGATAGGCGACCGCCAGCGTCACCCCGGCCCGTGCCACCGCAGCGAGCGCCTTCTCGGCGCTTGCGACGTCGAGCGTGAACGGCTTTTCCATCATGACGTGCTTGCCCGCGGCGGCGGCGCACTCCACTTGCGCCCCGTGCTGGCTGTGGGGTGTCGCGAACACGACCGCATCGATCGCCGGATCGGTCAGGATCCGATCGAGATCGTCATACCAGGCAATGCCATGCCCGGTGCAGAACGGCTCGGCCGTGGCACGAGTGCGGCTATGGCCGGCGGTAAAACGGAATTCGCTGCTCTTGTCCTGGATCGCGGCAACCAGGGTGCGGCCCCAGCGGCCGAGGCCGACGATTGCGGCGCGGATCATTTTTTCGCCGCCAGCAGGTCGCGCACGCCGCGCAGCGCCACGTAATAGCCGGGAAGACCGAACCCGGCGACGATGCCGTGGCTGACCGCCGCCGTCTGCGAGGCCGGGCCGCGGCGGATCGGGTTTGAGATATGGACCTCGATGGTCGGAAACTTGACCTGCGAGATCGCGGCAACCAGTGCTGGATAGCCGCTGCCGAATGCCGCCGGATTGAACAAGGCCGCGTCAAAGCCCTTGTCGTTCGCCTCGTAGAACTTGTTGACGATCTCGCCCTCGATATTCGAGTGAAAGATTTCGATGTCGAGCCCCAGTTCGGCGGCGTAACCGCGGATCCGCTCGTCATACTCGGGCAGGGTCAACGGGCCAAAGATCTCGGTCTGGACCTTGCCGCGCATATTCATGCCGGCACCATGGACGATCAGAATTTTGGCCATCGCGCAATCCTCAAAACAGGAGCCAACCGGAACGGGGCGAGGTAATGCTAGCCGACCCCCCGATTTACTGACAATAGCGACGGGCGCATCCCCCCGGGCGGCGCTCCCGGCGGCAACTTGACAGATGATGCGCGATTGGGCACACCTCGCGCATGGGTCGTGGCATCGAGATCGTCATGATCGCAGTGGTCGTGCTGGCGATTGTCGATTTGCGGGTCGCAGCAGCGCACTCGACGGCACAGACAGCGCCGCGCAATCCCGCAGCGCTGATCGCGGCCTCGGTCCGCCGGCATCCCAGCAATGTCGAGATCATCCGCTTTGCCGACCCGCGGCTGGCTCCGGTCAGGGTGGTCCGCGGCGGTGCCGAGCGGATGACGGCGGCGATCTGCGCAGCACCGCACAACCGCGATCCGGGCGACGGCACGGTCGAGATCGTCGCTTTCGCCAACGCTGCGGAGCCGCCCGTCACGGTGCTGCGCGGTGCGACGGCGCCGGCACCCGACCCCGGCCCGATCGCGGCCGTGAACAGCAGTCTTGATCTGTTCGGCGCGGCGAGCGACGCGGCGCTCGACCGCGTGGCCTTTGCCGTCGATGGCGCCGAATCGAGTCACGGCACCGATTCCGCGATGTGGCGCCCGGACCTCGCAGGCCCCCAAGGGCCAATGCAGGTCTCGGCCGCCGCAGCGGTCGATTCGGGGGGCGGCGACCGGTTCGACTTCGAGCAAAACCGCCTCCTGGGCCGGGCCTATCTGGCGCATCTCTACCGGCGCTACGGCAACTGGCCGGACGCGATCGCCGCCTACAATTGGGGACCGGGCAACATGGATGCCTGGATCGTCAGCGGCCGACCCGAAGGCGGCCTCCCGCTCGAGGTCGAGCGCTACCGCGACCGCGTGCTGCGCGACGGCAGGTTGCCCGCGCGGTGTCAGCCGGAGGGCCGATCGGCGTCGCGATGAGCGGGATGGCGTCGCCCGGAAGCAGCGGAAAACAGGTCTGCGATCGGATCAGAGGCGGGTCGAGAGGCGGATCGCGAGGCGCGAGCCGGTCTTGGCTATGGCGCTGAGAAGCTCATAGCCGGGCGCCTGCTCGGCTCCCATCGCCAATGCCGTGGCGCGATGCGCCAATTCGTCATCGCGGAAGGCGAGGATCGTTTCGCGCAGCGCCGGGTCCGTATCTGCGAGGCGATCGGCCTGATCGCGGTAGTGCTCGTCGATGACCTCCTCGACCGCGACGGTGCAGGCCATCGCCGCCGCCTCGCCGAGGAATGCCGTGGCCGCGCCGAGCAGGCAGCCCGCGACCGACCATAGCGGCTGCAGCAGAGTGGGCCGTACCCGCCGTTCGCGCAGCAAGGTTTCGAACCGGGCGAGATGGTGCCGCTCGGCCTCGACCATCCGGCGGATCTCGCTGGCCGCGTGCCCCGTGCCGACGATTGCGAGCTGGCCCGCATAGATGCGCGTCGCACCATACTCGCCCGCATGATCGACGCGCAGCATCCGGGCGATCTCGCGATCGGGCGACGGGTCGCCGGGCAGGCGATGCCGAACCCGCTCCATCACCCGAGCGTCCGACCCGTGCGGTGGTACCGCTTGTTGCGCCGCGATGTCGCTGCGGCCAGGCTGATCCCGGTCATTACCAGCGAGGCGGCGAGGTTCCATCCGGCGAGCGACACGCCCCACAATGTCCAGGCCGGCTGGTCGCACCGTACCGGCTGTTTGTGAAGCAGCTGCGCCTTCAGTTCCGCGAGCGTCGTCGGTGTGCCGGCCGCGGCGGTGCAGGCGCTGGGGCCGGCGAACCAGTGCTGCTCGACGCCGACATGATAAAAGGCGAGTGCGCTGCTCGCGGCGAACACCAGGGCGAGCAGCCAAGCCACCCACGGCAACGCCCGGCGCGTACCGGTCATGGCCACGACAAACGCGATCACGATCGCCACCGCCCACGGCCAACGTTCCTTCAGGCACAGCTCGCAGGGCGCAAGCCCGCCCCAATATTGCGACAATAGCGCCGCACCGAGCACCGCCGCACTTGCCAGCAGGACGAAGATCGCAAAGGCGCGGCCGCCGGCTCTCATGACGCCATCAATCCGGCTCTCACGACGCCATCAATAATGCAAGACCACGACCCCACCAATCGAAGGTCGGGTGCTTTGAGCGCCCCCGGCGATATGGCGGGGCCTTGCCGCCGCGACCCTGGATCATGCGCCGACCCTCGATCATTCGCCGACCCTCGATCATTCGGCGGCGGCTTCGAGCCCGGCCGGACCGACCGGATCGAGAAAGCCGCCCGATTGCCGGCGCCACAGCCGGGCATAGGTGCCATCGGCGGCGAGCAGCGAGGAATGGGTTCCCTCCTCGACAATCCGTCCCTTCTCCAGGACCACCAGCCGATCGAGGCGGGCGATCGTCGACAGCCGGTGGGCGATGGCGATGACGGTGCGCCCGCGCATCAGGCTTTCGAGCTGCTCCTGGATCGCGGCCTCGACCTCCGAATCGAGCGACGAGGTGGCTTCGTCGAGCACCAGGATCGGCGCATCCTTCAGGATCACCCGGGCGAGTGCGATGCGCTGGCGCTGGCCGCCCGACAATTTGACCCCGCGCTCGCCGACATGAGCGTCGAGCCCGCGGCGGCCGTTCCAGTCCTCGAGCTCTTCGATAAAATCCATCGCATGCGCCTGCGCCGCCGCGCGCCGCACCTCCCACTCGCTCGCCTGCGGCCGGCCGTAGCGGATATTGTCGCGGATCGAGCGATGCAGCAGCGAGGTATCCTGGGTCACCATCGCGATATGCGCGCGCAGGCTCTCCTGCGTGACATTGGCGATATCCTGGCCATCGATCAGGATGCGTCCGCCTTCGAGATCGTAGAAACGCAGCAAAAGACTGACCAAGGTCGACTTGCCAGCCCCTGACGGTCCGACCAGGCCGACCCGCTCGCCCGGCGCGATCGCGAGATCGATCCCATACAGCACACCACGTTCGGTGCCGTAGCCGAAGCGCACGTTTTCGAAGCGGACCTGCCCGCGATCGATGCGCAGCGGCACGGCATCCGCGCGGTCCGGCATCTGCCGCGGCACCGCGATCGAACGCATGCCGTCCTGGACCACGCCGATATTCTCGAAAATCGTCGTGACGTTCTGCGCCACCCAGCCGGCCATATTGGAAATCTGCCAGGTCAGCGGCAGCGCCATCGCAACGGTCCCGATCGCGATGCGCCCGTCGCTCCACAGCCAGACCGCGATCGCCGCCGTTCCGACCACCATCGAGGCGTTGAGCGTAGCGAGCAGCACGCCGACCAGCGTCGTCAGCCGCAGCTGGGCGCGAAACGCGTCGGTCTGTTCGTCGACGGCAGAGCGAACAAAGGCATCCTCGTCGCGTGAGCGGGCAAACAGCTTGACGGTCTGGATGTTGGTATAGCTGTCGACGACGCGGCCGACGAGGTTGGAGCGGGTCTCCGACGAGCGGCGCGAGCGGACCCGCAGGCGCGGCACGAAAAAGCGCAGCAGCACCGCGTAGCCGGCGAACCACAGCAGCACCGGCACGGTCAGCCGGATGTCGTTGCGGCCCATCAGGATTACCGCACCGCTGCCGTAGACGAGGATGTACCAGACGGCGTTGGTGCCGGAGACGACGCTTTCGCGCAACGCCGGTCCGGCCTGCATGACCCGGTTGGCGATGCGCCCGGCGAAATCGTTCTGGAAGAACGTCCAGCTCTGGCGCACGACATGCCAATGGCTCTGCCAGCGCACCATGTTCGAGAGCCCGGCGGCGATCGCCTGGTTGGTGATCAGGTTCTGCAGCAGCAGGGCGGACGGGCGAAGCAGCAGCAGCACCACCGCCATGCCGAGGAGTTGCGGCCAGTCGGTGTAGAGAATGTCGGGAGTGCGGCTCGACACCATCGTCACCACGCGGCCGATAAAGACCGGGATCAGCGTGTCGAGCATGGCGACCACGGAGCCCGCGGCAAACAGCGCCAGGACAAGGCCGCTCGCCTGCCGCGCATGGTGCCAATAGAACGCGGCGAGACCGGCTGGCGGCGGCTTCTCCGGCGACAGCGCCGTCGGCTCGAGCAGGCTTTCGAAAAACTGGAACACACGCATGATCTGGGGTCTTGCCGCCGAGGTCCCAACCGGATCGCGCGGCCGCCCCGGCGAAGCGGGGCGAAGCACACGCGGCCCCGCAGCCTAGCACATCGCGCGCCGGCATACGGCCGAAGATCGAATCTTCACCCTGCCGGCGACCGGTTTCCGCGACGCACGCCCAGGGGACGAGATCATTGAAGAATTGCGGCACGGCTGTAGCGCGGCGACGGATTCTCCCGGCGAGGAGGGATTGTTCAAGGAACTCGGGACGCGCCCGTTGAAACGCACGCTCGGGGTCGAACTGAGCGGTGATCGACGACGATAGTTTGATCGGGATCACGGTACCGCGCGACCGCAACGGCGGCGGCGAGCCGCGGCGGCATTCCGCAAACCCGCAGACCCGTCAGCGACCGCGCCAGCCGATCAAAGAGGGTGGCGACGAGCGTGTCGCCGGCGCTCGGAAGCTGGCGCAGGGAACGCGATGTCGGCCAGTGAGAATTCGGCCGGTGAGATTTCGGCCGGTGAGATGTCGGTGGCGATCGGTCGATGACGTCAGGGATCAACCGGCTCTTGCGGGTCGGGCCACTCCGGCATGTTGTGAATGAAGCGCGTGTCGCGCGGCACCTCGACGGCCATGATGTACATCTCGCTCCGGGTGGCGAACCCGTTTGTGAAGATGCGATTGGTCCGCGCCGCTTCGAACATCCCAACCATAAGGTTATGTATGGTGTCCGAGTTGGTTTTTTCGTCGTATCGCATGATCCGAGACCGATATCGTTAACGGTTGGCGGCTTGCTGTTGTCGGATCGCATTTGAGCAAAACCAAGCCGATTAACCCACAATTTTCGTCCTTAATGACCGAAATTTTGTGGAATGACCAAAATTTTGTGGAATGACCGAATTTTGTGGTCGAGCGCTGGTGCCGGCAAAGAGCCCAATTTCCGGCGCGCGACCGGGCGGGCGTCGCCGGCGCTCGTCAGAGCAGAATATTTTGATCGTGACCGACAGCACGATTTCAACGTTTTGTTGACGCATGACGGATTATCTGCCGAGCCGAGGCTCGTTATGCGCCTCCGCGAACTAAAGGAGTCAGGAGAAATGGCGGCGATCAATTGGAATGGCGGTCAGCTGATCACTCTCAGGCCGGGAGATACTGCGACCTGTTCCGGCGGGCTCAATTCCGGTCAGATTTATGCGATTTTTTTGTATAACTCTGCCAACAACGACGCAAACGCGCCGGTCAATGTCGTCTGGAGCAATTCGCAGCCGCCAGTGCTGGTCACCGTTCCGGGCACCACGGCGAACCAAGGTCTGGCAGCGCTGTGTTTCGTATCGGGTGACGACACGAACACCGTCAGCATCTCGCTCAGTCAGACCTCTTCGGGGACCCAGGTCCAGGCGTTTCTCGGAAGTGTGAAGATGCCGGTCAACACTTCCGGCATCGAAAACGTGGCGTTGCCGCTCGACGGCCAGAACCATGCGTTCCACGCCTTCACCCGGTTTTATGCGGTGCCGCAGAGCCATTGGTATTCCGGGCAAATCCAAAGCAACATCAACCAGTTCATCTCGGTCCAGTTCAAGGAAGCCAGCGCCACCGTCAATGTCGTCAATCAGCTGGTCGAGCCAAGCAACGTCGTCAAATATGCCGGCCCGAGCAGCAAGGACGCGGTCACGATAAACTCGGCGGATCGGCAAACGCTTTCCTGGAATTTCCAGGGAAACGGCACGCAGCTGGTATGGATCAATGCCGACAGCGTGCAGAATTCCCAAAGTGCAACCATCAGCGTTCAATCGCTCGCCGCGGTTTACGACGCCTACAATCAAGGCGTGTTTGAAAATCTGGAGATGAAGGCAAAAGCGGCCGCACGCTAAGCCTGAATATCGTCGGCACTCTGATGGGAGTGCTTCAGGGTGCCGACGATCCCGACCAGGAATGGATGCGCTTGCCGAATGAATGGCTGCCGTCGGGCGGCGATCCGCGGGCGCCGCGGCAAAAGCCGCCCTCGGCGAGGCAGCCCGAACCGCTCGCGCACCAGATTGCCTCGGCGCATCTCAAAAACGGCTGGAAAAATGGGTGGCCGGTCGGGCGCCGCTCGCCGGCTATTCGAGTGCCAAGCCCTGCCGATGCCATCCGTCGGTTCCGCCACGCAGCACCACAACATCCCGCAAGCCGGCGGCGAGAAGCCCCGCCGCTGCTTGAGCAGACCGGCGATCGGTTTTGCAAACCAACACGATCGGTTTGCGGCAGGCGATCAGTTCCCCGGTCCGCTCCGGCAGGTCGGCCAGGGGCACGTTGATGGCACCCGGCAAATGCCCCGGCGGCGCCGTGAATTCCTCAGGCTGGCGCACATCGATAAGCAAGCAGGCATCGCCTGCAGCAAGACGGCGCTCCAACTCAACAATCTCGATCGATCTCGGCGCATCCATGCGAGCGCGACGAAACAGGCGGGATAAAAGTCCTGTCCTCACGGAAAGCTCTCCCCGAAACGGGCCGGCGCATGCCGAGCCGAGGGTAATGTAAACCGGCCCAAATCAGCGGTCGATCCGGTCTCGTGGCGCGGCTTGCAGTACGCAGCCCAGCGACAGTGTCGGCCTCATCTCCACCCGCCGGCACACGCCATCGGAGCCGACAAGAAATCGCGGGTCTCCTCACCGCCAGGGCCGTGCCGATGCCGCAATCTCGCCCCGTCCAGGCAAGATGCCGCAACCTTGCCAAGCCGGCAAAGGCCGGGGACGGCGCCGCTAGTCCCCGAGCCCGAGCCAGCGGGCGATGCATTGCCCGACCGCCTCCTCAGCGCGCCGGTCGATTTCCGCCTCGGTCAGGGTGCTCAGAGGATGCTGGATGACCACCGGTGCAAGCTCCGGCATGCCGAGGGCATCGCGCTGCATCACGGCCTCGTGCAGAAATTCGGTGGTGACAATGACCGCCGTCGGACGGCCGAGCATTTCGAGGCTGATGCCGTCATGCATACAGCACGACGTGCACGAGCCTCAATCCCCGATCGCGGTCAGGACGATGTCGTTGTCGGCGGCAATCGCGGTGATCAGCGCCGGCTCGGCGTCTTTCGAGAAGCTCTCCTTGCGATAGTAGTTGACCGCGCCGAATGTCGCTTGTCCGGCGAACCGGGCAACCGTCTTGCGCAGCAGCCGGTTGGCGTTCCATTTGGTGTTGTCGAGGACCCCGAGGCGCAGCCCGGCGAGATCGGCGACGCGCGGCGCCAGCGCTCGCCGCTCTGCCGTGACCACGCCGCGCGGGTCGAACACGGTCAATTCGCTCACGCCTCTCCTCCTCTATTCCGGTTCCAGCTCTTCACAGCCACTCCTCAGAGATAGCACGTGCCGTCGACGCAGGCGGGCTCGCGTTGCGGCCCG
Source organism: Allostellaceae bacterium (assembly GCA_035503615.1). Lineage (GTDB taxonomy): Bacteria > Pseudomonadota > Alphaproteobacteria > ATCC43930 > CGMCC-115725 > AP-15. The sequence continues at coordinate 26,414 of DATJTI010000070.1, read as the reverse complement.
GTTTGGCTCTCGATGCCGCGCAACACCGGCGAGGACATGTGGCCCCAGCCGGGGATGAAGGCGGAGAACCGGCCGGCCTCGCCGCCGATGACAAACAGGTGGATATGATCGGGATCGGGCACGATCGGGATACGCGAATCCTGGTCGCGCCGATACCAGCGCGGCAGGTTGCGATTGTAAATCCTGCCATAGCGCTCGTTGAAGGTGATTTCCGAGAACAGATTGTACGAATTCATGTGCAGGTAGCTCTTGACGTCGTGCCGGGTCCAGCCGTTCCCGCCGATGGTTCGGGCGTGCTCCGGGCCGATGATCACCGCACAATGTCCGCTCGACACCGCATTGTTGTTGGCGATCGTGCTCATCGCCGATGCGATGCTGTCGAGGATGCCGCGAGCGTCGTTGGCGACGTGGTTGGTGACGCTGTGCGGCGGCTCTGCGGCCAGCACGAACACCGTCGAATCCTCGGCGGCAAAGCCCTTTTCGACATGGTAGGGCGCCCACGGACTCGCCTGCTCGTTCTCGGCGACGCAATAGGTGTATTTGCCCGGATGGCCGAGCGTGCTCTTGTCGAGATCGCCCGGCCGGCCACCGCCGACATTGAGCAGGATCAGCCGCAACGCCCGCCCGATCGTCGCGTTGGCGCGGTTGCCCGAACCGAAGGCGTTGCAGTCGCCATTCATGCCGATCGCGGCAGCAGCCGGGCCGTTGACGATCAAGAGCGGTGCCGCCATGTGGGTCGTCGCCTGCACGCCGTTCAGATTGAACGCCTTTTGGGTCAGCGCCAGCATCGCCGCGCGCACCACCGGCGCATATTCCGGCTTGCAGCCGGCCATCACCATGTTGATCGCCAAGACCTCGCGGGTCAGCGAACCGTGGCGCGGCGGCACTTTGCATTCGACGAAGTCCGGCTCGCCACCGAGTGCCGCGACAAACTCGTCGACCCGCCCGGTGGTCGGCGGCACCACCGGCAGCCCGTCGGTCCAGCCCTGCTCGAAATACCATTCGACCAGGTCGGTCCCGGCCGGGACGGTCCGGACCGCCATTCGATCTCGTCGCGAGGGTTCCTGCCGCAAGGGTAATGCGACCTCCTGCGCCATGCGCGCTGCCTCCAAACCCGGAAACCTGCCGCCAGCGTCCGGCTGTCAGCATCCGGCCGTCAGTATATCGGCGAGACCGGGTTGAAACTATCGGGCGGGCGGGTCGGCAATCGAGCTCCGACCGATCCACAACCGGTTGAGGAGGCGTGTCGTCGCCCGCGGTCGTTGCCGCCCGCAGAGCCTGGCGCATGCCTCCTGATAGGGTGCCACGTGCCGCAGCCGGGTCGGGATCAACGGATAGAGGGTGCGCAGCACACGGAGCGTGCGTTCAACCGCGCGCCGTTCCGCCGCTCCGTCGGGCAGGGTGAATTCGCGGCGCAGCTGCTGTGGCAACAGGATGGCGGTCAGCCGGCGATACCAGGCCGGGACGCGCCATCCGGTGCCGGCACCGGCGAGCAGCCGGCTGGCGATGGTGCGTGCCGCCGGGCTCACCGCCAGCTGCCGAGAATCGAGCATCGTCGCGACATAGCGCTCGAACTCCGCCCAGCTGTTCGGCAGCGCGGATTGCGGAATCCCGAACAGCCGGGCGAAGACCCGCGCCTCGGCCCAATAGCGCTCCCGATCGGCGCGAGCGAATGGCGGCAGCACCAGTTCGTAGGCAAGGATTGCGCTTTCGATCAGGGTCGCATGCACCCAGCGAAGTGCTGCGACATCATTCGCCGCATACGCTGAGCCCGCGACAAAATCGCCGGCGCCTTCGGGAAGCGTGCCGGCGATCGCCGAATGGCGACGATGCAGCCGGCGGGCGGCGGCGACGGCCTCCTCGGCGGTGCCGAACACCATCGCGAAGACCGGGTGGAAGGTTCGATGGAAGCGGCCAATCGGGTCGGCGAGGCTGCGCGAATGCTCCGCAATGCCCGCGGCAACCCAGGGATGCGCAAGTTGCAGCAGCAGCGCGCGGCCGGCGGCGAGAAAGATCACCGCCTCGCGATCGACGCGCCAGAACATCGAAGCCGGGCCGAACAGACCGCCCGGCCGGCCTGCCAGCGACCCCAGGGTCTCCAACTCGTGTTCGAGATCGGTGCTGGTGACCGCGGTCCTGGTGACTGCGGTCCCGGTGACCGGCCCGCCCGGCATCGCCACCACCCGGCGCGCTCAGCCGCGCCCGGTCCCGCCCAGCGGCCGGCCGAGAGCCTCGATCCCGGCTTCGAGATAATCGGCCAATAGCGGCGTGCCCACCAAATAATCGGTCTCCGCGGCGTTTCCGCTGTCGCGCGCCTGCCGCAGCGCCTCGGACCAGCTCTCGGCGCTGTAATCACCACGCCCGACCCACACCAGCGCCAGCAATTCCTCGCGCTCGTCAACATTCAGCCCGTCGATTGCGTCGCGCAATTCCTGTTCGGTTGGATTGTCCGGAGTATCGAGCAGGATCTGCCGTTCGTCGTCGTCGGCCGGATCGGAACCGGCGGCTTCGTCCGGATCGATCGGCACCTCGGCGTCGAATTCACGCGCCTTGGCGATGATGTAGGCCAGCTTTTCGAGCGAAATTGTCGGCATTCCCGCACCTTCCCTGTGTCGGGGCCTTGTGCCAGGGCCTTCTGATAGGACCCATGTCAGGCGAGCCTGATGCCGCGGCTCTCAGTTGCCGGCGGCCGTTCCCGGCCAGCGCCAGTTCTTGACTTCCGGCATGTCGTCGCCGTGACGGGTGATGTAGGCCCGGTGATCGATCAGCTTGTCGCGCATCGCCTGCTTGGCATAGGCAGCCATATAGCCGAGCCGGGGCACCCGGTCGATTGCATCCGATACCAGATGAAAGCGGTCGAGGTCGTTGCGCACGACCATGTCGAACGGCGTTGTCGTCGTCCCTTCCTCCTTGTAGCCGCGCACATGGATATTGCGGTGGTTGGTGCGACGATAGGTCAGCCGGTGGATCAACGTCGGATAGCCGTGAAAGGCGAAGATGACCGGCTTGTCGGTCGTGAACAGCGCATCGAAATCGTGGTCGGTCAACCCGTGCGGATGCTCCTCATGCGGCTCGAGCGTCATCAGATCGACAATGTTGACGACCCGGATCTTCAGATCAGGGACGTGCCGGTGCAAGAGATCGACCGCGGCCAGGGTTTCGAGGGTCGGCACGTCGCCGGCACAGGCCATCACCACATCGGGCTCGCCGCCACGGTCGTTGCTGGCCCATTCCCAAATGCCGATGCCCGCATCGCAATGCTTGACCGCCGCGTCGATGTCGAGCCATTGCGGCGAAGGCTGCTTGCCGGCAACGATGACGTTGATCCGGTTCCAGCTTCTGAGGCAGTGGTCGGTGACCCATAGCAGGGTATTGGCGTCGGGCGGGAGATAGACGCGGATGATGTCCGCCTTCTTGTTCACGACATGGTCGATGAAGCCCGGATCCTGGTGGCTGAAGCCGTTGTGGTCCTGGCGCCAGACATGGCTCGTCAGCAGATAGTTCAAGGACGAGATCGGCCGCCGCCACGGGATCTCGCGCGCGGCTTTGAGCCATTTGGCATGTTGGTTGAACATCGAATCGACGATGTGGATGAACGCCTCATAGCACGAAAACAGCCCGTGCCGGCCGGTCAACAGATAGCCTTCGAGCCAGCCCTCACAGGTATGCTCGCTCAGGATCTCCATGACCTTGCCGTCGCGCGCGAGATGGTCGTCCTCGGGCAGCATCTCAGCCATCCAGGCGCGGTCGGTCACCTCGAACACCGCGGATAGCCGGTTCGACGCGGTTTCGTCCGGGCCGAACAGCCGAAAGTCGGGGTTCTGTTTGATCACATCGCGCAAAAACGCACCCATGATCCGCGTTGCTTCCGCATCGGTTCCACCCGGGCGGTTGATCGCGGCCGCGTAATCGGCAAAATCCGGGAGTGACAATTCGTGCCGCAACAGCCCGCCATTGGCGTGCGGGTTGGCGCTCATCCGGCGCTCGCCCACGGGTGCCAACGCCGCGATCTCGGGCTTGAGCCGGCCATCCGCGCCAAACAGCTGCTGCGGCCGGTAGCTCCTCATCCACTCCTCGAGCAGCCGCACGTGCTCGGGCTTGTCCATCTCGCCAAACGGGACCTGGTGGGCCCGCCAGTAGCCTTCGACCTTCAACCCGTCGACGGTCTTGGGGCCGGTCCACCCCTTGGGGCTCCTCAAGACGATCATCGGCCATTGCGGACAGGCGGCGGCGCCGCCGGCGCGCGCGGCCCGCTGGATCGCGGCGATCTCGTCGAGCACCCGGTCGAGCGTCGCCGCCATCAGCCGATGCATCGCGGCGGGATCGTCACCCTCGACAAAATGCGGCTGATAGCCATAGCCGCGCAGCAGGCTGTCGAGCGCATCGCGCGGGATGCGGGCGAGGATCGTCGGGTTGGCGATCTTGTAGCCGTTGAGATGCAGGATCGGCAGCACCGCGCCGTCGGTCGCCGGGTCGAGGAACTTGTTGCCGTGCCACGAGGTGGCGAGCGGTCCGGTCTCGGCCTCGCCATCGCCGATCACGCAGGCGACGATCAGCCCGGGGTTGTCGAGGGCCGCGCCATAGGCGTGCGACAGCGAGTAGCCGAGTTCGCCGCCTTCGTGGATCGATCCCGGCGTCTCGGGGGCGGCGTGACTGGGGATGCCGCCCGGAAAGCTGAACTGGCGAAACAGCCGGCGCATGCCCTCGACGTCCGGCGAGATGCGCGGATAAAGCTCGCTATAGGTGCCTTCGAGCCAGGTATTGGCGACCATGCCCGGACCGCCATGTCCCGGTCCGCAGATGTAGATCATGTCGAGGTCACGCGCCTTGATCACCCGGTTCAAGTGCACATAGACGAAGTTCAGTCCCGGCGTGGTGCCCCAATGGCCGAGCAGGCGCGGCTTGATATCGGTGCGCTCAAGCGGGCGTTCGAGCAGCGGGTTGTCGAGCAGGTAGATCTGACCGACCGAGAGATAGTTTGCCGCTCGCCACCACGCGTCGATCAGATCGAGTTCGGTCGGTGATAGCGGCTGAGCGGTCGAAGCGTGTCGTTCACTCATGCGGCGGACCTCATTTGACGAGGGTCACGGGAACGCGTGCGAGATGAATGACATTGGTGGCCACCGAGCCGAGCATCAGCCCGCGCAAGGCACCGAGCCCGCGCGTGCCCATAACGATCTGGTCGGCGCCGCGTTCCCGCGTCAGCCGCGCCACCGTCTGGGCAACCGGACCAAGCTCGGCCAGCGCCTCGAATTTGACGCCCGCCTCGCGGCATATCGCGATTCCCCGCCGCAGGGCTTTTTTGGACTGGTTCGCGGCTGCCCTTCTGTCGGCATCGGCCGAGATCACCGCTGAAACCTCGGAGACTTCGAGAGTTTTCTGGTTTTGGACGTTCACGAGGATGATCTCGGCGTCACGGGCGTCGCCGGCGAGCGACAGCGCGTGCCGCACCGCCCTGTTTGCCGGGGCCGAGCCGTCGACCGGAACGACGATCCGCACGATTGGAAGCCTCCGCGCTGGTCGCTCGCGGCACCCGGAACAATGTGATCCTCAATCCCAGGTCAGGAACAGACCGACGTCACCCGGAAACCCGCCCGGGAAGTTCAGCACTCGCGCGGTCAGGTGAAAACCGCCCGGCTTCAAATCACGCTCCCATCGCAGGTAAATCTCGGCTGCTTCGCCGCGCAAGGTCTTGGGCCAGTCCGGCAGCGGCGCATTGATCGCACGGCCCCGGTCGGTGCACAGATCGGCCGGAAACTGCAGCAACATCAGTTCGCCCGCGCCGCGGGCCGCCGCCTCGCGGGCATGATGCAGCAGCGAGCGCCAGCCTTCGTCACCGATATGGTGATCGATCATGTCCTTGACACGCTGCCGGCGCCCTTCTGCGGCGGCGCGGCGCGCCTCCTCCTGATGCTCGAGGTTGTGGTGCTGGAAATCGGCTGCCAGGGCACGAAAATCCGTGCTGCTCAATCCGGCGTCGGCAACTGCGGAAGATCGGGGAGCGGCCGGCGCCGTACCCCTGTGACCGAAATGGGCATCGATCGAAGAGATGATGTCGCCGATCGGTCCCGACCGCCGCCTCTCATGCCCCGCACCCTGCGGCGTCTCCTGCTCCTCAGCGAGGACGCGAATGAGGTCGGCGCGGCTGACGATGCCGACGACACGGCCCTCGCGCACGACCGGCACCCGCTTGATCCGATATTCCCGCAACAGATGCGCAATCGCCGAGGCTTCGTCCGTTTCGCCGATGCTGACCACCGGCGCCGACATCACGTCGCGGGCCGTGCGCCGCGGGTGGCGCAGCGTTGCCAGAAAGTCCGGCGCCAGCGTTTCGCCCTCCGCCAGGAGCGTCAGCCACCAATCGCGGCGAGCCTCGCGATCGGCTTCGCTGCGCCCGAGCAGATCGCCTTCGCTGACCATGCCGATCAGCGCGCCATCGGCATCGACAACCGGCGCCGCGCTGATCGCGTGCTCCAGCAGCAGCCGCGCGATCTCCGGTGTTGCGGTATCGGGAGACACGGTGACCGGGTCTGTGGACATGAAATCGCGTGCCTGCATCGCGACATCCCTTTGGGTGGGTCCGGTGATCGCCTTGCACCGGCGTCGAGGATGCTAGCACCAGCCACCGGCAGCGTGTTGATACCATATTGGGGACACCGCGCCGAGCCGATCGCGTGACAGCCGGTGCCCTTGCGCCACCCCGCTACGGGAGATGCCAGATGGAAGCTGCCGAACCGCTGATCGGTGTCGTCAATGCCGGGTCGTCGTCGCTGAAATTCGCGTTCTACGAGGGCGACCGGCGACTGCTATCGGGTCAGGCGGAGACCGCACCGGGGCGGAAGGCGATCACCGCTGCCGGTGCCGACGGGACCAAGGTTGCGCCACCCGATCTCGCGGCGGCCACCGCACCCGGCGAGCTCTTGCCGGACCTGCTGCGCTGGGCGCAAGACCGTCTCGGTGGTCGCAGGCTTGCGGCACTCGGCCATCGCGTCGTCCATGGCGGGCTGCAGCATTCGCAACCGGCGCGGGTCACGGCGGAATTGCTGGCCGAGCTCGATGCGCTGGTGCCACTCGCCCCGCTGCACGAGCCACACAACCTCGAACCGATCCGTGCCGCACTCGCTTTTGCCCCCGACCTGCCGCAAATCGCCTGCTTCGATACCGCGTTTCACCGCACGATACCGCAAGTGGCGCAAGCCTATGCGCTGCCCTATTCGCTGTTTGACGAGGGCGTGCGGCGCTACGGTTTTCACGGCCTGTCCTACGAATACATCGCCTCGGTCTTGCCCGAACGCGCGCCGCAGATCGCCCGCGGCCGTGTCATCGTCGCACATCTCGGCAACGGCGCCTCGCTGTGCGCGCTGCAGGCCGGCGTTTCGGTCGCGACGACGATGGGCTTTACGGCACTCGACGGCGTGCCGATGGGCACGCGCTGCGGCGATCTCGATCCCGGAGTTGTGCTGCACCTGCTGCAGCAAAAGGGCATGTCGGCCGAGGCACTGGTCGATCTGCTCTATCGGCGCTCGGGCATGCTCGGGCTATCCGGCCTGTCCGCCGATTTCCGCGACCTGTTGGCGAGCGAGGATGCCCGGGCGCGGTTCGCGATCGAGGTGTTCTGCTACCGTGTCGCCCGCCATATCGGCTCGCTCGCGGCGGCACTCGGCGGGCTCGACGCGATCGTGTTCACCGGCGGCGTCGGCGAAAATGCGGCGCCGGTGCGCGGCGCGGTGTGCGGCGCGTGCCGCTGGCTCGGGGTCGAATTGGACGCGGCGGCCAATCTGCGCCAGCACGAACGGATCACCACCCCCGGCAGCCGGACCGGCGCCTATGTGATCAAGACCGACGAGAACCTGATGATCGCTCGCCACGCCCGCGCGCTGGTCACCGGCTGAGATCCGCCTGCGGTGATCGGTCAATGGGCGATCAGCACCGGCACCGCAGCCGCGGTCTGCAACACGTGCTGCGTAAATCCGCCGAAAATCCATTCGCGCAGCCGGCTGTGGCCATAGCCGCCCATGACCAGGAGCGCGCGGCGCGCGGCGGCCGCCGCCAGCAGCGTGTCGGCCGGGCTGCGCCCGTCAGGCTCGATCCGGCCGCCCGACACCGCAAGCCCGCGCCAGCGCAGATTGGTCATCAGCTGGATGCCCTCTTCGCTCGACAGATCTTCCTCTTCGGCAACGGTCAGGATCACCACTTCCTTGGCGATGTCGAGAAACGGCAGAGCCGCGGTCAGCGCGTGCGCGGCTTCCCGCGTCGCTTTCCAGGCAACAACCACAGTCTGCGGCAGCACCGTGAGCGGCGCCGAGGGCGGGATCAGCACCGGGCGGCCGCTGTCGAGCAGCGCCGTCTCGATCGTTTCCGGCGCAACACCGTCGCCGTCACCGGGGCGGCCGATGACCATCAGGTCGGTGGCGCGCCCGTGCTCGGCAATACAATAGGCTTCGGCGCCGGTGCGCCTGATCCAATGCGCCGACGGGCCGGTCGGTGGGCCAGGCGGACTGGGCGGGGTATCGGTAATCGTCACCCCTTCGCGTGCGCAGAATTCCTCGAACAGCCGCCGCGCCCGCGCCTCGCGCCCACGCGTATCCTGGTCGAGCTGCTCGATCAGCCCGCCGACCATCGCCGCACCGCCGCCATCGACAGCCATTGTCGTGGCGAGCGCCGCCGCATCGATGCCGACATGCACAACATCGAGATGGGCGCCGAAAGGTCGTGCGACCGCGAGCGCGGTCGCGAACACCGCGGCGTCGGACGGGTAACCGGTCGCCGGCACGAGGATCGTCTTGATCATCAGAGCTCCTTTACGGGTGACCCGGCGGTCTCACCTGCCGTACCGGACCGGCTGGCCGAGAACAATAGCCGGCGCCGCATATATCCGCGACCGAACCCAGCCCCGCAGCCACGCACCGCCGCAGCCGCGCACCGCCAGTGCCGAGGCTGGAGCGTGACCGTTGCAGGCTGGGCCGCCGCAAGCATGGATCACGCGCCAAAACAAATCGCTAACGCGGGATCGGTGGGCGCCGAGCGATCACATCCGCGCTCGACCTTGGAATCGAGAGCAGGATTCATGCATGAAATGGACGCTTTGTTTCAATTTCATGCGATCCTGCTCTAGCCGCCAGATCGCCACGTCCCGCCGGACCGCAGCAGCGGCGCCACTTCGCGTGCAAACTCGTCATCGACCGAATATTCATAGCAGCGGATATGGTCGGCCTCAGGGTGCGCCGCCGTGATCGCGGCCAGCGCCTCGGCCAATGTCTCGAAATCACCAGTATATTGCAGCCGGCTATTCCACACCCCGCGCTGCGCCCGGGCCAACCGACCCACCGTCGCGTCGTTGTTCTCCGGCATGCGGTCGATATAGGCGGTGATCTCGATCGTGACCGGACCGCGGTCCCGCGTCTCGTCACGGGTGATCTCGACATGAAAGGTTTGGTACGCCATGACTCCCAGCCTATGCGTTCTCGCCTCCGGTCGATAGGCGTCGCAAGAGCCGACCAAGATCGCCTCCCGAACCGATGGACCGTTACGACCGGATGCTCCCATCCTGGGCGCGTAGCGCTTGGCGCCGAGATCAAATCACTCCATTTGGCGAGCTATGATGCGTTTCGCCGACGCCCAAGCCGTCCTGCTTGCTTGCTCGATCGAACCCGCCGGCCGCCCAGGAGGCGCTCCATGCTGAACCCTACAAGCCTTCTCGCCGACGCCCTGGGCCACAACCTGGCGGAGACCTACCGTCGCAGCTATGGCGGCCAGGAGCCCCAGTTTGCCACGGTTCTCGACGAAGCCGCCCGCCTCGTCATCGAGCGTATCGCCAGCAGCGACGCGCTTTACCACGATTGCCAGCACACGGCACTCGTCACTCTGTGCATGCAGGACATTCTGCATGGCCGGCGCCTCGCACACGTCGTGACCCCAAGCGATTGGTTTCACGCGATGTTGGCGGCGCTGAACCACGACATCGGCTATGTGCGCGGCATCTGCCCCGGCGACACGGCCGCGGATTTCGTGATCGACGGCGATGGCCACACGGTTACACCGCCGCGCGGCGCCTCCGACGCGTTTTTGACGCCGTACCATGTCGAGCGCGGCAAGCTCATGGTGCGGCACCGCTTCGCGCCGCTCCCGTGGATCGACGGGGAGCGCATCGCCGCGGCGATCGAACTGACCCGCTTCCCGGTTCCGGAGGACGAAGATCACGCGGCGACCGATACCGAGGCCGGCCTGGTCAGGGCCGCCGATCTGATCGGCCAATTGGGCGACCCGCTCTACCCGCGCAAATTGAATGCGCTGTTTCACGAATTCGCCGAGACCGGCATCAACGCCAAGCTCGGCTACGATAGCCCGGCCGATCTGGTCGATCACTACCCGCAATTTTATTGGAGCAAGGTCGAGCGCTATATCGGCGACGCGTTGCGTTATCTCGACCTGACAATGGAGGGCAAGCAATGGACCGCGACCCTCTACGCCCATGTCTTCGCGATCGAGCACAACCGCCGCCGCATGGGCCCGCAGCCCGCCCCCGCCGAGCACCGGTGAGAGCGAATTGGGCCAGCTCCGCCGATAGTCGGATCTACGCTCTGAGTTTGGGCTCAGTCGGCGCTCAGCGACAGATGGTCGTCAAGACGCCGTCGGTCACGGCGCGCGCACCTTCACCTGGCTCGCGGCATTAGCGATCGCCGCGAACCGCTGGTCGAAGCTGATGAGCCATCGCAGACCTGCGCCTTTGCGAGATGCAGCGCGTCCGCAAAATCCATCCCGCTCCGTGTCCAATCGAATGCTCGGGCGACCACGGCGGGGTCTTCCAGCGTGACGTGCGGCAGCCCCGCAAATGCGCTCAGCGCGGCCACAACCCGATCGCGGCCAAACCGATATACACGACGCAGCACCCACTCTGTTTCGAGCAGAACGGTCGTGCCCCTCTACAGCCATATCTTCGCGATCGAGCACAAGCGCCGCCGGACGGACCACCAGCCCGGCCCCACCGCGTGGTGTCGACGGCGGAGCCCGCCGCGTCGGCCGCGCAGTGGCGACCGCCTGCGACAGCGGACGGACACCGGAGAAGCGGAACAGCCGCTCTATACGCGGCCACGATCGCGCGATTCCGTGTTTTCCGGCGTCACGCCGCGTGACGCGCGACGGCCGGGTATTCGTCCCAGATGCGCCCGTTGAGCAATCGCCCAGCCTTGCCCTTGCGAGTGCCGCCCCATTGCTTGAAGAAGAATGCCACGCTCTGGTCATGGCAGGCAGCTTGGATCGCCTCGACCCATTCGCAATCAACTGCCCTCGCGGCGGGGCCGCTCTCGCCTCCAACAATGGCCCAGTGAATTCCTCGGAGATCGACCGGCGCTATGGGGCCAAGAAGCGGCTCGAACGACACAAACCGAATATGAGCAGGAACCAATCGTAGAATATCAATTCGGCCGACGAAAGCGGAATTCTCGACAGATGTACCAAGCCATACATTAGGCAATTTTTGGTTGAACTTAGAGATCACATCCAGCATTCGTTCAGGACGCTTCGTAAGAATTTGATAAGTATGCCAATCTGCTTCTTTCATTACGTCCCAAATGGTCGATATAATATCGATATCTACTCCATCTTGGAATAGATCGGACATCGAATTTACAAAGATCAGGAGCGGTTTACGCCAGCGCAGCGGCGCATCAAGCGCTTCGCGGTCTATGTTCACGCGGCCAGTCCAGAGGTGCCGCCGGCCCGACTTCCGTGTTGTGCCTCGATACTTTGCATGGCCCATCGCCTGCAATCTCGAAGCGATGCGCTGCGCGTAGCAGTTCGTGCAACCTGGCGATAGGATCGTGCACCCGGCAATCGGGTTCCAGGTCGCCTCGGTCCACTCTATGTGAGATGTGCCCGCCATCAGCGCCGCCGCTTCTTGATTACTGACCGGGCGATTCGCACGGCGATTTCCGCCCCACGCTCATTCCCACAGGCGAAGCATAGCAGGTACATGACTTGACCTTTGCTGTTCACGAGCGGCAGCGTCTGGGGAGCGACAGCGACGAATATCCTCCGTAACCTGTCCAGAAGGTACGACTCGAATTTTTCGGTGCCGGCGTCTTTGACGAGTTCCATCTTCGGCTCGCCGAACAGATCGTTTTGTTCCCTCACACGATAGAAGGCTTGCTGCCAGTCGGTAGTCCCAAGCGATCGATCAAGGGTCTGCTGCCACTCGGCTGGAATCTCGCCGTCCTTCGTGAGCAGCCGATTGAGCCCCATGCCAGTCGGATAAAGCATCCAGACATCAATGGCCTTCGTCGCCGCGACTGCCTCCAGGGTTTCCCAGGAGACCTGCATCCCATAGGGATCGAGGAACAGCACCGCGCGGTTTTTCCGCCAATCAGTTTCCCGACAAATCCGCTGGACGGCTTTGTTGGCGTCGCCGGTCAGAACCTCGATTTGACGGTCAGGAAACTCGCGCTTCAGGTCTTCGAGCGTCTTCGACCGATTCTGCCGCTTCTCGACGTAAATGTAGCGATAAAACGGCGGATCGATTTCCAAGGCAATGCGAGCAGAACCCTTCGTTATCTCATCGAGTTCCGGAATTTCCATCAGCGTGGCGGTTTCCCGTCGCTTGGCAGCACGGTCGCCGGTACCGGCGAAGGCGTCGATGTAAATTCGGTTGAACGGTTGGTTCTTGAGCGCGTGGGCGTAGCCGTTCAGGTACGCCTTCAGCGCCTCCAGCTTTTTGACGGTCCAAGCTCCGCCGAACAGGTGCTGGCTCGTAGGCATCCCGGGAACATACTATGAACTCGCCTCGCCGGAAAGCCGAAACGAAAGAGGGCCACCGAAGGGGCCCCGAGTTCGTGGATGGCCGGGACGAGCCCGGCCATGATCGAATACCTGCGCTCGGCTTTTGTCGCTTACGAATGCCAGCGGAATTGCTGGGGTTTGCGGGCGGAGCCTTGGCTCAGGACGATGTTGACCAGGGCCGGGCCGCGGTGGTTCATCGCCTCGTCGAGGGCGCCCTTGATGTCCTTCGGGTCCTCGACAAAGAAGCCCTTGCCGCCAAAGGCGTCCATGACCTTGTCGTAGCGGGCGCCGTAGATCAGCGTGTTCGGCCGCATGTTGAACATCGGGTTTTCCGGGATCTCCTCCATGCCGGGGCCGATGCCGCCATTGTTCAGGACGACGATCTTGACCGGCAGGTTGTAGCGGCACAGGGTTTCCATCTCCATGCCCGAAAAGCCGATCGCGGAGTCGCCCGACAGATGGATGACCGGGCGGTCGGGGTGCACGACGGCGGCGGCGATCGCCTGGCCGAGGCCCAGCCCCATCGTGCCGTAGGTGCCGGCGTTGAGACAGGCTTTGGCGCTGAACACCGGCAGCATCGTCAGCCCGATATCCATCGTGCCCGCACCCTCGGCGCTGAGGATCGAGTTCCGCGGCATCCAGGCGGCGATGTCCTTGAACGCGCGATAATAGGTCGCCGGGGCGCTGTCGTCGTCGATCTGCGGCTTGATTTGCGCGGCGTTCTCGGCCGCCTTTTTGGCGATCATCTGCCGCCACGGCGATTCCTTCGGATGGAACCACTGGCGCCCGCCGAGCGCTTGGTTCAGCTGCTGCATGATCGCCTTGCCGTCGCCGACCAGCGCCACCTCGGTCGCCTTGTTATGGCCGATCTCCTCGGGCGCGATATCGAGCTGGATGACCTTCATGTCCTTGGCGTAGCGCGGCGGCTGGCCGAAATGGAAGATCCAGTTGAAGCGCGCGCCCATCAGGAACACCACGTCGGCGTTCTGCAACGCGAGGGTGCGCGCGGCCGCGACCGACAGCGGGTGGTCGTCGGGCATGATCCCCTTGCCCATCGGCGAGCGCAGGAACGGCAATTGGGTCTTTTCGATAAACGAGCGCACCTCGCTCTCGGCATTGGCCCAGGCCATCCCCTTGCCGACGAGAACGAGTGGCCGCTCGGCGCGTTCGAGCAGCCCCAAGGCTTGCTCGATATTCTCCTGGGGTGCGATCGTGCGCGGCGGATCGGGGGCCTTCTGCACCTGCACGACCTTGTCGAGATCGCATTTGCCGGTGATGATGTTGTCCGGCATGTCGAGATAGCAGGCGCCGGGCCGGCCATAGATCGCATGCCGGGTCGCCATCTCGACATAATAGGGAATGCGCTCGACCGTATCGATCGCATGCGCGAATTTGCAGAACGGCGAGGCGATCACGACCTGGCGCTCTTCCTGGAAGGCGCCCATACCGCCGCGATAGGTCTCGGACGCGCCGCCGATCAGGATCATCGGCCAGCAATTCTGCTGCGCGTCGGCGAGCCCGGCGAGGCCGTGCACGACGCCGGGGCCGGTGACGACGATGCAGGCGCCGGGCCGCCCGGTCAGATAGCCGTAAGCGCGCGCCGCATAGGAGGCGGCCTGCTCGTTGCGCATGCCGACATAGGCGACACCCTCCTTTTGCGCCGCCGCGGCGATCGGACCGACCGGAAACCCGACGACCCCGAACAAGTGATTGATGCCCTGCTGTTTGAGGCTCCTGGCGATCAGGGTGGCGCCGTCGATCTCAGCCATGTTTCTCTCCCATCTGTAGGGCGGACGCCGACCGATGCACGAGCGCCGCCGGGCCGGTTGCCGAAGAGGTCTGCGGCGAGACATTACGCATTTATGGCCGGCCGCGAAAAGGGCTAACCGCCCCGGGAATGGCCGTCCGGCGGAATTGCCGGCCAAATTTGCGCGTGAGCGGACCGGGCGGTCAGCCGCCGGCAGCGATCGCGTCCGAGCCTTCGATGCGGGCGGCCAGCGCCGCGGCGAGAAAGCGGTCGATATCGCCGTCGAGTACCGCACCGGTATTGGCGGTCTCCACTCCGGTGCGCAAATCCTTGACCATCTGATAGGGCTGCAGCACGTAGGACCGGATCTGGTGGCCCCAGCCGATCTCGGTCTTGGTCGCGTTCTGCGCGTCGGTCACCGCCTCGCGGCGCTGCAACTCGGCCTCGTAGAGGCGCGCGCGCAACATCGCAAAGGCATGCGCCCGGTTCTGGTGCTGCGAGCGCTCGCTCTGGCACTGTACGACGATGCCGCTCGGCGTATGGGTGATGCGCACCGCGCTGTCGGTCTTGTTGACGTGCTGCCCGCCCGCCCCCGACGAGCGGTAGGTGTCGATGCGCAGATCCTTGTCGTTGATCTCGACCTCGATCTTGTCGTCCACCACCGGATAGACCCAGACCGACGCGAAGCTGGTGTGGCGGCGGTCGTTCCCGTCGAACGGCGAGATGCGCACCAGTCGGTGCACGCCGCTCTCGGTCTTGAGCCAGCCATAGGCGTCGGTGCCCTGGACCCGGATCGTCGCCGATTTGAGCCCGGCCTCCTCGCCGCCGCTCTCCTCGAGCCACTCGGTCCGGTAACCGTGAGCCTCGGCCCAGCGCACATACATGCGCAACAGCATCTCGGCCCAGTCCTGCGCCTCGGTGCCGCCGGCCCCGGCATGCACTTCGAGATAGCAGTCATTGCCGTCGGCCTCGCCCGACAGCAGGCTTTCGAGCTCGCGGCGGGCCGCTTCGGCGCGCAGTTTCTCGAGTGCCGCCTCGGCCTCGGCGACGATCTCGGCTTCGCCCTCGGCCTCACCCATGCGGATCAGCTCGAGCGTATCCTCGACCTCGCGCTCGATGCGCCGATAGCCGCCGATCGCCTGATCGAGCCGGGTGCGTTCGCGCAGCAATTTCTGCGCCGCAGCCGGATCGTCCCACAGATGCGGGTTCTCGGAGGCGGCGTTCAGTTCGGCAAGCCGCCGGGTTGCGACCTCCCAGTCAAAGATGCCTCCTCAGCAGCGCCAGCGACTTTCTGATGTCGCCGGCCGCGGCCTCGATTTCGGCGCGCATGGCTTTCGCTCCGTCGGTCGATCGCGATGGTCGGTCCGGCGTGCCGGACCCGCTGTCGTTAAGACTCGTGGTCGCTAATATAGGCCGCCGGTGCCCGCGGCGGGAGTGCCCCGCGACGGCAGCATGGCATTGTTGCCGGCCGGTGCCGGCGCGGCCGATGGCGGCGCGACCGGGGACAGTACGGCTCCTGCGCTGCCGGTCGGGTCGCTCGCGGCATTGCTGCCGCCGGGATCGATGCCGCTGTCAGGGTCCACGCCCGCCGGAGCCGCGGTCGTCGCCGCGGCATCCTCCTCGTGCGCCGCCGCCGGACGCACCCGGTTTTCGCCGGGCGCGGTGCCGGGCTTATAGGCTTCGTAGATGGCCGGCCCGTCGCCGGTGATCGGCAGGCCGGTGGCGGCACTGACCCGGTAAAGCAACATTCCGGGCGGGATGCGGAAATCGGTCGGCGGAGTGTTTTTCAAAGCGGCGATCATGAAATCGCGGAAGATCGGGGCGGCGACATGGCCGCCGGTCTCGTCCTTGCCGAGGCTGCGCGGATCGTCATAGCCGACATAGACGCCGGCAGCGAGATCGGGGGTAAAGCCTTCGAACCACGCGTCG
Source organism: Allostellaceae bacterium (assembly GCA_035503615.1). Taxonomy (GTDB): domain Bacteria; phylum Pseudomonadota; class Alphaproteobacteria; order ATCC43930; family CGMCC-115725; genus AP-15. The sequence goes on along the minus strand of DATJTI010000070.1, from coordinate 9,964 downwards.
CGGTAGTCATTGGTAGTCCCGGTCTTGCCGGCGATCGGCCGGCCCACCGCCTTGACCGCCTCGCCGGTGCCGCGCTGCACCACCCCTTCCATCATCGTCACGACCTGATAGGCGGAATCGGGGTCGGCCACCTGCTCGCGGGTATCCGGGATCACCGGCACCGGCTGGTGGTGCCATTCGACATTGGTGCAGCCGTCGCAAGGCCGGTCGTCGGCGCGGTAGATCGTCCTGCCGTTGCGATCCTGGACGCGGTCGATCAAGGTCGGCGTGATCCGCTTGCCGCCATTGACCAGCATCCCGTAAGCGGCGGTCAGCCGCAGCGGGGTCGTGGCGCCGGCGCCGAGCGTGATCGCATATTCGTGCGGCACGTGATCCATGATACCGAAGCGCTCGATCGTATCGGCGATCGGCCCCATCCCGACCATCGTGGCGAGGCGCACGGTCAGCGTGTCGATCGACTGCTCGAGCCCGATGCGCAGCGGCGTCATGCCCCGGAACTCGTTGTGCTCGTAATTGGTCGGGGTCCACATCGGCAGCCCGGGACCCTGCGGCAATGAGATCGGCGCGTCGCTGACCCGCGTCGAGGGCGTGAAGCCATGATCGAGTGCGGTCAGAAAGACGAACGGCTTGATCGCCGACCCGGTCTGCCGATAGGCCTGGGTGGCACGGTCGAACTGGCTGATCGCAAAGCTGAAGCCGCCGCTCAGCGCCAGCACCCGGCCGGTGTGCGGATCGATGACAACGAGCGCGCCCGACACCTCCGGTACCTGGCACAAGGTGAAGGTCCCGGGCCTCACAACGGCCGCGGCCGGCTTTGGCTTCGCCGCACCCGATACCGCCTGGTCGGCAACCTCGGTCACCGGCGCCGCTTCGACCGGGGCGACCATGACCACGTCGCCGGGTTTGACGACGTTGCCGGCGGCACGCGGGAACGGACCGAGGCTGCCATTGCGGTAACGCGGCCGGGCCCAGCGCATCTGCGCAAACGGGATTGTCCCGGTGTCGCCATCGGCAAAACCGATCGCCGCGGCACCGGGTGTCGTGCGCAACACCACCGCGAGGCGCCAGCCGACATCGGTCACGACCGCGGGGATTGGAACTTTGCCGAGGGAGGTGGCCCAATCGCCTTTCGGATCGATGCGGGCGATGGCCCCCCGCCAGCCCTCATGGGCGTGGTCGTAGGCGATCAGACCGTGGCGCAGCGCCGCATCGGCATCGGCCTGCAGGCGCGGGTCGAGACTGGTGCGGACCGACAGCCCGGCCTCGTAGAGCGCCTTCTCACCATAGCGGGCCAACAGTTCGCGCCGCACCTCCTCGGCAAAATACGGCGCCTTGACGATGTCCGCCTCCTGCCGATGGTGCAGCACCAGCGGTTCGGCCTTGGCGGCCGCCGCCGCGGCACGGCTGATGTAGCCGTCATCGGCCATGCGGTCGAGGACCCAATCGCGGCGCGCCGTCGCGGCCTGCGGGAAGCGCGCCGGATTATAGCGGTTCGGCGCCTTTGGCAGACCGCCGAGGAATGCCGCCTCGCCGAGGGTCAGCTGGTCGAGCGATTTGTCGAAATAGGTCAGCGCCGCTGCGGCCACGCCATAGGCACCCGAGCCGAGATAGATCTCGTTCAGATAGAGTTCGAGGATGCGATCCTTCGACAGCACCGATTCGATCCGGGTGGCGAGCAGGATCTCCTTGATTTTTCGCGAGATCGAAACCTCGTTGTTCAGCAGCATGTTCTTGGCGACCTGCTGGGTGATCGTCGAGGCGCCGATCGGGCGGCGTCCGCCGCGCAACCGGCCGATATCGGTAATCGACGCGCGCAGGATCGACAGCGGATCGATCCCGTGATGACTGTAGAAGGTCTTGTCCTCGGCCGAGATGAAGGCGTCGGAAACCTGTTTGGGGATCGCCTCGATCGGCACGAACAGGCGGCGCTGGGTAGCATATTCCGCCAATAGCCGGCCGTCCCCGGCCAGGACCCGGGTCATGATCGGCGGCTGGTAATTCGCCAGCTGCTGGTAATCCGGCAGGTCACGACCGAAATACCAGATCGTGACGCCAACAAATCCGCAGCCGGCGATCGCCAGGATCACCGCGCAGACAAAAAGAAATCGGACCAGCTTGACCATCTGCTCGACGCGGCGCGATGCGGGCGTCCTTGTTGCCACCGATCACCGCGACTCCAATGCCGCGCGGCACCCGTTATATGCGATTTCGCGGCGGCGGGTCCAAAGAAGTTTTGTCACCGCCCAGACGGGCGCACCGGGACGGGCGCACCGGACGAGCGCACCGGGCGGGGGATCCGAGGCCGGCGGTTGCTGCTGCGGAGGAAGGCATTGTCGGCGGGGGCGTCCCTCTATACATTGTGCTGTGCGAGAGACCGCCGTCCGCCGCCGGGCGCCGCGCCCGGTGGAGTATCGCGCGACCGGCCCGCATGCTGGCGGCAGTTGCCGCTGCGGCGGACCGAGCGCGGGACGGCATGATTATCGGAACCCGAAGCCGCCCCCGATGAACCCCGCCATGGCCGATACCGCATCGTTACCGACAGGCCCGAGTCGCGGCGTGGCCGGCTTCTTTGCACACGGGATCGCGCCGCCGGCTGACTTTCGCACAGCCACGGCAGCGCGCCGCGGAGTTACGCCAGAATGGCAAAGCGCATGCTCATCGACGCCACTCATCCGGAAGAGACCCGGGTCGTAGTGGTCAATGGCAATCGCCTTGAAGAGTTTGACTTTGAGTCATCGACGAAACAACAGGTAAAAGGAAATATCTATCTAGCAAAAGTCACGCGCGTCGAACCGTCCCTACAGGCGGCCTTTGTCGAATACGGGGGCAATCGGCACGGTTTCCTTGCTTTCAGCGAGATCCACCCGGACTATTTCAGAATCCCGGTGGGCGATCGAGATTGGGCCGGGGGCGAGCTGCCTCACGCCGACCCCGGTGCTGCCGAAACGCTCGGCGAGCCCGCTGAAGATGTGGGAGTGCCGCTGGCGGCAGCACTTCCCGAACCGGTGGTGGTGGTCGCGGCACCGGGGGGCGACGATACTGCGCTCGAAGACGCCGTGGTCAGCCCGCCGGAGAGCGCCGACCCGGCCGACCATTCGGCACCAGGCGAGGACGACGCGGATGAACCGGCGGCCGCATGGCGCCCGCCCGCCGAGACCCTGACCCCCGCCGAGAGCCCGATCAGAGAACCGATCAGCGGTGACTTTGGCGGCGGTGAATTTGGCGGCGGTAAGCGCGATGGCGGCGACACAGACGCAGCGCCGGGGACTGGGAGCCCCGATGCGTGGCCGCCGGTCGTCGCGGACGAGGCCGCCGACAGCGAGGCTCGGGATTGCGCCGAGACCGGTGCGGGCACGACGATCGAAGACGCTACGGCCGATTTTGCAGCACAGCAGGATGGTCCGCCCTGGTCCGTCCCGGGCGCGGTCGAGGTGAGCGCCGCAGCACCGGAGCCCGAAGAGGGCTCGGTTGCCGCGACGCCCGACCCGGGTGAACCGATCGGGAGCGACCCGATCGGTTATGCAGCGCTGCGCACCGCCGACGCGGTCATCGAGACGCCGGCTCCGATCGATTGGGCAGCACCCCCCGACCCGGCTCCTGAGGCTGCGGAAGGGCTCGCCACCGAGCCCGCCGGCTCGGCCGCTCTTCGCGGCGACAGCGGCGAGACGGAAATCATCGAGACGATCGGCGGCGACGAGTTCGACGATGCCGAGCGGCAACGCTCGCGCGCTCCCCGCCACTACAAGATCCAGGAGGTGATCAAGCGCCGGCAGATCATGCTGGTGCAGGTCACCAAGGAGGAGCGAGGCAACAAGGGCGCGGCGCTGACGACCTATCTCTCGCTCGCCGGGCGCTATTGCGTCTTGATGCCGAACACGGCACGCGGCGGCGGCGTATCGCGCAAGATCACCAGCATCACCGACCGTCGCCGGCTGAAGGACATCCTCGAAGAGCTCGACATCCCCGACGGCATGGGAGTGATCGTGCGCACCGCCGGCGCCGAGCGCTCGAAAGCCGAAATCAAGCGCGACTACGAATACCTGCTGCGCTTGTGGAACGAGATCCGCGAGCTGACCTTGCAGTCGACCGCGCCGGCGGTGATCTACGAGGAAGGCAATCTGATCAAACGGTCGATCCGCGATCTCTATACCCGCGACATCGACGAGGTGCTGGTTGAAGGTGAGGACGGCTACCGCACCGCCAAGTCCTTTATGAAAATGCTGATGCCGAGCCATGCCAAGCGGGTCCAGCCCTACCGCGACCCGCAGATCGGCCTGCTGCACCGCTTTCAGGTCGAAAGCCAGATCGATGCGATCCATTCGCCGATCGTTCAGCTGCGCTCGGGCGGCTATATCGTGATCAACCAGACCGAGGCGCTGGTCGCGATCGATGTCAATTCCGGCCGCTCGACGCGCGAGCGCAACATCGAAGAGACGGCGCTGCGCACCAACCTCGAAGCCGCCGAGGAAATCGCCCGCCAGCTGCGGCTGCGCGACCTTGCCGGGCTGATCGTGATCGACTTCATCGATATGGAGGAGCACCGCAACCAGGGTGCCGTGGAACGGCGCCTCAAGGACGCGCTGAAGAACGAGCGCGCCCGGATCCAGGTTGGTCGGATCAGCCCGTTCGGCCTGCTGGAAATGTCACGGCAGCGGTTGCGGCCATCGCTGGTCGAGGCTTCGACCCAACCCTGTCCGCATTGCGGCGGAACCGGGTTCATCCGCTCGACCGAATCAACCGCCCTCTACGTGTTGCGCTCGATCGAGGAAGAGGGGATGCGCCGCCGCTCGGCCGAGGTCTGCGTCTATGTGCCGACCACCGTCGCGCTCTACATCCTCAACCACAAGCGCGACTCGCTGGCGCAGCTCGAAACACGCTACGGCGTTCATGTGCTGGTAGCGCGCGACGATGCACTGATCCCACCGGCGTTCCGCCTCGAAAGGCTGCGTGCCTACGAGCCCGGCGAACTGCCGCCGGCGGCCCCGCTGCCGCTGACCCAGGCGGTGGAGACCGAGATCGAGGAGCCGGATGAGGAGGATGACGGCGACAGCGTGACCGGCACGGCCGAGCAGCGTCCCCTGGACGACGAGGAGCGCGGCCGCGCTCGCCGCCGCCGCCGGCGCCGGCGGCGTCACGAGGACGAACGGGGCACCACAGCCGCGGCCCGCAGCGCCGCCGATGGCGAGGAGCCCGACGGCGAAGCCGTCGAGCCAAGCGAAGCCGTCGAGCCAGGCGATGTGGCGGCCGGCGCGGCATCCGCCGGCAAGTCCCACGATGCGGAGACATCGACCGAGGACGACAAGCTGCGCCGCCGGCGCGGTCGCCGCGGCGGGCGGCGGCGGGGCCGGCGCGAGGAAGGCGGCGAGCCGAGTTTCGACGATCCGCGCCTGGTCTCCGAGACGATCGAGGTCGCGCTGCCGGCCGGTCCGGACGGGCCCGATCTTGCCGATGCCGCCACCGCGGCACCACCGCAGACGGCGGCGCCGGTTACCGCGCCATGGCCGGTGGCGACCGATTCGGGTGCCGGCTTCGACCCCGTTGTGCCGGTCGTGGTGCCGACGCCGACCGGCGAGGCATGGCCGAGCCATGCGAGCGCTCCGGCCAGCGAGCCGGACGCACCGGAGGGCGCGGCGTTGCCCCGTCCGGAGACGGCGCAGACGGCGCATGAAGCGGGTGTTGCCGCGGCCGACACCGCGGTTGAGGCAACACCGGAACCGCCAGCCGAAACGCTGGAGAGTTCCCACACCGCGGCAGAAACGATGGCACCAGAAACGATGGCGCCGGAAATGCCAGCGGCAGAAGCGACGGCGGCAGACATGCCAGCAGCCGCGCTCGCCGAGCCGGAGAGCGGGCACCGCCTCGCCGCCATGCCTGCCGCACCGGAGCCCCTCGCCGAGCCGGAGGCCTTGCAACTGGCCGAACCGCAGTCGCAGCCGGAGCCGGCTCAGTCGGTACTGACGGTCACCGAAAAGCCGCCGAGCCCGCGCAAGGGATGGTGGCAGCGCCTGATCCAGTCCTGAACGCAGAACCCGGCCACCCCCAAAGATCTCTCCGCCTTGAAGGCGCCGCCGATGCCGCTTCGCGCCGCTCTTCGAGCGATGACATTCATCGCCGCCGCGTTTGTGCTCGGTCAGGTCGCGCGCGCACAAGCCGATGGTGTCAGCCTGTTGCGGGATGCCGAGATCGAAGCCGACATCCACACGATGATGGTTCCGATCTGGAAGGCGGCCGGGCTCGATCCGGATGCGGTGCACGTCTATCTGGTGGCCGATGACAGCATCAATTCGTTTGTCGCCGGTGGTCAGAATATTTTCATAAATTCCGGTCTAGTTTTGCGGGCGCGGACGCCAAACCAGTTGATCGGCGTTCTCGCGCACGAGACCGGCCACATCGCCGGGGGGCATCTCTACAGGGGCGCTGAGGCGATGCACGACGCCAGCATCGAGGAAATCCTGGCCATGGCCGCGGGCGTCGCCGCGACCATCGCCTCGCGCGGCAGCGGCGGCGGCGCCGCGATGCTCGGCGCCGCGGGTGTCGGCGAACGGTCCTTTCTGCAGTTTTCGGTGACGCACGCGGCGATGAATTTTCTCGATGCGACCCACCAATCGGCGCGCGGATTGCTGCAGTTCTTCGAACTCCTGCAATCCGGGGAGATGCTGAACGGGACGCGTGAGGATCCCTATCTGAGCGACCACCCGCTGACCCAGGAGCGGATCGATTATGTCCGCGACCATGTCGAGCGCTCGCCCGATTCGAACGTCCCCGATCCACCCGCCTTTGTCGCAATGCTGGCCCGCATCAAGGCCAAGCTCGCCGCCTTCACCGAACCGCCCGAGGTCACTCTCGCCAAGTATTCGGCTCAGGACCACTCGGTGCTGGCCCGCTATGCCCGCGCCATTGCCCTCTACCGTAGCCCCGAACTCGACAAATCCGTGCCGCTGATCGATGGCCTGATCCACGACCATCCGAACGACCCGTATTTTCGCGAATTGAAGGGGCAGATGCTGTTTGAGAACGGGCACATCAAAGAGGCGGTGGCGCCATACGAGGATGCGGTCCGGCTCGATCCCGATGCCGCGCTGTTGCGGATCGAACTCGCGCAAGTCTACCTCGAGAACCACAACCCGGCGCAGAACAAGCTGGCGATCGCCTATTTGAGCGACGCGCTGCGCAGCGAGGAAAAGGATGTCGAAGCTTGGCACCTGCTGGCAACCGCCTATGGCCGCAATGGTCAGATCGGCATGGCAGCCTTGTCGCTCGCCGAGGAAGGTCTCGCCGCCGACAAGAAGGAGGACGCGGTGCAGGAGGCCGGTCGCGCCGAGCACCTGCTGCCGAAGAATGGCGTAGCCTATGCCCGCGCGCAGCAGATCCGCCTGCAAGCCGGCAATCTCGACGACAGGAATTAGACCCGGCCCGGCATCCCGCCGCCGCCGCTATCAAGGGAGCTGATGCTGATGCTGGTTCGCGCGCGATCGATTCTGGCGTTCGCCTGCCTGCTGGTCGCCGCAGTGCCAATCGGCACCGCCCGAGCAGCCGACAACACGGTCCAACGCCAGGACATGGACACGATCATCCATGATTATCTGATGCACCATCCCGATGTGCTGATCGCCGCGCTGCGGGTGGCCGAAGACAAGCTGAACCAGGATAACGATGCCAAGGCAACGCAGGCCGTCGTGCAGAACCGGCACGCGATCTTCGACGACCCGGCGACGCCGGTCGGCGGCAATCCGCACGGCACGGCAACGATTGTCGAGTTTTTCGACTACCGCTGCCCTTACTGCAAACAGGTCCAGCCATCGCTCGAAGCCCTGTTGAAGCAGGATCCCGATTTGCGGCTCGTCTATAAGGAGTTCCCGATTCTCGGACCGACCTCGGTGGTCGCCGCGCACGCGGCGCTGGCGGCGCAGCAACAGGGCAAATATGCCGCCTTTCACGCGGCGATGATGGCCGCGCACGGCAATATTACCGACGACACTGTCTATCAGGTGGCGGCCTCGGTCGGACTCGATGTCAACCGCTTGAAGCACGACATGGCGGCGCCGGAGATCGGGCAGCAATTAAAGGCCAACATGACGCTCGCCGATGCGCTCCAGATTCACGGCACGCCGGCCTTTATCGTCGGCGACCATCTGGTGCCGGGTGCGATCGATCTCACCGAGTTGAAGACCATGGTTGCCGACGCCCGCAAGCAGTAGCCGAGAGGTTCGCGGCGCTTTCGGCGGGATCGTGCGCGACCAACGCTCCTGCCCGATGGCGAGCGATGCGTCCGCCGCAGTGGGGCGCACCGGGGCAGCACGCACCGGGGCAGCACGCACCGGAGCGGCTCCAGCTTCGCGGTCGGCCACGGGCGCGCCCCCGTATCGGGAGCAAGATCGGGGCGGCGCTCCGTTCCTCCCGTCGGATACGCGGAACCTCGGTCGGACTCCGCATGACGCTCCGGGACCCTCCTAAGGTTCGGCGTCAGGCTGACGGTCCGGATGCGCCGCGCGGAACGCAGCGAGCGCCATGCAGCTGTCGAAGATTCGCGCGATCGTCGGATAGGGTGCCATGTCGAGGCGGTAGCGCTCGGCGTTGACGACCTGCGGGACGAGCGCGATATCGGCGAGGCCCGGCTGGTCGCCATGGCAGAAGATTCCGGTCGCCGTGTCGCGGGCCAGCAACATCTCGATCGCCTGGAAGCCCGTGCCGATCCAATGATTGTACCAGGCGGCAATCTCTTCAGCGCCGCGACCGAGCGCGTGAGAGAGGTAGCGCAGCACCCGCAGATTGTTGATCGGGTGGATATCGCAGGCGACGATCGCCGCAAGCGCGCGGACCCGCGCACGCTCTTCGGGTGACCGCGGCAACAAGGGCGGCTCGGGCCAAGTCTCTTCGAGATATTCGATGATCGCCGGTGACTGGATCAGGATCCGGCCATCATTATCGAGCGCCGGGACCAGCCCTTGCGGATCGATCGCGAGATATTCGGGCCGTGCCTGATCGTTGCGGCGCAGATGGATCGGCACGGTTTCATAGGCCAACCCTTTCAGATTGAGTGCGATGCGAACGCGGAACGACGCCGACGAGCGGCAATATCCATAAAGCCTCATTCCTCTGTCCTCGCTGCGCTGTTGTCGGCAAGCGATGTGCAAGCATGCCGGCCGCCGCGGTCGCCGGAGCCTGACCGATCGAGGTGCGGCGAGGGGACATCACCGCCCGACCCGCGGCATGCCCAGGCCGAGACATCGCCACTCCCGACGACCTGCGCGCCGCTTGGTGGATAGAGCTCGGACGCCCGGACCCGCATCCCGCCGGACCCGCATCCCGCCGGACCCGCATCTTGCCAGCTGAGTGTCGGCATGACTGCAACTTATTCTAGCTCTCAAACGTCAGACCGGCTTAACCTTTCCCGGCCCGGGCGATTCCTCAGCGGGCCTGCTTGCTCGGCGGTTACATCGCCTGATCAGTGGACTCGGAATCGAGCCGATGACCCGACACAACCGGACCGACCAACCGCGCTGCACATCTCGGGCAACCCTTGGAGCGAGACCGCACGGCCGGATTGCGGGTCCAAGAATAATCCGGGTCGTCGGACCGGTGATCGCTGCGTTCCTGCAATCACTTCCGGTTTTGGCGCAGACCAATCCGCCGACGCCTGCAGCGCCGGCGACGGCGATCGCCCCGGCGGCAACAACTGTTTCGGGTCCAGCGGCTGAGGCGCCAGCCGCAGCGACATCGGCGACATCATCGACATCGGCGACATCATCGACATCGGCGGCTTCCGGCGCGGCGGTGACACCGCCGGCATCCGCGGCATCGACGAATCCGACCACCGCAACCGCGCCGGCGCTGACGGTTCTGCCGACGGTCGAGGTGGTCGGCGCGACCCCTCTGCTCGGTTCCGGGGTCGACCGCTCCAAGGTTCCGGCAGAGACCCGCGTGCTGACGCAGCAGGACATCACGCTCGACGGCAACGCCGACG
>DATJTI010000069.1:0-28394 GCA_035503615.1 Allostellaceae bacterium | reverse complement strand
CAGCGGCGCCTTCGACCGCCAGGAATGCGGGTAGGAATGAATGAGCGTGCCGCGCGCCAAGAGGCCGCCCGCAGCATCAACCGCGGCGATGACCGCCTCGTTGGCGTCCCCCGCGCTGCCATCCGGGCGATAGACCGCGCGGCCGGCGAAGAGCGGCAGATTCGCCAGATAGACCCCGTCCGGCCCGACGGTATCGATGACCGGCAGCCCGTTCGCCTGGGCGAGCTCCCAGTCGTCGCTGCCGGCATTGGGCGCGATGTGCACGAGACCGCTCCCCTGGTCGGCCTCGACAAAGCCGGCGAGGAGCAACGGCACATCGAATTCGTAGCCGCGGCCCGACAGCGGATGGCCCGCGACGGTGCCGGCGAGTGCGGCGCCCGGGAAGCGCTCGCTCAGCGAATAGGTTTCGATGCCGGCCTTCGCCGCCACCTCGTCGGCCAGCGATGCGGCGACCAGCAGGGTTTCGCCCGGCCGCGCGCGGCTGCCTTCCGCCACCCGCCCGACCCTGAGCGCCGCGTAATCGAGCGCCGGATGAAACGCGATCGCCCGATTGCCGGGCAGCGTCCACGGTGTCGTCGTCCAGATCACGGCAGCAGCACCGGCCAGCTCCGGCAGACCGGTGCGCCGGATCGGAAAGCGCACCCAAACCGTCGTCGATCGGTGGTCGTGATATTCGACCTCGGCCTCGGCCAGTGCGGTCTGCTCGACGACCGACCACAAGACCGGCTTGGCACCGCGATAGAGCCCGCCATTGACGAGAAACTTGCCGAGCTCGCGCACGATCTGCGCCTCGGCCGCAAACGCCATCGTCGTATAAGGATGCTGCCAGTCGCCGACGACGCCAAGCCGCTCGAACTCCACTTTCTGCACGTCGATCCAATGGGCGGCAAAGGCGCGGCACTCGCGGCGGAACTGCTCGGCCGGGACGCTGTCCTTGGTCTGCCCCTTTGCCCGATACTGCTCCTCGATCATCCATTCGATCGGCAGGCCATGGCAGTCCCAGCCCGGCACATAGGGCGCATCGCGGCCCAGCATCTGCTGCGAGCGGTTGACAACGTCCTTGAGGATCTTGTTCAGCGCGTGACCGATATGCAGATGGCCGTTGGCATAGGGCGGCCCGTCATGCAGCACGAATTTCTCGCGTCCGGCCGCGGTCTCGCGCAGCCGCCGGTACAGATCGATCGCCTGCCAGCGGGCGAGGATCGCCGGCTCGCGCTTCGGCAGATCGCCGCGCATCGGAAATTCGGTCTTGGGCAGAAAAACGGTCGCACGATAATCCGTCGGCATTGCGGGCCCCGAAAAGATGAGGTGAGAACAGCGCAGCGCGTACCCGATCCTCAGCTGAGGATCGGGCCCGTAATTCGCGTTATCGAGACGCCATGCCGGACCATGCGCGAGATATAGCAGCCGCCTCGGCCAAATTCGAGGGCGTTGCTTGCGCCGACGCGCCGGCCTGGCCCGCATGCTGGCGCTGGCCCCGCACGCTGGCGCTCCGGCGCTGGTCGCCCGCTCGGCAGCCCGATGCGCCGGCCGCGGCACTAGGGTATGGCTGGCGCTTCGCGCAAAATTTCGCGGGCGCGGACGGCATCGGCGGCGATCTGCGCCTTGAGCGCGTCGAGCCCCGGAAATTTCTGTTCGGGGCGGATGAAATCGACGAGCGCCACCCGCAAATGGCGACCGTAAAGATCGGCGTCGATGTCGAACAGATGCGCTTCAAGCCGCGGCTCGAGGCCGCCCACGGTCGGACGCAGCCCGAGATTGGCGACCCCGGCGATGGTCTGGCCGCGCAGCGGGTCGTCCGGCCCGTCGCCGCTGACGCGCACCGCATAGACACCAAAGGCGGGCCGCAGATAATCGTCGAGCATGAGGTTGGCGGTCGGAAAACCGATCGTGCGGCCGCGCTGGTCACCGGCGGCGACACGGCCGTCGATCTCCCAAAAGCGGCCGAGCAGTGCCGCCGCCTCGCGCGGGCGGCCCTCACGCAAGAGGGCACGGATCTGGGTCGAGGAGTAGACCGTCTCCCGGGCGTCGCGCACCGGCTCGATCACGGTCACGGCAAAGCCGTTGGCCGGCCCGGCGGCACGCAGAAAATCGGGGGTGCCGCGCCGGCTCTTGCCAAAGGTACAGTCCCAGCCGACCACGACATGAGAGGCGCCGATCGCCGCGACGATGGTCTCGGCGAGAAAATCCTCCGCACTCTTGGCGGCAAAGCCGAGATCGAAATGCTGCACGAATAAGAGATCGACACCGAGCCGGGCCAGTTCGCGCTCCTTGACCCGGAACGGGGTCAGCCGGAACGGCTCGGCATCGGGCACGAACACGCTGCGCGGATGCGGCTCGAAGGTCAGCACCGCGGTCGGCCGGCGATCTGCCCGCGCCAGCTCACGCACCCGTCCGATCAGCAGCGCGTGACCGCGGTGCAGCCCGTCGAAATTGCCCATCGCCAGAACCGCACCGCGCGGATGGTGCGATCGGGGACCGGGATGTCGAATGACGCGGATCACGGCAAGAAAACGCGGCAGCAGCTTCGTCGACAGCGGGCAACAGCGAAAATAGCCGCTGGCGCGGCCGGAGCATAGCGGCTCGACGAGAATGCGCCGGACGCGACCGCGCTGCGTCGCCGCGCCCCCGATCGACACCCTCGATTTCGCCGCAATCCGCTATAGTCCTGCGGCAATTGCCGGCGGAGGCAGGATTGAGCGAGGAGCGGTTGGCGCGCGAAGAGATGGAATACGACGTGGTCGTGGTCGGGGCCGGACCGTCCGGGCTCGCCGCCGCGATCCGCCTGAAGCAACTTGCCGCCGCAGCGGGGCGCGAAATTGCGGTCGTCGTCGTCGAGAAGGGGTCCGAGGTCGGCGCCCATATCCTGTCCGGTGCGGTGGTCGAGCCGCGCGCTCTCGCCGAGCTGTTCCCCGACTGGCGCGAGCGCGGCGCGCCGCTCGTCACGCCGGCCAGCGAGGACCGCTTTCTGCTGTTGACCCAGCGCCGCGCCTGGCGGCTGCCGACCCCGCCGCAGATGCGCAATCACGGCAACTATGTGATCAGCCTCGGCAATCTGTGCCGCTGGCTGGCCCAGCAGGCGGAGGCGCTCGGCGTCGAGATCTATCCGGGCTTTGCCGCCGCCGAAATCCTTTACGACGACGAAGGGCGGGTGCGCGGGGTTGCGACCGGCGACCTCGGCATCGGCAGAGACGGCAGGCCGACCGAGCGCTATCAGCCGGGCGTCGAGCTCGTCGCCAGAGAGACGCTGTTCGCCGAAGGCTGCCGCGGCTCGTTGACCAAGCGCTTGTTCGAACGGTTTCATTTGCGTGACGGCGTCGATCCGCAGAGCTATGCGATCGGCATCAAGGAGTTGTGGGAGGCGGCGCCGGCGCGCCACCGGCCCGGGCTCGTCATCCACACGATCGGCTGGCCGCTCGACACCAGTACCTATGGCGGCTCGTTCCTCTATCACCTCGAGGACCGCCAAATCGCGGTCGGCTTTGTCATCGGGCTCGACTACAAGAACCCCTATCTGAACCCGTTCGCTGAATTTCAGCGCTTCAAGACACATCCCTCGATCCGGCCGTTTTTCGAAGGCGGGCGGCGCATCGCCTATGGGGCGCGGGCGCTGAACGAGGGCGGGCTGCAAGCGATGCCGCGGCTCGACTTTCCGGGCGGGGCGGTGATCGGCTGCGCCGCCGGCTTTCTCAACGTGCCGAAGATCAAGGGCAGCCACACGGCGATGAAGTCGGGCATGATCGCGGCCGAGACCATCTTCCGCCGGCTCGGCGGGGACAGCGCCGCCGAATTCGGGCCGGCGCTCCGGCAGAGCTGGGTGTGGGACGAGCTCTACCGGGTGCGCAACATCCGGCCGAGTTTTCGCTGGGGCCTTTATCCCGGTCTCGCCTACTCGGCCTTCGACACCTACGTGCTGCGCGGTGCCGCACCCTGGACCTTGCATTACCGCCACGCCGATCACGAACAGCTGCTGCGGGCGAATGCGGCGCAGCCGATCGCCTATCCGCGGCCCGACGGAGTGATCAGTTTCGACCGGCTGTCCTCGGTGTTCATCTCGAACACCAACCATGAGGAAGACCAGCCGCCGCATCTGCGGCTGCGCGACCCGGCGAAGGCGATCGCGATCAACTATCGGCTCTACGATTCGCCCGAACAGCGCTATTGTCCGGCGGGCGTCTACGAGATCGTGCAGCCGGCAGATGCGGCCGACCCCTTTCTGCAAATCAACGCGCAGAACTGCGTGCACTGCAAGACGTGCGACATCAAGGATCCGGAGCAGAACATCGACTGGGTCGTGCCGGAAGGTGGCGGCGGTCCGAATTACCCGAATATGTGACCCGACGGTTCGGAGAGGAAAAGGGCATGGCGGTGATCGAGATGGCGCGGATGGGACGCCTCGCCGGCATTCTGCTGGTCGCGGCGATGAGCACGGCAAGCCTCGCCGCGCCGGCCAACGACGCGCCCGCTTCCCCGGGTGACACGCCGTTTGGTGCCTACCTCTCAGGCCGCCATGCCGAGGAGGAGCACGATTATTCCGCTGCCGCCTTGTGGTACCAGGCGGCGCTGCGTGCCGATCCGCACTCCCCCGAGCTGATCAGCCGCACCTTTTCGATGGAGGCTTATGACGGCGATTTCGCCGCGGCCTTGCCGCTCGCCACGCAGGAGCTCAAGCTCGACAGCCCGGACGCGGTCGCCGACTTGGTGCTGATGGTGGACCGGGTCAAGGTCGGCGACATGGCCGGGGCATTGGCCCATGCCGAGGCGCTGCCGGATGACGGGTTGCATCGCTATGTCGGCCCGCTGGCACGGGCCTGGACCGAGATGGGGGTCGGCAATCTCGCCGCGGCCGATGCCGCGTTGCAGGATCTCGACAAATTCGACGGCTTCGCCCCGCTCAAATATTTCCAGTTGGGTCTGCTCTACGACTTTGCCGGGAACGCCGCAAAGGCCGAGGACTACTATAAGAAGACGTTGGCGGCGACCGGCCAGCTGAACTGGCGCCTGACCGATGCGCTGGCCAATTTCTATCGCCGCCACGGGCGCCCGGATCAGGCCGCGGCGCTCTACCGGCGCTTTGTCAAGGAAAACCCGGATAGCGAATTGGCCGAATCGATCCTGGCGATGAAGCCGGTGGGCATCCCGGCGCCGCTGATCGCCTCGGCGCGGGACGGTCTGGCCGAGGCGCTGTTCGATCTGGCAAGCGTCGTCAACCAACCCGAGACCGTCGATCTTGCCCTGCTCTACGACCGCTGCGCGCTCGCTCTGCGCCCGCAGCTGACCGTCGCCAAGCTGCTCTTGGCCGACATCCTCAGCGCCGAGAACGAACCGCAGCAGAGCCTCGCGGTGCTGGCCGGGATCGGCGCCGGCTCGCCTTACGCGTGGTCGGCGCAGCTGCGCATGGCAGCCAATCTCGAGGCCCTCGGCCGCACCGACGAGGCCGTGGCCCAGCTCGAGGCGATGGCGGCAAAAGCGCCGCACCGCGCATCGGCGGAGATCCAGCTCGGCGACCTCTTGCGCGCCCACAAGCGATTTACCGAGGCGGCCAGCGCCTATGGCGAGGCGATCCGGCGCCTCAAGGCAGCCGACATGCCGCCGCACTGGTCGCTTTATTACAGCCGCGGCATCGCCTATGAGCGCGCCGGCCAATGGAGCCTGGCCGAGGCCGATCTCGAACACGCCCTCGAGCTCAAGCCCGATCAGCCGCTGGTGCTGAACTATCTCGGCTATTCGTGGATCGATCGGGGCGAAAAGCTCAAGCGCGGGCTGAAGATGATCGAGCAGGCGGTGGCGCTGCGGCCGGAGGATGGCTACATCGTCGACAGCCTCGGCTGGGCGCACTACCGGCTCGGCGATTACGCCAGTGCGGTCCAGTATCTCGAACGGGCGGTCGAGCTGGTGCCGGAAGACCCGACGATCAACGATCATCTGGGTGACGCCTATTGGCGCACCGGACGGCTGGTCGAGGCGCGCTATCAATGGCGCCAGGCGCTGCAATTCAAGCCCGACAAGGAGGATATCAAGCCGATCGAGGCCAAGCTCGCCAGCGGCCTGCCAACCGCGAGCCGGGCCGGCGGCGGCTGAGCCGTCTCCCCCGGGCGACCGATCCGGGTGATCATGACTGCGCCGGGTTTGACCGAAGCAGGCTTCGCCCCGGCCAAGATCAATCTCTACCTGCACGTGACCGGGCGGCGTGCCGACGGCTATCACCTGCTCGACAGCCTCGTCGCCTTCGCCGATTTCGGCGACCGGGTGACGGCCCGCCCGGCGGCATCGCTGTCGCTCGATCTCGGCGGCCCGCAGGCAGCCGGTCTTGCCGCTATCGGGCCCGACAATCTGGTGCTGCGCGCGGCACGGCTGCTCGCCGATCACGCCGGGATCACCCCCGGTGCCGCACTCCATCTCTATAAGACGCTGCCGGTCGCTTCCGGGGTCGGCGGCGGGTCGAGCGATGCGGCTGCGGCGTTGCGGGTGCTGACCCGCTTGTGGCGCCTCGCAGGCGATCAACAGAGCCTGGTGCCGCTCGCAGCGCGGATCGGGGCCGATGTGCCGGTCTGCCTGTTTGCGCGCCCCGCCTGGGTCGGCGGCAGCGGCGAGCGGATCGAGCCCGCACCGGCATTGCCGGCGGTCGGGATCGTGCTCGCCAACCCCGGGATCGAATTGTCGACCGCCGCGGTGTTCGCGGCCCGGTGCGGGCCGTTTGGTGCTGCCGGCCGGTTCGCCCCGATGCCGCGCGACGCTGCCGGCCTCGCCGCGGCGCTGCGATCCTGCCGCAACGACCTGACCGCGGCGGCGGTCGGTCTCGTCCCCGAGATTGCCGCGGTGCTGGCGGCGCTGACCCGGCTGCCGGGGGCGCTGCTCACCCGCATGAGCGGCAGCGGCGCCACCTGTTTTGCGCTGTTTGCCGACCGCACCGCGGCCGATCGGGCTTGCGCCGCGCTGGCCGCAGCCGAGCCCGGCTGGTGGTGTGCTGCCGGTGGGTTGGTTGCCGGGGGGTCGGTTGCCGGGGGGTCGGTTGCTGGGGTGGAGGTTTCCCGCTAGTCTCTGCGCAACATTGGGGCGTAGCCAAGTGGTAAGGCAGCGGATTTTGATTCCGCGATACGGAGGTTCGAATCCTCCCGCCCCAGCCAATGGAGCCACCGCCGGGGAGGATTGCCATGCCCGAGAGATCGCATTGGGTCGGTACTTGGACCACAGCACCGGCACCGGCCGAAACCGGCGCCTTCACCAACCAGACCTTGCGCATGACGATGCGCGCGAGCCTCGGCGGCAAGGAGCTGCGGGTGCGGATCTCGAACGCCTATGGCCGCCGGCCGCTCGAGCTCGGCGGCGTCCATATCGCGTTGCGCGAGAGCGGTGCCGCGATCGTCCCCGGCTCCGACCGCGAGCTCCGCTTTGGCGGCGCGCCAACCGCGACGATCGCCGCCGGTGCCGTGCTGTTCAGCGACCCGGTGGCACTCGATCTGCCGCCCTTGGCCGATCTTGCGGTCAGCCTCTATCTGCCGGGCGAGGTCCCGAACGATTTCCAGATCACCGGCCGCTACGCGCGTCAGACCAATTACGTTTCGCCGCCTGGTGATTTCACCGCAGCCCGGGTGATGCCGATCGCCAGCCTGACCAGCGACTGGTTCTTTGTCTGCGGCGTCGATGTGCTGGCCGGTGCCGAGGCCGCCGGTGTCGTCACGCTCGGCGACTCGCTGACCGACGGCAACATCTCGACGATGGACGCATTCTGCCGCTGGCCCGACCAGCTCGCCCGCCGCCTCGCCCAGCGTCACGGCGGCCGGCCGATCGCGGTCATGAACCAGGGGCTCGGCGGCAACCGCATCCTCTACGACATCCGCGGCGACAGCGGGCTGCGCCGCTTCGACCGCGATGTGTTGGCCCAGCCGGGGGTCACCCATGTCATCGTCATGCTCGGCACCAATGATCTGCGCAACCGGTGGAAGAAGCCGGAAGAGGAGCCGACTGCGGCGCAGATGATCGCCGGGTTGCAGCAGATGGCGGTGCGCGCCCATGTCCGCGGCCTCGGGATCATCGGCGCGACGCTGACCCCGTTCGGCAACGAGACCTATATGGCCAATGCCTGGAACCCGCAGCGCGAAGAGGTCCGCTTGGCGGTCAACGAGTGGATTCGCGAGGGCGGCGCGTTTGACGGGGTCGCCGATTTCGACCGGGCGCTGCGCGATCCGGAACAGCCGACACAGATGCTGGCGCGCTACGATTGCGGCGACGGCCTGCATCCGAGCGATCTCGGCTATAACACGATGGGCGATGCGATCGACCTCGCATCGTTCGAATAACGCGAACAGCGCCGCCAGCGGAACCTGTCACCGCCCTGCGCGTGGCTGGCAGCTTTCGCAATGAGGATGGATCGCCAATAGCGGCGGGCCAGCGAATTCGTAGCGGCCCCCACCGCACATGGAGCCGCCAGTGGTCGTCTCAGCCATCGCCGTCTCCCCGATCCTCCTCGGCGAGGCGGCGTAGCGCCTGCGCGTCGGCGCCGTAGCGCAGCCATTCGCCGAGATGCTCCATGCCGAGCCGGCGATAGAAATCACGCGCCGGGTTCCAGTCGAGTACCTGGAAATCGATGCGGCCCCAGCCGCGCTCAACCGCGATCGCGGCGAGCCGTGCCATCAGCCGCCGGCCGACCCCCTGCCCGCGCGCCGCCTCGGCGACATACAGATCTTCGAGATACATGCCGGGCCGGCCGAGCCAGGTCGAGAACCGCTTGTGGAACAGCGCCAAGCCGACTGGTTCCCGGCCCAGAAAAGCGAGAATTGCCTCGAATTCCCGGTCCGGAGCAAAGCCGTGCCGGATCAGGTCGGCCGTAGTTGCGACGACCGCCGCGCCGGCGCGTTCGTAGACCGCGAGGTCGCGGATCAGCCGCAGCACGGCATCGGCATCGGCGGCGGTGGCAAACCGGATCGTCACCAACTGGCCCATCGCCGTCCACCTTTCCTGATGTTGCAGACCGGTGCGCGATGCCGCGCCCGGCATACGCTCGGCCGCGCTATGCTAGCAGCCGGACGGCGATCTGGCGAAGCGCCAGCGGCGGGCCGCCGATCGCCCGCGACGACGAACGGAGGCGGAGATGACAGAGGGGCGCATTCCACCGGCAGTCGAGGCGGGTTCGGTGCCGCCGGCCCAGCCCGGCCGCGGCTATCCGGAGCCGTTCGCCCAACGGGTGGCGGGGCGAGTGCGGCGGCAACTCGGCGATGTGTTCGGCCTGACCAATTTCGGGGTCAATCTGACCCGGTTGCCGCCGGGCGGCGCCTCGGCACTGCGTCACACGCATTCCCGCGAGGACGAGTTCATCTATGTTCTCGAAGGCGAGCCGGTGCTGGTGACCAATGTTGGAGAGACGATGCTGCGGCCCGGCATGTGCGCCGGGTTCAAGGCCGGCTTTGGCGATGCGCATCATCTGCTGAACCGCACGATGCATGACGTCGTCTATCTCGAGATCGGCGATCGCAATCCCGGCGACACCGTGATCTACCCGGACGACGACATCGGCCGGGCGCTGATGCCCGGCGGCGAGCGGCGCTTTGTCCACAAGGACGGCAAGCCCTATTGACCGGCCCGGGCGGTCTACCGCAGCATTTTTCGATGCCACGATAGGTTCGGGCGCCGCCAGCGGTGACGCGATCTGGGTATCGGTCAGGGCCGTCAATGTAGCGCCAGACGGAAAAAGAGAGCCCCGTGACGGGGCTCTCCTCCGCCGCCGCATCGTTTTCTTATTCAGCGGCGACCGCTGCCATGCCCGGCACCTTTTCCGCCGGCCTCGTCCTCGCTCGGCGTTCTGCCTTTCCGTGCGGCCTCGACCGAGAGTTCGGTGTCCCTTGCCTTGCTGTGCTCGGGAACATCGCGGCCGACGGTGCCGCCGGGCTTGCCGATATCCGCGCGGTCCCCGGTCGATCCGGTCGGAGGTTCGCGATGGCTGGCTCCAACCATCCCTGTGACACCCGATTGATCGCGTTCTGCCATAATCATGCTCCTTTGATACCGGTTTTCACCGCTCGTTTCTTCGAAAGAGCCCCGCGCAGCACGGGGCTCCCCGGTGCCGAAGCCGCTAGCGCCGATCGTGGCTGTGTTCGCCGCCTCTGCGCCCGGCCTCGGAAGCACGTTCGCGATCCTCGGCGAAATTGCCCCGGCCACCCTGGTGACCCGCCCCGCTGTGAGCGCTGCCATGCTCCCCGGCCGTCGAGTGGCCCTGATGCGTGGCGGTGCCGCCGTGGCTGTGCTCGCCGCCCTTGCGGCCGGCTTCCGCCGCGAGCTCATGATCCCTGGAAAAGCTGCGCTCCCCGGCAGGAACGTCGCGCCCGCCCTTGCGGCCGGCTTCGGCAGCGCGCGCCGGGTCATTCTTGAAGTTTCCGCCGCTGGCCTGGCCGCCTTTGCTGGCAATCTCGCGCTGCGTCTTCTCGTCCATCGAGGCAAATCCGCGGTTCGATGTCTGCGTCTGGTCGCGATCAGGCATGATGTCGACTCCGGTCGTTGAGGTTTCCACCGCTCATCCACAAAGTCTGGACCGCGGCTTAGATGGTCGAACAAGCGCAAAGACTGCGAAGTTCCCAACTCTTCCCTTCGAGGAGGAGAAGCGAACAGCGCGCCCCGGCGAGATTGCCTGGCTGGATGCGGTTGAACTCTTCAATCGCGCGGAAGGCGACGCGCCCTAAGGCGCCGAGGATCAGCCGAACCGGGAGGCGGCGAACGGCACAATGTCGATCGAAGGCCGGCGGCCGGCGACCAGATCGGCGACGACCCGGCCGGTCATCGGCGCCGCGGTCATGCCGACATGCCCGTGGCCGAACGCGTAGATCACATCCGGCGTCGCCCGCGACGGCCCCAGTACCGGCAGCGAATCGGGCAGGCTCGGCCGATGCCCCATCCACATCGAGATGCGCTCGGCCGGATGGTCGGCGGCGAGCCCCGGCAGCATGCGGCGGCCTTGCTCCAGCAGGATCCGGGCACGCCGCCAGTCGGGCGGTGCGGCAAGACCGGCAAGCTCGACCGTGCCGGCAAAGCGCAGCCCGGTCTGCATCGGTGTCGCGACGAACTTGCCGTCGGCATCGGCTACCGGGATGCGCGGCATGACCTCCGGATCGCGGATCATCAGATGATAGCCGCGCTCGGTTTCGAGCGGGATCCGGTCGCCGAGTGAATGAGCGAGCGGCCGCGACCAGGCGCCGGCACAGATCACCGACGCATCGGCCGGCAACTCGCCCTCTCCGGTGCGGATGGCGGTGAGGCGGTGGCCGTCGAGACGGAACCCGACGGCACCGGCCGGCACCAGTTCGCCGCCGGCGCGCCGGAAATGATCGAGCAGGCGCTGCACCAGTGCCAGCGGGTTCGAGGTATGGCCGTTCTCGCGCACCAGGATGCCGCGCCGGTAGTCGCGCGACAGGGCCGGTTCGAGCTGGCGCAGCTCATCGGCATCGAACGCGTCGGTCTCGACCCCGTTCTCGCGCCGCAATTCCCAGTCGAGCCGTTCCTTCTCCGGGCCGTCGGCGGAGCGGTAGACGTAAAGATGGCCCAGCCGGTGCACCAGATCCTCGGCGCCGGCGTCGCGCACCAGCGGCATCAGCGCATCGAGCGTGGCGCCGACCAGCGGCCGCAAGGCGCGGGCCTGGGCGTGCACCTTTTCCGGTGAGCCGGCGCGGATGAAGCGGACCAGCCACGGCGCGATCGCCGGCAGATAGCGCCATCGCAGCGACAGCGGCCCGACCGGATCGAACAGCCAGCGCGGCACATTCCATGCGACCCCGGGCATCGACATCGGGGTCACCGACGAGGCGTTCAGCGCCCCGGCATTGCCAAATGACGCGCCATGTCCCGGCACGCCGCGTTCGAGGATGAACACCTTGTGGCCGTCGCGCTGCAGATAGCTCGCGACGCATACGCCGACCATGCCGGCGCCGATGACCCCGACCCGCTTACCGCCGATTGCCGCCATCGCGCCACCCGAGTGGCTGGTCTACCGACCTTTTCCTACACCCATTGGATTCTTGCGCCCATCGGGGAATGCTTACGCCCATCGGGCGATTTCGGTAAAATCGAGCCGTGGCAGCCGCGGATGCGGATGCGGGCGTTCGCCGTAGCCGATATTCAGCAGGAAATTGCTGCGCCAGCGGCCATCGGCGAAAAAGGCGGCATCGAGCTTGGCATTGTCAAAGCCCGACATCGGCCCGCAATCCAGCCCTTGCCCGCGCAAGGCGAGGATCAGATAGGCGCCCTGCAGCGAGCTGTTGCGCAAGGCGGTCTCCGCCGCCAGCGCCGGGTCGCTGGTGAACCAGCTGCGCGCATCATTATGCGGGTAGAGCCGCGGCAGATATTCGTAGAATTCGCGGTCATAGGCGACGATCGCGGTCGCCGGCGCGGTGCGCACCTTTTCGTAATTGCCCGACGAGACACATGGCAGCAGCCGCTCCTTGCCGGCCGCACTGGCCACCAGCACCAGGCGCATCGGCTGGCAATTGCCGCTGGTCGGACCGAGCCCGGCAAGCGCCATAGCGGCTTCGATCACGCCCG
Source organism: Allostellaceae bacterium (assembly GCA_035503615.1). Classification (GTDB taxonomy): domain Bacteria; phylum Pseudomonadota; class Alphaproteobacteria; order ATCC43930; family CGMCC-115725; genus AP-15. The sequence continues at coordinate 15,869 of DATJTI010000069.1, read as the reverse complement.
GCGGGATCGGCCGCTGCTGCCAGCGGGTAAAGCTGCGCGCCTCGGCGAACAATGTCGCCCACGCCTCGGCGACGATCGGGCTCGTCACCGGAACACCGCGGCCGGGTTCGCTGCCGACGCCCCGACAGGGCACCCGCCGGGCGGCGGTCCGGTCATCCGCGCTGCATAACCTAGCCTCAACATCAATACCTCGGCGTCAATTCGATCACCCCGAGAGTATCATGCAACGCGGCCGCGGGGCACCCCGGAGGCGAGGCCAAGCACCTGCCGGCGCGGGTTGGCGTCCCCAAGGGGATTCGAACCCCTGTTACCGCCGTGAAAGGGCGATGTCCTAGGCCTCTAGACGATGGGGACGCGGGGCGAGGCGGGCCCCTGCATCTAGAACGCCGCGGCCGAGAAATCAACCGCCGCCCGGGCTCGCCAGCGGATCGGCCGCCTGGGTTGCTGCGCCGGTCTCGATCTGCGCCCGACGCTTCCCCATCTATCCGGCCAGCGGTGCGAGCGGGGAAGGGATGGCGCCGGTATTCGACGAGCCGTTTCGGCAGACGCTGCGGGCGCTCTTCGCCTGGCGGCGCGACGTGCGGCGGTTCCGCGCCGACCCGTTGCCGGCGGGCACGATCGAGCGGCTGGTCGGGCTCGCGGCGCTGGCGCCGTCGGTCGGGTTGAGCCAGCCCTGGCGCTTCGTGCTGGTCGAGGACGAGACACGGCGGGCGGCGGTGCGCGCCGATTTTGCCGCCGCCAATGCCGCGGCACTCGCCGCGCAGCGACCCGGGCGCGCGGCGTGCTATGCCCGGCTAAAGCTCGCCGGGCTCGACGAGGCGCCTTCTCAGCTCGCGGTCTTTGCCGATTGCGAGACCGGCCAAGGCCACGGTCTCGGCCGTCACACGATGCCGCAGATGGCCGAATACTCGGTGGTCGCGGCGGTCCATACGCTATGGCTCGCGGCGCGCGCCGAGGGGATCGGCATGGGCTGGGTGTCGATCCTCAGCCCGCGCAATATCAGCGAAATCCTCGAAATCCCGGCCAGCTGGAAATTGATCGGCTATTTTTGTCTCGGCTATCCGGCGAGAGAGGAGGGCGTTCCGATGCTCGAAAGCGCCGGCTGGGAATGGCGGCGTCCCGCCGCCGCGTTTCTGGTCCGCCGATGAGCGGTGCGGCTTCCATTCGCGTCGGCATTGGCGGCTGGGTGTATCCGCCATGGCGCGGCACCTTCTATCCCAAGGGTGTCAGACAGGCCGACGAACTCGCCTATGCCAGCCGCAAAGTGACCGCGATCGAGATCAACGGCACGTTCTACCGGCTGCAGACGCCGGCGAGCTACCGACGCTGGCATGACGAGACCCCCGACGATTTCGTATTCTCACTGAAGGGCTCGCGCTTCATCACCCATCGCAACGACCTGGCGACCGCGGCGCCCTACATAGAGCGCTTTTTTGCGAGCGGCATCGCCGAACTGCGCGACAAGCTCGGGCCGATCGTCTGGCAGTTCGCCGCCAGCCTCAAATTCGACGAGGCCAATCTCGCGGCGTTCCTCGACGCCTTGCCCCGCACCCTCGGCAACCGCAAGCTGCGTCATGTGCTCGAAGTGCGCAACCGCGGCTTTGCCGGCCCGGCTTTTGCGCGGCTGATGGAAAAGCACGGGGCGGCGATCGCCCGGGTCGAGGACGACAAGGTCCCGCTGATCGAGGCGGTCACCGCCGATTTCGTCTATGCGCGCCTGCGCCAGTGCAGGGAGGACGAGCCGACCGGCTATCCACCGCAGGCTCTCGACGCGATCGCCAGGCGCTTCGAGGCGCATGCCGAGGAAGGGCGCGACTGCTTTGTCTATTTCATCAACGGTGCCAAGCTGCGCGCCCCGCACGCCGCCATGGCGCTCATCGAGCGCCTGGCGCGTTGACCGGCGCGGCTGCCGGGCGGCATCCTCGATGGTTCATTCCGCCGCGAGCCGCTTTTTCGGCTTCGGCCAGCGGGCGGCGACGAGCGGCAGCACCTCCTCCGCGAGGCGGCGGGTCTGGCCGGTCATCTCGGTGTCGCCCTTTGCCGCCGGCCGCAGGATGAATTTCGAGATGCCGGCCTCGACATACCGACCGATCCGTTCGACGATCGCCGCGGCATCGCCGATTGCGAAATATTTTTGCGGATCGCGGCCGGTGCGGCGGCGATAGGCGTCGAACAGCCGTTCGAGACCGGGCTCGTCGGCGCGTCCGAAGCGGAAGGCGATGCCGGTGCCGTAATGATCGTCGTCGATCGGCCGGCCTGCGGCGATCGCGGCGGCGCGGATCGCGGCGATGACGGCGCCGATATCGTCGGGCGTCTCGGACCCCGCCTGCCAGCCGGTGCCAAAGCGTGCCGTGCGCCGGATCGCCGCTTCGCTGGAGCCGCCGATCCACATCGGCAGATCGGGCTGCACCGGCTTCGGGCTGATCGAGGCGCCGCTGAGCCGGTAGTGGACACCCGCGAAATCGACCGCGTCCTCGGACCACAGCCGGCGGATGATTTCGAGCCCCTCATCGGTCTTGCGGCCACGGGTCTTGGTATCGAGGTTGAGGGTGCGCCATTCCGGGGCGAGCGGGCTGCCGATGCCAAAGGCCGGCAACAGCCGCCCCTCCGACAGCACGTCGATCGTGGCACACTGCTTGGCCAGCAAGACCGGATCGCGAAACGCCAGCGACAGGACATTGACGCCGAACTTGAGCCGCCGCGTGCGCCCGGCCAGCGCCGCCATCACGCTCATGCATTCGAGGATCGGCTCGCGACTGACCATGCGGTCGGTCTGCCACAGCGAATCGATGCCGCCCGTTTCGCACAGATCGACCCAGCGCCAATAGCCGGCGACGCTGTCGAACGGAAACTCCATCAGGCCGAGCCCGATCGCGACGTTTCTCGGCATTGGCACTCTCCTCGGCCGGTTGGTGGCGCGCACGACCGGGGCAGCTCGTGACCCGGCGGCGCTGCTGCCGTACCCTATCCGCAGGGCGCTCGGCAAGGGCGCGGCACCGGCGCCGAATGTGCCCGCCTTTCGCCGCGGTTGCGTCACGATCGATTGACCGGTCCCGGCCCGCCCCCTATGGTGCGGCGGCCGCTGCGAGCCCGTAGCTCAGCCGGTAGAGCAACTGACTTTTAATCAGTAGGTCCCGGGTTCGAATCCCGGCGGGCTCATCGTGATGTGCCGGGGCGATCGGCGCCGCACGATGCCGCGGTGCGCGGACGATCAGCCGGCGAGGGCTTCGGCCTGGCGCAGAAGGCGCCGGTTCGGCGTGCTGCGCGGCCGGCTTGCGAGCCGCTCATGGGCGAGTGCCAGCGCCTCCTCGCGCCAGCCGGCGCGGCTCGCCGCCGCGGCCAGCGTCCAGTCGACGACATCGCGCTGCGCATAGCTGCCACCGATCCGCCACAGTTCGTAGCGGACCGGCAGCAGGTGCTCGGCGGCCTCGCCGTACCGGCCGCGGCGAAACGCTTCGAAGCCGCTGACGATCGGGATGCCGACGTCACGATAAAGCCCGGCCGCCTCGGCCTTGCTCGCCGCCGTGCCGCGCATCGCCGCGAGCCGTTGCTCGACCGCCTCGTCGCGACCGGCGCCCAGTTCGGCCATGGCAGCGTGGATATCGGCAAAGACAAGGCATTGCCCATCGGCATGATCCTGCCACAAATCGGCCAATTCCCGCCAGCGCTCGCCGGTAGCACAGTCCAGAAGGTCGAGGCGCCACAACAGCGCGGTTGCATTGGTCAGGCTCAGGCTCAGCGGTCGCTGCGTCGCCCGGATCGGGCCGTCATAAAGCGCCAAGGCCGCGTCGAACTGGCCGAGCTCGAGGTGGAACAATGCCTTGTGCCACCAGATGTGGACCTGGTTCATGTGGCCCGGGCTCGACCACAGCGCCTCGCGTTCGGCCATCCAGGCGAGCCCATCCTGCGGGCGCCCGGTCATCTCCATGACGTGGGCGACGGTGTGATGCGGCCAAAAGCTCAGCGGCTCGAGCCCGGCCGCTTCGCGCGATTCATCCTCGGCGCGAGCATAATCGCCGCCCTCTTCAAGCCCGAAGCCGTGAAATGCAAGCAGCGTCGCATAGCCCGGCTGGTCCTTCGACCAGAACGGCAATGCCCGCGCCGAGCGTGCCCGCAGCCAATGGAAGCGGCCAAGGAACCCGTCGCTCAACGCCGCACCCTGGTGCGCCAGAAGGTCGTGCGGATAGCGCATCAGGTGGCGATCCAGCACCGCGACGGCGGCCGCCCGCGCCCCGGCGGCGAGATGGCCGAGGGCTGCCAGATGCGCCGCCTCGCGCTCGTTGGCACGCAAGCGCCGGGTGGTTTCAAGTAGTGCCCGCACCTCGGTCATCAGCACCGGGTCGTTGGCCAGCGCCAGCACCCAAGCCTTGCCGAGATGCGCCATGACAAAGCCGGGTGACTCCTCGCGGGCCGCGTCAAACAGGCCGACCGCGTCGCCATGGACGAGGTTGAAAGCCCGCACCGCCGCATCAAAGGGACCCACCGCCGCCGCGGTTGCACCCGAGAGGCGGTGCCCTTGCGCGTCCCCGATCATACGAGGCTCCATGCTTCGCCCCACGCTATGCCCGGATGCCGAGCCCGTCGCGGCTCAGCTTGCGCGTCTGTTCGGCGATATCGATGCCATAAAGGCGCGCGGCGTTTTCACCGAGGATCTTGCGCTTGATGTCGAGGGTCAGATCCACGTGGTACTCCTCTTGCAAATCCTGCGGCAGCTGATATGCCATGAATTTCTCGATCAGCCATTTCGGCGACCAGATCGCATAGTCGCTGCCGAACAAGAGCTTGTCCGGGCCGAGCCAGAACAGCAGATTGGCGATGATCTCGCCAAAATAGCGCGGGCGCAGATGAACAAATGCCATCGCCACCGACAGGCCGGCATAGACATTCGATTCCTGTGCCGCGATCCAGCAGAAATCATCGAGCCGGGGCAGGCCGACATGCTCGACAATGAAGTTGAGGCCGGGAAAATCGGTGGCAGCGTAATCGACGTCATGAACATCGAAGGCGTCCGCGCTCAGCGGATAAACCGTCGGCCCCTTGTGCACATGAATATTCCGGATCCCCAGCTCCTCGGCCAAGGATAAATATTTGTAGGCCCAGGGATCGTTGAGGCGCCAGCCGCGCGAGCCGTCGCGCCATTCGGCGGTGTAGAGCTTGAGCCCGGAAATCGGGTGCTCGGCCATCATCCGGCGAAAGCCGTCGAGACCCGCCGCTTCGTCGCGCGGATCAAACGACCCGCACAACAGGAAGCGTTCGGGGTGCCTCTGCTTGACGACACCGTTCTGCAGGTGTGAATTGAAGCCGTTCTTGTAGAACTCGTAAAGATAGGTCGAGTTCAGGATCGCCATGTCGACATGGCCATTGCGGAACAGATCGTCGACCAGCGCCGCCTCGCCGTAGCGACAGAATTTTTCGAACGGCCACACCGCCTCCGCCGGGCTCAGCGCGCTGTGATAGGCGAAAAAGCACCGGATCCAGCTCTCGCCGTACTGGTTCTTCCAGTTCTCCGGGTGGGCGTCCCAGAAATGCATGTGGCCATCGATCACGAACAAATCCTGCCCGTCATGGCGGTACATCGGCGCCTCCGACAAATTGCGGCGATGGCAAAGCATCCTCGCTGCGCTGCAGGTTCGAGAGGGCACGGCAGAAAGCGCCGTTCGCCTCCATCGCCACGCGCATCGTCCGTGCGGCCGCGTAATGGGCCTCCAGCCGCTCGACCGACAGCTTCGTGCCGTCGAGTGCCACGATCAGCGGGGCAGCCGGATCGCAATCGAGGGCGAGTTCGGCCCGGCGCTCGAGGTAGCGCTGCAGCAGCACGCCCGCCGATCCGGCCTCGACCGCAGCGGAGCCGGGCCGGCGAACCACGATCGTATCGCCTGCAACCGCCACGTCGGCGAGGCGCAGCGCGCAAATCGTCGCCGCCGAGACGCCCGATCGGCGCAGGCCGTGCAGCAGGCGCTCCTGGCGCAGCAGGAATCCCTTGCGCAGAAAGGTGCGGCGCAGCGTCTCCAGGCTGCCCGCGCCCTCGATCGAAAAGGCCTCGGCAAAAGACCGCCCGGCATTGACCGCCGCCTCGATCTGCGCTGCCGCGCAATGATCGCCGAGACTGATGCGGACCCGTCGCACCAGAGGTGCAGCCTGCAGCGCGTGGCGCACGTCCTCGGCCATCAGATAGGCAAAGTTGACCGCGCACCAACTGGTCGGCAGGCGCAGCACGACCTCCAGATCACCGGCTCGCAGCCGCAGCGAACGGACAAACCCGAGTGCCAGGATCGACTCGTCCAGCTCCGGGTCGAGCACGCGTTCGAGCCGCCCGAGCAACGCCGCGCCATCGTAGCCGGGCGGGAACTCGCAGCTCGGGTTCTCGGGCATGGTCACACCTCCCTGCAATCGATACGGTGCGCTGTTCCGCCCTTCTCGGCAAGACAAAGCGGCATCGCCACGCCGCGCCCGACCGTCGGGTGACGCCGATCCCACCGCCGGATCCCCCCGCCGGATCCCACCGCCAAGCGACACGCCGGTTTTGCGATCGGCCGAGCTTGCCTTAGCATCCATTCCCGGGCGGCGCCGCGCGGGCGGCCGCACCACGGGAGGACCAGCGATGACATGCGCTCTCTATGTCGGTTTGCAGGACGATGACAGGATCGGGGTCTTCGACATCAACCCCGGCACCGGGGAGTTGACGCGCACGGGCGAGGTCACGGTCGCGGGTGGACCGTCGGTGCTGGCGATCAGCCCGAGCCGGCAGGTGCTCTATGTCGGCCACCGCGGCGCACCGGCGATTTCGAGTTTTCGCATCGACCGGCGTGATGGCGGGCTCGGTTTGCAGGGCTCCGTCGCGGTATCGCACGCACCGACCTTTCTCGCCCCCGACCGCAGCGGCCGGTACCTGCTCGCTGCCTATTACCAGGGCGGGTTTGCCGCGGTCCATCCGCTCGGCACGGACGGCACCGCCGGCGGCCCGCCGCTCGACCGGCAGGAGACTGCGGCCGGCGCCCACGCGATCGCCACCGATCGATCAAATCGCTTCGCCTTTGTGCCGCATATCGCCCGGCTCAACGACAACGTGCTGGAGCCGCCGCGGAACAATCCCGGCCCCAACATGATCCTGCAGTTCAAGTTCGATGCGGCGAACGGACGCCTCAGCGCCAATGCGCCGTTCCGGGTCGAGCCGCCCGGGCCGCTCGGCCCCCGCCACTACTGCTTTCACCCGACTCTCGACCTCGTCTATTTCTCGAACGAGCAGGGCTGCAGTGTCAGCGCCTTTCGGCTCGATCCGGCGACCGGCACGCTCGGTATTGTGCAGACGATCGGCAGCCTGCCCGAAGGCCATGCGGGGAGGAACACCTGCTCGCAGATCCACCTGACCCCGTCGGGCCGGTTCCTCTACGTCGCGAACCGGGGCCATAACAGCATCGCCGGCTTTTCGGTCGATGCGGCGACCGGACGGCTCGAAGCAATCGGGCATGTGCCGACCGAGCCGGTTCCCGGCGCCTTCGCGCTCGATCCCGAGGGCCATTTCCTCTACGCCGCCGGCACGGTTTCGGGGCGGCTGGCAGGCTACCGCATCGACGATGCGACCGGCGCTCTGGCACCGCTTCCGAGCTATGCCGTCGGCCAGCGCCCGGCGGCGGTGCTGACCACCCGTCTCGGCGACTGAGAGGTTGTCGCGGCACGGTCGGATTGCCGGGCAGCCGGGGCGGCGCGCTCAGCGCAGCGCAATCGCCTCGGCAGCCGGGTGACCCGGCCGCGCCACCAGCCAGAGCCGCACGGTCAGCAGCACCGCGACGACGGCGAGCCCGAGGGCAAGGCCGCACCACAGTCCGACGGCCCCCATGCCGAGCGGAAAGCCCAGCACCCATCCGCCGACAAAGCCCGCACCCCAATAGCCGAAGCCGGCGAGCAGCATCGGCGTCATCGTGTCCCGGTAGCCGCGCAATGCTCCGGCGGCGATCGTCTGCATCCCGTCGAATACCTGGAACACCGCGGCGACCGCCAGCAGGTGCCGGGCGATGTGGACGAGCTCGCGGTTGGCCGGGTCGCCGGGGTTCACATAGACCGCGATGATCGCCTGCGGCATCGTCCACAGCACGACCGCCATCATACCCATGAACCCGGTCCCGAGGCCGAGTGCCACAAACGCCGCGCGCCGCGCGGCCGCGGCTCGGCCGGCGCCGAGCTCGTAGGCGACCCGGACGGTGGCGGCCTGGCTCAGCCCCAGCGGCACCATGAAGCTGGTGCTGGCGCAATTGAGTGCCAGCTGGTGGGCGCCGAGCGCCGCCGCGCCGAGCAGGCCGATCAGGATGCCGGTGGCGAGAAAGACGCCGAGCTCGACCCCCATGATGCCGCCGATCGGCAGCCCGAGGCGCAGGATCTTGGCAAGCTCGACCCGGCCCGCGGCGGCGACACCGCGCAGCGGATGCACCCCGGCGCGCCCCGCCAGCACCCGCGTGCACAAGGTCAGGCCGATGAGGATCAGCCACTGATCGACGGCACTCGCATAACCGGAGCCGGTGATGCCGAGGGCGGGCGCGCCGAGATGGCCGAAGATCAGCGCCCAGTTCAGCAGCGCGTTGCCGGCGACGGCGCCGCATAGCACGATCATCACCGCCCGCGTATGCGACAATGCTGCCAAGAGGTTGCGCAGCACCGCGCAGCCGAGAAAGGCCGGGCCGCCCCAGGCGATCGCCCGCAGAAAGCTGCCGATCTCGGCGCCGAGCGCGGGGTTGTAACCGAAAGCGACGAGCAGCCGGTCGAGTTCGCTCAACACCACGATGAACGGCACCGCCGCGATTATCGCGAGGGCCAGACCGGCGCCACAGACGCGGTTCGCCGCGTTGCGGTCGCCGGCGCCGCGCGCATGGGCGACCAGCGGTCCGACCGCCGACAGCACCCCTTGCAGCATGATCCCGCTGCTGAAATACAGCATCGCGCCGAGCCCGGCGGCGGCCAGCGGTGCCGCTCCAAGGCGTCCGACCATCACCGTGTCGGTGACGCTCATCGCCGTCTGCGCCAGATTGGCGGCAGCGAGCGGGGCCGCGAGTGCCAGCGTCGCCCGCAATTCGGCGCAGCTGCCGGAGGGTGCGGCAGCGTGGCGGTGGCGCCGGGCGCGATCGAGCGGGTTCATCGGGCTCTCTCAGATCTCTATCGTGGCGGCGCCGCCGATCGGCGAGAGAGGCCCTGGAAATGGAACGGGGCCCCGACCGTCACCGGCGGAGCCCCGTTGTCGTCGCGTTTCGATGCGGTTCAGCGCATACACGCACTCCCGGACTCCGCGGCAATGCCGCGCGGGCGGGTGGTCTTCACCTGGCCAGGAGGTGCGCCGGTCATGTCGGGTTTCTAGAGCGGAGCAGGGGGCCGCGTCAACCGTCAGCCGGGTGCTCGCCCACGGCGCGCGGCGCGCGCGTCGTCACCGTCCTGATCCGGCCAACGGCGGTGGACCCACAGCCACAGTTCGGGCCGGTCGCGAATCCAGCTCTCCAGGGTTGCGTTGACGTCCGCCGTCAGCGCCGCGACATCCGCCGCGAGATCGCCGCTGCGCGGCAACGCCAGGGGCGGGAACACGGTCAACCGGAAATGGGCGCCGGCAAGCCGCTCGACGCGCGCCGGCAGCACGTCGCAATCGAAGCGCAAGGCGAGGAGTGCCAGCGCCGGCGTGGTCATCGCCGGCCGGCCGAAAAACGGCGCCGGGATGCCGTCGTTCAGCTTCTGGTCGACGAGCATGGTCAGGTGCTCGCCCCGCGACAGCACGGCAAAGGCGCGCCGTGCCGCGGCGGCACCCTTGGCGATGTACTCGCCGCGATCGTCGCGAAACCGGCCGATCAGCTGGTCGACCAGCGGGTTGTTGGCGGCCCGGTAGATCTGGGTGATCGGCAGGCCGTACTGTGCTGCCGCAAGTGCGCCGATCTCCCAATTGGCGATATGACCCGAAAAAATGATCATCCGCCGCCCGGCCGCGACCGCCCGGTCCAAATGCTCGAGCCCGTGCGTCTCGACCCGGCCGCCGGGTTGGAACACGCGAATTTTGCGCAGATGGGGATACTCGGCGGCGACCCGGCCGAGATTGTCCCACATGCCGATGACGATATTCTCGATCTCGCGATCCGAAAGCCCGGGAAGGGCGCAGCGCAAATTGCTCCGGGCGCGCTGCGAAACTCCGAGCAGCGGGCCGAGGCGAGACGCCAGCGCGGCGCCGAACGCCGATGCCCAGTCGATCGGCAGGAGGCCGAAAACGCCGAACGCCAGTGCCGCGGCGCAGGCTTCAAGGCGGTCGCCGAGCCGGCCCGGCTCAGCGCCGAGCGCGGTCGGGCTCGCCGCCATCGGCGATCTCCGTCACGGCGATCGGGGCAAGGAGGCTAGCCAGCGCCGCCGGGTCGGGCCAGTGGATTTCGATCTCCAGCACCTCGATCCCGTCACGCATCGACCGCGGCAGGCGCAAGAAATCCTTTGCGGTCGTGACCAGCACCGCGTCCTGCCTCGATGCGGTGCGGCGCAGCGCGGCGATTTCGCGGGCGGCAAACGGGTGGTGGTCGGGAAAGGCACGAGTGCCGGCCAGCTCGGCGCCGAGCCCCCGCAACATTGCGAAGAATTTTTCCGGGCGCCCGATCCCGGCAAAGGCAAGAACGCGCCGCCCGGCGAGGCGGTCCCCCGCGACGGGCCGCAACATCGCCGGGGCGGTCGGCCGACCGGCGGCGATGTCCACCGGCACCGACGGCTCGTTCGCGGCCGCGAGCAACACGATGCCATCGGCGCGACCAAGACCGTGCCGCAAATTCTCGCGCAGCGGCCCCGCCGGGATCACCCGGCCATTGCCAAAGCCGTAGCCGGCATCGACGACAATCAGGCCCAATGTCTTTGCCACCCGCGGGTTCTGGAAGCCGTCATCGAGCAGGATCGTCTCGGCCCCATCCGCCGCCGCCGCGACGATCCCGGCCGCCCGGTTGCGCGCGACCCAGCACGGCGCATGCCGGGCGACGAGCAGCGCCTCGTCGCCGACCGCAGCGGCGGTGTGGATAGCACGATCGACCCGCACCGGCCCGGCAAGACGGCCGCCATAACCGCGGGTCACGACATGGACCCTTTGGCCGCGCGACCCGAGCCAGGCGGCGAGCGCCATCACCACCGGGGTCTTGCCGGCGCCACCGGCGACCAGGTTGCCGACGCAGATCACCGGCACCGGACCGACGAAAGGGCGGACCAGCGCCCGGCGCAACCGGCCTGCGGCATCCCAGGCGGCGCCGACCGGCGCCAGCAGCTCGGCTGCGAACCCGGGCGGTCGTCCCCAGAACGCCGGGGCGGTGAGCATCACGCGCGCAGCGGCGGTGCTGCCCCGGTCAGGCTCTTGCGCGCGGGCGCCGCCGAGGCAGGACAATTGGCCGGGGCAGGGCAATCGGCCGGGGCTGGGCAATCGGCCGGGGCGAGGCGGTCGAGCCATGGCGCCAGCTGCGACAGCACGGTCTCGAGAAGGGCCTCGCCCAGCCTCGCGACGGCGGCCGCGGCCGCACCACGCTCGGCGCGCAGCTGGGCATCGGCGAGCAGTGCGGCCACGGCATCGGCCAGCTCGTCCGCACCGTGCACCGTCTGCGCCGCCCCGGCCGCCGCCAGCTCCGCCGCCATGCGCCGGCAATTGGTCATGTCCGGGCCGTGCAGGATGGCACAGTCGAAGCGCGCCGCCTCGAACGGGTTGTGTCCGCCCTCGGCGCTCAGCGACCCGCCGATAAAGGCAATCTCGGCGAGGTGATAAAACATGCCAAGCTCGCCGAGCGTGTCGGCGAGATAGATGTCGGTGCGCGGCGTGACCGGCTCGCCGCGGCTGCGCCGTGCGACGCTGAGACCGCGATCGGCCAGCATCCTGGCGAGGCTGTCGCCGCGCGGCGGATGCCGCGGCGCGATGATCGTCAGCAATCCGGCATGTCCGGCGACGAGCCGGCAATGCACGGCGGCGGCGATTTCCTCCTCGCCCCGATGCGTGCTGGCGGCGAGCCATCGCGGTCGCGGCCCGATCTGCCGCTCGAGCTGTCGCAGCAGCTCCCGATCGACGGGCAGGGCCGCACCGGCCATTTTCAGATCGCCGACGGTCGCGACATGGCGGGCGCCGAGCCGGCCCAGCCGCTCGGCCTGCTCGACATCCGGAACGAGGCAGCGTGAGAAGGCACCGAGCATCGGCTGGATCAGCCCCGGCCAGCGCCGCCAGCGGCGATAGGACCGCGCCGACAGCCGGCCGTTGACCAGCAGCATCGGGATGCCGCGGGCGTGCGTTGCCAGCACCAGGTTCGGCCACAATTCGGATTCGACCCAGACTGCCAGATCGGGCTGCCAGTGATCGAGAAAGCGCGCGACCCAGGCCGGCAGGTCGACCGGAACAAACTGGTGCCGCGCCCGTTCCGGCAGTCGTGCCGCGAGCAGCCGGGCGGAGCTGACCGTCCCGGTGGTGACCAGGATCTCAAGGCGCGGCCGGCTCTGCAGCAACCGATCGATCAGCCGCAGCATCGTTGTCGCCTCGCCGACGCTGGCGGCGTGGATCCACAGGAGCGGCCCCGGCGGGCGGGGCGCCCCGGGCGCGCCGCGGCGCTCCCCAAGGCGTGCGCCATCCTCCTTGCCGCGCCCCCGCCGCCGCTCCAGATAGGGCAGGACCAGCGGCGCCAGCGGGCGGGTCAGGACGCGATAGACGAATGGCAGCATCAGCGGCCGGCAGCCGATTGCGGCAGCTTTTTCGATGCCGCGGGCGCGGCCTCGCCGGTGCCGCCGGCAGCGGCCGAAGCGGTCGGCTGCAACAGCGGCGACGGTGCGTGCCCGACCCGGCGGTCGGCGTCGCGGACCATCTCGATCATACGGGCTTCGAGCAGCGAACGCGCCTGCTCGACCCCGGTATCGTCGAGATCGGCGGCGATCTCGATCGGCTCGCCCCATAGAAACACGCCGCGTCCGAACGGCAGGGCAATGACGAACCGGTCCCAGCTCGCCAGCACACGCTGCCGGCTCGTCGCGCAGGTCACCGGCACGATCGGCACCCGTGCCAGCCGCGCGGCGTCGATCGTGCCGCTGCCGACACGCAGCGCCGGGCCGCGCGGTCCATCGGGAGTGATCGCGACGCAGCTGCCGTCGCGCAACCGCTTCAGCATCGTGCGCAACGCAGCCGAGCCGCCGCGCCGGGTCGAGCCGGCGATCGCCGCAATGCCGAAATAGGACACCGCATCGGCGATGATCCGCCCATCGTGATGCGCCGAGATCAGCATGTTCATCGGCGCCATGCGCTGCCACGCCTTCGGGATCATCAGCATTCTCCCATGCCAGAAGACGCCGATGAACACCCTTCCCTCGGCCAGCAGCCGGCGCGGCAGTTCGCCGCCGACCACCTGCCAGCGATTGGTGCGATAGACGAGGCGGATATAGGCATGGATCGTCCAGGCGGCCATCTGCCGCAGCCGCGGATGACGCAGCAGGCGGCGCCAGCGGGTCGCTCGAGTGACGTTCAAAACCGTGCCGCGGCCACCGCCGCCGCAGCGACCGGCTCGCTGTCACCGGCGAACTGTATCGCGTGGAGCCGGGCATAGAGACCGTTGCGGGCCAACAGCTCGGCATGCCGCCCGCTCTCGACGATCCGGCCGCGATCGACGACGCAGATCAGGTCGGCACCCTGCACGGTCGACAGCCGATGGGCGATGACGAGCGTGGTCCGTCCGCGGATCAGTGTCCGCAGTGCCGCCTGCACCTGACGCTCCGATTCGTTGTCGAGCGCCGAGGTCGCCTCGTCGAGCAGCAGGATCGGGGCGTCCTTTAGCATCGCCCGAGCGATCGCCAGCCGCTGGCGCTGACCGCCCGAGAGCCGCACGCCATGCTCGCCGACCGGCGCATCGTAGCCGCCGGGAAGTTCGCGGATGAACTCGTCGGCCCCGGAGGCGCGTGCCGCAGCCTCAATCTCCGCGGTCGAGGCGCCAAACCGTCCATAGGCGATGTTGGCGCGCAGCGTGTCGTCGAACAGGGTGACTTCCTGTGTCACGAGGGCAATCGCCCCGCGCAGCGAGTCGAGCGTCACGCTGCGCACATCCTGGCCGTCGATCGCAATGCTGCCGTCATCGACATCGTAGAAGCGCGGGATCAGGTTGAGCAGCGTCGATTTGCCGGCCCCCGACGCCCCGACCAGCGCCACCGTGCGTCCGGCCGGAACCAACAGAGAGACACGGTCGAGCGCCACCGCGCCGGGCGCGTAGCCGAAGCGGACGCGATCAAAGCGGATCTCGCCGCCGGTCACCCGCAGCGGCCGCGCATAGGGCCGGTCGCGGATCGTCGGCTCGATGTCGAGCACCTGGAAGATCCGCTGCGCCGCCGCCAGACCCTCCTGCAGCGACGCATTCAGATTGGCGAGGCTTTTCAGCGGCTGATAGGCCAACAGCAATGCCGTGATGAACGAAAAGAAGGCGCCCGGTGTGCGCGCCCCGGCGATCACCTGGTGGCCGCCATAGAGGATCACGACGGCAATCGCGGCACCGCCCAGGGTCTCCATCATCGGCGAGGCACGCGAACGGGTGCGGGTCGCCCGGTCGATCAGCGTGAACACCCGTTCGAACAGCCCGGCGGCGCGACGCTCCTCGTATTCCTCCATGCCATAGGCCTTGACCAGGCGCGCGCCCTGGAAGGTCTGGCTCAGCAATGTTGTCAGCTGGCCGATTTCCGCCTGGGTGTTGGCCGAGACGCGACGCATGCGGCGGCCGATGCCGACGATCGGGCGGATCGCCAGCGGAAAGACGAAGAACGAGACGAGCGCCAGGAGCCAGTCCTGGTAGAACATGACCCCGACCAGGAAGATGACGGTCAGCGCGTCCTTGCCGATACCGCCAAGCACGTTCGCCGCGGCACCGCGCAGCAGCGCCGCGTCGTTGGTGAAGCGCGAGATCAGGCTGCCGCTCGGATGCGCGTGGAAATAGGCGAGATCGGCGCGCATCACACGGCTGAACAGCGCGATCTGGATGTCGGCGATGATGCGCTGGCCGACGCGGTTCATCAGCACCGCCTCGCCATAATCGGAGAGGCCCTTGACGATCGCGATGGCGAGTGCGGCCCCAGCGATGACCAGCAGCAGCGATGCGTCGCGCCCGACAAAGATGCGGTCGAGCACCGGTTGCATCAGCCAGGCGCGCAGTGCAGTGCTGCCGGCGGCAGCACCCATCAGCACAAAGGCGATCGCAATGCGCGGCACATGCGGGCGCATGAAGTCGCGGGCGAGGCGCCATACAAGCGCCATCGTGCGCGCGCCCCCATCGAGGATCGGCAGCTTTTTCAACATGGGTCCCCGCCGCCAGTGTTAATGGCGGGAACCTGCCTTGGCAAGCGCGCCGCGACCGGCGCACGCCACCCCCGGGCACCGGCCTGGTCATGCGCTGGCCGGCCGCCGCACTAGCGAGCGGGTCGGTGCCGGCCGCCGGTCCTATGCCGGATAGGAGACGAAGCACTTCTCCGAGGCGAAGATGTGGGTCTCGACGTAGTCATGCACGACCGGCTTGCGGTCGAGATGCTCCATCGCACCCATCAGCGCGCACCAGTTCAGCATCTCGTGCTGGCCGGCCTGCTCCATCGCGGCGAGCGGACGCCGGCGCCAGGTGTCGTAATCGCGCCGCGACAGCGCATCGAACAGCAGCCGGTCGGCCTTGTGGTCGGGCCACAGATAGCCGTTGGTCGGCGACAGGAAGCAATGCGACCAGCTCGACGACGCGATCAGCGCCACCCGCCATGGCGACTGTGCCAAGGTGTCGGCCACCGCTCGGCCCACCTCCATGCAGCGCCACGGATGCGGCGAGGGCGGATCGACCGCCTCGCCCGGATCGCGCGGCGGCATGAACAGCGCCGCGGTGCCGCCCTTGGCGTGCAAGAGG
>DATJTI010000068.1:0-106199 GCA_035503615.1 Allostellaceae bacterium | reverse complement strand
GGACGAGGCGGCCGGCGAGCGGCTTGATGCGCTCGAAGACCCGTTTCGCCTCTATCGCTGCCATACGATCATGAACTGCACCCGAACCTGCCCAAAGGGGCTCAACCCGGCCAAGGCGATCGCCGAGATCAAGAAGCTGATAGTGTTGCGCCGCTGAAGACGCTAGCTATGGTCAGCCGAAGCGAGATCGTCGATGCCTATCGGTTCATTCTCGGCCGCGAACCGGAAAACGAGGCCGTCATCGAGGACCTGTACCAGATTCCGGATTGGCAGGGGCTTCGCCAAGCGTTCCTGTCCAGTCTGGAATATCAAGCGAATACGCAACAGGCTGGTCTCGCGCAGCTCCTCAACGATTACATCTTGGCTGCGCCGAACAGGGTCGACACAGATATCAGCGAGGAGCAGTTCGGCCGTCTGCTGGCCCATGTCCAGCGCAGCTGGGAGCGGCTCGGCGAGGAAAAGCCGTATTGGTCGGTACTGGTGGACGCGAGCTACCTGCCCGAGAATATCGACCGCAATATTGACTCCTTCTACCGTACCGGCCCGTTGAGCTGGATGCTGTTCGAATGCGCGGCGGCCCGGGCTGGCCGCATGCCGGCGGCGGACGGGGTCGCGCTCGAACTCGGTTGCGGTGTCGGCCGGGTGACGCCCCACCTCGCGCAGTATTTCCGCGAGGTCATTGCCTGCGACATTTCGCTCCCGCATCTTGACATCGCCCGCACTCATCTGACGCACCTAGGGGTCAACAATGTGCGGCTGGTGCGGGTCGATAGCATCGAACGGTTGCAGGAGCAGGGACCGCTTGATTTCTTCTATTCGGTGATCGTGCTGCAGCACAACCCGCCGCCGATCATTGCGAGACTGCTGGAGGTTGCGTTTGCCAACTTGAAGCCCGGTGGCATAGCCTATTTCCAACTGCCGGTGGCGGCCAAATCTTATGAATTTGTAATCGAGACCTATCTCGACCGGGTTGTGGGCAAGACCGAAACGATGGAGATGCACGTGCTGCCGCAGAAGTACCTGTTCCAGCTAATGCAGCGAGCGGGAATGCGGCTGCTCGACATTCAGCGGGAGAATTGGACGGGTCCCCTCTACCACTCGCTGAGCATCCTCTGTGAGAAGGCGGTGTGAGCCGCTGCATCATCATCGATACCGATCCGGGCATCGACGATGCGGTGGCACTGCTATTGGCGCTGGCGGCATCCGAAGAGCTCGAAATCCTCGGCATCATCGCAGTCGCCGGCAATCTGCCGCTGGCGGCGACCGGGCGCAATGCGCGGCAGATCTGCGAACTGGCCGGACGGCTGGAAATCGCGGTTTACGCCGGTTGCGCGCGGCCGCTGCTGCGCCCGCCGGTAAACGCGGCTGCGCTCCACCACGACGCGCTGCACGAGCGGCTGCGCCTGCCCGAGCCGGCGATCGCGCTTCGCCCGCAGCACGGCGTCGATTTTCTGATCGAGCGCCTGCGCGCGGCCGAACCCGGCGACACCACCCTGTGCGCGCTCGGGCCGCTGACCGATCTCGCGATGGCGCTGATCAAGGCCCCCGACATCGCCAGCCGCATCGGCGAACTCGTGATCATGGGCGGGGCCGGCTTCGAACTCGGCAACATCACGCCCGCCGCCGAGTTCAACATTCATGCCGATCCGCACGCGGCCGAGATCGTGCTCGAAAGCGGCATCCCGATCACGATGATCCCGCTCGACGTCACCCATCAGGTGCTGAGCACGCCGCCGCGCATCGCCGCATTCGGGGCACTTCCCAATCGCTGCGGCCCGACGGTCGCCCGGCTACTGACCGCGTTCGAGAACGCTCGCGCCTCCAGGTTCGGCGAGCGCGGCATGGCGCTGCACGACCCGTGCGTCGTCGCCTATCTGCTGCGCCCCGGGCTGTTCGGCGGCCGCAGGGTCAATGTCGCGGTCGAGACGGCGAGCCCATTGACGATCGGCGCGACTGTGGTCGATTGGTGGGGGGTGACCGGCCGGCCCGCCAATGCCCGGTTCATGACCACGGTCGATGC
The DNA here is from genome assembly GCA_035503615.1 of Allostellaceae bacterium. Lineage (GTDB taxonomy): Bacteria > Pseudomonadota > Alphaproteobacteria > ATCC43930 > CGMCC-115725 > AP-15. The sequence goes on along the minus strand of DATJTI010000068.1, from coordinate 104,179 downwards.
CGGCGGGGTTTATGACCTGCTGACCGAAAAGCTGGCCCGCCTGCCATAGCGCCGGCCGCGAGCGCAGCGGCTCCATTGTCGGATTTTCTTGACAGGCAGAGCCGTCTAATCGATTGATTTATATGTCGCGGCTCTCGTATCAAGAGCCTTTGCATTACGATCTGCAAAGTTTACTGCCGATTCTGTCGGCAACCTTGCACCAGCAAATTGTAAGCAACTAATTTCTCGCCAGAAGGTCCGGTCGTGTTGTTGGCATGAAGCTTGCCGTCGGTTAACCAACCGCAGAACGCGGGCGAGATCGCCGGATTTTACGTCGGCGCTGACGGTGTAACCCGTGGCTTTGTCGATATCAGCGGCAGCTTTATGACGATCGCTGTCCCGGGAGCCATCGACACCAGTCTGTTGGGTCTCAACGATCTGGGCGAGGCGGTCGGCTTCGACATGGACGCCGCCGATGTGATGCACGGCATTGTCTGCACCGTCTCCACCGGTGCCTGCACCGAGGTGGATGATCCGTTCGGGATCAATTCTACGACGTTCAACGGCGTCAATGACAAAGGGCAGATCGTCGGTTTTTACACGAATGCGGCCGGCAACACGATCGGGCTCTTGGCCGACCCGGTGCCGGAGCCTGCTTCCCTGCTGCTGCTGGCGGCTGGCCTCGTCGGCATGGGCGCGTTCGCGCGCCGGCGCAAGACGGGCTGAGGTGCGGCGCCGCGTTTGACAGGCCCTGTCGCGTCCCTAGAATGCGTGGCGCTGAACATCCGACAAACGGGAGAGCCTGATGATTTTTGAGATGCGCACCTATCGGCTACAGCCGGGCTCGGTGCCGGAGGCCGAAAAGCGCTTCGGCGAGGCGCTGACCGAACGCGTCAAAGTATCGCCGCTCGGCGCGTTCTTCCACACCGAGGTCGGGCCGCTCAACCACATCATCCACATTTGGCCCTATGACGATCTGGCCCACCGCACCCGCGTGCGCTCGCAATCAATCCCGGGCTGGCCGCCGAAGATCCAGGAATTCATCGTCGAGATGGAGAGCAAGATCTTTATCGCGGCCCCGTTCTGCCCGCCCTTCACCCCGCGCCAGCATGGCAACCTCTACGAGATCCGAACCTATACGATGCTGCCCGGATCGGCCCCGACCGTCGTCGAGCGCTGGGCTGAGCGGATTCCCGGCCGGGTCAAGCTGTCGCCGCTGGCCGCCGCCGGCCACACCGAGCTCGGTCCGCTGAACCAGTGGATCCATATCTGGGCCTACAAGGACGCCAACGAGCGCGCCCGGATCCGCGAAGAGTCGCGCAAGGACGGCACCTGGCCGCCGGCGACCCGTGGCCTGTTCGTCAAGCAGGAGAACATGCTCGTCGTCCCGGCCGCGTTCTCGCCGCTGCGCTGAACCCGGGTCCCGTCACCGATTACCGGCAGCACCCTCCCTGTCCGCACCGGCGGGGAGGGAACGCGGCGGCGGTGCGAACAGCCCGAAAAAATTGTCGAACAACCCGTGGCTCTGCGGCGCAGCGGCTGCCACGAGGGGTGCAGCCACGGCATCCGGTAACGGCCGGATCGGCCAGGGCCGGGTCGCGGCCAGCATGAACTGCCGCCAGGCTGCTGCCGGCAGCGAGCCGCCGGTGACATGGCGCATCGGTGTGTCGTTGTCATTGCCGAACCAGACCCCGGCGACGAGACCGGCGGTGTAGCCGATGAACCAGGCATCGCGATAATCCTGGGTCGTGCCGGTCTTGCCGGCGGCCGGGCGCGGCAATGAGGCGGCCCGCCCGGTGCCGTAACCGATCACCCCTTCGAGCATCCGGTTCATCGCCGCATCGAGCTCGGGCGAGATCACCCGGCCCGGACCCGAGCCGTGGCGGTGGAACACGACCCGCCCGGCGCTGTCGCGGATTTCGAGGATGCCATAAGGCCACACGCCGATCCCGCCATTCGGGAACGGGGCGTAGGCCGTGACCAGCTCGAGCAGGTTCACTGCGTCGCTGCCGAGCGCGATGCTCGGATCGCGGGTCAGCGGCGAAGTGATCCCGAGGCGATGGGCGACCGCGACGATGTTGTCGATCCCCGCGCGCAGCGCCACCTCGACCGCGACCGTGTTGATCGAGCGGGCGAGCGCCTCGGCCATCGTCATGTCGCCCAGGTAGCGGCCATCATAGTCGCGCGGATGCCAGCTGCCGACATGGATCGGGGCATCGACGAAATGATCGGTCGGCTGCAACCCGGCTTCGAGCCCGGCCAGATAGACGAACGGCTTGAACGCCGAGCCCGGCTGGCGCTGCGCCTGGGTTGCGCGGTTGAACTGGCTGGCGTCATAGCTCTTGCCGCCGACCATCGCCCGCACCGCGCCATCGGGGGTCATCGCCACCAGCGCCCCTTGGCTGACCCGGTCGCGGGCACCTTCGCGCGCCAGAGTGCCGGAAATTGCCGCCTCGGCTTCGCGCTGCAGCCGCGGATCGAGCGTCGTGGTGACGGTCAGATCGCTGCCATCGGCCGCCGCGTAATCGGCCACCTGATCGGCGATCCAGTCGGCAAAATAACGGGCCTCGGCATGGCTCGGAGCGAGTGCTGCCGCCTCCGGCTGCTCCCCGGCCGCTTCGGCCTCCCGCTCGCTGATGAATCCGGCCGCGACCATGTTCTGCAAGACCTGCCGGGTCCGTGCCGCGGCGAGAGCGCCATCATGCAGCGGATTGAACCGGGTCGGCGCTTTCAGCAATCCGGCCAGCATCGCACATTGGTAGAGGTCGATCTGCCGCGCCGATTTGCCGAAATAGCGGTGTGCGGCGGCATCGACGCCATAGGTCCCAGCCCCGAAATAGACCCGGTTCAGATAGATTTCGAGGATCTGGCGCTTGGTGAACCGGTGATCGAGCCATAACGCCAGCAAGGTTTCGCGGATCTTGCGGGCGAAGCTGCGCTGCGGGCTCAGAAACAGGTTGCGGGCGAGCTGCTGGGTGATCGTGCTGCCGCCTTCGACGACATGGCCGGCAGCGAGATCGGCCAGCGCGGCGCGGATGATGCCGATTGGATCGATGCCGAAATTGCTGAAAAAGCGCCGGTCCTCGGTCGCGATCACCGCCTCGGGCAGATAGGGCGACATCTGTTGCAAGCGTAGCGGCCGGCCGAACAGGTCGCCATAGGTCGCAATCAGGCTGCCATCGGCCGCAAGGATCCGGATGCTCGGTCGCCGCGCCGCATCCGCCAATTGGCTGGTGCGCGGCAGGGTGAGCGCGAAATAGCCGAGGATCACGCCGCCGAGGATCGCGATCCATAGCAGGAGCAGGATCGCCAGACGCAGCATGCGCGCCGTGCGGGTGCGCGGCTTGCGGGTGCGGGGCCGGGTGCGCCGCGGCGGCAGCGGCGGCCGGGAATTGCCGCGGCGGCGAGGCGCGGCGAGGCGCTCGGCCGGATCGGCGCGCAGCCGCGGCTCAGGCATCACCTGTCCGCGCCGGCGCCAGTAGCGTGCAGGCGGGTCGTCGCTCCACGCTGTCGGTCACTCGTCCCCCCACCCATGCCGGGTCGCATCGGGCACCGGCCAGCTTTTATAAATCGCAAAACTGTGGCAGTGGTTCGGCGGCGCTGTGCCGGTTGCCCCGGCGGGCGGGAACCGCCGCACAGGCATTGCCGTTTGTCGGGCGGCCAGGGCGGTGACGGCGCGCCCCGGCGGCCTCCGACCGCGGCGTGGCGGCGGCTGCGATCTTCGCGGGAGCGACAAGCATGGCGGACGGGACCTATTCGGACGCGGGATTTGGTGGCGCGGGATTTGGTGGCGCGGGATTTGACGGCAGCCGGCCCGGTGTCGAGCGCGCCAGGGCGATCCTCGCCGAACTCGCTTGCGCCACCCGCGAGACCGCGCTGTCGGTGGCGGATGAACGCAAGGCGCAGTTCGCACGACAGGTCGATGGCGTCGCCACGGCGGTGCGCGCCGCAGCCCGCTCGCTCGACGGCTCGGAAATCCATCTCGTGGCGCGGTATGCCGATCGGGCGGCCGCCCAGATCGAGGATCTGGCGCATCGGGTGGGCGAGCGCCACTGGTCCGAACTCGCCGGCGATCTCGATCGCATCGCCCGCCGCCAGCCTGCCTGGTTTGTCGCCGGCGCGGTCGCCCTCGGATTTGTCGCCGGCCGCTTCTTTTCGCCATCGGCCGCGACCGGCAGTGCGCCGCAGGCCGAGCGTCCCGAGCGGGGACCGCCGCTGCGAGAGCTGCCGTGAGCGGTCCCGAGGGGTTCGCACCCGGGCCGGATGGCGATACCTACCAGACCCGACCACCGCGCTCGATCGCAGCGCTCCTCGCTGATCTCGCCAACGACATCCGCACCCTTTTCCGGCTCGAGCTGGCGCTGTTCAAGGCGGAGCTGGTGGAAAAGCTGCGCCGCCTCGGGTGTGGCCTCGCGACCCTGGTGCTCGGCGTCTTTCTGGCGTTGAGCGGATGGCTCGCCTTGCTCGCCGCGGCTATCATGGCGCTTGCGACCGTGGTTCGACCGTGGCTCGCCGCCGTGATCGTCGGGGCGGCCGCAATGGTCGTGGCCGGCCTCCTGCTGTATCTCGCCAGGCGGTGGCTGGCGCCCGCCTCGCTGGTGCCGCGGCGCACGCTCGGCGCGGTGCGCGAGGACGAGCCGTGGGTCGAAGAGCACGTGCCATGAGCCGCAAGACCAAAGCCGAGATGGAAGAGATCGAGCAGCAGATCGGCCGGGTCCGCGCCGAGCTGGGCGTCACGCTCGATACGCTGGCGAGCGAGCTTGCTCCTCGCCATCTGGTGGCACGAGGTGTCGACATGATCAATGGATTTTTCAGCACCGAAGAACCGGGTAGCGGCGGCTTCCGGGCCGACCCGCTGCCGCTGGCGCTGATCGGTCTCGGCCTCGCCTGGCTCGCCGCAGAGAACAGCCGCCCGTTCCGCCGCAGCGCGGCACAACGCGGCGATGATGCACCGGCGCCGGCCGAGGATATCGAGCGCCCGGTGGCCGATTACCCGGTGGCCGATTATCTCGGGCACATGCCCGACGACACCGATCACGGCGAATCGAAAGAGAGCTGGCTGCATCGGGCGGCGGAGGCGACGCAAGGCGGGTTCAAGTCGATCCTTGCCGAAGGCGGTGCCGTCGCCGGCCGCGCGGGCGGCTGGTGGAAAGCGCTCGAGCGCAATCCGCTGGCGCTCGGTGCCGCCGGGCTCGCTGCCGGCGCGGTGATCGCGATGCTGCTGCCACCGACCCGGCGCGAGCAAGAAATGGTTGCCGGGGCGCGGACCGATCTGTGGCAGAAAGCCGAAGAGCTCGGCCATCGCGCCGCGGCCGAGATGCGTGACTGGGCCGAGCGCCCGCCCCGCTCCCGGAAGAGGTGAGTGAATCCCGCCCGGTCCCGGCGTCGGGATGGCCCGAACCAAAGGAGGAATGATGCGACCATCGATCGGCGCCCGCTGCATGGCTTTGCTGGGGGGGAGCCTGCTGGTGCTTGCCGCGGCCGGGACTGCCCGTGCGCAAGTATCGAGCGACCCGGCCGAGATCACCCGCTGTCTGTGCATGGAGCACGCCATCTCGACCTTGTCGGCCGACATGTCGGCCAAGACCCAAGCGCTGGCTGCGGTCCGCCAGCATCTCGCCGCTCTCGATGCGCAACTCGAAAATGCAAAGCGCAACGAGGATGTGAACAACCCGAGTTCTGTCGCCAACGAAAAGGCGATATTGGAGCAGCGCGATGCTACCTACCAGCAGTCGCTGGGCCCGGTCGTCGGCGATGCCGACCAGGCGACCGCCCGCTACAATGCCGAGGTCGGCAGCTATAACGGGAGCTGCGCCAATCGCGACTTCGACTCGGTCATAATGGCCCAGATTTCGGCGCATCTGTCTTGTCCGCCGCTTCACTAGATCGCCGATAGAGCGTTTCGGGCGGGATCTGCGGCGCGGCGATCACCGCCCACTCGTTCTCGCGCCAGGCACGGAAGAAGCAGCTGCGCCGCCCGGTGTGGCAGGCGACACCGGGCTGATCGACGAGCAACAGCACCGTGTCGCCGTCGCAATCGAGGCGGAGCTCGCGCACGAACTGCACCTGGCCCGAGGTTTCGCCCTTGCGCCAAAGCCGCTGGCGCGAGCGCGACCAATAGCAGGCGCGGCCTTCGCGCAGCGTCACCTGCACCGCAGCACGGTTCATCCACGCCATCATCAGCACTTCGCCGGTGTCGTGCTGCTGGGCGATGGCCGGAACCAGGCCGTCGCCGTCGAATTTGATCTGTTCGAGCGCCTGCTCGAGCGTTTCCTTCATTTGACCATGCTCCTTGCCGCAGCCTGCCAACGGGTCGGCAAGCCCGCAGAATAGCCGGGACGGCGGCCGGCTGCCCATCGCGGCCAAGCGACAACCTATGCGGGATGATGTATGTCGGTTTTCTTGATAACCGAGAAAACGCGGCGCTACCCGAAAATCTGCTGAAATCCGTGCTCTCCAGCCTGTTGAACAGACGTCACTGCGCTGAAATGGCATAGCGTGTTCTAAAGATCCACCGCCGGTCCCCGAGCCGGGGACGATGGCGCTATTGGGTTCGGCCCTGGTGGGCTTCGCCCTGCTGCGGCGCCACCGGCGGGTTTGACGGGCAACGGCCGAGCGGGGATGCGGTCGCAACCGATGCTGCCGCAGCTTCCACAAAGCGGAGTCCGGCGCGCAGCCGGGGTCGGATCAGTGCCGGTCGGCCGGGACCGCGGCCAGCTCCGCGAGATGGGCGAGACAGGCGTCGCGGCCGGCGGCGAAATCGCCCGCTGCCCACCAGCGTTCGATCGCGTCGAGCAGGGCACCGACGCGCGGACCCGGCGGGATGCCGAGGGCCAGCACGTCGTTTCCGCCGAGTGGGAAGGCCGGCGGGACCCATCGATCGGCGAGCGCGAGCCTTGGCGCGACCGCCCCCGCATCGATCCGTTCCGCCGCCGCCAGCAGCAGCACCCGGTCGCGAAACCGCCCGGCACCGCGGCGGTAGAGCACGCGGCGCCAACCGGCAGGATCGCCGAGCAGGTCGGGATCATCGTCCGCGTTGACGAGACCGCGCAGCCGCTCCCGGCAGGCATTCGATAGCCGCAGCCGCTCGGCAAGTGCCACCGCGCCGCGGTCATCAGCGTCGATCAGTGCCGCGAGGCGGCGCAGCGGATCGGGTGCGGGCTCGATCGCGATCAGCCGGCGCAGGCGGTCGAGCCGGCACGCTTGCGGCATCGGCAGCACCACCGCCAGCACCCCATCCTCGGCCATCATCTGCAGCGCGTTGCCGGGATCTGGGGCGCCGAGCAGCCGGAACAGCTCGGCGGCGACCCTCTCGCCCGACAGGCCGGGCAGCAGATGCGCCGCGGCGCGGCATGCGGCGCGCGCCTGCGGGTCGCCGGCGGCGCTGCCAAAGCGAGCGGCGAACCGATAGTAGCGCAGAAGGCGCAGCACATCCTCGGCGATGCGGGTCGCCGGATCGCCGACAAAGCGCAGCCGGCCCGCCCGCAGATCGGCAAGACCGCCGACCGGGTCGTAGACCACGCCATCGGGGGCGAGAAAGATCGCGTTGATCGTAAAGTCGCGGCGCGCCGCATCGGCCGCCCAATCGGCATCAAAGGCGACCCGCGCATGGCGGCCAAAGGTTTCGACATCGCGGCGCAGCGTCGTGATCTCGAACTGCCGCGGCGGCACCACCGCAGTCACGGTCCCGTGGGTGAGACCGGTCGGCACCGTCTTGATGCCGCGCCGTTCAAGCAGCGCGATCACCGCATGCGGCTCGGCCGGGGTCGCGATGTCGATGTCGATCCGTGCCGCCGGCAACGGCAACGCCCGGCCGAGCAGCGCGTCGCGCACCGCACCGCCGACAAAGCGCATCTCGACCCCCGCGGCGGCAAAGGCCGCGATCACCGCCTGTGTCGCCGGCTCGCCGATCCATGGCGGCAGGGTGATCCGGCACGGCGCCGCCGATGGCTCGCTCATTTTGGTCCGGCCGGCTCGAAATGCCCCGAGCTTTCGAAATGGCCGGGGCTCTCGAAATGGCCGGGGACGATGTGCCCGTCCTGCCAGCGCGGGGCGACATAGACCCCCTGCTGTGCGGTGCCGAAACCGACCGTGACCACCACCAGAACGCCGGTCAGCAACACCACGCCGGCCGCCGCCAGCCACAGCCACGGCAACGCTGTCCACGAGACCGCACCGCCATCACCCGATGTTCCCCAGGTGATGACCCACAACAGATAGAGTGCCGTCGGCAGCAGCAGCGGTAGGACGATCGTGATCACGACCCGGACCATCGCCTGTTCAGCCGCGCAGCACCTCGGCCAGGTTGACCAGCATCCCGGCAGTGGCCCCCCAGATGTTCCGGTTCTGATATGGCAGCACGAAAAACACCCGCCGGCCTTCGGCGACGATCCGCTCGGTGCGGTGATGGTTGCGCGGGTCGAGCACGAAGGAGAGCGGCACCTCGAAGGTCTCGGCCACCTCGGACGGTTCGACCGCCATCGGAAATGGCGGAACGACGATGCCGACGATCGGGGTGATTTCGAAGCCGGTCCCGGTGACATAGGTATCGAGCCGGCCGACCGGGCGCACATGGTCGCGCGGCAGGCCGATCTCCTCCTCGGTCTCACGCAGTGCCGCCGCTGTCGCGTCGCGGTCGCCAGCTTCGATGCTGCCGCCGGGAAAGGCGACCTGCCCGGCATGCGCGGAGAGATGGGCGGTGCGCAGGGTGAGCAGCACCGACATGCCCTCGGCGCGGTCGATCAGCGGGACCAGTACGGCCGCCGGCCGCAGCGCGGTGCTGGGCGGGGTCGTACCGGGGTTGAGGTCGTGGTCGCCGCGGGTCGCCTCGCGCACCGCCGCCGCCTCATGCGCATCGGCGGTCCCGCCAAAGCCGCGCCGGCCCGGCTGCCCCTGGCCGGCAAACCGCGCGATGATCCCTTCGCGGGTCAAGCGGCTGGCTGCGGTCTGATGCGCTCTTGCCCGATCCTCTCCGGCGGAGTGCTCCGGCATCGCCGATCTGCCTCTCTCTATTGTCCGTTGCGCCGCGCCCCGGGCGGGTCACTGCCAATCCGGCCCGGGGTCACCGAGCCGGAAAAAGACGCCGCCACTCCACACCCCGAATTCACTGGCACCGGCAACTTTCCGCTCGCTGCCGAACTCGACCAGTTCATAGAACACCGACCGGGTCAGCCGCGCTTCGAGCCGGTCGCGCACCCGGATATAGGGTGCCGGCTCGCCATTCGCCGCGGTCTCGACGCGCAGCGGATGATCGGGGCCGGCCGTCACAATATCGTCCAGATTGGTGCGGAAGATCAGCTGCGTCATTTCATCCGTACCGGTGACGGTCAGCGCCACCGCAAGAAACGGAACGTCGTCGACGGCGATGCGGCCGCGCTCGGCTGGCGTCACCAGCCAATAGGAACCATCGTTGCAACGGCGCAGCACCGAGGCAAACAGCTTGACGAGCGGCATCCTGGCAATCGGTGAGCCGCGATAGAACCAGGTGCCGTCGCGGGCGATACGGATGTCGAACGCGCCGCGATCGGCGGGTGGCGGCCGGCCGGAACCGGGCGCAGTCGCGGGGGAATTGCCGCAGCCGGTATTTTGCATCAGGCTCGCATTTCTGCCGAAGAGCTCGAAGAGGGACCGTCGATTTTGTCTTCAACCGCACCCGTCAACACCGCCCCGGCCGATCTCGTTGCCGAGGTCGAGGCGGTCGGCCGCTGCCTCGGGCTCGTGCGCGCCCGGATCGGAGAAATCATCTTTGGCCAGCACGAGGTCATCGAGCAAGCCCTGATCACCGTGCTGTGCGGCGGGCACGCGCTGCTGATCGGGGTGCCGGGCTTGGCCAAGACCCGGCTCGTCGAGACCCTGGGCACGATCCTCGGGCTCGACGAGAAGCGGGTGCAATGCACCCCCGATTTGATGCCCGCCGATATTCTCGGCTCCGAAGTGCTGGAGGAGAGCGAAACCGGGCGGCGTTCGTTCCGGTTTATCGAAGGGCCGGTGTTTTGCCAGCTCTTGATGGCCGACGAGATCAACCGGGCGAGCCCGCGCACCCAGTCGGCGCTGCTGCAGGCGATGCAGGAAGGCCGGGTCTCGATCGCCGGCCGCTACCACCCGCTGCCGCGGCCGTTTCACGTGCTGGCGACCCAGAACCCGCTGGAGCAGGAGGGCACCTATCCGCTGCCCGAGGCGCAGCTCGACCGCTTTCTGCTGCAGATCGATGTCGACTATCCCGATCGCGACGCCGAGCGTGAGATGCTGCTGGCGACGACCGGGACTGCCGAGGACCGGCCGCGGCCGGCGATGGATGTCGCCGAGCTGATCGCGGCGCAGCGCCTGGTGCGACGCATCCCGGTCGGCGACAGCGTGGTCGAGGCGATCCTGGCGCTGGTCCGCTCCGGCCGGCCCGGCGGCGGCACCGATCGGGACGTCACCCGCTTCATCTCCTGGGGGCCGGGACCGCGGGCCAGCCAGGCATTGATGCTCGCCTGCCGCGCCCGCGCGCTGATCGACGGCCGGTTCAGCCCGTCGGTCGACGATGTCGTGGCGCTCGCCCCGCCGGTGCTGCGGCACCGCATGGCGGTCAGCTTTGCCGGGCGGGCCGAAGGGATCACGGTGGCGCGGGTCATCGAGCAGATTTCGGCGCCGTTCCAGTGACCGCCGCCGGTCCCGGACCGCTCGCGACGCTGTTCGCGCGCCAGCGGTCGCAGCCTTCCGGACTGCGCGATCGCGCCGAGCGCACCGCGGCGATCCTACCGCCGTTGCAGGTCGCGGCCGAGCGGGTCGCCGCCACCGTGGCGCAAGGGGTGCACGGCCGGCGCCGGGTCGGCCAGGGCGAGACCTTCTGGCAATTTCGCCAATATCAGCCGGGCGATGCGGCGAGCCGGATCGATTGGCGCGAGAGCGCCAAGTCGCAGCGCCTCTATATCCGCGAGACCGAATGGGATGCGGCGCAGAGCGTGTGGCTGTGGCGTGATGCATCGCCGTCGATGCAGTACAGCTCGGCCGGATATGTCGCGGGCGGCAACTGGCCGAGCAAGCGCGACCGTGCCGAATTGCTGCTCGTGGCGCTGGCCAGCCTGTTGGTGCGCGGTGGCGAGCGGCTCACCTTGCTGGGCAGCGGCATGGCGCCGGTCAGCGGTCGGCTGGCGCTGTCGCGCATGGTCGAGCTGATCGCCGGCGGCGAGGCCACGCCGGGCAGCCTGCCGGTGTTCGAGCCATTGCCGCGAGCGGGCCAGCTTGTCCTGTTCGGCGATTTCCTGGCGCCGCTCGACGAGATCAATGCGGCGCTCACCCGGTTCGCCGGGTCCGGGGTCAAGGGTCACCTGCTGCTCTTCGCCGATCCGGCCGAGGAAGACCTCCCGTTTGATGGCCGGGTGCGGTTTGCCGGGATCGAGGACCATGACGAAGTCGTGATCAGCCGGGTCGAAAGCATCCGCGCCGATTATCGCGCGCGCTTCGGCCAACATCGCGACGGTGTTGCCGCGATCGCTCGCCGGCTCGGCTGGAGCTGCGGCGTGCACCGCACCGATCGCTCGCCGGAGCTGGCCTTGCTCGGGCTCCATGCTGCGCTGTCGGACGGCCGCCGACGGTAGGGCGATGCGCGCGTGCCGCGGAAGAGAGTGGTGGGAGCCACTTGGCGGGAGGGCCGGGTCACAGCGACCGTCGCGAGCTGAACCATGCTGACGCTGGGTCCGCTCGCTTTTGCTTCACCCTGGCTGCTGCTGGCGCTCTGCGGGCTGCCGATCATCTGGTGGCTGCTGCGGGTGACCCCGCCGGCGCCGCGCCGCATCACCTTTCCGCCGGTCCGGCTGCTGCTGGGGTTGGCGCCGCGCGATGAAACTCCCGCCCGCACGCCATTGTGGCTGATTCTGCTGCGCATGGCATTGGCCGCACTGGTCATCATCGCCGCGGCGCATCCGCTCGTAAACCCGCCGGCGCGGCTCGCCGGCAGCGGTCCCTTGATCCTCGTCGTCGATGACGGCTGGGCGGCGGCCGGCGACTGGGCGGCCCGGCAGGCGGCGCTGGCCGACCTGCTGGCCGAAGCAGGGCGCGAGGGCCGGCCGATCGTGCTGGTCACCACCGCACCCACCGGCGGCGATACGGCGCCGTCGCCGCTGCGCCCGGTTCCGGCCGCCGATGCGCGGGCAGCGGTCGCGGCATTGCAGCCGAAGCCGTGGCCGGTGGACCGGCGCACCGCACTGGCGCGGCTCGAGGCGCTGAAGCTGCCCGGATCGAACGCGGCGGTCTGGCTCAGCGACGGGGTTGCCGATGGCGGCGCCGCGCAAGCGCTCGCCGCCCATCTCGCCGCCGCGGGCAGCCTGCGCTATCTGACCGCCGAACCGGGCAAGGCGCCGCTGCTGCTGAAGGCGGGCGACCCGGCGGCCAAGGAGCTCGCCGTCGTGCTGCGCTCGCTGCCGATGGCCGAGCCGCGGCTCTACGAGGTGCGTGCGAGCGGCGCCGATGGCCGCCTGTTGGCGCGCCGCGGCGTGACGCTGCAACCCGGTGCCGCCACCGCCGAAATCCGTCTGCCGATGCCGAGCGAACTGCGCAACGAGGTGACCCGCATCGAGGTCGAGGGTGGCAATTCGGCCGGCGCGGTGCTGTTGACCGACGAGCGCTGGCGCCGCCGCCCGGTCGGCATCGTCGGGCCGCCGGACAGCAATGGCCAGCCCTTGCTCAGCGATACCTATTATCTCGAACGCGCGCTCGCACCCTTTGCCGAAATCCGCCATGGCAGTGCCGCCGAGCTGCTTAAACGCCAGCTCGCGGTGCTGATCTATGCGGATAGCGGTCCGGATTCGGCGGCCGAGGCCACCATGGTCGATCACTGGGTCGATGCCGGCGGGCTGCTGCTGCGGTTTGCCGGGCCGCATCTCGCCGCGGCACAGAACGACAAGCTGCTGCCGGTCCGGCTGCGCCGCGGCGGTCGCACGATCGGCGGCGCGCTCTCCTGGGAGCAGCCGGCCAGGCTGGCGCCGTTCGAGCCCGGCAGCCCGTTCGCCGGATTGTCGATCCCCTCGGATGTGACGGTCTCGCGTCAGGTGCTGGCCGAGCCGGATATCGACCTCGCCGGCAAGACCTGGGCGCGACTGGTCGATGGCACCCCGCTCGTCACCGCCGCGCGGCACGGCCGCGGCCGGATCGTGCTGGTGCACACGACGGCGAATGCCGATTGGTCCAATCTTGCATTGTCCGGGCTGTTCGTGCAGATGCTGCGGCGGATCGTGGCGCTGAGCCAGGGGGTCGCCGTTGCCGCCAGCGAGGGGCCGCTGCCGCCGCTCGCAACGCTCGACGGGTTTGGCCGGCTCGAGCATCCGCCGCCGACCGCCCGGCCGATCGGCGGCGCGCAGATTGCAGCTGCGGTGGCCTCGCCACGGCATCCGCCGGGGTTCTACGGCACGCAGGATTCGCGTGAAGCGCTCAACCTCTCGGCCGGAATCAAGACGCTGGCGCCGATCACCGGGCTCCCCGCCGGTACTGTGCGCGCGACCTTCGTCCACGGCCACGAAACCGATCTGCGGCCGCAATTGCTGACCGCGGCCTTGCTGCTGCTACTCGCCGATCTGTTGATCGCCTACGCCTTGCGCGGGTTGCTGCGGCGGCGGCCGGTCCGGGTTCTCGGCATCATCCTTGTTGTGGTGCTGGCGGCTCCGGCGGCGGCGCGTGCCGACGACGCCTTTGTCGTGCGCGCCACCTCGCAGCTGCGCCTCGCTTATGTTCTGACCGGCGACGCGGCGGTCGATGCCGAAAGCCGAGCCGGGCTTATCGGATTGAGCGACGCGCTCGATCGTCGCACCGCGGTCGATGCCGGCGAGCCGCTCGGCGTCGATATCGATACCGACGAGCTGATCTTCTTCCCGCTGCTCTACTGGCCGGTCACCGCCGACCAGCCGCCGCCCTCGCCGAGCGCCGTCGGACGCATCAACCGCTATCTCGAAACCGGCGGAACCATCCTGTTCGACACCCGTGACGGCGACGACCCGTCACCGGGACCCTATGGCGGTGCTGCGATCGCCACGGCCAACCTGCGGCGCCTGACCGCCGGCATCAAGATCCCCCCGCTGGTGCCGGTCCCGCCCGACCATGTGCTGACCAAGTCATTCTATCTGATGCACGATTTTCCCGGCCGCTGGGATGACGGGACATTGTGGGTCGAGCCGGCCGAGGACCACGTCAATGACGGGGTTTCGAGCGTCATCGTCGGCGGCGACGACTGGGCCGGCGCCTGGGCCGTCGGCAAGGATGGCGAACCGCTCTACGCCGTCGTGCCGGGGGGCGAGCGGCAGCGCGAGATGGCGCTGCGCTTTGGCATCAACCTCGTCATGTATGTGTTGACCGGCAACTACAAGGCCGACCAGGTGCATGTGCCGGCGATCCTCGAGCGGCTCGGCCAATGAGCGATAGCGGGTTTCTGTTGTCGGCGGCACCTTTGCTGCCGTGGGCGGCGATCGCGCTGCTCGCTGCGGCGAGCCTCGCCTGCCTCGGTTTTGGTGTGCTGCGCCGGGCGCGCGGGCTGTTCTGGCGGGCGATCGCGATCGCGGTCCTGCTGGCAGCACTGGTCAACCCGTCGCTGGTCGAGGAGCAGCGCACACCGCGACGCGACGTTGCGATCGTCATTCTCGACCGATCGCCGAGCATGGGCATCGGTGACCGCCGGGCCGCTAGCGAGGCGGCGCTGGCCGCGGTCAAGCGGCGGCTCGCGCGCGAACCCGACCTCGACGTGCAGGTGGTGCAGGCCGGTATGCCCCAGCCCGGAGCCGAGGATCAGGGAACCCGGCTGTTCGCGGCGCTCGACCGGGCGATGGCCGACATCCCGCGCCAGCGCCTGGCCGGCATCGTCATGATCACCGATGGTGAAGTCCATGACGTGCCGACCGGTGATGCCAAGGCGCTGCGGCAGGCGGTGCCGGCACCGCTTCACGTCCTGTTGGCCGGGCACCGCAACGAGCGCGACCGGCGGCTCGTGGTGTCGCGCGCACCGAGCTTCGGCATTGTCGGCAAAGAGGTGCAGCTGAGAATCCGGGTCGAGGATCTGCCCGAGAGCGCGGCCGCGCAGGCGGGGGGAGACGCCGGCGAGGCGCAGCTGACGTGGCGCAAGGATGGCGGCGCACGCCACCTTCTGACGGTTCCGATCGACCAGGACGTATCGCTGCCGGTTGAGATCGACCATGGCGGCCCCAACATCCTCGAACTCGAAGCAGCACCCGGGCCGCACGAGCTGACGCTCGTCAACAACCGAGCCGTTGTCGTCGTCAACGGTGTGCGCGACCGGCTGCGGGTGCTGCTCGTCACCGGCGAGCCCTATGCCGGCGAGCGCGTCTGGCGCAACATCCTCAAATCCGATCCGTCGGTCGATCTCGTTCATTTCACGATCCTGCGCCCGCCGGAAAAGCAGGATGGGACACCGATTCGCGAATTGTCGCTGATCGCCTTCCCGATCCGCGAGCTGTTCGATACGAAACTCGACGATTTCGACCTGATCATCTTCGACCGCTACAGCCGGCGCGGCCTGATCCCCGAGGTCTATCTCGAAAACGTCGTGCGCTATGTCCGCAACGGCGGGGCCTTGCTCGAAGCTTCGGGCCCCAATTACGGGGCGCCGATGAGCCTGTCGCGCACGCTGCTCGGCACGATCCTGCCGGCCGATCCGACCGGGGAGGTCTCCGAGGAAGGGTACAAGCCGCGTCTGACCGCGCTCGGCCGCCGCGACCCGGTCACCGAGGGTCTGCCCGGGGCCGGCCCGCGCGGCGGCGAACCGAGCTGGGGACGCTGGTTCGACCAGGTTGATGCCACGGTCCAGCACGGCGTCACGCTGATGACCGGCGACCGCGGCGAGCCGCTCCTGGTGCTCGACCGGGTCGGCAAGGGAAGAGTGGCCCAGCTGCTGTCGGACGAGATGTGGTTCTGGGCGCGCGGTTTCGAGGGCGGCGGTCCGCAAGGCGAGCTGCTGCGCCGGCTCGCCTACTGGCTGATGAAGGAGCCCGATCTCGAGGAGAACGACCTGCGCGCGAGCGTCGATGGCGATCGCCTGCTAGTCACGCGGCAATCACTCGAACCGGACCACCGCCCGGTCACGGTCACGCTGCCCGACGGCGGGCACCGCACGCTGCAGCTGACGCATGACACGGGCGGACGCAGCACCGGCAGCCTGGCGATCGACCAGATGGGCCTCTACCGGGTCAGCGACGGGACGCGCACGGCGCTGGCTGCGGCAGGGCCGCTCAACCCGATCGAGTTCGCCGATGTCCGCACCACCGATGCGAAGCTGGCGCCGGTCGCAGCCGCCACCGGCGGCGGGGTTTTCTGGGTCGGCCGCGGACACATCCCGGACGTCCGCCGGGTGGCACCCGGCGAACCGGCGGCCGGGCGGAACTGGATAGGCTTTCGCGCCAATGGCGATTATACCGTCACCGGGTTCAGCGAATTTCCTCTGCTGCCGGCACTGGCCGCACTACTGTTGATCGTCGGCGGCCTCGTGGCGGCATGGCGGCGCGAGGGGATGTGAGCCTGTTCGGCTGATGGCGGGTGGAACTTGGTGCTGAGAAGGGTCCTGGCGCCGCTGCACCCGGATGGCCTCAAATTCGTCCTCGTCGCGCTGGTCGCGACATTGCTGCTGTTTTTCGCGTGGCCCGCGGTCGGCTGGGTGGCAGCGATCGTGACCCTGTGGATGGTCTATTTCTTCCGCGATCCGTGGCGCGTCTCGCCGCACCGCGACGGGCTTCTGGTCAGCCCGGCCGACGGGATCGTCATGTCGGTGGCGCCGGCCCGCCCGCCGCCCGAGCTCGGCATGGACGACGCCGACTTTGTGCGGATCGGCATCTTTTTGAATATTTTCGACGTGCATGTGACCCGCGCGCCGATCGGCGGCCGGGTCGTGGCACTGCGCTACCGCAAGGGGCGCTTTGTCGATGCCAGCCGCGACGAGGCCAGTCTCAACAACGAGCACATGGCGATCCGGCTCGCGCCCGAGACCGGACCCGAAATCGCCTATGTGCAAATTGCCGGGCTGGTCGCCCGCCGCATCGTCTGTGACCTGCGCGAGGGCCAGTCGATCGCCACCGGGCAGCGGATGGGGATCATCCGCTTTGGCTCGCGGGTCGATGTCTATTGCCCGCCGCCCTATGTAACGATGGTCGCCGCCGGGCAGCGGATGATCGGCGGCGAGACGGTGATCGCCGACCGTCTGGCGCATGAGCCGCCGCGTCAGGGGGTGGCTCATTGAGGGGGTTCGGGTGAGGAATGGTGCCGTGAGAATGCGATCGGGCCGGCTGCGCCAGCCGCGTGGGCGGCTCGCCGACCTTTCGATCAACCGCATGATCCCGAACGTGCTGACCCTGTTGGCGCTGTGCGCCGGCATGACGGCGATGCGGTTTGCGATGAACCGCAACTTTGTCGGGGCCGTGTTCGCGATCATCGTCGCCGGGATTTTCGATGGCCTCGACGGGCGCATCGCCCGGCTTCTCAAATCGACCTCGAGCTTTGGCGCCGAGCTCGACAGCCTGTCGGATTTTGTCAGCTTTGGCGTGGCCCCGGCCGCGGTGCTCTATCTGTGGACGATGTCGGGACTGCACGCACTCGGCTGGGCGATCGTGCTGTTTTACGCGGTCTGCTGCGCGCTGCGCCTGGCGCGTTTCAATATCGAGATCGGCAGCGAGCGGCCGGCCTATGCGACGCCATTCTTCACCGGGGTTCCGGCGCCGGCCGCGGCGGGGCTCGTCATGGTGCCGATGTTTCTGAGCTTCCAATGGGGCGACTGGGTGTTCCGCTCGCCCTATCTGAGCGCGGTGATCGTGACCGGTGTCGCGCTGTTGATGGTCAGCAAGGTGCCGACCGTGTCGCTGAAGCGGATCCGGGTGCCGCATGATCTGGTGGTGCCGACACTGCTCGGTATCGGCGTGCTCGCCGCCTTTGTCACGACCGCGCCGTGGCCGACGCTGACCGCGATCGGCATCGTCTATGTCGGCTCGATCCCGCTGACGATCCGCGCTTACCGTCGGCGGCGGCGCACCGCCGAAGCAAGACGCCAGCCGGCGGCGGAGACCGCGGTGCTGGCGCCGCCGCCACCTGGTATTGCCTGTCCGCTCGACGAAAGCGGCGCGCCGGCCAACCAGTGGCGGCACTGACCCATCGAGCAAGATATCGGGCCGCGGCGGCGCCCGGCCGTCCCCGGGGCGCCGGTTGCCGGATTGCCGGATTGCCGTGGCCTGGCCTATTGTCCGCAGGATTTCAACGCCGAGGGGCACCGCGCGACCGACACGGCGTCAGCGGTGCAACGGGGCTTCGGACAGCCGCGAGGCTGTCACCAACCGAAAGGAGCATGATCATGCCAGTCAAAGCCGGAGTGATCCGCGTCGCCGACCGCACGACGCGGCGTGGTGCCGCCGAGACCTTTACCGGGGTTGTGTTCCAGGATCCGGTGATTACCGCCAACGCCCCGTCGCGGCTCGGCGGCTCGGTCGTGACCTTCACGCCGGGCGCCCGCACCGCGTGGCATTCCCATCCGGTGGGACAGACGCTGTACTGCCTTTCCGGGGTCGGCCGCATCTGTTTCAAGGGTGAGAAGCCGCAGGTGCTGAACCCGGGCGACACGGTCAACATCCCGCCCGACACTTTGCATTGGCACGGCGCCTCACCCGATCGCCTGTTTGCGCATCTCGCGCTGTCGGAAGCCGGCGAGCAGGGTCAGGGCACATCCTGGGGTGCCCACGTCACCGACACCGAATACGCCGAGCCCGCAACCGGCGGCTGACCCGGCGGCGCCTGAAGCATGATCTCGTCCGTGCGGCACCTTCCACCTGGCGGGTGTCGCACGGCGAGCGCCCGCCTCCCTGTGGCGGAATGATCGTGACGGAATGATCGCGATCATTCCGTCACGAAACGGGAAAACCGGGGTCCGGACCCGCCGGCAAGGTCCGGGGTCGCGATGCGTTATCTTCCCGGTACGGTTCGGGGCCGGCCCCTGCCCTCTCCCGTAGGTCAGGGAAAGGGCCGGTCTCAGATAGAAAGGCGGGTGGCGTTCAGCGCGCGGCGATCGGTGGCTGACCCTCTTCGGCGCGCACCTCGTTGATGATCTGCAGCACGCGCTCGCGATAGGGGCGGTATTGCACGCCGAATTCCTGCACGAGCCGGCTATTGTCGATCAGGTAGTTGCCCGAGATCGCCTTGCCGCCCGTCTCCTTCTCGAAAGTGATCCTTGCATCGGGCAGGTATTCGTGCACGATGTCGGCGATCTCGCCGAGGCTGATCGCGACGCCGCCTGTATTATACACCCAGTTCTTCGGATGATCCTCCATGATCACGCGGGCGAAGATTTCGGCGATCTCGTCGACATGCACCGGGCAGCGCATCGCGTCTTTGAACGGGAACGAGATCGGCTGGCCGCGCGCCGGGAAAGTAATGCATTTGACGTGATCGACCGAGCCGACGATCTTGTCGTTGCCGGTGACATTGGCCGGGCGGATCGCGGTGATCTCCATCCCGTGCTTCTCGCGGTAATCCTGGGCCTGCCACTCGTTGAAGATCTTGTGCATCGCGTATTGCACATGGCCGTGGCGGAAATCCTCCTCGGTCACCATCCGGTCGCCATAGAAATGCTGCTCGCCGCTGACCGCGAGCGAACTCGCATAGGCGACACGCTTGACACCGGCCAACCGCGCCGCCTCGAAGCAGTTGTCCATGCCGAGAATATTGAGCTTGAACGCCATATGCGGCGGATGCTCGCTGCCGAGATAATAGGCGAGGTTGACCACCCGGTCGGGCTTGGCCGCGGTCATCACCGCCATCACATCGTCGAACTGGCTGATATCGCCCCGCACCACCCGCACCTGCCTGCCGAGATGGTCATAGGACGCGGTCGCGGGATTGATATCCATGCAGGTGATTTCCTCGCCGCGCCCGGCCAGAAGCGGGACCAGCCGGCGCCCGATAAAGCCGGTGCCGCCGAGAACCAGTGTCGACATCGCGGATCCTCCCCAGGAGATGGCTCGCGCGACGTTAGCCGCCGGCCGGTGCTTCGGCAAGCAGCCCGCCCACTTTCGCCGGTCGCCATTCGCGCCTAACCTCAGGCTCGGGCGGAAGGCAGGCCCGGGGACGGCGCCGATGGGAGCGGTGATATTCGCCAATTGCGCGGTGCTCGACGGCACCTGCGACGAGCGGCGCGAGGACCACCACGTTCTCGTCGAGGGCGGGCGGATCCGCGAGGTGTCCGATCAGCCGCTGCATAGTGCTGTGGCCGAGACGATCGACCTCGCCGGTGACACTTTGATGCCCGGATTGATCGACGCGCATGTGCATGCGATCGCCGTGGACCATGTGCTGACGCGCCTGTCGGAACGGCCGCCGAGCCTGTTGAGCCTGCAGGCCGCACGGGTGCTCGAAGGCATGCTGCAGCGCGGCTTCACGACGGTGCGCGATGCCGGCGGCGCCGATGGCGGGCTTGCCGAGGCGGTCGAGCAGGGGTTGGTGCGTGGGCCGCGGATTTTCCCGTCGGGCCAGGCGCTGAGCCAGACCGGCGGCCATGGCGATTTACGGCCGCGCACCCGCTCGGTGTCCGTCGTCGCCTGCGCCTGCTGCGAGGGCGGTGCCGCACTCGCGCGCATCGCCGACGGGGTTGCCGAGTGCCGCCGCGCGGCGCGCGACGAACTCAGAAAAGGGGCGACGCAGATCAAGATCATGGCCTCGGGCGGTGTCGCCTCGCCCTATGACCCGGTGACGAACCTGCAATACAGCGAGGAGGAGGTGCGCGCGATCGTCGAGGAGGCCCGCGCTTGGCACACTTATGTGATGGCCCACGCCTATACGCCCGCAGCGATCAGCCGCTCGGTCGAATTCGGGGTGCGCTCGATCGAACACGGCAATCTGATCGACGAGGCGACCGCCGAGCAGGTGGCGAGCGCCGCAGCGTTTGTGGTGCCGACCCTCGTCACCTTCGACGCGCTCGATCGCTTCGGCCGCGAACTCGGGTTTCCCGAGGCCAGCCTCGCCAAGCTCGGCGAGGTGCGGGCCGCCGGATTGCATGCTCTCGAAATCCTGCAGGAAGCCGGCGTCAGGATCGGCTTCGGCACCGACCTCCTCGGGCCGATGCACCGCTACCAAGGCCACGAATTCGTGATCCGTGCCGAGGCGATGGCGCCGATCGACATCATCCGCTCGGCGACCAGCGTCAACGCCGAACTGTTGAACCGTCCGGGCGAACTCGGCGTCGTCGCACCCGGCGGCCGCGCCGATCTGATCGCCGTCGCTGGCAACCCGCTTGCCGACATCGCTTTGCTCGACGGCCAGGGTGAGCGGCTGACCCACATCATGAAGGACGGCGTATTCTATAAAAAGGCTGTCTAGCACCGGCGGCTCGTCCGACCGCCCGCTCGCCCGGCGCGGTTCCCGAATGGGTCGCCGGTCTCGACAGCGGCACCGCCAGGCTCTAGATACGCCGTCATGGGTCCCGTCCCGTTCGACACGCTGAGGCTCGCCCGCCGCCTCGAAGGCGCCGGCTTCCCGGCACAGCAGGCCGGCGATACCGCCGAAGCGCTGGCTGAGGCAATGTCCGGCGCCGAGCTCGCGACCGGGCGCGACATCGCCGAGGTTCGGACCGAGCTGAAGTCGGAGATCGCCGCGGTGCGGGCCGAGATCGCGACGCTGCGCAGCGAGTTCAAAGCTGAGATCGCCGCGGTGCGGGCCGAGATCGCAACGCTGCGCAACGAATTCAAAGCTGAGATCGCCGCGGTGCGGGCCGAGATCGAGCTACTGCGCCGTGATCTGACGATCCGGCTCGGCAGCATGTTGATCGTTGCCGTCGGGATCATCCTTGCGGCCATTCGATATCTGCCGCCACCGCGCTGACGGCCTCCGGCCGACGCCCGGGCATACGCCTCGCCGCGGAGGTCTTGCGGCGACCGTGACTGACCGGACAGGCTGGCGTTGCGGCGCCGCAAGCCATGGAGCCCGGCATGACCGAATTTCGCAGCGAAACCGATAGTCTTGGCGAAATCGCCGTGCCGGCCGACCGG
Source organism: Allostellaceae bacterium (assembly GCA_035503615.1). Classification (GTDB taxonomy): domain Bacteria; phylum Pseudomonadota; class Alphaproteobacteria; order ATCC43930; family CGMCC-115725; genus AP-15. Next base: position 82,205 of record DATJTI010000068.1, on the reverse strand, counting down.
CTATGGGGCGCGCAGACCCAGCGCTCGCTCGAATATTTCAGCATCGGCCGCGACCTGATCCCGCGCGAGATGATCGCCGCCTATGCGATCCTCAAAAAGGCCGCGGCCGAGGCGAACCACCGCGACGGCCGGCTCGACGACACCGCATATGATCTGATCGTCCGCGCCGCCGACGAAATCCTCGCCGGGCGGCATCAGGACAATTTTCCGCTGCATGTGTGGATGACCGGCAGCGGCACCCAGTTCAACATGAATGTCAACGAGGTGATCGCCAACCGGGCGAGCCAGCTCGCCGGCACCCCGCTCGGCAGCAAGACCCCGGTGCATCCCAACGATCACGTCAACATGTCGCAATCCTCGAACGACACGTTTCCATCGGCGATGCACATCGCCGCGGCAGTCGGCGTGACCGGGCGGCTGGTTCCGGCGGTCCGCAGCCTGCGCGACGCGATCGCGGCAAAGGCGGTCGCCTGGCGCGACATCGTCAAGATCGGCCGCACCCATCTGCAGGATGCGACGCCGATCACGCTCGGGCAGGAATGGTCGGGCTATGCCGGCATGCTGAGCGACGATCTGGAACGGCTCGATGATGCGCTCAAAGGCGTCTACCGGCTGGCGCTCGGCGGCACCGCGGTCGGCACCGGGATCAACGCCGCACCGGGTTTCGCCACGGCGGCGGTGGCCGAGATCGCCCGGCTGACCGGGCTGCCCTTTGTCGGGGCGCCGAACAAGTTCGCGGTACTGGGGGCGCATGATGCGCTTGTCCATCTGTCCGGCACGCTGCGCACGCTCGCGACATCGCTCTACAAGATCGCCAACGATATCAGGATCTTGTCATGCGGCCCGCGGGCCGGTCTGGCCGAGTTGCTGCTCCCTGAAAACGAGCCGGGCTCGTCGATCATGCCCGGCAAGGTCAATCCGACCCAGGCCGAGGCGCTGGCCATGATCGCCGTGCAGGTGATGGGCAGCGATGTCGCGGTGGGTTTCGGCGGCGCCGGCGGCGATCTCGAAATGAACGTCTACAAGCCGCTGATCATCTTCAACATCATGCATGCGATCGCGATCCTCGCCGATGGCTGCACCAATTTCCGCAAATACCTGATCGAAGGGACCCGCCCGAACCTGGCCCGGATCGAGGAATACGTTGCGCGCTCGCTGATGCTGGTGACCGCACTCGTCCCGGTCATCGGCTATGACAAGGCGGCGCAAATCGCGCATCACGCGATGCAGCACGAAACGACGTTGCGGGAGGCGGCACTTGCGCTTGGCTATGTCGGGGCAGCCGAGTTCGACCGCATCATCGATCCGCGCAAGATGGTGGCGCCCTATGTCGCGCGCGAGACCCGAGGCGACGGATGAAGGCCGTGCCGCTCGGGTCACTCCCCGCTCGGGTCACTCGGCAGCGTTCTTGTGGCCATAGCGGCGCACCCGCAGATCGGCCTGCTCCTTGTGGCCCCAGAAGCGCTCGATCGCGCATAGCCGGCTGCAATATTCGCCGATCATCGCACTCGCTTCGGGCGTCCTGACCTCCTGCCAGGTGCAGGTCTTCAGAAACTTGCCAACCCACAGCCCGCCGGTGTAGCGCGCCGCCCCCTTGGTCGGCAGCGTGTGGTTGGTGCCGATGACCTTGTCGCCATAGGCGACATTGGTCGCGGCTCCGAGAAAGAGGGCGCCGTAATTGTGCAAGCGCTCGAGCCAGGCGCGCGGCGCGCGGGTCAGCACCTCGACATGCTCGGCGGCGATGCGGTCGGCCTCACGCGCCATCTCGGCATCATCGGTGCACAGGATCACCTCGCCATGGTCGCGCCAGGCGACACCGGCGACATCGGCGGTCGGCAGCACGCCGAGTTGCCGGTCGATCTCGGCGAGCGTCGCATGGGCGAGCGTTTCCGAGGTGGTCAGCAGGCTCGCCGGCGAGGTCGGCCCGTGCTCGGCCTGGCCCAGGAGGTCGGTCGCGCACATCTCGGCATCGGCGGTGTCGTCGGCGATGACCAGGATCTCGGTCGGGCCGGCGAACAGGTCGATGCCGACCCGGCCATAGAGCTGGCGCTTGGCTTCGGCGACATAGGCATTGCCGGGACCAACCAGCATGTCGACCGGTTTGAAGTTCGCGGTGCCGAGCGCCATCGCCGCCACCGCCTGGACACCGCCCAACACGTAAATCTCGTCCGCTCCGCCGAGATGCATCGCGGCGATCGTTTCCGGGTGCGGCCCACCCTGGTTCGGCGGAGTGCAGGCGGTGACATGGCCGACCCCGGCGACCCGCGCGGTGACGATCGACATATGCGCCGAGGCGACCATCGGGTAGCGTCCGCCCGGCACATAGCAACCGACATGCCCGACCGGGATGTGGCGGTGGCCGAGCACGACGCCCGGCAGCGTCTCGACCTCGACATCCTTCAGCGCGGCGCGTTGGATTTCGGCGAAATTGCGGATCTGCGCCTGGGCGAATTCGATGTCGGCGATGGCCTGCGGCGAAACCTTGGCGACAAGATCGCGGATCTCGACATCCGACAGCCGGAAGCTCGGCGGCGACCATTTGTCGAATTTCTCCGACAATTCGCGCACCGCCGCGTCGCCGCGGGCACGGATGTCGGCGATGATCGCCTCGACCGTGCTGCGCACCCTGGCATCATTCTCGTCCCCACTGCCAGCGAGCGCGGCGGTCTTGATATGTCGCGGCATGAGCTTTCCTCCTCGCCGATAATTATGTATCTTTATATACAGATTTTTTCTGCCGGAGCAACTTCGTGGCGCTGAACATCAAGGATCCCGCGACCGAGAAATTCGTGCGCGAACTCGCCGCAGCCGCTGGCGAATCGGTGACGACTGCGGTGCGCAGGGCTGCCGAGGAGCGGCTGCAGCGAGTGCGGCGGCAGCGCACCGGGCGCAGCCTCACCGCCGAACTCATCGAGATCGGCAAGCGCTGCGCGGCCCTGCCGGATCTCGATACGCGCGCTGCCGATCAGATCCTCGGCTATGACGAGCATGGATTGCCCGGCTGATGGTGATCGACAGTTCGGCGCTTATTGCCGTGCTGCTCGACGAGCCGAATGCCGCCGGTTTCGCCCGGGCGATCGACGCTGCGGCACAGCGCCTGCTGTCGGCGGCAACCCTGTTGGAAGCCTCGATCGTGATCGAGAGCCGCAAGGGCGAAGTCGGCGGGCGCGAACTCGATCTCTTGCTGTACCGGGCCGGCATCGAGGTTGTCGCGGTCGATCAGGACCAGGCCGAGACCGCGCGGATCGCCTGGCGGCAATTTGGCAAGGGCCGTCACCCGGCGGGACTGAATTACGGCGGCTGCTTCACCTATGCGCTGGCAAAAATCCGCGGGCTGCCCCTGCTGGCCCAGGGCGACGATTTTTCGCGCACCGACATCGCGCGCGTCCCCCTGCCGCCGGACTCGACACCAACGCAAACGGCGAAAGCATGAGAATTTCTCCACATTGCTGCGGCCCGGTTACCAGGCGGTCCAGCCGCCATCGGCGAGGAGCGAGGAGCCGGTGACCAGCGATGCGGCCGGGGAAGCGAGAAAAACGACGGCGTTCGCAACTTCCTCGACGGTGCCGAGCCGGCCCAGTGGAATCCGGTCGAGCACCCACTGGCGAAAGGTCGGGTCGGCGAAAAACGGCCGGACCAAGGGCGTGTCGATAAAGGTCGGCGCGACCGAGACGACGCGCACGCCCTTCGGGGCCAATTCGACCGCCATCGCCTTGGTCAACCCCTCGATCGCGTGCTTGGTCATGACATAGACGGTGCGGTCGCGTTCGGAGCCGACATGGCCCATCTGCGAGGACATATTGATGATGACGCCGCCGGCCTTCGCGCCGTTCGGGACGACCATTAGCCGCGCCGCGGCCTGCGCGACGAGAAACGCGGCGCGGACGTTGAGCGTCAGCAGCCGGTCGAGCGTCGCCTCGTCGACCTCGAGAAACGGTTGCGGGCGGTTGAGCCCGGCATTGTTGACGAGGATGTCGAGCCGATCGAGCCCGGCGAAGGCGTCGCGAACTGCGGCGCTGTCGGTCACATCGAGCAGCACGATTGTGGCGCGGCCGCCGGCTCGCGCGATCGCGTTCGCGACCGCTTCGAGCTCGCTCCTGGTGCGGCTGACCAGCCGCAGCTCGGCCCCGGCCGCAGCGAGCGCCAACGCCACGGCGCGGCCGATCCCGCGCCCGGCGCCGGTAACGAGTGCCGTCTTGCCATCCAGGCGGAAAGGATCGAGGGAGCCGGCAGACATCAACCCGGGATCACCCCGGCATAGGTTTCGAGAAGCCGCCACGCCTCGGGACCGGCCTTCTCGCGCCAGCGCGCGTAAAACGGGCCGAGTCCTGCGCGAAAGCTGGCGGCATCAGCCGTGTTGACGACCATGCCGAGCCTGGCGAGCTCGTCGGCGCCGGCGGCGTTGATCGCCTCGGTATCCTGGCGCTGCGCCAGTGCCGCCGCCTCCGCATGGCGCTCGACGACCTGCCGGATGTCCGCCGGCAGCGCCATCCAGGCGCCGGCATTGGCGAGCAGTGTGAAACCCGACCACCAGTGACGGGTCAGGCTCAGATGGCTTTGGACCTCGTAGAGCCGCAATGACAACACGACGCCGAGCGGATCGCTCTGGCCGTCGAACTGCCGGGTTTTCAGCGCATCGTACATCCCGCTGAACGGGACATAGCCGGCCTCGGCACCAAAGGTGGCGAAGAAATCTTGGGCAATGGCACCGCCGGGACTGCGGATTCTGACACCGGCGAGATCGCCGGCGTTATGGATCGGCCGGCCGCTGGTGGTCAGGTGGTGAAAGCCGTTCTGCAGAGAATGGCGGAACGCGTGGATCCCGTGCAGTGCCAGCTCGCCGCGGATGCGGTCGCCGAGCCCGCCATCGAGTGCTGCAAACACCGCCTTCGAATCGCCAAAGGCAAAGGGCAGCAACGGCAACGCGCTGGTCGGCGCGAGACCGCCCAAAGTCGCACCGGCGACAAAGAATTCGAGTGCCCCCTTGCGCATTTCGGCCAGCATGACCGGATCGGGGCCGAGCCGGCTTTCCGGAAACACGTCGAGGCGGAAATCGCCACCGGTGTCGCGGCCGATCGCCTCGGCCATCTCGGCAAGACGCCGCGCAGTGGGGCTGTGCCGCGGCTGGTTCAGGCCCAGCCGATAATGGAAACGGGGAGCGTGATCGGTCGCCATCGGTTGATCATAATGGACGACGACGCTTGCAGAAAGCTGCGGCAGTCGGGCGAGGCACGAAGCGCGGGAATGGCGGATTACGAGACCCTGGTCGCGGCGCGCAAGGCGTGCCGGATTTGCGTCGAGCGGAGTGCGGGACGGCTGCGCAGCGGCGCCGAGTTTGCGTTCGACCCGGAGGTGGTCAGCCTGTGGGAGCTATGGCTCGGCCACAAGCGCCCGAAACTGCTGCTGGTCGGCCAAGATTTCGGCAATGTCGATTATTTCGTGCGCAATCGCGGCCGCGACGATCCCGGCAACAAGACCAACGCCAACTTATGGCGGCTGCTTGGCGAAGCCGGGATTCGCGCGCGGCACCCCCGCGAACTGGACACCGAAACGCCGGTGTTTCTGACGAATTCGGTGCTGTGCCTCAAGGAAGGGCCGATGAACGCGGCAGTGCGTGCGAGCTGGGTCGACACCTGCACCGAACGGCACCTCGTCCCGCTGCTCGGCTGGTTGCACCCGCCGGTCGTCGTCGGCATGGGCAGCTGCGGCTGGCGCGCGGTGCGGCGCGCCTTCGCATTGCCGCAGGCGCCTCGGACGATTTCTCTGGCGGCGGGTTCGCGCTGGAATGCGGCGGACGGAACCCAGGTGTTCGCAGCCGGCCACTGCAGCCCGCTCGGGCTGATCAACCGGCCATGGCCGCAGCAGCTCGTCGACTGGCGGCGGATCGGGGCGGCGGTGGCAACGGTTTGACCGGCGGGCCGGTCTCGATTCCTGGGCCTCAATCGTCGGGGTCGCCCTCGGCGAGGAGCGGTTCCCATGCCGCCGCCAGATCGCCGAGCCGCATCGGTGCGCCCGCTTCCTCGTAGAGAAGCTGCGCTTCCGCGGCCGGACCGCGGCGTCGCCCGAGGGCCGCCACGCGAACCGCGCGGCGCCAGCGCCCTTGCGGTGCGGTGACGGCGTCGCCGACCCGCACCGGGTGGTTCGGCTTGTGGATGGTTATGCCGTTGATCGTGACCGCACCCGTCGCGCACATCCGGGCGGCGAGCGAGCGGCTCTTGGCGAGGCGCGCAAACCACAGCCATTGATCGAGCCTGCGGCTCGCTGTCGCCGCATCGGCGGCCTCGCAGTTCAGGCGAGCTTCATTTCCTGCAGTTTGGCGAATGGATGGCCCTCCCTTGGTGGCAATGCATGACGGCCGCGCTCGGCGATGGCGCGCCGCCGCCGCGGCTGCGCGACAAAGGTCTCGGCACCGGCATCGATCACGGCGCGATAGCCGAGCGTCGTCAGCAGCGGGCGCAACGCCGCGGGCTCGACCCCGGCGATCGCCGCAAGTTGCTGGTCGGCGGCAAAGGGACCATTCCGGGCGAGCCGCCGGGCCGCCGCGGCGAGCCGCTCGATCCGGTCGGCACGCAGCGCGACGGGACCGGCGGTGACAAAGCCGAGTGCTGCATAAAACGAGGGCGACAGCCCCGGATCGACGTCAATCGCCTTGGCGAGCCGTCGCGCCGGCGGCAGTTCCGGCATCTCGCTGGCGTGCCAGACCGCCCATAAGAGGCCACGAAAACGCAGCGCCTCGGGCCGCAACAGCGGCTCGACATAAAGGGTTTCGGTGCCAAACCGCAGGCCATGTCGTGACAGCGCGGCGCGATCGGCACGGGGGAGTTCCGCCACTTGGCGCGCCGCTTCGACCGCCGGCAGCATTCCCAACGCCTCGGTGAGCCGGAAGGCGAGGCCGCGCCCGACCCCGCCGAGCGCCAGCGCCGCGATCGTGAACAAAGGGGCCAGCCGCCGCTCGGTCTCAGCCCGCACAAAAGCCGACAGCCGCTGGCGGACCTTCTCGCGCGCCTCGCCCTCGACAAAATCGCTGGCGAAGGGCTCGGCCCGCGGCGTCAGCAGGCTCTCGCCGGCGATCATGCGGCCGACAACGCCACGCCGCCAGCGCACCAGGCCGACCGTATCGAGCGTGAAGGCGGCATCGGCATCGGCGGCGAGCTGGCGCACCCGGGCTGCGACCTCGCTGCGCAGCACCCGGTTTGCGGCGGTGGCGAGAGTGCGCATCTCGACCCCGTCGATCGCGTCCGGAAGAAAGCGCAAGCCGTCGAGCCGGCCGACAAAAGCGCCCTCGACTCGCACCTCGCCCGCGGCCGATACCGATGCCGCGAGCGCATCCTCGGAGGATAGCCGCCGCACCAGAAAGGCCGAGCGGCGATCGACAAAGCGTTGGGTGATGCGGTCATGCAGCGCATCGGAGAGCCGGTCCTCGATACCGCGGGCGCGCTCCTGCCAGGCCGGCGCCTCTTCGACCCAGTCGCTGCGATGGGTGATGTAGGTCCAGGTGCGGATATGCGCGATGCGCGCCATCAGCGTATCGATATCGCCGTCAGTGCGGTCGAGATTGGTCATCTGCGCGGCGATCCAGTCGGTCGGCAAACGCTCTTCGGGGCCGGCGAGATGACCGAAGATGTGCGCCAGGAGCCGCGTGTGGGTATCGCTCATGACCTTGCGGAAATCCGGGATCTGGCAGACCTCCCAGAGGAGCCGCACCGCACCGCGATGGCGCACAAGTGCGGTGATCTCGTGATTGCGGGCGAGCGCCTGCAAGGCCCGGTGGTCGTCGGCCTCGCGCGCCTGTACCAGACCCGGGATCGAGGGCCGCTCATCGAGGCTCTTCAACAGCGCCTCGATCGAGGCGAAGCTGAGCCGGACATTGCGCCAGTTGATCCGGCTGAGCGGATCGAAGCGGTGCGTTTCGACCGCCTCGACGATCTCCGGGTCGAGCGGCCGCTGCTCGGCGGTCGTGCCAAAGCTGCCGTCGCTCATGTGCCGCCCGGCGCGGCCGGCGATCTGGGCGATCTCCGCAGCGGTCAGCCGGCGCGGACCGCGGCCGTCATATTTGGTGATGCGGGCGAAGGCGACATGGTCGAGATCCATGTTGAGGCCCATGCCGATCGCGTCGGTGGCGACGAGGTAATCGACTTCGCCGGCCTGGAACATGCCGACCTGGGCGTTGCGCGCGCGCGGACTGAGCGCGCCGAGCACCACCGCGGTGCCGCCGCGCTGCCGGCGGATCAGCTCGGCCAGGGAGAACACGTCGGCGACAGCGAAGGCGACGACGGCGCTGCGCGACGGCAGCCGCGTCACCTTTTTGTGCCCGGTATAGGAGAGAGTGGAGAACCGCGGCCGGCTGACATGCTCGAATTCGGGCACCAGCCGGCGCATCAGCGGCTTGATCGTGTCGGCGCCGAGCAGCATCGTTTCGGCGAGGCCGCGCGCATGTAAGAGCCGCGCGGTGAAGACATGGCCGCGCTCGGGATCGGCGCAGAGCTGGATTTCATCCACGGCGAGGAAATCGACCGGCCGATCGAGCGGCATCGATTCGACCGTGCACACAAAATAAGACGGGTTGGGCGGCAGGATCTTCTCTTCGCCGGTGATCAACGCGACCGCGCGCGCACCCTTGAGCTTGACGATGCGGTCGTAGTTCTCGCGGGCCAGGAGACGCAGCGGAAATCCGATCATCCCGCTCTTGTGGCCGAGCATGCGCTCGATGGCGAGATGGGTCTTGCCGGTATTGGTCGGCCCGAGGACCGCGACGAGCCGCGGAGCGGGGCTGAACATGCCCATGCCGCAAGGTATCGGGTGCAGCGGCCGGCAACGCAAGGAGAAACCGGCCGGGCGTTGCCGCCGCAAACCGCCGGCGACCGGTTCATCGGCGCTGTGCCGCTAGCGCCAATGCCGGCGGGCGATGAATTCGGCGCGGGCGAGCTGGCGCTGCAAGGAGAGGCGCTCGGCCACCGTCAGCGGGCGATGCATGCCGGCAAACGGCACCAGCGCGCCTTTCGCGTCGAACAGCAAGAGGTTGCCGAGCCCGCTCTCGTCCAAGGTCCAGTTGCGCACCGGGCCGGTATCGATATGGATGAAATGCGACTGTGGATACCAGCCGACCCCACCGCGGCGCATCGCCCGGGCTGTTGTCATCGCCTCGTCGAGCCTGGCGTCGAGGGAAAAGTCGAGAGCGCGCCCATACATGTGCTGGCTGTGCTCGGCGACGCCAAAGGTGGTGCGCGCCAGCATCGCGTTGGTCTCGGGCGTGCGGTAGGCAGACAGGATCGTCGCCTTCTTCTCACCGGTGGCGGCGATCAGATCGGCCAGGAAGTCGATGACGCCGACATCCATCCGGGTCGTGGCGCCGCAATGAAAATCGCGCAGGAAGACGCACAACTCCGCAATCGCTGCCGGGATCGGTCCGCGATCGTCGCGGTAGGGACCGTCGAAGGTTTCGCCGGTATGCGGATTGACGAGGTGCAGCCGTCGCGGCATCGAGGGCGGGCGCGGCACCGCAGATGCGACGATCGGCCACAGACCCGACGCCCAGCCGGCCGCTGTCGACAGAAGGATGCGCCGGTTGATCACGATCGAATTCTACCCCGGCTGCGGCACCGGATGCACGCCGCGAATCGCGTCGCCGGCATCCCCAAGCCGACGAGGCACTCGCGTCGGGCTTTTGCCGCGAGATCAGAACGGCTGCAGCAGACGGTCGATGTAATCGTGCTCGACCGGCGGACGATCGGGCTCGCCGGCGCGGCGGCGCAGCTCGTCGAGGATCTCGCGCGCCTTCTGCATCGTCGCCTTGTCGGGGATCTTAACGTCGCCCTCGTCATAAGGTCCGCCATTTGCCAGCGGCCGGCCGAGCGGGTCGCGTTCGAGCCGGTCGCGCCCTCCGCCCGACGGATCGTCCGCCGGCATGCCCGAGGCGCTGCCGGCACGGCGCTCCATGCTTTGGGCGAACTGCCGCGCCGCCTGCCCCAGCTGATCGAGAGCATCGGTTTGCGGATCGATCGCGGCACCCGGCTGCTGCTGGCGCAACGCCTGTGCGGCCTGCCGCATCGCCCGTTCGGCACGCCCGAGCGGAGCCGGAATGTCACCCGCCCCCTCGCCGATCCGCCGCATCATGTCGCCGAGGCTCTGGCGCAATGCCTCCTGTTCCGCGGCGGCGCTGCTCATGTCGGCGTTGCCGCTCGACGCGTCACTACCTTGAGCGCCAGGGGCCTGACTGCCGGGGGCCTGACTGCCAGGGGCCTGGCTGCCAGGGGCGGCCGATCGTCCCTGCTGCGCCTGCTGCTCGGCGTGAAAGCTGCGATCGAGCAGCTGCTGCTGGCGCTGCATCAGCTGCCGCATGCCCTGCATCACCTGCTGCGCCTCGGCCGATCCCGGCGGCATCTGCCCAGGTCCGGCCATGCGCAAATTTTCCAGCATGTTCTGCAGTTGCGCCAACAGCGCCCGTGCCTGGTCGCGGTCGCCGCTCATTGCCAGCTCGCGGGCGCGCTCGATCATGCGTTCGAGGTCGCGGCTGCTCAGCATCCGCGCGGCGTCGGGCACCGGCTGGTTCTGCGGCGGATGGCGCGCCAGGTTCTGCGCGAGCGCCTGCAGATAGCGGTCGAGCGCCTGCCGCAGCTCGCGGGTCAGCCGGTTGACCTCCTGGTCGGGCGCCCCTTTCGCCAGCGCGTCCTGCAGCTGGCGTTCGAGCCGGCGCAGCTCGGTTTGCGCGAGTGCAGCCTGATCGTTCTCGATGCGCAAGGCCACATCCCACAGCAGCTGCTGGACCTCGTCGATCGCAGCGGCATCATGATCCAGCCGCAGCCGTTCCTGGGCGACGCGAAGTCCGAGAAAGGCCATCGCGTCGTTGCCGTAGAATTGCGGCTGGGCATGCAGGTCGCCGAGAATTTCGGCCACGACGAGGCGCGAGCCGGGGTCGCGCGCCAGCTCCTTGCGCTGTTCGACGATCGCCCGCGCCACCGGATTGTGAAACACCCGCTGCGGCAGCGTCATCCGCACCGGCTCGCTCGTCCCGGTCTGGCCCAGCGCGTCGGTCGCGACGAGCCTGATCTCGACCGGCAGACCGGCCCAGGGCGACGGGGTCAGATCATGGTAGCTGGTCGCCTGCGCCTTTCTCAGATGCAAGCCGGGCAGCGGCAGGCTGAGCGTGATCGGCGCCGCCCGCTTGCCGCCGCGAGCGGGGTCCGCAGCGGTGCGCGCGAGCCGGATCACCGCGGTCACCTTCTCGACCCCGTAATCGTCACTGGCGCGGTAGTCGATGCGCAGCGCCTGGCGCAGGGTCGCCGCCGGCGGGCGGACGAAAGCAACGGTCGGCGGGTGGTCGGGGATGATCGCGATCCGCCAGCTGCCGAGCACCTCGCCCGCCTGCGACACGGTGATGCGCCGGCCCGCTTTCATGATCTGCTGGGCGCGGAAGTTTTCCTTGTCGATAGCGTCGAAGTCGCGGCGGGTCGCATCGATCGCCAACCGCGGCACGGCACCGCCGCCATGAACCTGCGCCAGGAGCTTGCTGCCGACCGGCACCGGGATCGTCTGCGTCTCGCCGGGCCGCAGGAACAGCGGCGGCAGCCCGGTATAGTCGGGCGGCGTCACCCAGATATCGAGGCTGGCGGCCGGCGCCGGGATGCCGTTATCGAGCGCCGGGGTGACCGCGCGCAGCAACCGGTCGCGCCAGTCGCCGCCCGCATCGATCGCGCCGAGCAGCAGCACCAGCGCCAAGAGGGCGCGCAGCCCCCACGGGTCGCGGTTGGCGAGCCCGGCCGCGGGCCAGCCGACCCGCAACCGGCGTGCGGCGGTGGCCATGCGCTGGCGGTGCGCCTCCCACAGCCGTGCGGCCGGCACATCGAGCGGCGCCCCCGGCCGGTCGGCAAGCGCCTCGAGCGGGCGGTGTGCGAGCCCGCTTGCCCGCTCGAGGCGGCGCCGCGCGGCCGCACGGCCAGGCATCGCCAGATCGCGCCCGGCGGTCCGCAGTGCCAGCAGCAAGGCGGCGCCGAACGCCAGCAGCAAGGCGGCGTGAACAAGACCGGGGAGCAGCGCAAAGAGGCCGAACAGCGCCAGGACGACAAACAGGCCGGCCACGAACAGCGCCGGCCACAGCGCCGGCCAGGCCCGCTCCCACCACAGCGCCGCACCGGCGAGGCGAAGGCGCAAGCGCAGCAGCAACGGCGCAGGCGGATCGTCCGGGCGATCGGTCATCAGGCACCTCGCTCGCCCGCCGCATCGGCGGCGACAGCATCGAGCCAATCCGGAATTCTATCGAGCGACAGCATGTCGGCAAAGCTCGGCCGCGCCCGGACCACGGCAAAGCGGTCCCCGCTGACCAGGATTTCCGGCACCAAGAGCCGGCTGTTATAGGTCGAGCTCATCACCGCGCCATAAGCTCCGGCAGCGGTGAAGGCGACGAGATCGCCGGCGGCGAGCGGCGGCAGCGGCCGGTCGACGGCAAAGGTGTCGCCGGTTTCGCAGATCGGGCCGACGACATCGGCGGGAGCGAGCGCGACCGCCGGACCGGGACTGCGGACGGCGATGATGTCGTGCCAGGCGCCGTAGAGCGCCGGGCGGATCAAATCGTTCATCGCCGCATCGAGGATCACAAAGCGCCTGCCCGTCCCCGCTTTGACATAGACGACGCGGGCGACGAGCAGCCCCGCGGGGCCGGCGAGCGCGCGCCCCGGTTCGAGCGTCACGGCGAGATCGAGCGGGGTGAAGATCGCGCGGATCAGCGCCGCGTACTCCGCGATCGCCGGCGGCTCTTCATCGCGGTAGCGGATGCCGAGGCCGCCGCCGAGATCGACGCACGAAACCGCTAGCCCGGTCGAGCGCAGTTCGCGCACCAGCCGGCCCAGCCGGATGAACGCCTCGCGAAACGGCCCGAGCCCGCCGGCCTGCGAGCCAATATGCACGGCAACACCGACGGGTACTATCCCCGGCAGCGACGCGGCCAGGCGATAGGCCGCCACCGCCTCGCCGAGATCGATGCCGAATTTGTTCTCCTTCTTGCCGGTGGCGATCTTGGCGTGGGTCAGCGCATCGACATCGGGGTTGATCCGCAGCGCCACCAGCGCCGTCCGCCCGAGCCCGGTCGCGACCGCGCTGAGTTCGCGCAATTCCGGTACCGATTCGACATTGAGCTGGCGGATCCCGGCCGCAAGTGCGGCCGTCATCTCCTCTCTGGTCTTGCCGACACCGGAAAAGACGATGCGGTCGGCCGGCACGCCAGCGGCAAGCGCGCGGCGCAATTCGCCCTCCGAGACGACGTCGGCACCGGCTCCGAGCCGGGCGAAGAGACGCAGCACGGCGAGGTTGGAGTTGGCCTTGACGGCAAAGCAGATCAGCACGCCGCCGCTGGCAAAAGCAGTGCCAAAGCTCCGATAGGCGGCGGTCAGCGCCGCTGCGGAATAGAGATAGAAGGGGGTCCCGACCGCGGCCGCGATGCGGCCGACCGGGATCTCCTCGGCATGCAGCTCGCCGCCGCGATAGGCAAAGAATTCACTCATGCGGGTAGGACCGCGGATAGGTGTTGGTGCCACCGGGCGGCGGCATTGGCGCGTTCTTCTTGCCGCAGCCGGCGAGCGCCGGTGCCAGCAGCAGGAGCGCGAGCAGAAACGGCAGCGGTGCGCGGGAGCGGAACCGGCGCGCCGACGGCAGCCGCCGGTCGTTCCTCGCCTCCGCCCGCCGGCCGACGGCGCCAGCGAAGAGCCGCGGCCCTCGGAGAGCCGGGCGGCGCCTCGCCAGCATCACCCGAGATACTTCTTCCGCGCCGCGGCCACCGCCATGCGCACCCGCTCGGGGGCGGTGCCACCGAGGCTGGTGCGGCTGTTGACCGACCGCTCAGGGTCGAGCACGTCATAGATTGCAGCAGTGATCGCCGGCTCAACCTGCTGCAATTCGGCGAGCGGCAGTTCGGCAAGACCGCGCCCGAGCGCCTCGGCCCGCTGTACGATCCGGCCGGTGGCATGGTGGGCCTGACGAAACGGCAGACCGGCGACGCGCACCAGCCAGTCGGCAAGATCGGTCGCGGTGGCGTAGCCGCGGCCGGCAGCCTCGCGCATCCGCGCCCGGTCGGGCTGCAGATCGCGCACCATCCCGATGGTCGCGGCGAGACCCAGTTCGAGCGCGGCGGCCGCCTCGAACACCGGAGCCTTGTCCTCCTGCAAATCCTTGCCATAGGCGAGCGGCAGCCCCTTGATCACGGTCAACAGTGCCACGAGCGCGCCATTGAGCCGCCCGGTCTTGGCGCGCACCAGCTCGGCGGCGTCAGGGTTGCGCTTTTGCGGCATGATCGAGCTACCGGTCGTGAAGGCGTCGCTCAGTGCGATAAAACCGTAGGCGTCACTGCACCAGATCACGATCTCCTCGGCAAAACGCGACAGATGCGCGCCGGCGAGTGCCGCGGCGGCAAGAAACTCGACCGCGAAATCGCGGTCGGAGACGGCATCGAGCGAGTTGGCGGCGGGCCGGTCGAAGCCGAGTGCCGCGGCGGTCGCAGCGCGGTCGATCGGAAACGAGGTGCCGGCCAGCGCCGCAGCACCGAGCGGCGACTCGTTCAACCGGCGCCGGCAATCGCCAAACCGTCCGCGGTCGCGCCCGGCCATCTCGACATAGGCCATCAGGTGGTGGCCAAAGGTCACCGGCTGGGCGATCTGCAGATGGGTGAAGCCCGGCATCACCGTCCCGGCCTCGGCCTCGGCGCGATCGAGCAGAACACGCTGGAACTCGCGCAGCGCGCTGTCGAGCCGGTCGATCGCCGCGCGCAGCCACAGCTTCAGATCGGTCGCGACCTGGTCGTTGCGCGAGCGTGCGGTATGCAGGCGGCCGGCCGCGGGACCGATCAGATCGGCGAGCCGGGCCTCGACATTCATATGAATGTCCTCGTTCACGTCGCTGAAGACGAAATGCCCGGCTTCGATCTCGGTGCGGATTTGCGCTAGACCCCGCGTGATCGCCGCGCCATCTTCGGGCGACAGGATGTGTTGCGCCACCAGCATGTCACAATGCGCCTGCGAGCCTGCGATATCCTCGGCCCACAAGCGGCGGTCGACATCGATCGACGCGTTGATGCGGCGCATGATCTCGGCCGGACCGGCGGCGAACCGCCCGCCCCATTGCGGGTTCGCTCCGCCGGCAGCCTGGTCGGCGTGTTGCGGTGCTGGCTTGGCGCGGGTCATGGTCGCGTGCGAGCGGAACCAGGGAACGGATCGATGAAGTCGGGCTGTGCCGCGCTGGCGGCTCTCTTGCTGTTCACCGCAGGCGCGGCGGCCATGGCGGCGCCGCCGGCTGCCGGTCCCGCCGACCCGCCGGCATTGGGTGTGTTCGTTCCGCTGGCCGCACCGCAGCCGGCGCCCAAGATCGCCTTCGCCGACGCCGCGGGCCACCGGCTCACCCTTGCCGATTTCGCCGGCAAAATCGTGCTGGTCAATCTCTGGGCCACCTGGTGCGCGCCCTGCCGCAGCGAGATGCCGTCCCTCGAACGGTTGCAGACCCGGCTCGGCGACAAGCTCACGGTGCTGGCGATCTCCGAGGATATCGGCGGCGAGAAGGCGGTGGCGCCGTTTGTCGCAAAGCTCGGGCTCAAATCGGTCAAGACCTATCTCGATCCGAACAGCACGGTCGCCCAGGCGTTCAAGGTCGACGGCCTGCCGACCAGCTTTCTGATCGACCGCAAGGGCCGGGTGCTGGGCCGGGTCGAAGGCGAGGCGAAATGGGATTCAGCAAAGATGCTGGCGCTGATCACGCCGCTGCTGGACGAAGGCGGCGTGGTCAAGATTTCGGCCCCCGCTGACCATCCGTAACGACCGGCCCATCCGTGACGACCGGCGCATCCTCGACAACCAGCACCTCCTTGAGAAATTGCCCGCCGCGCCGCAGCCCGTTCTCGTCGATCGAATGGCCGATGCCGGGGCAGCCGAGGCTCTCGACCGGGACGCCCGCGGCTGCGAGGCCCTGCTCGGCCTCGGCCATCGCCGCATAGGGAACAAGCGGGTCCGCGGTGCCGTGGACCAGCAGGATGCGCGGCCGCGAGTGCTGCTCGCTCGCCAGGAGGTCGGGTGCCACGAGCCGTCCCGAATAGCCGATGATGCCGGCAATCTGTTGCTCCCGCCGCGGCCCGACATAGAGCGACATGACCGAGCCCTGCGAAAACCCGACCAACGCCAGTGCCCTGGCATCGAGGCCGCGCTCGGCCAGCGCCTCGTCGATAAAGGCGTCGAGGATCGGCGCCGCCGCCCGCACCCCGGCGAGCTGCGCGCCGGGACTGCGATCCTGCGAGCTGTACCACTGGTAGCCATAGGGCGCCATGTCGCAGGGAAAGGGCGCATTCGGCGACAGGAACTCGGCCTCGGGCAGCAGCCGCGCCCAATAGGGCGCAAGTCCGATCAGGTCGTTGCCGTCGGCGCCGAGCCCGTGCAACAGGACCACCAGGTGGCGGGGCTTGCCGCCCGAAGCGGGCGGGTGAGATGGGCCGGAGAGCTTGGTCATCATCGGCGCGGTCTTTCGCAAGGCGGAACCGGTGGCTCAGCCATAGCCGAAACACCGCCCCGCTGTCACCCGCGGCGGTGCCGGTGACGCCGGCGCCGGCGGTTGTGACCCGGTTTGCGCCGAGCCCGACCGGGTATCTACATCTCGGCCATGTCCGCTCGGCGCTCGAAGGCTGGCGCACGGCGCGGGCTGCGGGCGGCCGCTTTCTGCTGCGGCTCGAGGATATCGACCGCAGGCGCTGCCGCGATGGATACGCGGCGGCAATCATCGAAGATCTGGCTTGGCTCGGCCTCGATTGGGATGGCCCGGTGCGCCGCCAATCCGAGCATTTCGACGATTATCGCGCCGCACTCGACCGGCTCGACGCGCTGGGCGTGCTCTACCCGTGCTTCTGCACGCGACGCGACATCCGGGCCGAGATCGCCAGCGCCGGCGGCGCGCCGCAGGGCGAGATCGGCGCGATTTATCCCGGCACCTGCCGCCGGCTCGGACCCGAAGAGCGCGCCCGCAGGCGGGAGGCCGGGCTCGATTACGCTGTGCGGCTCGATCTCGCCCGCGCGCTGGCGCTGAGCGGACCACTCGACTGGGTCGAGGAGGGAAACGGCACGCCGCGGCGCATCGCCGCCGATCCGGTGCTGCTCGGCGATATCGTGCTGGCGCGCAAGGATGTGCCGGCGAGCTACCACTTGGCGGTCACCGTCGACGATGCGATCCAGGGCGTGACCCTGGTCACCCGCGGCGAGGATCTCGCTCCGTCAACCCACATCCACCGCGTGCTGCAGGCCTTGCTCGGGCTGGCGACGCCGCGCTATCGCCACCATCCGCTGGTGACCGACGCGGCCGGCCGCCGGCTCGCCAAGCGCGACCACGCGCCGACCATCCGGGTGATGCGCACTGCCGGGATGCGGCCGATGGAGGTCATCGCCCGCGCCTGCGCCACTGCGGACGGGGTTTCAGACCGCTTCGCCGGCGGCGGTCCGCCAGGCATTGCCTGACCACCAGAGCGGCAGGCCCAGCGTCTGGTCGAAGAAGCTGTCGCCATCATAGCGGCCGGCGGTGGGACGCGCGGCGGTCGGGCCCGCGGGCGGCAGCGGGCGGAAGCCGAGAGCCAGGAGCTGGCCCAGCCAGCGTGTCTCGACCGTGCGATCGATCGGCTCGAACACACCGGGATCGCCCGGCAGGTCGAGCGCGTGCGGGATTTCGACGATGCCGTCGGGCGGCACTGGGAGTTGGGCGCCACCGGCGAGCTCGATCATGGTCGGGGCCATGCCGTCGGGGGCGATCAATCGATGCGTTCGCATATCCCGCCTCCTCTAAAGAGCTGCCTTGGCCTAAAGAGCTGCCCGGGGATCCGATGCCAACGCCGCGAGCAGCGTTCGGCCGGGTTGCGGATTGTGCCGTACCGCGGCGGTGCGCTTCGTCTGGGCGATCAGCTCGCCGATCCGGGCAGCGGCGCTGGCGGCACCCG
This sequence comes from Allostellaceae bacterium, assembly GCA_035503615.1. Classification (GTDB taxonomy): domain Bacteria; phylum Pseudomonadota; class Alphaproteobacteria; order ATCC43930; family CGMCC-115725; genus AP-15. The sequence continues at coordinate 64,264 of DATJTI010000068.1, read as the reverse complement.
GCGCATCGTCGGCCCGGTCGCCGCGGGCCATCAATTCGCTGCGCAGCCCGTGCAGCACGGCTTCGTGTTCGAGCGCGACGAGCAGTGCCGCCCGATAGGCCATCGCATAATGCCGTGCAGCTTCGACCGCCGCGGTGCAAACGGCCGCATCGCGCCGGCTCTGCAGCGCACGAACCCGGGCCGCGTGGTGGCGGAACGACTGTTCGGCCTCGGGCAGCGCGAGATGCGCGGCAGCGAGCTCGCGCTGCAGCGGTTCTCGCCGCTGTTCCGCGGCAACAACGGCAGGGGTGGGCTCGGGGCGGGGAGCGCCGCCATCGTCGGCGAGCCAGGCACCGAGCCGTTCCTGGTCGGCGGTCTGCAGCGCCGCCAGCTCGGTTTCGTGCCGGGCCCACTCGGCGGCGACGGCGGCGAGCCGCGTCGCCCGTGCCTGGGCCGCCGCAAGTTCGGCGCCGGCATTCTCGAGTTCGCCGATCGCCGCGGCGAGCTCGGCGCGCGCCGCGGACAAGCCGCCGGCGCCGGTGTGTTGCGACATTGTCGGCATCCCGACGGCAGGTTCGGATGAAGATCGGATTGCCGGCGCGCCAGCCATAGGCATCTCTCCTGTTCGATCGCGCCATGGCCCGTCGCCCGGCATGACCCGGGAACGAAATGGGCGCGCATCGGAGGGATGCCAGCGGCCAGCTTGCAAGCTGGCGCACTGGCGGGTTTGGCAGGCGGGCCAGCCGCTGCTACAGCGACATCTTGAGCTCCTTGCGGAGCTTGCGGACGGTCTCGGCACTCTTGAAGCCGTAGGGGGGATTGGCCGGTGACAGGCCGAGCTCGCGCAACACCAGCGCCAGCACCCGCTCATTGCCGGTGCCGACACCGAACGCCTGGCGCTCCCAGAGCGTCGCCAGCGCCTGACGGAGCATCGCCTGAGCCGGACGCTGCCGCCGCTGCCGGCCGGGGTCGCCTCGGGTGTCGGCTGCGCCCGCAGCAGGCGGGGCATCCGTCACATCCCACGAGATCGAGACGCCGGCGATCGTCGAGCCATCGGGCAGCCGGATCGTGTTGCGGGCGAAATCGAAGATCGCGTGGTCGAACCAGTCGGCGCCGATCTCGACCCGCGTGCCGTGATGAAACCCGGTGGCACGCAACCGCCCGGCCCGGCCAGCCGCGGCGAAGGCTGCGACCACCTCTGCCTCAAGCCCGTCGAGCTGCGCCAGCAGCGCCTCGGGGCCGCGATGCGCTGCGAGAAACGCATCATAGGCGTCTCTCCCGGCCGCCCCGAAGGGTGGCGGCGCCCCGGTGAAGGGTGCTGGCGTACCGCGCCGGGCCAGCCGCCGGCACCCGGCGGCGAGCGCTTCTGCTGGCAGCGGCTGACCCGTTCGCAGCACCGGCTGGTCCTGGCGCCGCTGCCATTCGAGCGAGCCGGGCGCCGGCGCCGGCACAATAGCGGGCCGGCCTTCGAGTTCGGCTGCCAGCCGGCAATAGCGCGCCCAGGACGCCGGCTCGGCGCCGGCGATCAGCGCATCGGTCAGCGACAGCCCGGCCGTCGCTGCAGGATCAGGCGATGGAGGCTCTCCGGGTGCAGTTGCCATGTCCGAGCAGTCGGGCGCAGCGCGGTGGTCCCGGTGATTGTGCGACTGCTGGCAGCCACCGGCAAGCCCGCCGCGCGGCAAAAGCCCGCTGCGTCGGAGCGCATGCCGGACGACGCCTGGTCGCAGCCATCGAATTCTCGATTGCCAGCCACGCAATTGCGCACAGACGCAAGTTTTTGAATTTTTGTTTCCGACTCCTATGATCGGTCACAATTCTGCAACCGGGCACAAGCCCGCCCCGCCCGCGGAGGAAACGCGCCTTTGCCAGCGCGCTTGGACAGCGACGGCGATTCCGGCGGTGGCCGCTCGCACCCCGAGATACCTGAGGCAGCGGCTTGAGGGGCGCGCCGCGACCGCCGGCCGCCAATCGCGGGGCGCTGACCCTGGCGATCATGCTGGCCAATATCATGCAGGGGCTCGACACCACGATCGCCAACGTGGCGCTGCCGCACATCCGCGGCAGCCTGTCGGCCTCGCTCGACCAGATCGCCTGGGTGCTGACCTCGTACATCGTCTGCGCCGCGATCATGATGCCGCTGACCGGCTGGCTCGCCGGCCGCTTCGGCATCAAGATCGTCTTCATCCTGTCGGTCGCCGGCTTTACGTTCGCCTCGGCGCTGTGCGGCAGCGCCACCAGCCTGACCGAGCTGGTGCTGTATCGCGGCCTGCAAGGCATCTGTGGTGCCGGGCTGGTGCCACTGTCGCAGGCGGTGCTGTTACAGATCAACCCGGTCGAGCGCCACGGCCAGGCGATGGCCGTGTTCGGCATCGGCACGATCCTCGGACCGATCTGCGGCCCGGTGCTCGGCGGCTGGCTGACTTATGATTACAACTGGCGCTGGTGCTTCTATATCAACCTGCCGGTCGGGGTCATCGCCACGCTCGGCATGCTGATTTTCGGCCGCGATACCCGGCATGCGCATCGCGAGCCGTTCGACCTGCTCGGTTTTGTGACGCTGAGCCTGGCGATCGGCGCGTTGCAGATGCTGCTCGACCGCGGCGAGCTGAAGGACTGGTTCGGCTCGACCGAGATCTGGATCGAGGCGGCGGTGGCGGCGGTAGCGCTCTACCTGTTCGTGGTCCATACCGCGACGACGACCGACCGCTCGTTCGTCAGCCGCAATCTGTTGAAAGACGTCAATTTTGTCGTGGGCACGCTGTTGATGTTCCTGATCGGGCTGATCATGAACGGCACTCTGGCGCTGTTGCCGACGATGCTGCAGGACCTGATGAACTACCCGGTGCTGACCACCGGTCTCGTCACCGCACCCCGTGGCGTCGGCTCGATGATCGCGATGTTCGTCGTCGCGCGGGCGATCAACCGGGTCGACAACCGCCTGCTGATCCTGATTGGACTGGTGCTGACCGCGATCTCGATGTGGCAGATGACCCTGTTCTCGCTGCAGATGGGGATGCAGCCGGTCATCGTCTCCGGCCTTGTGCAGGGGTTCGGCCTTGGCTGCACCTTCGTGCCGCTGAATACGATCGCGTTGTCGCATCTGCCGCGCGAAATCCTGACCCAAGGAACCGCATTGCGCAGCCTGATGCGCAATCTTGGCGGCAGCATCGGCATCGCCGTGCTCGAGGCTTTGCTGACCGAGAACACGCAGGTCGTGCATTCCCGCCTGGTCGAGCGGTTGCGGCCGGACAACCCGCTGACCCATGCGCCTTATCTCGTCGCGCCCTACAGCCTGGCGAGCCCGCCCGGTATCGCCGCATTGAACGCCGAAGTGACCCGGCAGGCGGCGATGGTCGCCTATCTCAATGATTTTGTCGTGATGATGGTGATCTCGATCGCGTCCGCCGGTCTGCTGCTGCTGTTGCGGCCGAGACCGCGGGTCGAGGTCGGATTGGCGCTCGAACGCGGCATGCGGCCAGGCCCGGCCGGCTAGCGCAGGCCCCCGCTACCGCGCGACCCATCGAATTTCCGGACACCTGCCGCATGGGATCAGCGCGAGTGGTGTCGCCATATCGACATATAATGCCCGCATGGTGGTTCGGCGCCGATAAGCGATGCTCTATCGATATCAGGGCCCGCGGTGAGGGGCGCGGCGCTTGGACCGATCGCCAGCCGGCGGGCGATCACCGCCTCGATCATGCTGGCGACGATCATGCAGGGCGTCGACAACACGATCGCCAACGTGGCCCTGCCCCACATCCAAGGCAGCCTGTCGGCGGCGCAAGACCAGATCGCCTGGGTTCTGACCTCCTACATCGTCGCTGTCGCGATCATGACGCCGCTGACCGGCTGGCTGGCCGGACGGCTCGGCATAAAATACGTCTTTCTGGTCTCGGTGCTCGGCTTCACGTTTGCCTCGGCGCTGTGCGGCAGCGCCACAAGCCTCGGCGAACTGGTCTTCTACCGCTTTCTGCAGGGCACCTGTGGCGCTGCCCTGGTGCCGCTGTCGCAATCGACGCTGCTCCAGATCAACCCGCCCGAGCGGCATGGGCAGGCGATCGCAGTCTGGGGTATCGGGGTCATGCTGGGGCCGATCTGCGGTCCGGTCCTCGGCGGCTGGCTGACCCAGGTCTACAGCTGGCGCTGGTGCTTCTACATCAACCTGCCGCTCGGCCTGCTCGCCGCCTTGGGCATCTTCGTGTTCATTCGCGAGACCCGCCGGACGCACCGCGAAGCCTTCGATTTTTTCGGGTTCATCGCGTTGAGCATCGGCATCGGCGCCCTGCAGATGCTGCTCGACCGCGGCGAGCTCAAGGACTGGTTCAACTCGACCGAGATCTGGGTCGAAGCGGCGATCGCCGCCGTGGCGATCTACTTGTTTATCGTCCATACGCTGACCACCGGCGAGCGCTCGTTTCTCAACCGGGATCTGCTCAAGAGCCCGAATTTCGCAGCCGGAACAATCCTGATTTTCTTCGTCGGCGCGATCCTCAGCGGCACCCTGGCATTGCTGCCGACCATGCTCGAATCGCTGATGAACTATCCGGTGTTCACCGCCGGGATCGTCACCGCACCGCGCGGTGTCGGCACGATGCTGGCGATGTTTCTGGTCGGGCGGATCGTCAACCGCGTCGACAGCCGGGTGCTGATCCTGAGCGGACTGCTGCTGACCGTGGTCTCGCTGTGGGTGATGACCGGGTTTTCGCTGCAGATGGGGATGGGACCGGTCATCACCTCCGGGCTGCTGCAAGGGTTCGGGCTCGGTTGCACCTTCGTCCCGCTCAACACCCTGGCGCTGTCGACACTGCCGCGGCACATGCTGACCCAGGGGACGGCACTCCGGAGCTTGATGCGCAATCTCGGCGGCAGCATCGGCATCTCGATTTTCGAGGCGCTGCTGGTCGAGAACACTCAGATCGTCCATTCGCGTCTGATCGAAGGGCTGCGTCCCGAGAACTGGCTGGCACGGGCGCCCCAGCTGCCGACGCCCTATAGCCTGACGACGCCCACGGGCATCGCAGCACTGAATGCCGAGGTGACGCGCCAAGCCTCGATGGTCGCCTATATCGATGTCTATGCGCTGATGCTGGTGGTCGTGCTGGGGATGATCCCGCTATTGCTGCTGGTGCGCCGCACCCGCAGCGAGGCGCGCCCGCGGGTGCCGGCGGGCGTCGGCGGCCTGCAGACCGAGCGGGCCGGGTAAGCGCGGCGAGCCATCGAATTCCGTTCTACCAGCTGCGCGATCGGAAACGGATGGCGCCGCGTGCAATTTCCGTATCATAGCTTATTATCACCGAGGGACAGTTCTTTTAGTAGTCCAGCAGCCAGATGAAACTCGAACGCAGCTTCGGCTATCTCGTCCACGATGTTGCCCGCCTGTTTGAGCGGCGTTTCAACCGCCAGGCGTTGCTGTTCCTCGGCATGACCCGGTCGCAATGCCGCGTCCTGGGCTATCTCGCCCGGCATGAGGGTATCCACCAGGCCGGTCTCGCCGATCTGCTCGAAATCAAGCCGATGACGCTCGTTCGGCAGATCGACCGGATGGAGGAGGACGGCTGGATCGAGCGCCGCCTCGACCCCGGTGATCGCCGCGCCCGCCGCCTGTTCCTGACCGAGAAGGCGCGGCCGATCCTGACCCGCATCCTGGAGCTGTCGGCCGAGGTGCGGCGCGAGGCGTTCGCCAGCCTGTCCGAGGATGAGGGGCGGCTTCTCGTCGAGCTGTTGCGCCGGGTTCACCGCAGTCTTGCCGAAACCGCGACGCCGTCCGAGCCGCAGGAGCCGCCGGGCCAGCGCGCGATGCGCCGTCGCATGGCGCTCGGGACCGCGCTGGCGCCGGTCGGGGGCCAGCAATGACGACTTCAGCCGACGACGAAGCGGCTCCGACACTCGGCGCGCTGCGCGCCGCCGTGGAGGGGCGGCCGGCGATCAGCCGCCGGCACCGGTCCTGGCGGCAGCGGCTGCGGCTGCCGCTGATGCTGTTCGGCCCGATCATCGTGTTGGTCGCCGGCGGCTGGTGGTATCTGACGAGCGGGCAATATGTGTCGACCGATGATGCCTATGTCGATGCGGCGCGGGTCTCGATCAGCAACGAGATATCGGGCCGGGTCGCGACGGTCGATGTGCACGACAACGAGCGCGTCAAGGCCGGCCAGGTGCTCTTCACGCTCGATCAGCGCCCGTTCCGCATCGCCGTCGAGGAAGCCAAGGCCCAGCTCGCCGCGGTCAAACTTCAGATCGAGGCGATGAAGGCCACCTATCAGGAGAAGAAGGCCGATGCCGCGGCGACCGAGGCGACGCTGATGTATCAGCAGCGCGAGCTGCAGCGCCAGCAGCGGCTCCTGTCTACCGGCACCGCCTCGCAGTCGCAATACGACCAGACCAACCACGCCTACAAGATCGCCCGTGAGCAACTCGCCGCGAAAGCGGAGGACGTCGCCAGCGCCCTCGCCAGCCTTGGCGGCGATCCCGACATCCCGGTCGATGACCATCCGATGGTGCAGCATGCCCAGGCCGCACTCGATCGCGCCGAGCTGAACCTGTCCTACACGGTGGTGCGCGCGCCCGAGGATGGCATCGTCACCAAGGTCGACCAGCTCCAGGTCGGCGACTGGGTTCAGGGGGTGGACACCGGCTCGATGCCGACGACGCTGTTCTCGCTGGTCTCGGCCAAGCGCATCTGGGTGACCGCCAATTTCAAGGAAACCCAACTCACCCACATGCACCCGGGTCAGGATGCCACGATCGCGATCGACACTTATCCCGATGTCGTGTTTCACGCCAAGGTTCAGAGCTTGAGCCCGGGGACCGGGCTGACCTTTTCGCTGTTGCCGGCCGAAAACGCCACCGGCAACTGGGTCAAAGTGGTCCAGCGGCTGCCGGTGCGGCTCAGCTTCGACAAGCTCGATCCGCGCTATCGGCTCGCCGCCGGGCTCAGTGCCGATGTCGAGGTCGACACGGGGTATCACCGGCCGATGCTGGAACGGGTGAAGCAGCTGTTCGGCTGGCTTGATGATCGGACCACTCAGACGGCGGCGCGGTGAATTCTAGCATCGCTGCCCCGGTGCCGAACCGGGGCTGGATCACCGTTTCGATCATGCTGGCGACCTTCATGCAGGGGGTCGACACCACGATCGCCAATGTCGCGTTGCCGCACATGCAGGGCGGCCTGTCGGCCTCGCAGGACCAGATCGCATGGGTGGTGACCTCCTATATCGTCGCCGCTGCGATCATGACGCCGCTGACCGGATGGCTGGCCGGGCGGTTCGGCATCAAATATGTGTTCCTGATCTCGGTTACCGGCTTCACCCTCGCCTCCGCGCTGTGCGGCATCTCGCAGAGCCTCGCGCAACTGGTGATCTTTCGCCTGCTCCAGGGCATCTGCGGGGCGGCCCTGGTGCCGTTGTCGCAAGCCGTGCTGCTGCAGATCAATCCGCCGCATCGCCACGGCCAGGCCATGGCGATCTGGGGCATGGGGGTGATCCTCGGCCCGATCATCGGCCCGGCGCTCGGCGGCTGGCTGACCCAAGACTACAGCTGGCGCTGGGTCTTCTACATCAACCTGCCGGTCGGAATCCTCGCCGCCGGCGGGATCATGATCTTTATCCGTGAAACCCACCGCGCGCAGCGCGAGGGGTTCGATTTCTTCGGCTTTGTCACGCTGAGCCTGGCGATCGGCGCGCTGCAGATGCTGCTCGACCGCGGCGAGCTGAAGGACTGGTATGGCTCGGCCGAGATCTGGATCGAGACGATCATCGCCGGGCTGTGCCTCTATCTGTTCATCGTCCATACCGCGACCGCCAACGAACGCTCGTTTCTGAACCGCGAGCTCTTGAAGGACGCCAATTGCGTCGCCGGCACGCTGATCATGTTCCTCGTCGGCATCCCGCTCTACGGCACGATGACGCTGTTGCCGACGATGCTGCAGGACCTGATGAACTACCCGGTCTTCACGACCGGGCTGGTGACCGCACCGCGCGGGGTCGGCACGATGATCGCGATGATCCTCGTCGCGCGCATCGTCGGCCGGGTCGATACCCGGCTGATCATCCTCGGCGGGCTCGTGGTCACCGCGGTGTCGATGTGGCAGATGACCGGGTTCTCGCTCTATATGGGAATGGGTCCGGTGATCTCGACCGGGGTGTCGCAGGGGATCGGCCTCGGCCTTGTCTTCACCCCGCTCAGCATCATCACCTTTTCGACGCTGCCGCGGCACACCCTGACCCAGGGCACCGCGATCTTCAGCCTGATGCGCAATATCGGCGGCAGCATCGGGATTTCGATCGTCGAGGCGCTGCTCGACCAGAACACTCAGGTCGTGCATTCGCGCCTGATCGAGCAGCTGCGGCCCGACAACCCGCTTGCCCGCGCCCCGCAGGTCGGCCCAGCTTTCAGCCTGGCAGCACCCTTCAGCCTGACGACACCCGCGGGGGTGGCGGCGCTCAATGCCGAGGCGACGCGCCAGGCGGCGATGGTTGCCTATCTCGACGATTTCATGCTGATGATGATCCTGGTGGTCGCGGCGATGCCGCTCTTGCTGCTGCTGCGGCGGCCACCGCAGGTTCCCGGCGGCGCCGCACTCGCCGGGCTCGACTAGCCGAGCGTGGCGATGATCTGGCGATAGGCTGCTTCGGGGAACGCCTTCATGGTTTTGGTGCGCAGCGTGCCGGGCATGCCGAGCAGCAATGTGAAGCGGGCGGCGACGGCATCGTCCGGCGCCTCATAGATCGCAATCAGGTCATAATCCCCCATCGTCATATAGAGACCCTTGAACTCGCCGCCCATTTCAACGAGCGCCTTCTTGGCGGTGTCGAGCCGCCGCGGCGAATCCTTGACCTTTTGCGCGCCCTGGTCGGTCCAGTTCGCGAGCATGATGTATGTCGGCACGGCGGTACCTCCCCGTTTGGCTGTGCTCGGCGAGGCCGGTCGCCATCGCCGGGTTTTCTCGATCGGGCGGAGTATAGCATCGCTTGCGCAACCAGCGTGAAAGGCGGTTCGATGGCCCCTCGGTTCCGCTCCCGGGTATCGGCTCGTGTTCTCGCCCGAGGGCTGGGGCTCGGGCTGGGGCTGGTACTGCTGGCCGGCGGCGTGGCGGCGGCGACACGGACGGTGCCGCGCTGGCAGGTCGTGCTCGCCGCCGGCGACGATGCCGAGCCGGTGTTCGACGACGCCACCCGCGCCCTCGCCCGACGGCTCGCCGCCGCAGGGGTGCCGGCCGCCGATATCCATCGGTTGAGCGCCAGCCGCAGCGAACTCCATGGCGGGGTCGAGCCGGCTACCGCGGCGCGCCTGCTGCAGGAGATCGCCCGGCTGCCGGCGCGACCCGGCGATCGCTGCCTCGTTTTCCTGACCTCGCATGGCGAGCGCGGCGAGGGCTTGTGGCTGGCGCGATCGGATCGGGCATTGCATCCGGACGAGTTGGCACGGGCGCTGTCGCGAGGCTGCGCCGCGGCGCCGACGGTCGTCATCGTCTCCGGCTGCTACACCGGCAGCTTTGCCGCCGGCGCGATGCGGCGCCCCAACCGCATCATCCTGACCGCGGCGCGTGCCGACCGGCCGTCCTTCGGTTGCCAGACCGGCCGCGTCTACACGTTTTTCGACCAGTGCCTGTTGGCGGCACTACCCGGGGCGCCCGGCTGGCAGGCCGTGTTCGACGCGACGAAGCGCTGTGTCACCCGCGAGGAACATGCGCTCGGCATGCCCCCGTCGCTGCCGCAGGGCTATTTCGGGCCGCGGGTCGCCCGGCTCGGCGTCGGCTTTTGACGCGCCTCAGCGCGACACCACGATCGGCACCTCTCCCTGGCGCCGAGTGACCGTCACCGCAACCTCCGCGCCCGATCGCTGCAGCTTCAGATCGACGCTGCCGCGGCCCCCCTGCAGCCCGCGCACATGCAGGCTATCGAGAAACTCGGGCAGGATCGGATGGTCGAGCCGGATCTCGGCTTCGGCGGCGCCAAATCTCAGCCCCAGACAGGCCTGGACCAGGGCAAGCACCGCGGCGCTGGCCCAAGCCTGCGGAATGCAGGCCACCGGATAGAGCGTGGGCGCAGTCAGCTTGCGCCACGCAAAGCCACAGAACAGCTCGGGCAGGCGGCGCGGTTCCATGTAGCCGGCGGCGTCGAGCAGGCCGGCAAAGATCCGCGCCGCAGCCGTCTTGAAGCCGTAGCGGTCGAGCCCCAAGGCGATCAGCGCGTTGTCGTGCGGCCACACCGAACCGTTGTGATACGACATCGGGTTGTAGCGCGCCGCCGACACCGCGACCGTGCGCACCCCCCAGCCGGAAAAGCACGCGGTTCCGAGCAGCGTATCGGCGACCCGGCGGGCCCGCTCCGGGGCGGCGATCCCGGTCAAGAGCGCATGCCCGGCATTCGAGGCCACCACCCGGCACGGGGTTTTGCTGCCATCGAGCGCCAGCGCATAGGTTCCCAGTTCTTCGCACCAGAAGGCCGCCTCGAAACGCTGGCGCAGCAACTCGGCCTGGCGCGCCAGTGCTGCCGCGGTGTAGGGGCGCCCGAGGGCCTGCGCCAGTGCCGCGGCATGCTGCTTCGCAGCATAGACGTAGCCCTGCACCTCGCACAGCGCGATCGGCCCGTCGGCCAGCCGGCCATCCTCGTGAAAGATCGCGTCCTGCGAATCCTTCCAGCCCTGGTTCACGAGACCGCTGCCGTCGCGGCGATGGTACTCGACAAAGCCGTCGCCATCCGGGTCGCCGTCGGTGTCGCACCAGCGCAATGCGGCTTCGACATTCGGCCACAGCAATCGCACCGTCTCGATGTCGCCGGTGCGGCGGAAATACTCGCCCATCAGCATGACGAACAGCGGGGTCGCATCGACGCTGCCGTAATATCGCGCGAACGGCACCTCGCCGAGCCGTGCCATCTCGCCATCGCGCATCTCGTGCAGGATCTTCCCGGGCTCGGCATCGCGCTCGGGCGCGGTTTCGGTCGCCTGGGTCGCGGCGAGGAAATTCAGGACACCCTTGGCGATCAGCGGATCGACCCATAGCGTCAGCAGCGCGGTGATGATGCCATCGCGGCCAAAGGCGGTGCTGAACCACGGGATGCCGGCAAACGGATAGGGACCGTGCTCGGTGTCGGTGATCAGCATGTACAGATCGGCGACCGAACGGCGGGACAGCTCGTTGAACAGCGAGTTCGAGCTGTCGAGGCTGGCGGCTCGCCCGCTGGTCGTGCGCATCGCCCGTCGTGCGGTGCGCAGCAAGCTGTAGAAGCGCCGGCCGACCGCGCCGCAGCCCGCCGTCTCCTCGTCACAAGCGATCCGCAGCACGACCCCCATCGCCTCACCCGGTGCGAGCGACAATGCGAAACTCGCGGTCGTGCCGTCGAGCCGGGTCGGCGCCGGCTCGAAGCCGAGGCTGGTCATTCGCTTGACCCCGTCGAGGCCGGCGTAGCGCAGCACGACCAGCGAATCCGAGCACCGCTCGATCGACGACCGCCCGCGCCGCGGCCGTTTCTGGCCGCGAACTTCGAACATGTCGGCAAAATCGGCGGCGAAGGAGAGATCCAGCAGCAGCTCGTGCCCGACCATGTCAAAATTACGCACCAGCAGCCGTTCCCAACAGCAATTCTGCCAGAGGTATTTGCGCCGGTTGACGTGGATCATTTCGGCGCGGACCGCAGCTCGATCCGCGACGACGAGGTCGGGATTGGTCAGATCGACGCTCAGCACGACGTTGTCTTCCTGCACATTCGAGCTGAGCAGCAACAGCGGTGCGCCGGCGAGGCGCAATTCGAGGTAGGACAGATAGCGCGTGTCGCGGTGGTAGACGCCCTCGGGCGAGCGGTCGGCGGCAAGGATATCGCCGCGCGGCCCAAACACCGCAAATGTGTCGCCCTGTTTCAAAACACGCGGCCGGCGCTCCTGAAAGGGCGCCACCTCGATCGAGAATGCGGAGGGCTCGCTCGCAGCAGCGGTGGCTTGCGGCATCGCGAGGCGAGTGCTGCGGCGGTGTTCAGCCGTTTTGCGCGGTCGCCGCGCGGACGCCCGTCGCCCCCGGTTCGGTGCCCCTGGGTTCGCCGGCCCTGGGTTCGCCGGCCCTGGGTTCGGCGCCGGGGCCGCGCCGCAACACCTCGGCGTAGAGTGCCAGGTAGTCGTGTGCCATCCGCTCCACCGTGAAGCGCTCGTCGAAGCGGCGCCGGATCGCCTGGCGATCGAGAGCCCGCGCGCGCGGGATCGCGGCGACCGCCTCGTCGACGGTCTCGACGACAAACCCGGTGAGGCCGGGGTCGACGATTTCAGGCACCGAGCCGCGCCGAAAGGCGATCACCGGTGTGCCGTTGGCCATCGCCTCTATCATTGCCAGTCCAAACGGCTCCGGCCAATCGATCGGAAACAGCAACGCCGCGGCGTCGCCAAGGAAAGCGCCCTTTTCTGCATCGCCGATCTCGCCGATGAACTCGATCAACGGGTCGGCGAGCAGCGGGACGATCCGTTCCTTGTAATAGTCGCGGTCGACCTTGTCGACCTTGGCCGCAATCACCAGCGGCAGCCCGGCGCGGCGGGCGATCTCGATCGCCAGGTCGGGCCGCTTTTCGGGGCTGATTCGGCCGATGAAGGCAAGATAGCCACCGGCACCGCGGCCGGGCGAGTAGAGCCCGGGCGGCAGCCCGTGCTGCACCGTGCCATACCAGTTGGCCCATGGCACCGGCGCGCGCTGTGCCTCGGAGATCGACACCAGCGGCATCATCGTGAATTCGCGCATCAGCGGCGGCAGGTCCGGCAGGTCGAGCCGGCCGTGCAAAGTCGTCACCGTCTTGTGCCAGCGTGGTGCGAACAGCGGAAATTGCAGAAAATCGGCGTGGAAGTGGACGATGTCGAACTGGTCGGCGCATTGCGCCACCCGGTTCATCAGGATCAGATGGTAGAAAATCGGGTCGCGGCAATCGGGATCGAGGCGCAGCGCTCTGGCGCAAGGAGATTGCAGCACCGCTGCGGTTTGCGAATCGCCGCTCGCGAACAAGGTCACCTCATGCCCCTGGCGCACCAGCTCTTCGGTCAGATGCGAGACGACTCGCTCGGTTCCACCGTAAAGTTGCGGTGGGCAGCTCTCATATAACGGCGCAACCTGCGCGATCCTCATCTGCCAAAGCCCTCGCTCGATTGTTGTGGTCGGTCCGGTTCGGCCATCGGGAGCCGGTTTTCCCCAAAACGAGGCTCCATTCACGATAATCCGAGAACAAACTCTGGCAGGGTTCGGAAGTTCCGGACTTGGCGCCGGACCAAAATGCACACCGCCGCGGCGAAATCGCGCGGCTGGGCGTCGCCTCCGGCCCCGGCGCCGCAACAGGCGGGGCCAATCAGCCCAGGAGATCACGCGCCCGGAGAGCGTGCGGCCCGCTGGCGACGGCGATGCGATCGATTGCCGCGGGCGAGGAGGCAGCGGCGATCCGGACGCCGCTACGGCGCCGGCATCAGTTGGCCGCGGATTTCGCCGCCCGGATTCTTCGCGGTATGAATGTTGATGTAGTCGTCGCCGGCCTCGAGGCTCGCCACCTGGGCCGCGGTCAGCACGGCGGAGCCCTTGATCGGGCTGGCGAGGCTGCCGGTGAGCGGGACGGCGACCGGGGCGTTTCTGCCGGGCGCGGCGGGACCGTGGATATGGGCGGCTTTGGCGGGGCCGGTAAGCCCCGAATAAGTCACCTCCCAGCTCAGCCGGCGGGTTGCCGTATCGAGGCTGGCGGTTGCCGTGCCGGTCGCAGTGCTGGTGGTTGGCGGCACCTCGCTGGAACCGTTGAGAGTCGCCTTGAAGACCCGCGTCGCGGCGTGCCCAGTGGCCGAGACCATCAGCACGGCAAAAGCTGCGATAATGATGAATCGCGGATGGTGCATGGCTTCCCCCCTGAGGTGATGCGGCGGCGACACTATTGAACCCAAGGCCGCAGGAGAAGCCGAAAGTGACGATCAGCGCCGTGCCGGCGGGCACCGCATTGGATCGCCGGGCCAAAGCGGTCGGAATCTGCCGAACAAAATCACAATATAGTTAAATTAACCAAAAGTATTACGCGTTAACGATGAATTTTATTGAGAAATTTTTCGCAACTCTGTAAATACTAACACGGAGGCCGTAGCGGATTTCGGCTGAAGCAGCTGAGTTGATCGCTGAAGTATCTGGGTTGATCGAGAGGATCGGGACCATGAACACTCTGCGCACGTCGCTGACCGTCGTCGCATTGGCCGTCGCGGCGGGTTACGCATCGCAGGCTCGCGCGGAAATCTTTCTGACCGCGACCGACGGCGTCAACACCGCCTCGGTCAATGATCTGGCGACCCCCGGCATCGCCTCCTACAGCGGTGCGATCGGCAATTTCACCGCCAGCATCGATGTCGGCACCGGCTATCCCGCGGTCGGGCTGCTGTCCCAGCCGATCCTCGATCTGACCTCGCTCGATCTGACGACCGGCACCACAGGCGGGACGCTGACCGTGTCGCTGAGCGAGACGGGCTTCACCTCGACCAACGAGATCAGGGAGTTCGTGAGCGACATCAGCGGCGTCTACAAGAACAGTCAAGCAACGATGAACACCTATTTCGATGCTTCGGACATACCATTCGGTACCGCCAGCCTGCTCAGCGCCGGGTTGCTCGACAACCAGTCGGCCACCGTCGCGGTGCCGCCGATCGCCAGCCCCTACTCGCTGACCGAAATCGTCACCGTCAGCGCTGGAGCGAACAGCCTCAGCAGCATCGACGCCGGGATCATCGACACGCCCGAGCCCGGATCGCTGGCACTGCTCGGCTCGGCTCTGCTGGCCTTGGCCGGGCTCGGCTGGTGGCGCACCATCACCGGGCGTCGCCGCCTGGCGGCGGCCTAGACAGGAACCGGCTCGGGCTGCCGGTCCGCCTCCTCGCGCAGCCAATCGCGAAACGCGCGCACCTTGGGCCGTTCGAGTGCCCCCGGCACGTTGACGATGTAATAGGCGAACTGGTCCGGCAGCGACAGCGAGAACAGCCGCACCAGCCGCCCGGCGGCGAGATCGGCAGCGGCGATCGTGCTGTAGGCCAGCACCACGCCATGGCCGGCGATCGCCGCGTCGAGCGCCAGATGCATGTTGTTGAAGCTGAGCCCGGTGGTCGCCGCGATATCCTTGACCCCGGCCGCCTTGAGCCACATCGGCCAGGTCGGCACCAACGGGTCGCGCTCGACCGCCTGATCGTGGATCAGCGCATGGTGACGCAGATCGTCGGGGATCCGCAGCGGCGGACCGGCAACCAGGAGCTGCGGGCTGCACGCCGGAAACACCTCGTTGGTGAAGAGCCGCTCGACCTCGAGCCCCGGGTAATGCCCGGTGCCGTAGCGGATTGCCAGGTCGAAATCACCCTTGCTCAGATCGATGACCTCGTCGGTCGCGGAAATCCGTACATCGACCTCGTTGGCACGCGCCTGAAACCGGTGCAGCCGCAGCACCAGCCACTTCGCGGCAAAGGATGGCGAGGCCGTGACGGTCAGCGTGCCGGTGTCGTTATGCGCCCGCAGCCGTCTGACCGCGGCCTCGATCGCAGCAAAGCCTTCCGACAGCCCCGGCAGCAACACCCGCGCCGAGGATGTCAACATGACTGCGCGATTGAGCCGCTGAAACAGCCTGACGCCGAGATCCTGCTCGAGCGCGTGGATCTGATGGCTGATCGCCGCCGGGGTGACGAACAATTCCTCGGCCGCCTTGCTGAAGCTCAGATGCCGCGCCGCCGCCTCGAACGCCCGCAGCGCCCCGAGCGGGGGCAGGTGATGGCTCATCTCGAATGAGGAAATCTAAGCCGCGGCTGAGAAACTCTCGTTTGCCTAGAGATGCGGGCGCGATCAATTAAGCGCAAGAGCGCCAGCAACGCTCCACTGGCAACGATGACCGGGTTAGCGAGACTCATATGATGGCGGTGCCATGACATGCCGGGCACGAGA
The DNA here is from genome assembly GCA_035503615.1 of Allostellaceae bacterium. GTDB lineage: Bacteria > Pseudomonadota > Alphaproteobacteria > ATCC43930 > CGMCC-115725 > AP-15. The sequence continues at coordinate 48,375 of DATJTI010000068.1, read as the reverse complement.
CGGGGCGACGCCCGCAAGCGGCCGCCCTTCTGCGTCGTGCCCTTCTGCGTCGTGCCGTTCGGCATCTCGGATGAGTTTCGAGCGCTCTCCCGGATGGCGGTCCTTCCGCCATCGTTGCGCTGCGCCGGCGTCCCGCTGTCGTGATCAAGGAGAATGAGGATGACCAGTCCCGCCGAGCTGCCGTTTGTCGAAGGCGAGCTCAACTACCTGGCGCCGATGGCCGAGCGCCCGCGCTATTACGCCTATGAGACGGGCCCGGGCGAGCGCTCGAACATGAGGCCCGAGCCGCACCAGGTGCGCATCCACAGCATGCGCCCGATCCAGTCGGAGATCGCGCTCGATCGACAGGGATTTGCGCTCGTCGAGCAGCACAGCGCGGTGCACGACTTCTGGGACGATGACGAGGTGCGCCGCGTCTATTACCCGGAAGCCGAGCGCTTTATCGCCGAGCAGACCGGGGCCAGCCGCGTCTTTATCTTCGACCATCTGCAGCGCCGCCGCGTGCCGGGGCAGGCCGACCGTGCCGCCGGCGGTCCGCGCCAGCCGGCAACCCGTGTCCATGTCGACCACACCTCCCGCTCCGGCCCGCAGCGGGTGCGCGACCTGCTGCCCAACGACGCCGAGGAGCTGCTGAAAGGCCGGGTCCAGGTGATCAACCTGTGGCGACCGATCCGCGGGCCGCTGCAGGATGCGCCGCTCGCGGTGTGCGATGCGCGCACGGTCGATTTCGCCGACCTCGTGCCGTCCGATCTCGTCTACCGGGAGCGGGTTGGCGAGACCTATTCGGTCAAATGGAACCCGCAGCACGAATGGTATTACGTGCCGCAGATGCGGCGCGAGGAGGCGCTGCTCCTAAAGATCGCCGACACCAAGACCGATGGGCGCGCACGCTTCATGCCGCACACCTCGTTCACCGATCCGACCACCCCACCCGATGCGTTCCCGCGCGAAAGCATCGAATTGCGCACCCTCGTCTTCCATCCCAACTGACGCCGCATTTGGCGCGGCCCTATTTGGAACGGTCCCATTTGGCGCGGCCCGGCCCACCCCGCCGGGCCGTTCGCCGTCTGCGGAGCTGCGCGCCGGGAAACCGGGCCGTCGGATTGCCACCGCACGACGGCAGCCGCTGTCCCGGCCTGCCCATCGCGCAGATTTGCAAGCATCGGTGCCGCGCCCTCTGGTAGCATCCCCCATTCCGCATGACGGACGCAGCGGCGGAACCTGGAAGGAAGACGGGACATGGCACCAGACGGCGGTGCGCCACTCGGCGGCAAGGTTGCGGTGGTGACCGGCGGATCGAGCGGTATCGGGGCGGCGAGCGTGCGGCTCTTGGCAGCGGCCGGGGCACGCGTCGTGGTCGGCTACAACAAGGGCGCCGATCGCGCCGCCGCACTGATCGCCGAGCTTCCCGGCGCCGGCCACCGGGCGATGCATCTGCCGCTCGAGGACACCGCCCGGATCCGCCAGGCTGCAGCGGCGGTCGAGGACGGGTTCGGCCGCGCCGACATCCTGGTCAATTCCGCCGGCTTCACCCGGATGGTGCCGCACCATGATCTCGAAGCGCTCGACGACGCGCTGATCGACGCGGTTCTGACCGCCAATGTGCGCGGCCCGTTCGCGACGATCCGCGCCTTCGCGCCGCTGCTGCGCCGGTCGGGCGACGCGGTCATCGTCAACATTTCTTCGGGTGCAGCGCAGCACGGTACCGGCAGTTCGATCATCTACGGCGCCTCGAAGGCCGCGCTCAACACGATGAGCATGGCCTTGGCGCGGGTACTCGCCCCCGAGATCCGCGTCGTGATCGTCGCACCCGGCATGGTGCATACCGGCTTCGTCCCGGGCCGCACCGAGGAGATGATGGCTGCGGCCGCCGCGGCGGCGCCGCTGAAACGCGCGATCGAGGCGCACGATGTGGCGCTGGCCGTGATGGCCTGCATCACCCATCTGACCCATACGACCGGGTCGATCGTCACCGTCGATGCCGGGCGCCACTTGTGACCCGAGGGCCGATTGCGGCCGGATGGCGGATTGCGGCCGGATCGCCGATTATGGGCAGATGGCCGATTATGACCAGATGACTGGAGCCGGCCGATGAATCTCGGTCTTCGCCCTTCGCTCTCGCGCTCGGCCGCCGCTCTCGGTCGGGTCGGCACAAAGCCTCGGGGCGCCGCGCAAGGCGCTGCTGCGAAACGCAGGGCGATGCCGACGATCACCCGGCAGCGCGAGATCATCGACCGCCGCCGCGTCGCCGAAGAGCTCTCGGCGGCAGCCCGCACGCTCGCCGCCCCGAGCCTCGATCGCGCGCCGCTGGTCGGCCCGCTGAAAGCGGCGCTCGCTGCCGGCCGCGCCGAGATCCGGCGCCGGTTCGAGATCGCCGGCGACGGCACCGCGGTGGTGCACGAGCAGTGCTTTCTGATGGATCAGCTGATCCGCGCACTGTTCGATGTGGTCACCGCAGAAATCTACCCGCTGGCCAATCCGACCTCGGGCGAGCGCCTGGCGCTGGTCGCGGTCGGCGGCTATGGCCGTGGCGAGATGGCCCCCTCCTCCGATCTCGATCTCCTGTTCCTGCTGCCGTACAAGCAGACCCCGCACACCGAGCAGGTGGTCGAGCTGCTGCTCTACATTCTGTGGGATCTGCGGCTGAAGATCGGGCACGCGACACGCTCGGTCGAGGAATGCCTGCGCCAGGCCAATGCCGATCTGACGATCCGCACGGCCCTGCTCGAAGCGCGCTATCTCTGGGGCGAAGAGGGGTTGTTCTTCGAGCTCGAAAAGCGCTTTGACAGCGAAATCCGGCGCGGCAGCGCCGCCCAGTTCATCGAGGCCAAGCTGGCCGAGCGCGACGAGCGCCATCGCCGCGTCGGCGACAGCCGCTACCAGCTCGAGCCGAACATCAAGGAAGGCAAAGGCGGGCTCCGGGATCTGCACACGCTGTTCTGGCTTGCCAGGTACATCTACCGCATCGCCGATGTCGGCGACCTGGTCGGACTTGGCGTGCTGTCGGCCGAGGAGGCGCAGCGCTTTTCCCGCGCACAGCGCTTTCTGTGGACCGTGCGCTGCCATCTGCACTACCTCTCCGGCCGCGCCGAGGAACGGCTGACCTTTGACCTGCAAGGCGAGATCGGCCGCCGCATGGGCTATACCGATCACGCGGGCAGCCGCGGGGTCGAGCGCTTCATGAAGCACTATTTCCTGGTGGCCAAGGAGGTCGGCGACCTGACCCGGATCTTCTGTGCGATCCTCGAAGCCGATCAGCAGCGCAAGCGGCGGCTCGCCTGGGCCCGCTGGGGGATCGGCCGGCGCGGCCTCGACGGATTCACGCTCGACGGCGAGCGGCTGACGATCCCGTCGGAGGAGTTTTTTGCCAACGACCCGGTGGCGCTGATCCGCCTCTTTCATGTCGCGCAGCAGAGCGGGCTCGACATTCACCCGCGGGCATTGCGCCGCGCCAGCCGGTCGCTGCGGCTGATCGATGCGCGGCTGCGCGAAGATGCCGAGGCGAACCGCCTGTTTGTCGAAATCCTGACTTCGCCCAAGGACCCGGAAACCGCACTGCGGCGCATGAACGAAGCCGGCGTGTTTGGCCGCTTTATCCCCGATTTCGGCCGTGTCGTCGCGCAGATGCAGTATGACATGTACCATCATTACACGGTGGACGAGCACACGCTGTTTGCGATTGGCATCCTGCACCGGATCGAGGCCGGTCGGTTCGCGGACGAATTGCCGCTCGCCACCGAGCTGGCCCGGTCGATCCTGTCGCGGCGCGCACTCTATATCGCGGTGCTGCTGCACGACATCGCCAAGGGTCGCGGCGGCGACCATTCGGTGCTCGGCGAGCGCATCGCAGCGAAGCTCGGGCCGCGGCTCGGCCTGTCACCCGAGGAGACCGAGACGGTCGCTTGGCTGGTCCGCTGGCACCTGTTGATGAGCGGCACCGCCTTCAAACGCGACATCGGCGACCCGCAGACGATCGCCGATTTTGTGGCGCAGGTGCAATCGCCGGAGCGGCTGAAGCTGCTGCTGCTGCTGACCATCGCCGACATCCGCGCGGTCGGGCCCAATGTGTGGAACGGCTGGAAAGCTGCACTGCTGAGCGATCTTTATCATCAGGCGCTCGCGGTGATGTCGGGAGGGCTGACCGCCGCAGCCCGCGATTCACAAGTCGCCGCGGCCCTCGATGCAGCGCGTGAGCGGCTACCCGACTTCAGTCCCGACGAGTTCGCCGCCTTTGCCAAAAGCGGCTACCCGTTCTACTGGCTTTCGTTTGACGCCGAGACCCATGCCCGGCACGCCCGGCTGATGCGCGAGGCCGAGGCGAGCGGCGCCCCGCTGACCGTCGAAAAGCGGGTCGATCGGGACCGCTCGGTCACCGAGATCACGCTCTATACCGCCGACCATGCCGGGTTGTTCTCGCGCATCGCGGGGGCGCTCGCGGTCAGCGGTGCCAACATCGTCGATGCCCGGATCATGACGATGTCGAACGGGATGGCGCTCGATACGTTCCAGGTCCAGGACCTCGCCGGCGGACCGTTCGACCGCCCGGACAAGCTCGCCAGGCTGTCGGTCGTGTTCGAGAATGTGCTGACCGGCGATCTGAAGCCGCATCGCGAACTCGCCCGCAGCCCCGCTTTTCCGAGCCGCACCCAGGTGTTTACCGTGGCGCCACGGGTTCTGATCGACAACAAGGCGAGTGCCTCGCACACCGTGATCGAGGTCAACGGTCGCGACCGGCCGGGGCTGCTGTTCGAGCTGACCCGCGAATTGACCCGGCTCAGTCTGCAGGTCTCGAGCGCCAAGATCTCGACCTATGGCGAAAAGGTCGTGGACGTGTTCTACGTCAAGAACCTGTTTGGCCATCAGGTCGACCATCCGGGCAAGCTTGCCGAGATCCGCAATGCCCTCGAAGCGGTGCTGGCAAGGGGCAACCCGGTGGCAGCGCCGGCGCCTAGCGAACTCTCCCTTACAACATAGCGAATATCGCGCGTGACATAGCGAGCATCGCGGGATCGCGGAACTCGCCAAGGGCGCCCGCCGTTGGGTCGGATAGCAGCAGCCTGCAGGGCTGCGATCCGATCGAGGACGTCGGGATGCGACGATATTGGCTGCCCATGGTTTTTCTCGTTGCCGCGCTGCCGCTCGTAGGTTGCGGTGTCACTCCCGGATGCCGGGCGGTCAGCACCGGGGCGGCAGGTGCTGCCGCCGGGGCGGCGCTGGGTGCGATCGGCGGCAATGCCGGGCTTGGCGCACTGGTCGGCGGGCTGACCGGTGCCGTCGGCGGTGCGGCGACCTCGCCGCGCACCGCCTATGCAGGTCCGTCACCGATCTGCTACTGATCCGAGCCATCGTCGGCCAGTACAGCGGCCGGCACCTGCCGCTGGCAATGCCGCCGGCCGCTGCCCGCCGGGAAGGCGAAGCTATTCCCGCAAATCCTCGAAGAATTCCTTGACGCGAGCAAAAAAGCCCTCGCTCTCGGGGTGGATGCGGTGGTTCTCGCCTTCCTTCTCGAATTCGCGCAGCAGCTCCTGCTGACGCTTGGTCAGGTTGACCGGGGTCTCGACCGTCGCCTCGACGAACATGTCGCCGCGCGCCGTCGAGCGCAGCACGCTCATGCCTTTCGCCCTCAGCCGGAACTGGTGCCCGGACTGGGTTCCGGGCGGCACCGTGACCCGCGCCCGGCTGCCGTCGACGGTCGGCACCTCGATCGTGCCCCCGAGTGCGGCGGTCGTGAACGGGATCGGCACCCGGCAATGGATGTTGGCGCCATCGCGCTGAAAGATGCGATGCGGCGACACCGTGACGAAGATATAGAGATCGCCGGCGGCGGCGCTGCGCACGCCGGCTTCGCCCTCGCCGGCGAGCCGGATGCGGGTGCCGTCCTCGACCCCGGGCGGGATGTTGACCGACAGCGTCTTCTCGCGTCGCACCCGGCCCTGGCCGCCGCAGCCTTTGCACGGCTTGTCAATGACCCGGCCGGCGCCCTGGCAGCCGGGGCAGGTTCGTTCGATCGAGAAGAAGCCCTGCTGGGTGCGCACGCGCCCGCGCCCGTGGCAGGTCGGACAGGAGACCGGCTTGGAGCCGGACTCCGCACCGCTCCCGCTGCATTGTTCGCAGGCAACAAGATTGGGGACCCGGATCGTGGTCTGCTTGCCGCGGAAGCTGTCCTCGAGGGTGATCTCGAGATTGTAGCGCAGATCGCTGCCGCGGCTCGACCCCTGCGGGCCGCGGCGACCGCCCCCCATGAACTCGCCGAACATCTCGTCGAAAATATCGGCGAACCCGCCGGTAAAGGCGAAATCGCCGGGGCCCCGGCCGCCGCCCTGCTCGAAGGCGGCGTGACCGAACCGGTCATAGGCCGCGCGCTTCTGGTCGTCTTTCAGAACGTCGTAGGCCTCGTTGATCTCCTTGAATTTGTGCTCGGCGGTCTTGTCGCCCGGATTGCGGTCGGGATGATATTGCATCGCAAGCTTGCGATAAGCTCTCTTGAGGTCATCGGCACTGGCCGATTTGGAGACGCCGAGTACCTCGTAAAAATCTTGCTTTGCCATCGTTCGATCGGATCGGCTGAGAGAAGGTCTGGGCCGCGAACGTCACCCCGGCGGCATGCCGCCGGGGTGCGATCCTGCAATCGGCATCGGCGCCGAAGCGAGGCTTATGCCGAGCCGCGCTTCTTCTGGTCGTCAACCTCCTCGAAATCGGCATCGACGACCTTATCGTTGTCACCGCCGGACCCGCCCGCAGAGGACCCGCCGGACGCCGGCCCGCCGCCGCCGGGCGCCGCCTGCTCCTGCTGCGCCTTGTAGAGCGCCTCGCCGAGCTTCATCGCGGCCTGCCCGAGCGCCTCGGTCTTGGCCTTGATCGCTGCGGCATCGTCGCTGCCGAGCGTGTCCTTCAGCGCCTGGATCGCCTGCTCGACCGCGGTGCGGTCACCCGACGCCACCTTGTCACCGCTCTCGCGCAAGGTGCGTTCGGTCGTGTGGATCAGTGCGTCGGCATTGTTCTTGGCCTCGACCAACTCGCGGCGCCGCTTATCCTCTTCGGCATGCGCCTCGGCGTCCTTGACCATGCGGTCGATATCGCTTTCGGACAGGCCGCCCGACGCCTGGATGCGGATCTGCTGCTCCTTGCCGGTCGCCTTGTCCTTGGCCGAGACCTGGACGATGCCGTTGGCGTCGATGTCGAAGGTGACCTCGATCTGCGGCATGCCGCGCGGCGCCGACGGAATCCCGACCAGATCGAACTGGCCGAGCAGCTTGTTGTCCGCAGCCATCTCGCGCTCGCCCTGGAAAACGCGGATCGTCACCGCGGTCTGATTGTCCTCGGCGGTGGAGAAGGTCTGGCTCTTCTTGGTCGGGATTGTCGTGTTGCGGTCGATCAGCCGGGTGAAGACGCCGCCCAACGTCTCGATGCCGAGCGACAGCGGGGTGACGTCGAGCAGCAACACATCCTTGACCTCGCCCTTCAGGACGCCGGCCTGGATCGCAGCACCGATCGCCACGACCTCGTCGGGATTGACGCTGCGGTTCGGCTCCTTGCCGAAGAACTGCTTGACCGTCTCGATCACCTTGGGCATCCGGGTCATGCCGCCGACCAGGATCACCTCGTTGATTTCCGAAGCCTTGAGCCCGGCGTCGCGCAATGCGTTGCGGCACGGTGCGATGGTGCGCTGGATCAAATCGTCGACCAGCGCTTCGAGCTTGGCCCGCGTCAGCTTGATATTGAGATGCTTCGGCCCGTGCTGATCGGCGGTGATGAACGGCAGGTTGACGTCGGTCTGCATCGACGACGACAGCTCGATCTTGGCCTTTTCCGCCGCCTCCTTCAGCCGCTGCAAGGCGAGACGGTCGTTGCGCAGATCGATCCCCTGCTCCTTGCGGAACTCGTCAGCGAGATAGTCGATGATGTTCTTGTCGAAGTCCTCGCCGCCGAGAAAGGTGTCGCCGTTGGTCGATTTGACTTCGAACACGCCGTCGCCGATCTCGAGGACCGAGATGTCGAAGGTGCCGCCGCCGAGATCATAGACCGCGATCGTGCCGCTGCCCTTTTTCTCCATGCCATAGGCGAGCGCTGCGGCGGTCGGCTCATTGATGATGCGCAGCACTTCGAGCCCGGCGATCTTGCCGGCATCCTTGGTCGCCTGGCGCTGCGAATCGTTGAAATAGGCCGGGACCGTGATCACCGCCTCGGTGACGGTCTCGCCGAGATAGGCCTCCGCGGTCTCCTTCATCTTCTGCAGGATGAAGGCGCTGATCTGCGAGGGCGCGTATTTCTTGCCGCGGCTCTCGACCCAGGCGTCGCCATTGTCGCCGGCGATGATCTTGTACGGGACGAGATCGACGTCCTTCGAGACCATCGGGTCGGTGAAGCGCCGGCCGATCAGCCGCTTGATCGCGAAGAACGTGTTCTCCGGGTTGGTCACCGCCTGGCGTTTCGCGGCCTGGCCGACGAGGCGCTCGCCGGATTCGGTGAATGCCACCATCGACGGCGTCGTGCGCATCCCCTCGCTGTTCTCGATCACCTTGGCGTTGTTGCCGTCCATCACGGCGACGCAGGAATTGGTCGTGCCGAGATCGATACCGATGACCTTGCTCATGGACACCTCTTTGCAAAAGCAGGACCGGGCGGCCCGGGGAAGCACCAGCCCGATCCCCCGGGAAGTGGTTGGTCAGTCGTCCCCTGACTGTTGAAAAGGTATATAAGTGAGCGGTATGGGCGCTACAACGGCCGGCTGGTTCAGCCCGGTCGGGCTTGCCCGGCGTTCGCCGCCACGCTCAGGCTTCGTTGGCGGCGGTTTCGGTCGCTCGCGGACCGCCTTTGGCGACGCCGACCATGGCCGGGCGTAACAGGCGGTCGTGCAGCGTATAGCCCGGCTGCAGCACTTCGACGATCGTGCCGGCCGGCTGATCGCCGCGTTCGGTCTCAAAGATCGCCTGGTGGAAATTGTGGTCGAACGGCGCGGCCTGCGGGTCGATGCGGCGGATGCCGTGGCGCTCGAACACCGACAACAGCTCGCGCTCGGTGGCCGCGACCCCGGCCAGCAGGCTGCGGGTGCGCTCGTCCCTGACTTCTGCTTCGGGCAGGCTGTCGAGCGCGCGGCGCAGATTGTCCGCCGCCGACAGCAGATCCTTGGCGAAACCGCTGATCGCGTATTTGAGGGTGTCCTCATGTTCGCGTCGCGCCCGGCGGCGGGTATTTTCGGCCTCGGCGAGGGCGCGCAGCAGCCGGTCCTTGTAATCGGCGAGTTCCGCTTCGAGCCGAGCGATGCGCTCCTCGGGCGCGACCTCGGTGGCACCGTCATCGCGGTTGGCGGCCGCACCACCCGTTTCCGCCATCGGCTCGTCGTCTCGTTCATCCATGGTCCGTCCTATCCGAGAAGTCGCCCGATGATCTTCGCGGTGTAGTCCACTATCGGGATGATCCGGGCATAGTTGATGCGGGTGGGGCCGATGACCCCGATCGCGCCGACGATCTGCTCGCGGCTGTTCTGGTAGGGAGCAATCACCACCGAGCAGCCGGCGACCCCAAACAGCCGGTTCTCGGCTCCGATGAAGATCTGCACCCCCTCGCCCTGCTTGCTGGCGTCGAGCAGGCGCAGCACGGTATCGCGGGTTTCCAGCATCTCGAACAGCGTGCGCAGCCTTTCAAGATCGGCGAGTGCCGTCACATCGTCGAGCAGGTTCGCCTGGCCGCGCACGATCAGAACGCTGCCCTCGTCCTCGCCGGCCCGGTTCGCCAGTCCGGCCGAAACCAGTTTCGAGGTCAATTCATCGAGCTGGGCGCGGTGCGAGGCGATTTCCGCCTCGATCTCGGAGCGTGCTTCCTCGATGGTCCGGCCGACCAGCCGGGCGTTCAGATAGTTGCTCGCGGTGGCGAGCGCGACCGGCGGCAGGCCGAGCGGCATCTCGATGACCCGATTTTCGACCAGCCCATCCTCGGTCACCAGCACGACGAGCGCGCGCCCGCCGCCAAGATGGACGAATTCGAAATGTTTCAGCGGCCGATCCTGCTGCTTGGGCGCGACCACGACCCCGACGCAATGCGACAGCCCGGAAAGCGCGCTGGTCGCCTCTTCGAGCGCCTGGGGCAGGTTCTTGCCACGGGCCATGCACAGGCTCTCGAGGTTGCGGCGTTCCTCCTCGGCGAGCCGTCCGACCTCGAGCAGCCCATGCACAAACAGGCGCAGCCCCGCTTCGGTCGGCAGCCGCCCGGCCGAAGTGTGGGGCGCATACAACAGCCCGGCCTGTTCGAGATCGGCCATGACGTTGCGGATCGTCGCCGATGACAGGTTCTGGCCGAGCAGCCGCGATAGCGTGCGTGACCCGATCGGCTCGCCGGTCGCGACAAAACCGTCGACGATCAGCCGAAAAATCTCCCGGCTGCGCTCGGTCAGCTCGATGATCGGCGAGGTTTCGGTCAATCGCGGCATAAGAAATCAAGCATCTCGTCTTGTGGCACCGGCTGGCCGGCGGTCCCCGGCAGGCCTCACCCGCCACCGCCGGTGCCGGCCCGCCGCAGAAGGGGTGCGGTGCGGGCGAGATTTGGTCACGCACGCCCTCAAGGTCAACTCGCGCGCAGGCCGGGCAACCCCGCGGGCGCCCGACTCCTGCGCCCATCCCCCGAGGCCGGCTTAAGCCGCAGCAGGCCGCACGGCGCCACCGGCGGCGGTCGCAGCAGACGGCCGGGCCGCGACCGGGTTAACTTGCCTGCGCCATTGCTCCAGCCCTGACCATTGCGCCGGCCCTAACCATTGCGCTAGCCCTTAACCATTGCGCTAGGCTGCCGGGGCGCGATCGAACAGCGGCGCGCGGGTCTCGGCGAATTCCTCGACCGCAGCGGCGAGCCGGTCGGCATCGCGATCGTCGAGAGCAATCGACAACGCGAACATGCCGCGCCTGGCGAACCAGATGCCGGCGGCGACGAGGTCGAACCAGAACAGGTCGCGCAGCGCGCCACTGCCCTGCGCGGCATCCTCTTCACAGCGGATCGGCCGGTCGGTCATGTGCACCGACATCATCGAACCGATGCCAGTGAACTGCATCGGCAACCCCTGCCGGCGGGCGATGGCCCCGAGCCGCCGCCGCAATGCGTCACCCCACTCGTTCAGGGCGCGGGCGCGCTCCGGCGTATAGATTTCGGTCAGGCCGGCGTAACCGGCAGTCATCGTCAACAGATTGTTGTTGAAGGTGCCGGCGTGCTCGAACGCATGCGCTCGGCGCGGGTCGAAGCGCTCCATGATGTCGGCGCGGCCGCCAAAGGCGCCAAAGCTCATGCCGCCGCCGAGATATTTCCCCAAGGTCGTCAGGTCGGGGAGGATGCCATGCACCTCTTGCAACCCGCCCGGCGCCAGCCGCGAGGTCATGACCTCGTCAAAGATCAACAGCGCCCCGCCATCGCTCGCCAGCCGGCGCAGCCCGGCGAGAAATTCGCGCTCGGCGGCGATGCAGCCGGTGGTGCCCTGCATCGGCTCGACCAGGATCGCGGCGAGTTCGGCACGATGCGGGCCGACCAGCTCCTCGACCATGGCGAGATCGTTGTAGCGGCCGAGCAGAAACGCGAACGGCGCGTTGAGCGGACTGCCATCGCCGCGAAAATAGAAAACGCCGCCGTGGTAGCCGCCGGCGAACACCAGGATCTTCGGCCGCCCGGTGATCGCCCGCGCCGCGGCGACCGCCATCAGATTGGCCTCGGTGCCGGAATTGGTGAAACGCACCAACTCGATCGACGGGAAGCGTGCGCACACCGCCGCGGCGAAGCGGGCTTCGGCCTCGCCATGCGCGCCGAGATTGAGCCCGCCTTCAAGCGCGGCCATCACCGCGCGGCGGATCGCCGGGTGCGAGTGGCCGTAGATCCCGGCGGTGAACTCGCTGAGGAAATCGGCATATTCGTGCCCGTCGAGATCCCACAGCCGCGCACCTTCACCGCGCGCCATCGTCAGCGGAAACGGATCGACATGGAGCGAGGCGCGGGTGTTGCCGCCGGGCATCGCCGCACACGCGGCGCGGTGCTGGGCGAGGCTCTTCGGGTTGCCGGCGCGGTAGCGTGCCTCGGCTTCGGCAAGCGCCGTCACGAGATCCAGATTGGTCGCACCGATCGTTCTCAATCCCCGCCTCCAGATGAACGTAAGACCGCGACGGTCTCAATCGACACATTGCGAATTGTGAATTTCGCCCTCGATAACGAGCCCCCATGAAACGATCGTTTGCCCATTTCCGTCCTGGTTGGCCGTGCCGTGCGCACAGCTCCAATCCTTGCACGGGATGGCGCCGTTGCCGCCCCGTAACGGCAGCGCGATGCCGTGCTCGATCAGGTCCATGTCGTGGTTGCAGATGGTCGGCCCGAACTGCGAGCAAGCCGCGAGTACCCCGTCCATCACATATCCAAACCTCAATGTATCAGCGATGTCCTGGTCGATTTCCTTGTAACCGCGGGAGTGGTTGTTGTCGGCGGCGGTCATTGCCCAGCCATCGATCTGGTCTTGGAGCGACGCGGCCATGTATTGCGCAGGCGTTAGCCCTAGGCGGACGATATTTTCCCGGCTGAGCTGCAAAACCCCGAAATTGTTGCTGTTGTGAGCGCAGAGGCGCCCTCCTCCCGACTCCATCCGGGCAGCTGCCGCCCACATGCACGATCGGCTTTTGATCGCACTGGCGGCGACGCTCGACGCCTTGATGGCGGCGGCGATCTGCAACAGGCCATGGGTCGGGCAGCGTTGTGCCCAGGCATCGTTGGCGATGCCGGTGAACAACATCAGGGCGGACATCATCGCCACTATGGCAAGCCGCATTGCGCGCTCAATATTTCAGATAAATTTGCGAGTTGTCGGCGTTCGGGTTGAACCCTTCGACGCGCGTGTTCGCCGGCTGGCCTGCTTCGAATAGGCGGGTGCTGAGCATCTTCTTGACCGGATCGAAAGTCACAGCGGTCCTGTTTTCAGGATTCTCGTTCTCGAACTTCCCTTCACTGTCGACGCCGATCGAAAATGCAAAAGAGTCACTCGAGTAAATGATTTTCGGTTCATGATCGTGCACAAGCGCCACCTTCATCGGACAGGTCATCAGACTGGATGGCAGTCCGATATTGGTATAGCTCTGGCAGCCGTTACCGGTATCGGTGGCGGAGACGATGATCTCGCCATCCGGCACAGCAAAAGCGGCGGCAAAGACGTCGGTTGTCAAAACCGGTGGCCGCTTTGTCCGCTCGCTCAACCGTTGTCGTAGCGCCAGTTCTTGGTCGAACACATCGTGCCAGATGGCCCGATAAATGTTCGAACCCCGGTCGCCGTTCAAGTCGACGGTCAGCGCCTTCAAAAGCGTGGTTTGCGGCGCGCGCTCGGCACCGTCCTGGGCAATCGCGGCATGCGAGGCGATGCCGGCCGCCAGGCACAATGGGGCGAGCAGCGGAAGGCGGCGCATGAGGCAGCATCCCGCTGCGCCACCGCTCTCGTCAAGAACGGCTTGTTTTGGTCGACCGCCCGGCATGGCTGGGCGCGCTGAGGTGGCCGAGGGCGGAGGTTCGCCGCCTATCCGGTATAGGCCCGCCGGCCGCCGTCGCGCAGCCACAGCCGCACCAAATGCCGCCGTGCTTCGGGCTGCGGGTCATCGACAAAGGCGGTGCGGCTGTGCCCGAGCGCCCGGTTGTCGACAAATTGGATCTGTCCCGGTTCGAGATCGAAATCGATCGACAGATCATCTTCCTCGAAGATGTCGAGCAGGGTTGCGATCGCGGCTTCGCCCGCGGGATCGAGCGGCTCGCCCCGGAGCGCATAGCCGCTGTTGATCTGGTGCACGCTGAACCGCGCCTTGATCTCGCTGTCGCCAGCAAAGACCGGAGCGGCGAAGACCGGGCTCTCGCCAGGATGGAATTCGCGCTGACGGTCGAACCAGAACGGCTCGTAAAGCCGCGCCAGCCGCTCGGGACAGCGCGTCTGCATCCGGTTGTGCGCGGTATGAAAGCTGAGCACCCGGCTGTGACCGCCGCGCACCGCCTGGCGCAGGCACAACAGACCGACATAGTCGGGCGGCGTCGCGTTATATGCATTGTCGTTATGAAACCGGATCTCGGTATTGGTCTTGTCCGGACGGATCCCCGATCCGGGCAGGGCCTGCTGCCCGGTATCGAGCACATCGTAGATCAAGGTGCCGTCGAGCTTCTGCGCGACCGGCCGCGCGACCATGCTCGCCAAGAGCCAGTAGATCGCGGTCGCCTCGCCGACATCGAGTTCGGTGATCGGCAGCCGGTCGAGGATCGCGAAGCGAACGCCGCGTACCAGGATGTCGCGCAGCCGCGCCATCGCCGCACGGCAGGCCGGCATCGCGAAATGACCCGGTTCGAGCACGATCGTCGGCAGCGGATACCGGCGCAGCTCGTCGGCGATGTGGCGGATCTCGTCGATCGCGGCGGCGTCGAGCACGACCCGCCAATCCTCGGTGCGGACATCGCGCCGCAACCAGGCGCTCGGGCCTTCGACCGGCCGGGTCGTGACGGAGGTTTGCGGCATCAGCGGGTCTCCCGAAACAGCGCATAGTTACGCCTGTTGGATCAGCGTCCAGATAGCGCAACACGACGCGATCGATCAATGGGCGCGCCGTGACGAGGCCGCCGTCCGGGCGACGGGTCGCGCCAGGTCACGCCGTTGACATTCGTCGCGCCCCGTGCGGTCTGCTTGAGTTTGGCCCGAAGATTGCGACGTACCGGCGGCACGGTGTCGGTCCCGGATATTGCGGATGGCACGAACGGCAACTTCACCAGCGAGCGCGCCCGAGGCTGCCGGGCGGCTCGGACAATGGGCGCAGTCTGCCGGCCCGGCGCTGCTGTTCGGGCTGCGCATGTGGCTCTCGGTGTGCCTGGCGCTCTACGTCGCATACTGGCTCGAACTCGGCAATCCGTTCTGGGCCGGAACGACGGCGGCGCTGACCTGCCAGCCGCAGCTCGGCGCATCGTTGCGCAAGGGCTGGTTCCGGTTGATCGGCACCGTGGTCGGTGCCGTGGCAGCGGTCGTGCTGACCGCGTGTTTCCCGCAGAGCCGGGTCGGTTTTCTCGTCGGCCTGGCGCTGTGGGCGGCGATTTGCGGGCTGGTGGCAACGCTGCTGCACAACTTCGCCACCTATGCCGCAGCACTCGCCGGGTTCACGACGGCGATCATCGCCGGCGACGAACTCGGCCTGATCGGCGGCGCCAATGGGCAAGCCTTCACCCTGGCGCTCGAGCGCGCGACCGAGATCTCGATCGGCATCGTGTGCGCCGGCGTCGTTCTCGCCGGAACCGATTTCGGCACCGCGCGGCGCCGCCTGGCGGCACAATTCGCCTCGCTGGCGGCCGAGATCACCGGGCGGCTCGCTACAACGCTGCGGCTGGGCGGCCCGCAGCAGGAACAGACGCGCGAGGTCCGGCGCGATCTGATCCGCCGGGTCATAGCACTCGACCCGGTCATCGACCAGGCGATCGGGGAATCCTCCAGCCTGCGCTATCGCTCGCGCCTTCTGCAGGACGCGCTCGACGGCCTGTTCGCGGCGCTCGCCGCCTGGCGCACCGCGGCCTATCACCTCGAACGGCTCTCGACCGAGGAAGGCTGTGCCGATGGCGAACTGGTGCTGCGTCGCGTGCCGGCAGCGCTGCGCGCGGCGCCGACCGGAGGGGCGGCCCCGGCATGGGTTGCCGCACCGGGCCGCATCGGCCAGATCTGCGAGGCCGCGATCGACGGGCTGGTCGAGCTGCCGGCGGCGACCCCATCGCTGCGGCTGCTCGCCGACCGGATCGCCGAGGCGCTGCGCGGCATCTCGCGCGCGCTCGATGGCGTGGCGCTGCTGGCCGCCGATCCGTTGCACGCGGCGGCGCGAAACCGGACGGCGCGGCTGCGCGTCCCGGACTGGCTGCCGGCCCTGGTCAATGCCGCACGCGCTTTTGTCACGATCGGCGCCGCGGCGCTCTTTTGGATCGTCACCGCCTGGCCGGGCGGGGGCTCGCTGCTCACCTTCGCCGCCATCGCCATCCTGCTGTTCGCACCGAGGGCGGACCAGGCCTATGCCGCGGCGTCGAGCTTCATGCTTGGCGTGCTGGCGGCCACGGCCGCCGCTGCCGTGATCAACTTTGCGGTGCTGCCGGACATCGACACGTTTTTCGGCTTCGCGGCAATCCTCGGTCTCTATCTGGTCCCGTTCGGCGCATTGCTCGCGCTGCTGCCCGGCCAAGTCGCGATCTTCACCGCGATGACCGGATTGTTCGTGGCAATTCTCGCGCCGCAAAACCCCAACATTTATGACACGCAGCAATTCTACAACTCGACCTTGGCGATCGTCGCCGGTCTCGCGACGGCGATGATCGCGTTCCGCCTGTTGCCGCCGCTGTCGCCGGCCTATCGGACCCGCCGGCTGCTGGCCCTGGCGTTGCGCGACTTGCGCCGGCTGGCGCTCGATCCGGGCAGGGTGACCCGGGAGGATTGGGAAAGCTGCATCTATTGTCGCCTCGAAGTGCTGCCGCAGGCGGCTACCTCGGAGGACCGGGCGCGGATGGTGGCGGCACTCGCGGTCGGCACTGAAATCATCGGCCTGCAGCATTTCTGTGCCGCTGCCGGCCTCGGCCTCGTGCTCGGCCGGGGTCTCGCGGCAATCGCCGCCGGTGACAGCGCTGCCGCGATCAGCCAGCTCGGCGGGATCGACCATCGCCTCGCCGTCCAGCCCGGTGACCCGATGGCCAGGATGCGGGCACGAGCCGCTATTCTTGCAATGTCCGAGGCGCTCGCCCAGTATCGAGCATATTTCGATGCGCCGGCGCCGCGATGAGATTCGCCGAGATCGACCTCTTTGGCGTCTATGTCGCGCCGATCTCGCTGCTGATGATCGCGGCGTGGCTGGTCGTCATCTTGCTGCGCCGGGTGGCTGCCCGGTTCGATCTGTTGCGGTTTGTCTGGCACCGCTCCTTGTTCGTGTTTGCCGTCTATATGATCGTGCTGTCGTCGATGGTCCTCTGTTTCGCACGCTGAGGGCGCCCGATGAACGACATCGAATTGAGGCCGCAAGAGCAGGCCAGACGCGACGAGCTTGGGGACGAGCGGGCGCTGCTGCCGGCCTCCGGCAGCACCCGCCGGCGCGCGCGCATCCGGGTCGTGCCGTTTCTGATCACCCTCCTCACAGTGGTGCTTGCCGCGTTTCTCGGCCGGGCGATGTGGCAAGCCTACATGGCGGCGCCCTGGACCCGCGACGGTACGGTGCGCGCCTATGTCGTCACGATCGCCCCGCAAATCGCCGGCGAGATCGTATCGCTGCGGGTGACTGACAACCAATACGTGCACAAGGGCGATCTCCTGATGGTCATCGACCCGACCAACTACAAGATCGCGGTCAGTCTCGCCGCCGCGGCGGTGCAGCAGGCGCAGGCCAATGCCGCCAATGCGCAGCGCGAGGCGCGGCGGCGGTTGGCGCTGACCACGCTGTCCACGACCGAGGAGGAGAAGGAGACCTACGAGAGCAATGCGCTGGCGCTCGCGGCCACCTACCAGCAGGCGGTCGCTCATCTCGACCAGGCGCGGGTCGACCTGCGCCGCACCGAAATTCGCTCCCCGGTCAATGGCTATGTGACCAACCTGCTGACCCAGCGCGGCGATTATGCAACCGTCGGCGAGAACGTGATCTCGCTGGTCGACGCCGATTCATTCTGGGTCGATGGCTATTTCGAGGAGACCAGCCTCGACGCGATCCAGAAAGGCGACCCGGCGACGGTCAAGCTGATGGGCTACCGCCGCACCGTTCGCGGCCATGTCGCCAGCGTCTCGCGCGCAATCGATGTGACGAATGCGCAGCCCGACCGGCTGGGTCTGGCTGCGGTTAACCCGATCTTCACCTGGGTGCGCCTCGCGCAGCGCGTTCCGGTGCGCATCCATATCGACCATGTGCCACCGGGAGTGCGGCTCGTCGCCGGCATGACCGCGACGGTCCAGATCGATCGGCGGCGCTGACCGGTCAATGCGCGTCGGCCGGTGCTGCCTTCGCCGGCACCACTTTGCGCAGCAACGGCACGAGCAAGGTCGCGATCACGAAGGCAATCATGATCGCGCGAAACGCGTCGGCATAGGCAAGCGTCGAGGCCTCGCGATAGGCGAGATGCCATAGCTGCGACAAGGCCGCGGCATGACCGGCGACCGGCCCGCCCAGGGCTTCACCGTACCGGCTGGTCATCTCGCCGACAAATTGACCCATCGCCCCGTTCGCCGGCGTCAGATGCGTGGCGATGTCGAGAAAATGCAGGTTGGTGCGGTCGTTGAGGATCGCGCCGCACACCGCGATGCCGACCGCACCGCCGAGATTGCGCATCATGTTGAAGAGACCGCTTGCGTATTTGAGCCGCTCCGGGGAGAGGCTGCCGAGCCCGAGATTGACCGCCGGCGCCACCGCGAAGACCTGCGGAAAGCCGCGCAGGATCTGCGGCACCAGCAGCTGGCCCGCACCCCAGTCATGGGTGATGAAGCTGAACGACCACATCGATATCCCGAACAAAGCGAGGCCGAACATCATCAGCCAACGCAGATCGATGTTGCGCGCAAGCGCGACATAGACCGGTACGCCGGCGAGCGAAGCCGCACCCGTTGAAAAGATCGCGATGCCGGTCTGCCAAGCGCTGAACCCACGGACATAGCCGAGAAACAGCGGTGTCAGATAGATCGTCGAAAAGATGCCGATGCCGGTCACGAACGATAGAAAGCAGCCAAGCGAGAAATTGCGGTTGGCGAGTGCCCGCAGATCGACGACCGGTTGCGCGTAGGTCAGGCTGCGCAGCACGAACAGCACGCCCGTGATCAGCGCGACCCAGGCGCAGGTCGTGATCGTGCGGTCACTAAACCAGTTCCAGCGGGCTCCCTCTTCGAGCACATATTCGAGGTTGCCGAGCGCCAGCGCCATCAAGCCCATGCCGATATAGTCGGCGCCCTTGAGCAACGACAAATCCGGCTGGTCGATCTTGACCAGGACCGGCACCGCCACCGCGACCAGCAGACCCGGCACCAGATTGACATAGAACAGCCAGTGCCAATCGAGCGTGTCGGTGATCCAGCCGCCGATCACCGGACCCAGCACCGGCGCCACCGAGGCGATCGTGCCGACCACGGCGGCCGAATAGACCCGGCGCCGTCCCGGGAAATAGTAAAAGGACGAGGTGAAGACGGTCGGGATCATCGACGCGCCGAGCATCCCTTGCAACGCGCGGAAGATGATCATGCTGCCGATGTTCCAGGCGATCCCGCACAGCAGGCTGGCCAGGGTGAACCCGGCGGCCGAGGCAGCGAACAGCCAGCGTGTCGAGAACACCCTGGTCAGCCAGCCGGACAACGGGATGACGATGATCTCCGCGATCAGATAGGCGGTCTGCACCCAGCTGATCTGGTCCTGCGCCGACGACAGGCCGCCGCCGATATCCTGCAATGACGAGGCGACGATCTGGATGTCGAGCAATGCCACAAACATGCCGACACACATGATCGCGAACGGCAGGATGCTGGGCGGGGCCGGATCGGCCGGCGCTCGTGGCTCGCTCATCGGCCGCGCTCCGACGTGCCGCGGGTGTCGACGCTGACCGTCGTCGACAAGCCGGGCCGCAACAATCCGAGGGTTCCGGCACCGTCTTCGACCGCGATCCGCACCGGGACGCGCTGCACGATCTTGGTGAAATTGCCGGTCGCATTCTCCGGCGGGATCACGCTGAAGATAGCACCGGTCGCCGGGGCGAGGCTCAGCACCCGGCCGGTGAAGACCTGGTCCGGCAGCACATCGGCAACGATCGTCGCCGGCTGCCCCGGCCGCATCCGGGCCAGCTCGTCCTCCTTGAAATTGGCGTCGACCCACAGCCCGTGCGCCGGCACGATCGCCAATAGCGCCGCGCCGATAGATGCATATGCACCTATTTGCGCAGACCGGTTCGCGACATAGCCGTCGATCGGCGCGCGGATCCGCGTGTAGCCGAGATCGAGTTCGGCGCTGCGCTGATCGGCTGCAGCCTGCGCGAGGCTTGCCTCGGTCTCGGCAATGTCGGTATCGATGACGGCGAGCTGCTCGCGAGCCGCGGCGAGACCAGCCGCATCGGCGCGCACCGTCGCTTGCGCCTTCTGGTCGGCAGCAAACGCCCGCTCGTAGGTCTGCATCGAGCCAAAGCTCGACAGCGCCAGCACGTGGTAGCGCAGCGCATCCTGATGGGTGAAGCCGGCCTGCGCCTGTTGCGCCGCGAGATCGTCGCGCGCTTGTTCGATCATCGATTGCTGCAGCGCGTATTTCGCATGCAGGTTGGCAAGGGCCGCAGTCTCGCGCCGGACCACCGCCGCGGCATGCGCCAGGCTTGCCCGGTAGTCGCGATCGTCGAGCTCGATCAACAGCTGCCCCTTGTGCACAAACTGGTTGTCGCCAACGAGGATGTTCGCGACAAAGCCGGCGACCTGCGGCGACAGCGTCGTCACATTGCCGCCGACATAGGCATCGTCGGTGGTCTCGATAAAGCGCCCGACCCGCCACCAGCTCCAGCCATACCAGGCGATGCCGCCAGCCGCGATCAAGGCGAGCAATGCCGCGGCAACACGCCGGTCGAAGCGCAACAGCCGGCGGATGGCAGCGCGGCCGTGGAGCCCCTGCGGCATCGCTTCGCGTTGCGCGGCGCGATCGAGGATTTGCGCGCTCATGCTGCTTCTCCCGCAGCGGATGGTCGGGTTCCGCGCTTGGCGAGGCGCGCGCGCATCGCCTCGTCGGCGCCCGGCCCGGCGACCACCGCAAACGAGCCGCCGACGATCGGCTCGCCGGTCGCAGCATCGACCAGCACCGGATCGATCACAGCACCGGTGCGCAGGTTGACGAACTGCACCGCCGGTCCTTCTTCGGGCGCGAAATGCCGGCTGCCCCAGGCCGACAGCGCCAACAGCACCGGCTGGAAATCGCGCCCGCTCGGGGTCAGCACATATTCGTCGCGTGGCGGATGCTCGCTGTAGCGCCGTCGTTCCAGCAAACCTGCTTCGACCAGGCGGTTGAGCCGTCGCGTCAGCATGTTCGGGGCGACGCCGAGGCTCCGCTGAAATTCGTCAAAGCGGCGCAGCCCGTGGAATGCATCGCGCAGGATCAGGATCGACCACCATTCGCCGACCCGCTCGAGGCTGCGCGCCACCGGGCAGCGCATGTTGCCAAAGCTCTTGCGACGCATCGTTGTCGGTGTCCCCTCGTTACTTGCATCATGCAAGTGAGTTTTGCCTCGGCGAATTCAAGAGGGAAATCACCTGCCGGCATCTGCCGGTAGCCCAATTATAATACGATAATAAGATGTGTAAATGACATGATTGACATTGCCACTGTGAGGAATAAATTCATTCTGCTTTCGACGTCAAACACGCGATCGGCGATCCGCCAGCGCCAAGACCCGCGGCGGTTCCGTGTGGGAGCATCCGATGCAGCTGTCCCGATCCATTCCAGCCGCCACCGGCAGCAATCCCGGGCTCGTGTTCCTGGTCGGGCTCGACCCCGAGCGGCCGGGCGAACTGTCATGGCCGGCATTGGCGGCGCTGGCCGCGGCCGATGCGGTGCTGCACGATGGCAGCGCCGGCGCCGACACGCTGGCGCTGGTGCCGGAGCGCTGCTTTGTCGAAGCGGTGCGGGACGACGTCGCACGCGTCGGCAAGCTCGCTGCGGAGGGTTGGCGAGTGGTATGGCTGGTGACGGGCGAGGCCGCGGCGTGGCCCGATGCGCTGAGCGAGGCCGAGCGCCTGGCCGAGGCCGGTATCATGGTCGGCACGATCACCAACGTTGCCGCCACCAGCCGCGACGGCGCCAGAGCGATTGCCGCAAGGACACCCCGGCCTTCGCCCCAACCCTTCGCGACCGCGCTCAACGGCCTCGCCGGTTAGCGAACGGCGTTCACCTCCCGGCGCGCAGCAGCCGCAGCAACGCGTCAAGCTGGTCGAGGCTCGTATAGTGCAGGCTTAGCGTCCCGCCACGGGTCTTCGGATCGAGTGTGACACGCAGGCCGAGCCGGGTCGTGAGCTCATGCTCGAGGGCCGCCGTGTCGGCGTCGGGCGCCCGTCTCGCGCGCGGGCCGGGGGTCTGTGCGCGGCGCTGCACAAGGCGCTCGGTGGCCCGCACATTGAGGCCGCGGCGCACCACCTCGGCAGCCAGTGCGGCCGGATCGGCAGCGGCCAGCAATGCCCGCGCATGCCCAGCCGACAACTCGCCCTCGTCGAGCCGCTGCCGCACCGCTGCCGGTAGCGATAAGAGGCGCAAGGTATTGGCAACATGGCTGCGGCTCTTGCCGAGCGCCTCGGCGAGGCTCGCCTGAGTGCGGCCCAATTCGTTCACCAGGCGCCGGTAGGCCTCGGCCTCTTCGAGCGGCGCCAGGTCCTCGCGCTGCAAATTCTCGACCAGCGCGATTTCGAGCGCCTCGGTGTCGGCGAGGGTGCGCACGATGACCGGCACCTCGTGCAGACCGACCCGCTGCGCCGCCCGCCAACGGCGCTCACCGGCGACCAGCTCGAAGCCAAACCCGTCATCGCCGAGCGGCCGCACCAGGAGCGGCTGCAACACCCCTTTCTCGCGGATCGACTGGGCGAGCGCGTCGAGTTCGGCCTCGGCAAAACGGCGGCGCGGCTGCAACGCGCCGGGCCGGATCAGCTCGATCGCGACCCGACGCTGGGCCGCGGGTTCGAGCCCTTCCTCTGCGGCCGTCTCGCCGAACAGGACGGCGAGCCCGCGACCGAGCGGTCGCCGTTTTGCCCGTTCGCTCATCGCAATACGCCGGCCGGCGCAAAAGCCGGCCCAGTCCGGCGGATCAATTCGGCGGCGAGCGCCACATAGGCCTGCGCTCCGGCGCAGCGATGATCGTAGAGCAACACCGGCTGGCCGTGCGACGGCGCCTCGGAGACCCGCACATTGCGCGGGATGACCGTGTCGAACACCTTGCTGCCGAAATGCTCGCGCACGTCGAGCGCCACCGATTCGCTCAGATTGTTGCGGCTGTCGTACATTGTCAGCACGACCCCCTGCAATTCGAGGCGCGGGTTGAGCGCCCGCCTCACCCGCTCGATCGTGCGCATCAGCTGGCTCAGGCCTTCGAGCGCGTAGAACTCGCACTGCATCGGCACCAGCGCCGCATCGGCCGCGACCAGCGCATTGATTGTCAGAAGGCTGAGCGACGGCGGGCAGTCGATCAGGATCTCGTCCCAATCGCGCAGCCCGTTGCGCAGCGCCTCGGCCAGCTGGAACTCGCGTCGTTCACGGCTCATCAATTCGACCTCGGCACCGCTCAGATCCTCGCACCCGGCGATCAGCGACAAGCGCGGCACCGCGGTTGCCACGATCGCGTCCGGCAGGAGGGCTTCGCCGAGGATCAACTCGTAGCTGGTCGCCCGGCGCGCATTGCGGGCGATGCCAAAGCCGGTGCTGGCGTTTCCCTGCGGGTCGAGATCGATCAAGAGGACGCGGTGCCCTTCGGCGGCGAGTGCGGTCCCGAGATTGATCGCCGTCGTGGTCTTGCCGACCCCGCCCTTCTGATTGGCAATGGCAACGACGCGGCCGCGCGCCGCCGGCGCCCGCTCCGGGGTCGCCTCAGCCGTGATCGGGCCCACGGAACACCCGGTGCAGACGCAGAACCACCCCCCGCGGATCAGCGACGCTTTGATGACGTGACGCGACCATTCTCCAGCGTTGACGCGCCACGGTCAATTCCTGCTCGACATGCTCGCCCTTTGGCAGCAGCACGCAGCTATCCGGCCCGAGAAACGGCACGGCAAGGTCGAGGAGCCGGTCGAGCGGGGCCAGCGCCCGCGCGGTGATGACATCGACGGCATGCGGCGGCACCGCAGCACTCCGGCAGGCGCGGATCGTCACCGCCGTCCCGGTCACCCGCGCCGCCTCGCGCAGAAACGCGGCCTTGCGCGAATCGCCTTCGACCAGTTCGACCCCCGGCACCCCGAGGATCGCCAACACGAGCCCTGGAAAGCCGGCGCCGCTGCCGAGATCGATGAGGCTCCGCGCGCCTTGCGGGACCAGCGCGCGAAGCTGCGCCGAATCGAGAAAATGGCGCCTCCACACATCGGCGAGCGTCTCGCGGCCGACGAGATTGATGCGGGCCGACCATCGGGTCAAAAGCTCGGCATAGGCTTCGAGCCGGGCCAGTGTTTCACGTGAAACCGCAACGAGGCCGGCAAACCCCTCGGCATCGAGCGGCGGCTCACGCCGCGCGGCGTCGTACATACTTCAAGAGTGCCAACAGTGCCGCCGGTGTCACCCCCGAGATCCGTGCCGCGGCACCAAGGGTCGCCGGCTGCGCCGCGGCGAGCTTGTCGCGAATTTCCCGCGACAGGCCGCCGATCGTCGCATAGTCGAGAGCCGGCGGCAGCAGCAATGCCTCGTCGCGGCGGAACGCGGCGATGTCACGCTCTTGGCGGTCGAGATAGCCGGCATAGCGGGCGTCGATCTCGACCTGCTCGGCGATCTCGGGTGCGAGCCCGCCAAGCTCGGGCCAGATTGCCGCCAGCCGTGCCACATCGATCCCTGGATAGGCGAGAATCTCGGCGGCGCTGCGGATCACACCATCATCGTTGACTGCGATCGCGTGACGCCGCAGCGCGGACGGGGTAAGGCGCAGTTCGGCGAGACGGGCCCGCGCCGCCGCGAGTGCCGTTTCCTTCGCCGCGAAATGCGCGGCACGCCCATTGCCGACGCAGCCCAAGCGCTGCCCGAGCGGGGTCAGCCGCTGGTCGGCATTGTCGGCGCGCAGGGTCAACCGGTATTCGGCGCGCGAGGTAAACATGCGATAGGGCTCGCTGACGCCGCGGGTGACGAGATCGTCGATCAGGACGCCGATATAGGCATCGGCGCGATCGAGCACCGCCGGGTCTGCGCCGGAAGCAGCGCGGGCGGCGTTGAGCCCGGCGACGAGACCCTGCGCCGCCGCCTCCTCGTAGCCGGTCGTGCCGTTGATCTGGCCGGCGAGATAGAGCCCGGGCACATGCCGGGTTTCGAGGCTCGGGTCGAGCTCGCGCGGATCGACAAAATCATATTCGATCGCGTAGCCCGGCCGCCGCATCACCGCGCGCTCGAGCCCGGGGATCGTGCGCAGCATCGCCTGCTGCACCTCGCGCGGCAGCGAGGTCGAGATGCCGTTCGGATAGACCGTGTCGTCGTCGAGCCCCTCCGGCTCGAGGAAAATCTGGTGCCGTTCGCGCTCGGCAAAACGCACCACCTTGTCCTCGATCGACGGGCAATAGCGCGGGCCCACCCCGGTGATCTCGCCCGAATAGAGCGGCGAGCGGCCGAGATTGGCGCGGATCAGCGCGTGCGTCGCCGGGGTCGTCGCGGTGATGTGGCACGGTACCTGCGGTGTGGTGATCTGCACGGTCATGAACGAGAAGGGCGGCGGCGGATCGTCGCCCGGCTGGAGGTCGAGCCCGGCCCGGTCGATCGTCCTGCCGTCGAGCCGCGGCGGGGTGCCGGTCTTCAAGCGCCCGAGCGCAAAGCCGGCCCGCGCCAGGCTTAGCGCCAGCCCGCGCGATGGGGCCTCGCCGATCCGGCCGGCCGGGATTTTCTCGTCGCCGAGATGGATGAGGCCGTTGAGAAACGTGCCGGTGGTCAGCACGACGCGTGGCGCGGCGATCTTCCGGCCGTCGCCGAGCACGACCCCCGCGACCCGACTGTCGCGATCGAGCAGCAGGTCCTCCGCTGCCGCCTCGAGGATGTCGAGATTGGCGGTCTCCGCCAGCAGCCGCGCGATTGCCTTGCGGTAGAGCTTGCGGTCGGCCTGCGCGCGTGGCCCGCGCACTGCCGGCCCCTTACTGCGGTTCAGCATGCGGAATTGGATGCCGGCCAAGTCGATCGCCCGCGCCATGATGCCGTCGAGCGCATCGATCTCGCGCACCAGATGGCCCTTGCCGAGCCCGCCGATCGCCGGGTTGCACGACATCTCGCCGATCGTCGCGCACCGGTGCGTCAGGAGCAGCGTGCGCGCGCCGACCCGCGCCGCCGCCGCTGCCGCCTCGCATCCGGCATGCCCGCCGCCGATCACGACGACATCGTATTTTGCAAAACTGTCGCTCATCGCTCCTGAAATCTAGAAAAACGCGGGGTTGATGTCGAGATTTGCCGTAATCGAAGCGTTATCCCACGGGGATCGGCAGCGTGTCATCGACCGTTCGCTTCGCGCGGCGGGCAAGCATGCTGTCCGATGTTGACGTGAGTGCGACACTGCAGGGAGCAGGAATTGTGCCGATGCGCGCCCGACATTCCGCCGACCGACGCTGGTTATCGGCGGCGCTGACCCTGGCCCGCCGCGGATAGTCGGATCGGGAGACGGCAGCCGGATGTCGGAACGTCGCGCGATGATCGGCAACAGCACCCGGCGCTTTTCCGCGCGCTGGTATCGCCGGCTGCGCGCCGATCTGTGGTTTCCGCATGTCCCGCTGGCGCTGGCGGTCGGCGGTGCTGGAACCTTCGCCCTGATGCCGACCTTGCGCCGCTACGCGGCACAGTATCTCCACCTCGACCTCGCCAAATTGCAGCAGGCGCTGCACCCGCTTTCGGGACACATCCCGCCGCTGATCCTCTCCGGCGTGCCGGAGGCGATCGTCGGGGTGCTGCAGATCGTGATCGCTTTGGGGTTGCTCGCCCGCTCGCGCATCGCCTGGCTGTCGGCGATCGCGATGACCGTGGCGCAGCTGCTCCTGGCCGTCCATGCGGCGTCCGAGCGGATCATTACCGGCCAGATCATCTACATTGTTGTGCTGCTGGGCGCGTTGGTCGCGGCCCGCGGCCGGTTCGACCGCTCGTCGCTCGCCGCGAGCAGCCTGTTTGCGGTGGCCTCGGTGCTGATCCTCGTCGTCTATGGTGTGCTCGGCGCGCTGTTGCTCGGCACCGGCTTTTCCCCGGCGATCACGAACCTGCCGACCGCGTTCTATTTCACCGTCGTGACGATGTCGACAGTCGGCTACGGCGACATCGTGCCGAAAAGCAACGAGGCGCGGCTCTTTGTCATATCCTTGATCGCGCTCGGCCTGACCGTATTTGCAACGGCGCTGACCGCGGCGATCGGGCCGGTGGTGCAGAGCCGGATCAGCCGAACTTTGGGACCACGGAGAGAAAAGATGCGGCGCGTCGATCATTTCATCATCACCGGCGACGGCGCGCTGGCGCGCAATGCAGCGCGCGAACTGCGCCAGCGCGGCAAGCCGGTCGTCATCATCGCCGAGGCTGACGATGCGAGCTTTGGCGATGCCGAGGTGATGGTCGGCGATCCGACCGAGCTCGAAACCCTGCGCGCGGCCGGCGGTGCGCATGCGCAGGCGATCCTGGCGCTGTCCGACGACGATTCGGAAAACGCCTTTGTCGTGCTAGCGGCGCGTGAGCTCGGCTCGGATGCGAAAAAGGTCGCCGCTGTCAGCTCGCGCAAGAATCTCGAACGGGTCCGCCGGGTTCACCCCGACATGATCCTCGCGGCCCCGGTCTTTGGCAGCGAGGCGCTGGTCATGGCCTTGACCGAGGAGAAGATCGATGGCGACTGGCTCTTGAGCCGCTTTCTCGACGTCAAGCCCGAGAGCCCCTGACGTGCCCTGCCGGCGGAACAGACACCGACGTTTTACATGAAACCTCCGAACTACAGTCGCAAGAATTCAGGCGGCTGCAACGCTAATATTTATCGTGCCCAGCAAATTGGAACAATCGTTAAAGATATATCACCCCAATACTTCCTTCCTGCAAGATTTAGCGCAGTCGAAACGGCACGACCAGCACTTTTAAGGCTCCCGGCGAAATCCCGGATAAAGAGCGCCGACTCTGGTTACGGTCCCAGTGCAGTCATTTCCCGAGGCAGAAGTCGCGGAAGATGATGTCAAGCAGGTCTTCGACATCGACGCTGCCGGTGATCCGGCCAAGCCTGCGCCAGGCGAGGCGCAGGTCCTCGGCGCGCAGCTCGGGCAGAGCGGCGGCGGCGGCGCGGGCGAGGGCGGCGGCGGCGTCTTCGAGCGCTTCGCGGTGGCGGGCACGGGTCAGCACCGGCGCCTCGACCCGGTAGTTCGCGGCAATCCGCTCGCCGAGCATCCCCAGCAATGCGTCGAGCCCTTCGCCGGTCAGCGCCGAGACCGCAAGCGCTCGACCCGGAAGCGCTTGATCCGGAAGCGCCGGCACCGGTGCCAAAGGACCGGCCGGCCGACTGCCGTCATGGCCGGGCCCGTCCTGGGCATCCACGCCCCCCTCCTGATGCGCATCCCTCGTCTCGGGCGCGCTAATACCCGGATCAAGTCCGGGCATGGCGGTTTGGAAGTGCTTTCCCGCAGGCTGAGAAACAGCGCATGGAGGCTTGTCGGGCAGGAGGTCGATCTTGTTGGCGACGAG
This sequence comes from Allostellaceae bacterium, assembly GCA_035503615.1. GTDB lineage: Bacteria > Pseudomonadota > Alphaproteobacteria > ATCC43930 > CGMCC-115725 > AP-15. Next base: position 20,041 of record DATJTI010000068.1, on the reverse strand, counting down.
GATTGTGTCGGGGCCGAGCCAGGCGGCGGCGCCGGCGGCTTCGGCCGGGTTGCGGGCGTCGAAGACGAAAAGGCGGATTTCGGCCATCGCGGCGCGGGCGCGGGCGCGGCGCAACCCCTCCTGCTCGACCGGGTTGCTGCTGTCGCGCAACCCGGCGGTATCGGCGAGCACGACCGGATAGCCGGCGAGATCGATCGCCACCTCGACGATGTCGCGGGTGGTGCCGGCATAAGGCGAGGTGATCGCCGCCTCGCGCCCGGCGATCCGGTTCAAGAGGCTCGATTTTCCGGCGTTGGGCGGGCCGATGATCGCAACCGCGATGCCGTCGCGCAGCCTTTCGCCGCGATGACCATCGGCAAGATGGCACGCGATCTCGCCGCCGAGTGCCGCAATCTCGGCGGTGATGCCGGCCTCGATTTCGCGCGGCAGATCCTCATCGGGAAAATCGATTGCCGCTTCGAGATGGGCGAGGGCGAGGGCGAGCCGTCGCGCCCAGCTGTGATAGAGCTCGCCCAGCGCACCATCGAGCTGACGCAGCGCCTGGCGCCGCTGCGCTTCGGTCTCGGCCGTCGCGAGATCGGCGATCGCCTCGGCCTGGGTCAGGTCGAGCTTGCCGTTGAGAAAGGCGCGGCGGCTGAACTCGCCGGGCTCGGCCAAGCGCAGACCGAGCCGGCGCAGCGCCGCAACGACGGCAGCGAGCACGGCGCGGCTGCCATGCAGCTGAAATTCGGCGACATCCTCACCGGTCAGGCTCGCCGGGGCCGGGAACCACAACACCAGCGCGTCGTCAAGCGCTTCGCCGGTCGCCGGATCGACCAGCCGGCGCCGCCATGCCGCGCGGGGCGGCGGCAACCCGCCGGCGAGAGCTGTCACCGCCTGCCCGGCAGCAGGTCCGGAAAGGCGCAGGATCGCGACGGCCGCACGCCCCGCCGCCGTCGCCGGGGCAAAGATCGTGTCGGGGGTCGCCGCCGCAGAGATCAGTGGGCAGGCGGCTTCTGCTCGGGGTGCAGCATCAGCCGCTCAACCCGGCCGCCTTCGACCAGATGCTTCTGCACGATCTCGTCGATGTCCTCGGTGGTTTCATAATGGTACCATACCCCCTCGGGATAGATCACCATGTTCGGGCCGAGCTCGCAGCGATCGAGACAGCCGGCGGCGTTCGGGCGAATGTTCTCGACCCCGGCGGCCCGCGCCTTTTCGCGCATATAGGCGCGCAGCTTGTCGACGCCCCCGGCGGCCGCAGCGCGACCGTTGCAGCAACCGCGGGGATGGCCGTCCGGCCGCACATTGGTGCACATGAAGATGTGCCGCGAATAAAACAGCGCCGGATCGCCGGGTGCATCTGCCATTGACGTTTCTCCAAGGTTGGCAGGACGACGGGAGCGGATGACGCAGACCGCCGTTGTCGCAGTAAGATGCCGAGCCTAACCCGTCGTGCCACAGAGGGCAATGCATCCGCTGCCCGGGCCGATGGCATTACCGGCATGGGAGAAGCGATGGACCGCAACCGCCTCGCCGAGGAAACCAGCCCCTATCTGCTGCAGCACCGCGACAACCCGGTGCATTGGCAAGCCTGGAGCGAGGCAACGCTCGCCGCCGCCAAGGCGGCCGGCAAGCCGATCCTCTTATCGGTCGGCTACGCCGCCTGCCATTGGTGCCACGTGATGGCGCGGGAGAGCTTCGACAATCCCGCGATCGCAGCGGTCATGAACCGGCTCTTCGTCAACATCAAGGTCGATCGCGAAGAGCGGCCCGAGATCGACCAGATCTACCAGCACGCGCTCTCATTGATGGGCGAGCAGGGCGGTTGGCCGTTAACCATGTTCCTCACTCCCGAGGGCGAGCCGTTCTGGGGCGGCACCTATTTCCCGCCCGAGCCGCGTTGGGGTCGCCCCGGTTTTCCCCAGGTGCTCGAAGCCATCGCCGCGGCCTATGTGACCAAGCGCGACGATGTCGCCAAGAACGTCGCCGCACTGCGCCAGGCGTTGCAGCAACTCGGCAAGCCGCAGCCGGGCGGAGCGATCCTGCGCCCGCAGCTCGATCCGATCGCCGAGCGGCTGCTGCGCGAAACCGACCAGCTCCATGGCGGCATCGGCAGCGCACCCAAATTTCCGCAATGCGGCATCCTCGAACTCCTGTGGCGCGCCTGGAAGCGAACGCGCCAGACCGCTTATCGCGATGCCGTGACGAAGGCGCTCGACGCGATGTGCCAGGGCGGCATCTACGATCATCTCGGCGGCGGCTTTGCCCGCTATTCGACCGATGCCCGCTGGCTGGTGCCGCATTTCGAGAAGATGCTGTACGACAATGCCGAACTCGTCGATCTGTTGACCCTGGTCTGGCCGGAAACCCGCAATCCGCTCTATCGCCAGCGGATCGAGGAAACGATCGGCTGGGTCATCCACGAGATGCGAGCCCCCGACGGCGGCTTTGCCAGCAGCCTCGACGCCGACAGCGAGCATGAGGAGGGTAAATTCTATGTCTGGAGCGAGGCCGAAATCGACGCGCTGCTCGGCCCGCGCGCGGCGCTGTTCAAGCGCGTCTACGACGTGACCCCCGGCGGCAATTGGGAAGGGCACACGATCCTCAACCGGCTGAATTCGCCCGCCTTGACCGATGCGCAGACCGAACACGAGCTGGCCGAATGCCGTAAGCTGTTGTTGCAGGCGCGGGCAATTCGGGTTCGGCCCGGCTGGGACGACAAGGTGCTGGCCGACTGGAACGGGCTGATGATTGCAGCGATGGCCGATGCCGGCCTCGTTTTCGACCGGCCCGATTGGCTCGAGACCGCACAGGCCGCCTTCGATTTTATCACTGCGCGGATGACCGACGATGACGGCCGCCTGCGGCACAGCTGGCGCGACGGGCGTGCGCGGCACCCAGCGAACCTCGATGACTATGCCAATCTGTGCCGCGCCGCGCTGTCGCTTTACGAAGCAACCGGTGCCGTCGGGCTCCTCGATCAGACCCGGCGCTGGGTCGAGATCCTCGCTCGCCACTACCTCGACCCCGCCGAGGGCGGCTATTTCTTTTCGGCCGACGACACTCCGGCGCTGATCGCCCGCACCCGGACCGCCGCCGACGCCGCGACCCCCGCCGGCAACGGCACCCTTGTCGGGGTGCTGACGCGGCTTGCGATCCTGACCGGCGAGGAAAGCTATCGCCGGCGCGCGGAAGCTGTCGTCGAGGCATTCTCGGGCGAGCTCGGGCGCAACTTCTTCCCGCTCGCGACGCTCCTGAACAATGCCGAATTGCTGGCCGAGCCGGTCGAGATCGTGATCGTCGGTGCGCCCGACGACCCGTCGACCAAGGCGCTGCGCCGTGCCATCTATGGCGTCTCGTTGCCGAACCGGATGGTTGTTCCGGTCCCGCCCGGCCATGACTTGGCACCTTCCCACCCGGCGCATGGCAAGGGGCGGGTCGATGGCCGAGCCGCGGTTTATGTCTGTGTCGGGCCGGTCTGCTCGCTGCCGGTGACCGACCCGCAGAAATTGCTGGACCAATTGGCCGAGCAGTGCTAATGTTCACTATTGGTTCCAGATGCGGGCCAGCAAAGGAGCCGCGATGTTGTGCTCGATGACGGTCGACAGCCCGGTCGGGCGGCTCGCGATCACCGCCGATGCCGACGCGATCGTCGCGATCGGCTGGGCTGATTACGCAAATGGTGCGGCGACCGCGCTGCTGGTCGAAGCCAGCCGCCAGCTCGACGTGTATTTTGCCGGCCGTCTCAAGCAGTTCGAGCTGCCGTTGCGACCCGCGGGTTCGCCGTTCGAAGAGCGTGTCTGGAGGGCGATGCAGCAAATCCCGCATGGTGAGACGCGCTCCTACGGCGAACTCGCGATGGAGGTCGGATCGGCGCCGCGCGCGATCGGCCGCGCCTGCGCAAGAAACCCGATCCCGATCGTGATCCCGTGTCACCGGGTGCTTGCTCGCGGCGGGCTCGGCGGCTATAGCGGCGGTACCGGGCTCGAGACCAAGCGCGCGCTGCTGCTGCTCGAAGGCATTGCCGCACCGCTCATGTCGCCGCCAGCAAGGCGAGCCAATCCCGGGGCGGCGAAATCCAGCCCTATCGGGATTGCGGCAGCGCCGCGTTCGTTTTGGCCGATTTCGGACAGGCCGGGGAGGGAATGACCATGGCGCACGCGATCCGTTTCGAGAAGACCGGCGGGCCTGAGGTCCTGTCCTGGCAAGAGGTCGAAATCGGCCAGCCCGGGCCTGGCCAGGTGCGGCTCAGGCACAGCGCGGTCGGGCTCAACTATATCGACACCTACCAGCGCAGCGGGCTCTACCCGATGCCGTTGCCGAGCGGGCTCGGCTCGGAGGCGGCGGGCGTTGTCGAGGAGGTCGGCCCCGGTGTCAGCGGGCTCAAGCCCGGTGATCGCGTCGCCTATGCCGGCGGGCCGATCGGTGCCTATGCCGAGGCGCGAATCATGCCCGCCGAGCGGCTCGTCCCGGTGCCGGCCGGCATCACCGATGCCCAGGCTGCGGCGATGATGCTGAAGGGCATGACCGCGTGGTACCTCGTTCGCCGCACCCACCCGGTCAAACGCGGCGAGACGATCCTGATCCACGCCGCTGCCGGCGGGGTTGGGCTGATCCTTTGCCAGTGGGCGAAGCATCTGGGTGCCACCGTGATCGGCACCGTGGGTGACGACGAGAAAGCGGCATTGGCTAAGCGAAATGGCTGCGACCATCCGATCAACTACCGCCGCGAGGATTTCGTCGCCAGGGTCGCCGAGATCACCCAGGGCAAAAAGCTCCCCGTGGTCTACGATTCGGTCGGCAAGGACACGTTCTACAAATCGCTCGACTGCCTGGCGCCCTTGGGCCTGATGGCGTCGTTCGGCCAATCTTCCGGAGCGATCGGCCCGGTCGATATCGGCATTCTGGCCGGCAAGGGTTCGCTGTTTCTGACCCGGCCGACGCTCAACACCTACACCGCGAGCCACGAGGATTTGTTGACCGCAGCGCGGGAACTGTTCGAGGTGGTGCAGAGCGGTGCCGTCAAGATTTCGATCAACCAGACCTACCCGCTACGCGAGGCGGCACGCGCCCACCGCGACCTGCAGGACCGCAAGACCACCGGCCAGACCGTGCTGACCATCTAGCGGTGCGATGCTAACAGATGGTCTTCATCCGTTAGCTGCGTCGCACCACCAACCTATCAGCCTGGTGGGCCGATTGACGAAACGCTTAGGAACCTGCGGTTCGATCGGGCCACTAGGTGTTCATCGCGTCGAAGAATTCAGTGTTGGTCTTTGATTCCTTGAGCTTGTTGATCAGGAATTCGAGACCGTCGATCGTGCCCATCGGGGTCAGCACCCGGCGCAACACCCACATCTTCGACAAAACACCGCGATCGACCAAGAGCTCTTCCTTGCGGGTGCCGGATTTGGTGATGTCGATCGACGGAAAGGTGCGCTTGTCGGCGACTTTGCGGTCGAGCACGATTTCCGAATTGCCGGTGCCCTTGAACTCCTCGAAGATCACCTCGTCCATGCGCGAGCCGGTATCGATCAGTGCCGTCGCGATGATCGTCAGCGACCCGCCTTCCTCGATGTTGCGCGCCGCACCGAAAAACCGCTTCGGCCGCTGCAGCGCATTGGCATCGACACCGCCGGTCAAGACCTTGCCTGAGGACGGCACGACGGTGTTGTAGGCGCGGGCGAGGCGAGTGATCGAATCCAACAGGATCACGACGTCGCGCTTGTGCTCGACAAGGCGCTTCGCCTTCTCGATGACCATCTCGGCGATCTGCACGTGGCGCTGCGCCGGCTCGTCAAAGGTCGAGCTGATCACCTCGCCACGCACCGAGCGGGCCATGTCGGTCACCTCCTCGGGCCGCTCGTCGATCAACAGCACGATCAGATAGACCTCGGGGTGATTGGCGGCGATCGCGTGCGCGATGTTCTGCAGCATCACCGTCTTGCCGGTGCGCGGCGGCGACACGATGAGCGCCCGCTGGCCCTTGCCGAGCGGCGTGATCAGGTCGATGACCCGCGTCGTCAGATCGCGGCGCGACGGATCCTCGAATTCGAGGCCCAGCTTTTCTTCAGGATAGAGCGGCGTCAGGTTGTCGAAATTGATCCTCTGGCGCAGCCGGTCCGGTTCGTCGAAATTGATCGCGCTGACCTTGAGCAGTGCGAAATATCTCTCGCCATCGCGCGGCGAACGAATCTCGCCCTCGACCGTATCGCCGGTGCGCAGACCGAAACGCCGAACCTGGCTCGGACTGACATAGATGTCGTCGGGGCCGGCCAGGTAGTTCGCCTCCGGTGAGCGCAAAAAACCGAACCCGTCTGGCAATACCTCAAGCACCCCATCGCCCGAAATCGGTACCTCGTTCTCGGCGAGCTGCTTCAGAATCGCGAACAGCATGTCCTGCTTGCGCAGCGAAGACGCATTCTCGATTTCCAGCTCCTCGGCGAATGCGAGGAGTTCGGCGGGAGTTTTTCGTTTGAGTTCCTGGAGGTTCATGGAGATTCGCATCAGGGAGGGGATAGCACTCGCCCGTCCGGTTCGGTCCTGCGCCAAGACATGCAGGCTGTGAGGCTGGGCGAGGGGATGGCAGGGACGGCGCGAAGAGGCGGATGCCGGGGCCGTTCCCCTTAGCCAAGGCAGATAGGCAAGTCAAACCCGATATCAAGTCCCGATGCCGCATCGAAGCCGTCGATCGCCTCAAAATGGCTTGACCACGACGAGCACCACGATCGCGATCAGCGCCACCATCGGCAACTCATTGATGATCCTGAAAAACCGCGGCGGATGCCGGTTGCGGTCCGCGGCAAAAGCCCGGCGCCAACAGGCGAGCGCGCCATGACAGGCAAGAAGACCCGCGACAAGTGCAAGTTTCGCCCAGATCCAGCCCCGATGCCAATCGACCACCCCCGGGGTGGCGGCGAGCGCCAAGCCGAAGATCACCGCGGCCAGCATGGCCGGGGTCATGATGCCGCGCTGCAGCCGCCGCTCCATGACCTTGAACGTCTCGGAGCGGTCCGAGCCCGGCGGCGCCATCGCATGATAGACGAACAGCCGCGGCAGGTAGAGGAGCCCGGCCATCCAGGCGACGACCGCCACAATATGCGCCGATTTGATCCATGGATAGGCAGCAGCGAGCCAGTCGCTCACCGGAGCGCCTCGGTCTTGGCATCACTCCCTTCGCCGCGCACCAGTGCTGCCAAAGCCGCGATAAACCGGGGTGACGCGCCGACCGTCGCGACCCGACGATAGGCCGGCACCCCGCTCGCCACGGCGAGATTGCGATAGTCGTGATCGAGCTCGACCAGCGTTTCCGAATGCTCGGAGACAAACGAGATCGGCGCCACGACAAGCGGAACGCGCTCGGCGCCGGCGCGGCGGATCTCGCTGTCGGTCGCCGGGCCGAGCCAGGCGAGCGGCCCGACCCGGCTCTGATAGCAGAGCCGCCAGTCGAGCCCCGGCAGGGAGAGCGCGGTAACGACGGCACCGGCCGTCTGTTCGACCTCAGCCGGATAGGGATCGCCGGCGCGCACGATCCGTTGCGGCAGACCATGCGCGGTCAGCAACAGGCGCGGCGGCTGTGCCGAGCCGGCCAACGCGGCGAGCTCGGGCCGGATCAGTTCAGCGATGGTTTCGACCAGCCCGGGTGCACCCGGATAGCTGGACACGACACGGGTCGGCTGATCGAGCCCCTGTGCCGCGGCCGCGCGGCGCCAGGCGGCCAGCGAGGAACCGGTCGTCGTCGTCGAGAATTGCGGATAGAGCGGCAGGCAGGCGATCTCGTCCGGCCGCCAACCGGCTACGGCCCGCGCCGCCTCGGCACTCGTCGGGTGCCAATAGCGCATCGCCACAAAGGCCCGATATCCGTCGCCCGATGCTGCTTCCAGGGCGCGCGCCTGCGCTTCGGTATTGGCCAGCAGCGGCGAGCCGCCGCCGAGCCGCTGGTAGATCACGCGCGCGATCCTTGCCCGGCGGTGCGCCATCAGCCGCGCCAGCGGCCACCGCAACGGTGCCGGCAAACGGATGATCGCCGGGTCGTTGAACAGGTTGAACAGGAATGGCTCGACTGCGGTGATGCGATCGGGACCACCGAGGTTCATCAGCACGATCGCGGTGCGCCGCATCTCACGCGCATCTCACATGGCATCGGGTTCGGCCAGCAGCGACGCCAGGCAGGCGACATTCTCGACCGGGGTCTGTGGCAACACGCCATGGCCGAGATTGAACACCCATGGGCCCCGCCCAAAGGCGACACGCAATTGCCCAACGGCGGTAGTAAGCGGCGCGCCCCCGGTCACCAGCAGCACCGGATCGAGATTGCCTTGCAGCACCGCTCGCGGCCGCAGCCGGGTGGTGGCGAACTCCGCCGGCACCATGCTGTCGAGCCCGACCGCACCGATCCCGGTCTCGGCAACATAGCGCTCGTAACCGAGACCCGCGCCGCGCGGGAAGCCGATCACCGGACATCCCGGATAGCGCTGTGCCAGGGCCGACACGATCTGCCTTGTCGGCGCGATGACCCAGCGGGCGAATTCCGGCTCCGGCAGGATCCCGGCCCAGCTGTCGAACAGCTGCACGACCTCGGCACCGGCGGCGATCTCGGCCGTCAAAAGCTCGATCGTGCATCGGGTCAGCAGGTCGATCAGCGCCGAAAAACCGGCGGGATCGCGATAGGCCCAGCCCTTGACGTGCCGGAAGTCCCGGCTGGCACCGCCTTCGACCATATAGCTCGCCACCGTCCACGGCGCCCCGGCAAAGCCGATCAATGCCGTCCGCCGACCGAGCTCGGCCCGAACCCGGCCGATCGCCTCGAACACCGGGCCGAGCTGCCCGACCAGCCGTCCGGGATCGAGCTGCGCTAGCCCGGCGGGATCGCGGATCGGCTCCAATACCGGCCCTTCACCCTCACGAAATTCGAGCGGCTGGCCGAGCGCATAGGGCAGCAGCAGGATATCGGAGAACAGGATCGCGGCATCCATGCCGTAGCGTCGGACCGGCTGCAGCGTCAGTTCGGCGGCCAGTTCCGGCGTCAGGCACAGCTCGACAAAGCTCTCCGCCCTGGTCCGGGTCTGTCGATACTCCGGCAGATAGCGGCCGGCCTGGCGCATCAGCCACCAGGGCGGCGGCGACAGGATTTCGCCGGCGAGCGCGCGCAGCAGGGGTTTGTCGGTGGGGCTCGCCATCGGTCGACTCTCCTGCTGTTGATATAGAGTTTTTCTAGGTGATGGAGAATTGTTGGTGTGGTGAATGATGGTGATCCCCACTCGATCCCCGCGATGCACCCGGTGCCGGCATGATCGGCCGACCGATCGCAAGAGGGTGGAAAAACCGGGGGACAAACCCCGATGACCCGCTGTTCATGGCGCTGTGAGAGCAGTTGAGAACGGGAAAGGGCCGGAGCCGCACGATCGTAATCCCCAGCTTTTCCGGTATCCGGGACATGATATGCTTGGCTGGTGAACCCGGTTGATCGATCCGGCCGAGTGGGGATGAACCGCGTCGTCGCCGGCGCTATGGGGAATCCCGTGCATAATTTGCAAGGAGTCCACAGCGTCCCGGGGCATGGTCGCCGGGCCCGGATCGCCGCGCCGTGACCCGGCTCCATCTCCATCTGGTCTCCGACTCGACCGGTGAAACCGTCCGGTCGATGGCCCGCGCCTGTCTCGTGCAGTTCGAGGATGTCCAGGTTGTCGAGCATGTGTGGAGCATGCTGCGCATGCGCAGCCAAGTCGATCGCGTGATCGTCGGCGTCGAAGCCAATCCCGGGGTGGTGATGTTCACGCTGGTCAGCAACACGCTGCGCCAGCTGCTGCAAGAAGGTTGTCGCCGTCTCCAGGTGCCGGCGATCCCGGTGCTCGACCCGGTGATCGGCGCGCTCGCCTCCTATCTGCATCGGGAAGCCCGCGGCGTGCCGGGACGCCAGCACCTGCTCGGCAAGGAATATTTCGCCCGCATCGACGCGATGACCTTCGCGCTCAACCACGATGACGGGCAGGCAAGCTGGGGCATCGAGGCTGCCGATGTGTGTCTCGTCGGCGTGTCACGGACATCCAAGACGCCAACCTGCCTCTATCTGGCGAATCTGTCGATCAAGGCCGCGAACGTACCATTTGTGCCGGGTGTGCCGCTGCCGCCGGAGCTGGATGAGGCAAAACGGACGCTGATCGTCGGCCTGACCAATGATCCCGAGCGGCTGATCCACCTGCGCCGCCATCGGCTCAGCATGCTGCATCACGATGATACGACCGACTATACCGATATCGAGGCGGTGCGGGCCGAAGTACGCGAGGCGCGGCGGGTCTTTGCCGCGCGGCACTGGCCGGTCATCGATGTGACCCGCCGCTCGATCGAGGAAACCGCGGCGGCGATCCTGCAATTGTTGGCGCGGCGGCATGGGTCCGCCGGATAGGCGCGTGGTGCTCGCTTCGGCGAGCGCGGCGCGGGCCCGGCTGCTGCACGCCGCCGGGATCGGCTTTGACGTCATGCCAGCGGTGATCGACGAGGCGGCCCTCAAGGCGGCCTGTCGCGGACGGTACAGTGCCGACGCCTGTGCGCTGATGCTGGCGTCGGAGAAAGCGCTCCGGGTCTCCCGGTCCAACCCGCAGGCGCTCGTTCTCGGTGCCGACCAGATCCTGGTCTGCGAGAGTGAATGGTTTGACAAACCCGCCGATCTTGCGGCCGCTCGGGCGCAGCTGCAGGTTTTGCGCGGCCGCACGCATTTCCTCGAAACCGCGGTCTGCGCGATCTGTGGGGGCGAACTGCTCTGGCGATTCGGCACTGCACCAAGACTGACGATGCGCCGGTTCGACGACGGCTTTCTCGACAATTACCTGGCGATCGAAGGCGAGGCGGTGCTGGGCTCGGTCGGCGGCTATCGGCTCGAAGCCGGGGGGATCCAGCTGTTCGAAGCAATCGACGGTGATTATTTTGCGATCCTTGGTCTGCCGCTTCTCGAAGTGCTGGGGTTCCTGCGACGCTGCGGCGTGATCGACGGGTAGCGCCGGCGGCCGGTGATGGCCTGGGCGGCTGCCGCGTGGTAGAGAACGAGCATGGGACAGATCACCGGAGCGACCCGGCTGGCCGGGATCATGGGCTGGCCGGTCGCACACTCGCGCTCGCCGCTGCTGCATGGCTGGTGGCTCGCGCAGACCGGGATCGATGGCGCCTATGTACCGCTGCCGGTGCGGCCCGAGCGGATCGAGGCCGCGCTGCGCGCGCTGCCGGTGCTGGGGTTTCGCGGCTGCAATCTGACGATCCCGCACAAGGAGGCGGCACTCGCAGTCGTCGATCGTGTGGATCCGCTGGCCCGGCGGATCGGTGCGGTCAATACGATCGTGGTTGCCGCCGATGGTCGTCTCGACGCCAGCAACACCGATGCTTACGGGTTTCGCGAGAATTTGCGCGACAATGTCCCCGATTGGGATCCGGCGTCCGGACCGGCCGTGGTGCTCGGCGCCGGTGGGTCGGCGCGGGCGATCGTGGCGGCACTCGCCGATGCCGGGGTCGGTGAAATCCGCATCGTCAACCGCACCCGCGCGCGGGCCGAGGCGCTGGCACGCGCGCTGCGCTCGTCTGATGCCGATATCTCGGTCCATTCCTGGCACGAGGCCGTCGCGGTGCAGGAGGGTGCGGGGTTGCTGGTCAACACGACGAGCCTCGGCATGACGGGTCAGCCGCCGCTCGAGCTCGATCTGTCGCTGCTGCCGCGGACGGCGCCGGTTGCCGACCTCGTCTATGTGCCGCTCGAAACACGATTGCTCGCAACAGCGCGGCGGCAGGGGCACCGGGTGGTGGACGGGCTCGGCATGCTGCTGCATCAAGGCCGGCCGGGTTTCGAGGCCTGGTTTGGCGCCAAGGTCGGGGTCGATGACGCGTTGCGGGCGGCAATGTTGGCCGGCACGGCGATGCGATGATCGTCGTCGGTCTGACCGGCTCGATCGGCATGGGCAAGAGCACTGCCGCGGCGATGCTGCGACGGATGCGGGTTCCGCTCTTCGATGCCGACCATGTCGTGCACCGGCTGCTGGCCGGGAATGGGGCCGCGGTGAGCCGCGTCGAGGCGGCATTCCCGGGCGTGCGCGACGAGCATGGCGGCATCGATCGCCGGCGGCTCGGGCAGCGCGTGTTCGGCAATCCCGCAGCGCTCGCCCGGCTCGAACGGATCCTTCACCCGATGGTGGCTGATGCGGAGCGGCGGTTTCTCGCCCGCGCGCGGGCCCGGCACGAGCGGCTGGCGGTGCTCGATGTGCCGCTATTGTATGAGAGCCGCGGTGCCGGGCGGTGCGACTATGTCATCGTCGTCTCGGCGCCGGCGATGCTGCAGCGGCAGCGGGTCATGCGCCGGCCGGGGATGACCGAGGCACGCTTTGCCGCGATCCTCGCCCAGCAGATGCCGGACGCGCAAAAGCGGCGGCTGGCCGATTTCGTGGTGCCGACCGGGCTCGATCGCGGGCTGAGCCTGCGCCGTCTGCGCGCCATCATCCGGCTGCTGCGCTCAGGCAGGCCGCACCCGGCGGGTCTCGCCCGGCGCCGGCGCTTGCACCAACGGCGGGTCGGATAGATGCGCGAGATCGTCCTCGACACCGAAACCACCGGTCTCGACCCGCAGGCCGGGCACAGGATCGTCGAGATCGCCTGCGTCGAATTGCTGCATCACCTCCCGACCGGTCGCGAATTTCACCGCTATGTCGATCCCGGTCGGGAGATTGCCGCCGAGGCGTTGGCGGTGCACGGTTTGAATGCAGAATTCCTGTCGGCGCACCCGCCCTTTGCCGAAATGGCCGATGAGCTGCTCGAATTCATCGGCGCGGACCCGCTGGTGATCCACAATGCCGAGTTCGACCTCGCTTTTCTGAACATGGAGCTGGGCCGGCTCGGGCGGCCCGCTTTCCGCGGCGCGGCGATCGATACCTTGGCGATGGCGCGGCAGCGCTATCCCGGCGCGCCGGCGAGCCTCGATGCGTTGTGCCGGCGGTTCGACATCGATCTGTCCGAGCGGGTCGAGCATGGGGCTGCGATCGACTGCCGCCTGCTCGCCTCGGTCTATCTCGAATTGATCGGCGGCCGGCAGCCCGGTCTCGACTTCGCGGCTCCCGCGACCGCGTCAATCGCCGCCGTCAGGGTGGCGCGCGTTCCGCGGCGGCATCTGCCATCGGCGGAAGAGCTCGCCGCGCACCAGGCGATGCTGGCGCTGCTGACCGCACCGCTATGGGTGACCGAGGCGTGAGGCGTCAAATTTCGGTGTCGTTTTCCTCGGTCCCGGCCGGCTCCGCCTGATGGCGGCGCAGCAGTTCGGCAAAGTCGATCGGGTTGATCATCAATGGCGGAAATCCGCCGTCGCGGGTGGCGTTGGCGATGACCGCGCGGGCAAACGGAAAGATGATCCGCGGCGTCTCGACCAGGACCAGGTTCGACAGGATCGGTTCCGGTGCGTTGCGGACCGTCACGACCGCCGCATAGGCGAGCTCGACCAGAAACACCGGCTCGCCTTGAACATTGGCCGTGACGTTTACGGCCAGCACGACCTCATAGGCCTCCTGGTTCAGATTGCGGGCATTGACATCGACATTGATCGCCACCTCGGGCTGGACCGCCGGCTGCTGGAACAGGCTTTGCGGTGCCCGCGGGTTCTCGAACGACAAATCCTTGATGTACTGGATGTTGACAAACAATTGCGGCCCGCTGGCAGCGGCGGCCGCGGCATCGGCATCGCCGTTGCCTCTGACTTCTCCAGGCATGATCCCTCCTGCGCCGAGCCTTGTGGCTCCGGCTGGCTAGCATGGATCGGGAAGGTGCAGCAATCTCCCAAGGTGGGGCCGCGCTTGCTGCGACGCCCAGGACCCACCATCTGAGCTTGAGAGCGAGGCGAGGGCCGGGCGCCCTCCATAGTTGCGGGGCGAGCGGGGCGATGGGCAATTTTCAATACGTCGACATCATCCTGTTCGCGATGATCGCCGCTTTTCTGGTGCTGCGATTGCGCAGTGTGCTCGGCCGCCGCACCGGCAACGAGCGGCGTCGCGATCTGTTCACGCGGCGTGCGGCACCCGCTGCAGACAAATCCGGCCCGGCGCAAGTGACAATTCCCGGCGAGCCGGACAAGGTCGTGGCGCTGGCCCCACCGGCGCGGCCGGCCGGCTCCTTGGCGGATGGATTGAGCCGGGTGCGGCGCGCCGACCCCGGCTTTGCTCCAGAAACGTTCCTCGACGGCGCACGCGCCGCATTCGAATTGATCGTCACCGCGTTCGCGCGCGGCGACAAGGACGCGCTGCGGCCGCTGCTCAGCAACGAGGTGTTCCGGTCCTTCGCCCAGACCATCGACGAGCGGAATGCTGCGAGGGAAACCCTCGAAACGCGCGACCTGAAGCTCGACAGCGCCGAACTCGTCGAGGCCGATGTCGCCGGGCGCACCGCGCGTGTGACGGTCAAGCTCGTTTCGCACCAGATCAGCCTGACGCGAGGCATGGACGGCGCTATCGTCGATGGCGATCCGGATCATCCGGTCGAGCGGACCGATCATTGGAGCTTTGCCCGCGATACCCGATCGGCTGATCCGAACTGGGTGCTCGTCGCCACCAGCAACGGTTGAGCCTCGGCATTTCCGCTGGCGACTGGCGGCGGCATGGGCCGCTGCTATCGCGCCATGGCGATGGGCGATACCGTTGCGCTCGGGCTGGTTCGCGCCTGATTGATTTGTTCCGGTGCCGCTCATAATTTCCAGCGGCTCGCACCATGGGAACCGACTGGATGGCCGGGAAGCGGCTACGGGTGGCGCTGTTTGTGACCTGCCTCGTCGATCTATTCCGGCCGACGATCGGGTTTGCCGCGGTCAAGCTGCTCGAACTGGCCGGCTGCGCCGTTGAGGTGCCGCGCCTGCAGACCTGCTGCGGTCAGCCTGCGTACAATTCCGGCGATAATGCGGATGCCAGGACGATCGCGCGGCGGGTTATCGACGCGTTTGCCGGCTATGACTACGTTGTCGCTCCGTCCGGCTCATGCGCAGGGATGCTCCGCCGCCATTACCCGGCTTTGTTTGCCGACGACCCGATAATGCTGCCGCGGGCGCAGGAGCTGGCGGCGCGCAGCTGGGAGCTGGTGTCGTTTCTGGTCGATGTCTGCGGTCTCGACCGGGTCGCTGCTGAATGGCGCGGCGCCGCGACCTACCACGATGCCTGCTCGGGGCTGCGCGAGCTCGGGATCAAGGACCAGCCGCGCCGGCTGCTCGGCTCGGTCGCCGGTCTCAAGCTGCGCGAATTGCCCGGGGCGGAGGTCTGCTGCGGCTTTGGCGGCACGTTTTGCGTCAAATACCCGCAGATCTCGGACAAGATGGTCGATGACAAGGCGACCGATATCGCCGCCACCGGAGCCGCCGCGGTGCTGGCCGGCGATCTCGGCTGCCTGTTGAACATCGCCGGCAAGCTCACTCGCCGCGGGCAGCCGATCGAAGTCCGCCACGTCGCCGAGGTGCTCGCCGGCATGACCGGCGAGGTGGCGCCGATCGGCATGCCGCGCTAGCCGCGATGCACGCCACCAGCCGCGATTTCTCGGCCAATGCCGGGGCTGCTCTCGCCGACCGCAACCTGCAGCGCGCGCTGGCGATGATGACCGGGAGCGGCTTTCCGCTGCGTCGCCGCGAGGTGGTGGAGCGGCTTCCCGAATTCGAGGCGCTGCGCGATATCGGCCAGTCGATCAAGGAGCACACGCTGGCGCATCTCGACTTCTACCTCGAACTCTACGAGGAGCAGGTCGCGGCCAGCGGCGGGATCGTGCATTGGACGCGCACCGCCGAGGAAGCCTGCGCCGCGGTGCTGGAGATCTGCCGGGCGGCCGGCGCCAGCATCGTCACCAAAGGGAAGTCGATGATCGCCGAGGAGATCGGGCTCAACGGCTTCCTCGAAAGTCACGGCATCACCCCGATTGAGACCGATCTCGGCGAATACATCATCCAGCTGCGCCATGAGCCGCCGAGCCACCTGATCGCGCCGGCAATGCACCTCGTCAAGGAGCAGGTGGCCGACACCTTCCGCGCCGCGCACCGCACGCTCGATCCGCAGCGACCGCTGGCCGAGCCGCGGCAGCTGTGCGACGAGGCGCGCGCGGAACTGCGGCCGCGGTTTCTCGCCGCGGAAATCGGCATCACCGGCGCCAATTTCCTGGTGGCCGAAAGCGGATCGAGCATCATCGTCACCAACGAGGGCAATGGCGATCTGACGCAGACCCTGCCGCGGGTGCACATCGTGATCGCCAGTCTCGAAAAGCTGGTGCCGACCTTCGAGGATGCCGCCACGCTGCTGCGGCTCTTAGCCCGCTCGGCGACCGGACAGGAGTTCTCCTCATACACGACGGTCTCGACCGGACCGCGGCGGCCGGGCGATCTCGACGGCCCCGAGGCCTATCATGTCGTGCTCGTCGACAACGGCCGCAGCGCGATGCTCGGCGGCGAGTTTCACGACATGCTGCGCTGCATCCGCTGCGGCGCCTGCATGAACCATTGTCCGGTCTATGCCGCGGTCGGTGGCCATGCCTATGGCTGGGTCTATCCGGGCCCGATGGGTGCGGTGCTGACCCCAGGCCTGATCGGTCTCGAGGCGGCGGCACCGCTGCCCGAAGCCTCGACCCTGTGCGGGCGCTGCGAAAGCGTGTGCCCGGTCAAGATCCCGTTGCCGAACCTGCTGCGGCGCTGGCGCGAGCGCGAATATGCGCGCCGGCTGACCAAGCGGAGCTGGCGTGCCGGCCTGTCCTTATGGGCCTGGGTCGCGGCCCGTCCGGCGCTCTACCATGGGCTGAGCGAGCTTGGCAGCCGGGCGCTCGGCTGGGCTGGCGGTCGGCGCGGCCGGTTTCGTTCTCTGCCTTTCGCCGGCGGCTGGACCCGGATGCGCGACCTGCCGGCACCGGAGGGCCGCAGCTTCCATTCCCTGTGGGCCGAGCGTCAGAAGCGGGGCGCCCGCCGGTGAGTGGGGCGCGCGCCGAGATCCTTTCCGCGGTCCGGCAGGCGTTGGGACGCGGCCGGCTGGATCCGGCGGCCGAAGCGGCGCTGCGCGTGCGTGTTGCCGCGCATCGCCGCAATCTCGTGCCGGCGCGCGCCACAGCACTCGACCGGGCCGGCCGGATCGACCTCTTCGTGGCAATGGCCGAGGGTGTGCAGGCGACGGTGACCCGCGTCGCCTCGCCCGCGGCGGTGCCCGCGGCTGTGGTGCAATATCTTGCCGCCGAGAACCTGCCGGCCGATCTGGTCATGGCGCCCGATCCGGGTCTCGACGCGATCCCGTGGCACAGCCGGCCGCTCTTGCAGCTCCGCCGTGGCCCGGCCGAGCCAGCCGACGCGGTCAGCCTGACGCCGTGTTTTGCCGCGGTCGCCGAGACCGGCACGCTGATGCTGGTGTCCGGAGCGGACACCCCGACCACTTTGAATTTTCTGCCGGATACCCATATCGCCGTGGTTCGTGCCGACCAGGTGGTCGCCACCTACGAGGAGGGCTGGGACCGGCTGCGGGCCGCGGTGCCGGGCGAAGCGGCGGGGGCGAGGCTGCCGCGCACCGTCAACTTCATCACCGGACCGTCTCGTACCGGCGATATCGAGCAGCGCATCGTGCTCGGCGCGCATGGTCCGCGGCGGCTGCACATTGTTGTTATCGACGATCCGGCGAGTGATGGCCGAGGGCAGGGACAGGATGGCGAGGACGGCTGCGAAGGACCCGCTGCCGCCGGGTGATCGGGAGAGCTGGGCCGAGGCGATGCGCGATGTGACGCCGCTGCGCGGCCGGCTGGCGTTTGCCGCGCCAACCACCCTCACTACGCGCTCGGCGCTGGCCGCCGAGCCGCCGCTTCGCGATCCTGGCGCGGAACCCGGCTTCGGGATCGATCGGGCCAATGCCGAGCGGCTGAAACGCGGCCTGCACCCGATCGAAGCGCGGCTCGACCTGCATGGCCGGACCCAGGCGGAGGCGCATCGAGAGCTCGCCGAGTTTGTCGAATCTGCGTATCGCGCGGGACGGCGCTGTGTCCTCGTCATTACCGGCCGCGGGCTCGGCCCCGACGGCCCGGGGGTGCTCAAGAGCGCGGTGCCGCGCTGGCTCGCCCAGCCGGGATTGCGCCGCCACATCCTGGCGATTGCCGCAGCGCAGCCGCGCCATGGCGGTGCCGGTGCGCTATATCTGCTGCTGCGCCGCCAGCGCTGAGCGGGGCTTGTGCCGGTCGCGCGTCCCTCCGATCCGCCCGGTGCCGGCGACCTCGCCCGGGTGCCGCCCGTCCGCCGGATAGAAGATGGCCGATAACCGCGACCTGCAGCCTTATCTCGAACGCCTCGGCACGGCACGCATCCTGTGCATCGGCGATGTCATGCTCGATCACACGATCTACGGCGAGGTCGCGCGCGTGTCGCCCGAAGCGCCGGTTCCGGTGCTGAGCGTCGAGCGCGAGTTGAAAAGCCTCGGCGGCGCCGGCAACGTGCTGCGCAACCTCTGGGCCTTGGGAACCAGCCCCTCCTTCATCTCGGTCATCGGCGATGACGACACCGGCCGCGAGATCGGCCGGCTGCTGGAAGCGCAGGACGGCACCGAGGTGCATGTCCTGGTTCAGCCGCAGCGCGCAACCACGGTCAAGACCCGCTATATCGCTGCCAACCACCAGCTGCTGCGGGCCGACCGGCATAGCGCCGTGCCGCTCGATCCCTATATCCGCGAGGATTTGCTGCGGCTGGCGCGCGAACTCGTGACCGACCGCGCGGTGGTGATCGTCAGCGATTATGGCGAGGGCGTGCTGACCGAGGGGGTGGCGCTCGAGATCATCCGCGCCGGTTGCGAGGCGGGGGCGCGGGTCATCGTCGACCCACAGGGTGGCGACCCGATCCGCTATCGCGGCGCACACTTGGTGCGGCCGAGCCGCGGCGAGCTCGCGCGGGCGACCGGCATGCCGGTGGCGACGGCGGGCGAAATCGCCGTTGCCGGGCGGGCATTGATCGATCGCTGCAGCTTTGGCGGCGTGCTGGTCACGCTGGGTGGCGAAGGGTCGCTCTTGGTCACCGCCGCCGGGATCGTGCGGCTGGAGCGGACCGCATCCGGCGAGGTCTATGACCCTTCCGGTGCCGAGGACACGCTGATCGCGGCCTTGGGCGCCGGGGTCGCGGCGGGGATGACGCCGGTCGACGCAGCCCGGTTCGCCAATGTCGCCGCCGGTGCCGCCGCCGGCCGGGTCGGCACCGCGATCATCTATGGCAGCGAACTCCGCTCCCGGCTCGGCGGCGACGCAGATGGCGCCCCCGGCAAGCTGGTCTCGCCGGCGGTGGCGATGGCACGGGCCGAGGAATGGCACCGCCAGGGGCTCAGGGTCGGCTTTACCAATGGCTGCTTCGATCTGCTGCATCCCGGACATGTCGCGTTGCTGCGCCAGGCGAAGGCGGCTTGCGATCGCCTCGTGGTCGGGCTCAACAGCGATGCCTCAGCCGCCCGGCTCAAGGGGCCGTCGCGCCCGATTGAGAACGAGACGCTGCGGGCGGCAGCGTTGGGCGCGCATGCGGCAGTCGATCTCGTCGTGATCTTCGAGGCGGATACGCCGGTCGAGCTGATCCGCGCCTTGCGCCCGCAGCTTCTGGTCAAGGGTACGGATTACCGGGCCGACGAGGTTGTCGGCGCCGATCTCGTCAAGAGCGGCGGTGGTGAAATCCTGCTCGCCGAAGTCATGCCGGGCTATGGCACCAGCACTTCGGCGCGCTCCGCCCGCTAGCCCGGACGCCGGATCTTGGGGACGCGGTCTTGGGAGGCACGATCCCCTGGGCGCACGATCTGCGGGGCATGGTATCAGGGGCACAGTGTTGCCGCTCAGACGTCGAGCCGTCCGGCCTCGGGATCGAGCGCGCGCTGGAGCCGGGCGGCCGCGATGCGGGCAAAACGCAAGGTCATCGCACGCCGCCGCGCCGCGCCGAGCGGGTTCGCCGTGCCGGCGCGCAGGATCGCTGCGCCAAACGCATCGGCCACCATCAGGCCACATTCCTCGGGGATCAGCGCAGCCGGGAAGCTGCTGGCCACGGCAAAATACAGGTGATCGGCAAAATCGCGGTAGCCGGGCCATT
>DATJTI010000067.1:0-7839 GCA_035503615.1 Allostellaceae bacterium | reverse complement strand
GGCGCGGGGCGTGCGCAACATCGTCGCCGATGTGCGCCTTCTGAGCGGCGAGCTCAGCGAGAGCTGGGAGGAAGACGCGCGCCAATACGCCACCGCCTATCTGCGCTGGCGGGCGGTCGATTATCTCGTGCGCCGCGGCATCTCGGCCGACCAACCCGTCGAGATTGTCGCCGGCGATCCGCATGTCCCGGTCGAAACCGAGGAGGTCTGGACCTTTTCCCGCAGCTTTGGCGGCAACTGGATCCTGTCGGCGATTCAGCAGGTCTAACCGGCTGCCACATCCAGCCGGCCGCCACCTCTATCCGATTCGCGGCGCCAGCGCCGTCGTCTCGATCCGGCGGTCACGGCCGGCGGTCACGGCCGGCGGTCACGGCCAAGCCGCTTCGGGCGGCAGCGACATCAGGATCGCCTCGATATTGCCGCCGGTCTTCAGCCCGAACCGGGTGCCGCGGTCGTAGAGCAGGTTGAACTCGACATAGCGGCCGCGACGGACCAGCTGGTGGCGGCGCTGCTCGGGGGTCCACGGCAGCTGCATGCGCGGCCGCACGATCGCCGGATAGACCCCGAGAAAGGCCTCGCCGACGGCCCTGACAAAGCCGAAATCGCGCTCCCAATCGCCGCTGTCGAGATAATCGAAAAAAATCCCGCCGGCGCCGCGGGCTTCGCCGCGATGCGGCAGAAAGAAATATTTGTCGCACCAGGCCTTGAAGCGGGCATGGCAGTGCGGGTCGTAGCCGTCGCAGGCTGCGGCCAGCGCCGCGTGAAAGGCGGCTTCCGCTGCGGCATCGGGGTAGCTCGGTGTCAAGTCGCTGCCGCCGCCGAACCACGCTTTGCTGGTGACGATGTGGCGGGTATTCAGGTGCACCGCCGGGACCAGCGGCGAGCAGGGATGGGCGACGAGCGACAGGCCGCCGGCCCAGAAGCGCGGATCCGCGGCCGCACCTGGGATGTCCCGGCGAAACTCGGGCGAGAATTCGCCCGACACGGCAGAGATGTTGACCCCGACCTTCTCGAACACCTGGCCGTGCATCAGCGCGATCGTTCCGCCACCGCCGCCCTGACGCTGCCACCGGCGGCGCGCGAACCGTCCAGGTGGCGGCTCGGCCGGGCGGTGTGCGGCGAACTCGTCCTCGATCGCCTCGAACTCCCCACAGATGCGATCGCGCAGCGCCGCGAACCAGGCACTCGCCCGCTCGCAACGCGCGGGATCGGGGGGAAACGTGTCGGTGGTCAGGAGGCTGCTCCAAGTTCGGGAAGCTGGCCGGTCTGCCGCAGCGCCTCGGCGAGCGCGATCGCGGCGGCGAGTGCCAGGTTGAGCGATCGGGCCGGCGGGCGCAATGGGATGACGACCCGTGCTGCTGCCGTCTCGTGCACGATCGGGGGAACCCCGGCGGTTTCGCGGCCGAAGAGGAGCGTATCGGCGGCGGCGAAGGCGAAGCGGTGCAGCGCCACCGTGCCGGCCGTCGTCATCAGCACCAACCGCGAATTGGGGTCGCGCGCGGCGAGAAAGGCGGTCCACGAGATGTGCCGGGTAACGGGACAAATGGCCGCGTAGTCAAGCGCCACCCGCTTGAGCCGACGGTCGTCGAGCAGAAAGCCGCACGGCTCGATCACATCGAGCGCAACCCCGAGACAGGCGGCGAGCCGCAGCACCGCCCCGGTATTCTGCGGGATATCGGGCTGGAACAGGGCGAGGCGCATTCGTCTTCCACCGGCTGTTGCGATGTTCGGGTCTCGTCAGGTGGTCCGATCGACGGCATCGTCCCCGGCAACATCAGCGGCGCTGCCGATTTATGCGGCAGTCTGTCGCATAGTTCGCCTTCTTCAACAGTATAGCTTCCGCCGGCGGTCGCGGCCGGGAAACCAGCCCGAGAAGCGAAGAGGGCATCAATGGCCGATTTGGCGCAGCAGCAGACTGGCGATGCGCATCGCCGGACCGGGCGCGATGCCGGCTGGTCCGGTGGCCGGCCTTGCCGCCGGCCTACCCTCGGCTATCATGCGGGCCTGCGCATCGTTCGGGGACGGGCGCGTCCGGGGCCCGCCGCGTCGCTCGGCGACATCGGCCGGAACACGATCACGATCGGTTAGGAGAGCGCGATGGTCGAAACCCGTCCCGGCGCCGGACGCCGAATCATCCGCTGGATCGATCACCGGCTGCCCTTCATGGCGACACTGGAGCACGAGCTCTACGACTATCCGACCCCGCGTAACCTCAGCTACTGGTGGAACTTCGGGTCGCTCGCCGGGATCATGCTGGTGGTCATGATCGTCACCGGCGTCTTTCTGGCGATGCAATACACGCCAAGCTCGCAGCTCGCCTTCGACTCGGTCCAGCGCATCATGCGCGACGTCAATTACGGCTGGCTGATGCGCTACGCCCATGAAAACGGGGCGTCGATGTTTTTCGCGATCGTCTACATCCACATCTTTCGCGGCCTCTATTATGGCTCGTATAAGAGCCCGCGCGAACTCTTGTGGATGCTCGGTGTCGTCATCCTGCTCTTGATGATGGCCACCGCCTTCATGGGCTATGTCCTGCCCTGGGGGCAGATGAGCTACTGGGCGGCCACGGTCATCACCAACCTGTTCGGGGCCCTGCCGGTCATCGGCCACCCGATCGTGACGTTTCTGTGGGGCGGGTTCAATGTCGGCGACCCGACCCTGCACCGGTTCTACGCGCTGCATTACCTGCTGCCGTTCGTCATCCTGTTTGTCGTGCTGCTGCACCTGGTGGCGCTGCACCGCTTTGGCTCGAACAACCCGCTCGGCATCGATCTCAAAGGCCCGCAGGATTCGATCCCGTTCCATCCCTACTACACGGTCAAGGATCTGTTTGGCCTCAGCGTGTTTTTGCTGATCTATGCGTTCTTTGTCTTCTACGCGCCGAACTTTCTCGGCGACCCGCAGAATTCGATCCCGGCGAACCCGATGCAGACCCCGCCCGAGATCGTGCCCGAATGGTATTTCCTGCCGTTTTACGCGATCCTGCGCTCGGTGCCGAGCAAGCTGTTCGGGGTGATCCTGCTGGCCTCGTCGATCCTGATCCTGTTCGTGCTGCCGTGGCTCGACACCTCGCCGGTGCGCAGCGCCCGCTTCCGCCCGGTCTATAAAAAGGTGTTCTGGCTCTTGGTCATCGCCGTGCTGGCGCTCGGCTGGGTCGGGGCCCATCCGCCCGAAGGCGTGGTCATCACGATCGGCCGGATCGCCACCTTCTATTACTTCTTCCACTTCCTGATCCTGATCCCGCTGATCGGAAAGCTCGAACGGCCGCGCCCGCTGCCGGCGAGCATCGGCACCCCGGTGCTGGCGGGCGGCGCGCCGTTGGGCCGTGCCGGCGCATCGCTGGAGAAGCCCTGACATGCGTGTCGATTTCTGCCGGCTCACCCTCGCCGCGGCCACGCTGTCGCTGCTATGTCTCCTGGTCCCGGCTCCGGCGCAGGCTCAGGAGACGCCGCCGCTGCCGCACCAGCACTGGTCGTTCGACGGCGTGTTCGGGACCTACAATCCAGCAGCGCTGCAGCGCGGCTTCCAGGTGTACAAACAAGTCTGCTCGGCCTGTCACCCGGTCACCCATCTGCATTTCCGTGACCTTGCCGCACTCGGCTATTCCGCGGCGGAGGTCAAGGCGATCGCCGCCACCGACCAGTGCAGCGCCGGGCCGAACGCTCAGGGCCAGATGTATCAGCGACCGTGCCTGCCGGCCGATCCGATCCCCGGGCCGTTCCCCAACGAGGAGGCCGCCCGCGCGGCCAATGGCGGCGCGCTGCCGCCCGACCAGTCGCTGCTGGTCGCGGCACGGGCCGGCGGCCCCGACTACGTCTACGCGATCCTGAATGGCTACAAGCCCGCGCCGGCCGGGGTCACGGTGCCGCCCGGCAAATACTACAACGAGTATTTCCCGGGACACCTGATCTCGATGCCGCCGCCGCTCAGCGCGGGGGCCGTCACATTTGCCGACGGCACCAAGGCGACCGTGCCGCAGATGGCCCACGACGCCGCGACATTCCTCAATTGGGCGTCGCACCCCAATCTCGACAGCCGCCACGAGATGGGTGCCAAGGTGTTTCTGTTCCTGATCGTCATGGTCGGCATCTTCTACGCGGCCAAGCGCAAGATCTGGTCGCGCGTGCCTCACTGAGAGGCTGATGAGCGCCCCGGTGATCGGCATAATCGGGGGCAGCGGCCTCTACGAGATCGCCGGGCTCGGCGATCCGGTCTGGCGCCGGGTCGAAAGCCCGTTCGGGGCGGCCTCGGACGAATTCTGCTTTGGCACGCTCGACGGCCATCGGCTGGTCTTTGTGCCGCGCCACGGGCGCGGGCATCCGCTGCCGCCGTCGCAGATCAATTTTCGTGCCAATATCGACGCGCTGAAGCGCTGCGGCGTCACCGACATCGTCTCGCTGTCCGCGGTCGGCAGCCTGCGCGAAGATCTGGCACCCGGCGATTTCGTCGTCATCGACCAATTCATCGACCGCACCTTTGCCCGGCAGAAGAGTTTTTTCGGCGCCGGCTGCGTCGCCCACGTGTCGATGGCCCGCCCGGTATGCGGCCGGATCGGCGACGCGCTGGTCGCGGCCGGAGCGGCCGCCGGCATCTTACTGAAGCGCGGCGGCACCTATCTTGTGATGGAGGGGCCGCAGTTCTCGACCTTGGCCGAGAGCCGGCTCTACCGCGCCTGGGGCTGCGATGTGATCGGCATGACCAACATGCCCGAGGCCAAGCTCGCCCGCGAGGCGGAAATCTGCTATGCGACAGTGGCGATGGTCACCGATTATGATTGCTGGCACCCGGATCACGATGCGGTGACGGTCGAGACGATCATCGGTGTGCTGACCGCCAATGCCCAAGCGGCGAAGACGCTGGTGAGCCGGGTGGTCCCGCTGCTCGCAGCGCATGCCGGGCCATGCGATCGGGGATGTCAGCATGCCCTCGATCACGCGCTGATCACCGCTCCCGAGCGGCGCGATCCGGCGCTTTTGGCCCACCTTGACGCGGTGGCCGGGCGGGTGCTGCGCCCGCGCGACCACGCCGCCGCCGGCTGAGATGGCCGGGGCAGGCTGAGATGGCCGGAGCAGGCTGAAATGAATGTGGGCGGCCGGCCGATGCGCACGATCTGGCCCATCCCCGATCGGCTCGCCGTCGAGATCATCGATCAGACCCGGCTGCCGCATGAACTGTCGATCGTCACGCTCGAGACGCTCGATGACGCGGCACGGGCGATCCGCACGATGCAAGTGCGCGGCGCACCGCTGATCGGTGCGACCGCGGCTTATGGCATGGCGCTGGCGATGACTGCCGACCCCGGCGATGGCGGTCTCGACGATGCCGCCGCGATGCTCGCCGCGACGCGGCCGACCGCGATCAATCTGCGCTGGGCGCTCGGCGAGATGGACCGGGCATTGCGGCGACTGGCGCCGCAGCACCGGGCCGCGGCCGCCTTCAACCGCGCCGCGGCCATCGCCGAGGCCGATGTCGCGACCAACCGGGCGCTCGGCGCGCATGGTGCGACGCTGATCGCCAAAGCCTGGCGGCGCAAGGACCGGACCGGGCGCGTCAACATCCTGACCCATTGCAATGCCGGCTGGCTCGCCACCGTCGATTGGGGCACCGCGCTGGCGCCGATCTATCGCGCGCATGATGACGGGGTTCCGCTCCATGTCTGGGTCGACGAGACCCGGCCGCGCAACCAGGGCGCCAGCCTGACCGCCTGGGAACTCGGCCAGCATGGGGTGGCGCACACGGTCGTCGCCGACAATGCCGGCGGCCACCTGATGCGGCAGGGCCTCGTCGATCTGTGCATCGTCGGCACCGACCGCACCACCGCCGGCGGTGATGTCGCCAACAAGATCGGCACCTATCTGAAGGCGCTGGCAGCGTATGACAACGACATCCCGTTCTATGTCGCGCTGCCGTCGCCGACGATCGACTGGGAGATCGAGAGCGGCGCCGACATCCCGATCGAGAGCCGCGACAGCCGCGAGGTTACCCATATCGAGGGGTGGAGCGAGGAGCACAGCCGGCGGATCGCGGTTCGCCTGACCCCCGAGGACAGTCCTGCCGCCAATTATGCGTTCGATGTGACCCCGGCCCGGCTGGTCACCGGGCTGATCACCGAACGCGGCCTCTGTCCGGCTTCACGATCGGGGCTCCTCGATCTGTTCCCCGAACACGGGGGATAAGTCGCGGCTCCGATCGGGCGGTGATCCTGGACGCCGTCGCGCGCGGAGACCGCATCCCCGCTAGAGCATGCCGACGATGGCGCCGCTCATGCAGGTCGCGATCGTGCCGGAGAGGATCGAGCGCAACCCGAGTTCGACGATCTCCTGGCGCCGTTCGGGCACCATCGCACCCATGCCGCCGATCAGGATGCCGAGGCTGCCGAAATTGGCGAAGCCGCACAGCGCATAGGTCATGATCAGTCGCGAATGCGGGCTGAGCGCGCTATCCGGCAGCTTGGCCAGATCGACATAGGCGATGAATTCGTTGAGCACGGTCTTCGTGCTCATCAGTGCTGCGGCCGTCGCCGTCTCCTTGGCCGGAATCCCGATCAGCCACATGACCGGCCGGAAACCATAGGCGAAAAGCCGCTGCAACGTGACGGGAGCGCCGTACCAGGACGGCAGCAGCGCCAACGCCGCGTTGACGAGGCTGACGAGCGCCACCAGCACCACCAGCATCGCGATGATATGGGCGAGGAAGATGATGCCGTCGCGGGTCCCCTTGGCGATCGCGTCGAGCGCGCTTGCCGGCGGATCGGCGATTTCGAGCCGCGCCTCCTGCCGCGGGTCCGGGCGGAACGGCACCATCAATGCCGCGACCGCGAGTGCTGCCGGCGTGCTGATCACCGCGGCGATCAGGATGTTGCCGAGCGCGTTCGGAATGATCGGGCCGAGGATGCTCGCATAGAGCACCATCACGGTCCCGGCGATGCCGGCCATGCCGCAGCTCATCAACGCGAACAACTCGCCGCGTTCGAGGCGTAGGAGATAGGGGCGGATCAACAGCGGCGCCTCGATATGACCGACAAAGATGTGCACCGCCGCGCCGAGACCGAGCGCTCCACCGATCCCGATCGTATGCTGCAGCACCC
The DNA here is from genome assembly GCA_035503615.1 of Allostellaceae bacterium. GTDB lineage: Bacteria > Pseudomonadota > Alphaproteobacteria > ATCC43930 > CGMCC-115725 > AP-15. The sequence goes on along the minus strand of DATJTI010000067.1, from coordinate 749 downwards.
AGGCGAAGAGCTGAACGAGGCGCTGCAGGATACCCCAGTAGAACAATAGCGTGGCGATCGCGCTGATCAGCAGAACCAGCGGCAAGGCACGAAATGCAAAGATAAAGCTTTTGCCCGGATCAGTTTCGGCAAAAGGCGGGCTGCCGCCGCCGAGATAGCCGAAGACGAAGCTGGTGCCGGCTTCGCTCGCCTTCTGTAGCGCCTCGACCCCGCTGTTGAGCAGCAGAAAGATCGTGGCGGCGGGGCGGAATTTTATAAACAGAACGGCGAGAGCGAATTGCAGCAGCACACCAGCCACGACCACCCGCAGCGGCACGCGAAAGCGATCCTCGCTGATCAGCCAGGCAAACAGCAGCAATACCGCGATCCCGAGGAGCCCGCGCATCCCTCACCCGAAACCGGCGATCGATCCGGTTGCACTGCCCTAGCCGATTTTGCCACGGCCTGCCGAGAAATCTTCGTCCTGCCCAAAAAGCGTTGGCCTGCACGGAAATCTTCAGCCTGTCCGGAAATCTTCGCCGCTGAAATGCGCTTGCCGTAAGCTTTGCAGCACAAGCGGAGGGCTGGTGACCATGCGCAACGGCATAACGGGCATCGACCACGTCATCGTCGGCGTCCGCGACCTCGAACAAGCCCGCCGGGTCTGGAGCCGGCTCGGCTTTACCCTGTCGCCGCGCGGCCGGCATATCGGCCAGGGCACCGCCAATTACTGCATCATGTTTCCCGGCGACTATCTCGAAATTCTCGGG